>JAIENY010000027.1 GCA_019750915.1 Xanthobacteraceae bacterium
CCTATTCGACCGAACTGCCCGTCGAGGTGCTCGGCGCCAAATATAAATGGGCGCGCGGGGCAGGATTGATCGGTTAAGTGCAAGGATGAACGAGATGATCGACCTTTTTTACTGGACGACCCCTAATGGACACAAGATCACGATGTGTCTGGAGGAAATGAACCTGTCTTACGATCTGCATCCGGTCCAAATCGGTAAAGGCGAGCAGTTCAAGGACGAGTTCTTGGCGATTTCGCCGAATAACAAGATCCCTGCCATCATCGACAGAAGCCCCGCTCATGGGGGGGCTCCCATCGCACTGTTCGAGTCGGGGGCTATTCTGATTTATCTCGCCGAGAAAACCGGAACGCTCCTGCCGACAGACGTTCGTAAGAGGTTCGACGTTATTCAGTGGCTGATGTGGCAGATGGGCGGCCTCGGCCCGATGGCGGGGCAGAATCATCACTTCGCCGGTTACACGGGCGAGAGGATTCAGTACGCGATTGATCGCTACGTCAACGAAACCAATCGGCTTTATGGTGTTTTGAATCATCGGCTCGCGGATCGTGAATACGTCGCCGGCGAATATTCGATCGCCGACATGGCGATCTATCCCTGGATTGTTCCATATCAACGCCAGAGTCAGAAACTCGAAGATTTCCCGCATCTGAAGCGCTGGTTTGAAACGGTCGCTGCGCGTCCCGCGACGATTCGCGCCTACGAGGTTGCGAAGACGGTTAATCCGACGAATGCGCCGACCGTGAATGAAGAATCCAAGAAAATTCTGTTTGGGCAGATCGCCAGAAAGTAGTTTTCTTTCTCAAGGGCCCGCATCGAACGATCGCTCGGCAAAAGCGGGGCGATCGTTTTTTGCGACAACAAATCGATAACGAAGACTCGCGGCGATTCACAAGGACTTTCTCGCAGCCGGCGACTCGCTATGGTCGTGGCAGCAGAACTATCGACGCTGTTCAAATCGCAAATCCTTGCATGATCCGGTAGGCGCAAGAATGATGTGATGAAGGGCGCAGCATTACGCCCCGCGCTTGTTCACGCGTGTCGTGCATCGCCATTCGGGCGTGCTTCAAAAGACGCCTCCCCTCCTGACTCGATGCGACAAATTGCCGCGATATGCGGTTCATTCCCATTAAACGCGCAGCCCGCGCTGGTTCCAATTGCCGCATCCCGAATTCGGGTCCGTATCTTGCATCGCCACAAAGATGCTGCATTGCGATTACATCGCTTGGGCGCGAATGAAATTCCGAGAGAAAAATCGGAACTGGAAGAAATTGGGGCTTGATACTACCATGACAAAACGATCGATTGCTCTCGTATGTGTCATCGCCGGAAGTGCACTGCTGACAGGGTGTGACGATCCGGCTCCCGCAGCAGCGCACAATGCGCCTCCCGAAGTGGCCGTCGTCAATGTAAAGCCCGCACCGTTTACGGTTGTGCGTGAGTTGCCCGGCCGAATTTCGCCGGTGCGCGTGGCGGAGGTGCGGCCGAGAGTATCGGGCATCATCACCGAACGGCTGTTTCAGCAAGGCAGTGATGTCGAAGCAGGCGATGCGCTCTATCAGATTGATGCGCGTCCGTTTGAAGTCGAGGTGATGGCGCGCGAGGCCGCACAGGCCAAGGCCGAGGCCGTACTCGATCAAGCAATCAAGCATGCGCATCGGGTCGGCACGCTGGCCTTGCAGCATGTGACCTCTGAAGCTGAAAATGAAAAGGCGATTGCGAGCAAACGCCAAGCTGAAGCAGATCTTGCCGCAGCCAAGGCCGAGGTCGCGCGCGCACGGCTAAACCTCGATTATGCGACGATCAGGGCGCCGATCAAGGGGCGCATCGGCGCCGCGCTCGTCAGCGAAGGTGCGCTGGTGACAGCGAACGATACGACCAATCTTGCAGCGATTCAGCAGCTTGATCCGATTTACGCGGACTTCACCCAATCCGTGGGCGACTTGAACAAATTGCGCGAAGCGCTTGAGCGCGGCGATCTCGAGCAGGTCGCCGACGGGGCCGCGAAGGTCCGTCTTATTGTCGACGGTTCGCCGTATACGCGGTCCGGGAAACTGCTTTTCTCGGAAGCCAAGGTCGACGCCAGCACTGGGCAGGTGACACTGCGAGGCGAGTTTCCAAATCCCCATCACGAATTGCTGCCCGGCATGTACGTCCGCGTCCTGCTTGAGCAGGGTGTGGACAGTGATGCCATCGCCATACCGGAACAGGCTGTTCAGCGCAGCGGAAACGGCAGCAGTGAAGTCTTCCTGGTGAAGCCCGATGGGCGTGTTGCCAAGCAGCCTGTTCGTACAGGGGATCTCCAGGGCGGGAAATGGCTGGTCAACGACGGTCTCAAGGCCGGCGATCGCGTCGTCGTCGAGGGATTCCAGAAGTTTGTCGCCGGTGATGCAGTGATGCCGAAAATCGTTGAGGACGTGAGCACAGCCGAAGCGTCCGCGCACTCCTCAATGAACTGATCGCATCTCCATGCCGGCTTTTTTTATTGAACGCCCGATTTTTGCATGGGTGGTTGCGCTGTTCATTTGTCTGATCGGTGCGATCTCAATTCCTCTGCTTGCCGTAGCGCAATATCCAATCATTGCGCCGCCGTCGATCTCGATCAGTACGAGTTACCCCGGCGCTTCGCCGGAAGAGCTCTATAATAGTGTCACACGGCCGATCGAGGAGGAGCTGAATGGCGCCTCGGGTATCCTGAATTTCGAGTCGACCAGCGACTCGTTGGGGCAGGTGGAGATTGTCGCCAACTTCCAGCCCGGCACCGAAACCTCCGCCGCGTCGGTCGACGTGCAGAACCGCATCAAGCGCGTCGAGGCGCGATTGCCGCCTGCGGTCCTGCAGCAGGGTATTCTGGTCGAAGAAGCCTCAAGTGCGGTACTGCAGATCATCACGCTGCGTTCGACAGACGGTAGTCTCGACGAGGTCGCGCTCGGCGACTTCATGGTGCGAAGCATTGTCGGCGAGATCCGCCGCATTCCCGGCGTGGGCCGCGCCACGTTGTATTCAACCGAGCAATCGCTGCGAATCTGGGTCGAGCCTGAAAAGCTCATTGGCTTCAATCTCACGGCCGACGATATCACCCGCGCCGTTACCGCTCAGAACGCGCAGGTCGCCTCCGGCAGCCTAGGCGCAGAGCCGAGCAGTCCGGGGCAAAAGGTTTCCGCACTTGTTCTTGTCAAAGGGCAATTGAGTTCGCCGGACGAATTCGGGTCGATTGTGCTCCGCGCGAACCCCGATGGATCTACCGTCAGGCTGCGCGATGTCGCCCGCATCGAGATCGGCGGCCTGGGTTATCAATTCAGCACGCGTCTGAACGGAAAGCCGACGGCTGGCCTTTCGGTCTTGCTGGCGCCCAGCGGAAATGCGCTGGCGACTGCGGCGGCAGTTGAAGCCAAGATGAAGGAATTGTCGAAATTCTTCCCTGCCAATATCGCTTATGACATTCCTTACAACATCACGCCGGTGGTCGAAGCGGCGCTCGAAAAGGTATTGCACACGTTGATCGAGGCCGTCGTTCTGGTGTTCATCGTGATGTTCCTGTTCCTTCAGAATATCCGCTATACGATTATTCCAACGATCGTGGTGCCGGTTGCATTGCTGGGCACGTGCGCCACGCTGCTCATGTTCGGCTATTCGATTAACCTGTTGACGCTGTTCGGCATGGTGCTGGCAATCGGCATCCTCGTGGACGACGCGATTGTTGTTGTTGAAAATGTCGAGCGCATTATGACCGAGGAAGGTCTGTCGCCCAAGGAGGCGACGCGGAAAGCGATGTCGCAGATCACCAGCGCGATCATCGGGATCACGCTCGTGTTGATTGCGGTGTTCGTGCCTATGGCGTTTTTTCCGGGGTCGGTCGGTATCATCTATCGGCAATTCTCGGTGACGATGGTGGCGGCGATCGCTTTCTCCGCCTTGCTGGCGCTTTCGCTGACGCCGGCGTTGTGTGCGACGCTGCTGAAGCCGCCCAAGGCGGGACACGGACACGCCAAGAAAGGCATTTTTGGCTTATTCAACAGGACGCTCGATTCTACGCGCGAGCGCTACACTAGGACCGTCTGCTGGTCGCTAGCGCGCAAGGGCCGGCTGATGTTGGTTTACGTCGTGCTTGTCGGCGGCGTCAGCTTTGCATTCTCCCGCATGCCGGGCGGATTTTTGCCGATTGATGACCAGGGTTTTATCACTGTAGATGTGCAGACGCCGGCGGATTCATCGTTCGCACGCACCAGAGCGGCTGTCGAGAAGGTCGAAAAATTCCTTGAAAAACGCGCCGGGATCCAGGACGTCACTTTCCTGACCGGCTTCAGTTTTCTCGGCCAGGGCATCAATACCGCGCAGGCCTTTATTACTTTGAAGGATTGGTCGGATCGCGGACCGGAGGACTCAGCGGCTGCGATCGTCGATGACATTAACAAAAACATGGCGAGTGTGCTGGATGCCAAGATCACCGCGCAGCAACCGCCGCCAATTGATAATCTCGGCAACTCCAGCGGTTTTAGCTTCCGCCTGCAGGACCGCGGCCAAAAAGGATATCGCGAACTCCTTGTCGCCGCACGAAAGCTCGTCGCGGATGCCAATGCGAGTTCGATTCTGCAGAAAGTGTATATTGAGGGCCTACCCGAGGGGCCTGTCGTCAATCTTGTGGTCGATCGCGAAAAGGCGAGCGCCTTCGGCGTGTCATTCGCAGACATCAATAGTACGATCTCGACCAACCTCGGCTCTACCTACATCAACAACTTCCCGAATCGCGGCCGTATGCAACGCGTGATCGTGCAGGCGGATGCACCGGACCGGATGAACCCGGACGCCATGCTTAAATACAACGTCAAGAACAGCCGCGGCGATCTGGTTCCGCTGTCGTCGTTCGCGTCGATCGAGTGGGGCAAGGGGCCATCGCAGATTGTCGGCTTCAATTATTATCCGACCGTCCGCATCAGCGGCGAGGCGAGAGCCGGCCACACTTCGGGCGAAGCGATCGCTGAGATGGAGCGGTTAGCAGGATTGCTGCCGCGGGGGTTCGGTTATGAGTGGAGTGGGCAATCGCTGCAGGAAAAATTGTCCGGCTCGCAGGCGCCGTTGCTTTTGGGATTGTCGGTCTTGGTGGTATTCCTGTGTCTTGCCGCGCTTTACGAGAGCTGGACGATCCCGCTTGCCGTCCTGCTGACCATTCCGCTCGGCGTTTTCGGCGCGGTTCTGGCGTCGGTGTTGAGGGATTTGCCAAACGGTGTGTATTTCACCGTTGGTCTCATCACCATCATCGGGCTGGCGGCGAAGGATGCAATCCTCATCATCGAATTTGCGCGGGATCTGCATCGGCAGGGCAAGCCGCTTGTTGCGGCCACTCTTGAAGCCTGCAGCCTTCGCTTCCGGCCGATCCTGATGACGGGCTTCGCGTTTGTCTGCGGCGTTCTCCCGATGGTGATTGCTCAGGGCGCGGGGGGCCTCAGCCAGCAGGCGTTGGGAACAGGTGTGATGGGCGGAATGATCGCCGTTGTAATTCTCGCGCTATTGATGGTGCCGATCTTCTTTGTCTTCATCCTTGGATTGTTTTCGAAATCGGTCGCCATCGATACTGATGAAGCCGCCAAGCATCCGGCGGATGAAGGCGTTCCTCCTCTCGAAAACCCTTCGTTCCAGAAGGGGCATTAACCGCGTTGTCGATGCAGCGAGCGTGGCGTTTACGTTATCGGACAACCTTACCGGAAGAAAAGCCGCCCGGCATCACACCGTGGCAGCCGGTTAGATGCTATCAGAAGGCCGACTTTTAGGTTGGCATTTTTGTTGCGAATTCGATGATTACATTTTTCGTCATCGCCAGTTCTTTGGCCGGCGTCGTGTTGAGCTATGGCGCAATCCGGTTTCCTTCACATGCGAAGGTACTGGAGGTTTGCGCGGGAGCCCTGTTGCTGAGTGCTTTCATTGCGCTCGGCTTTTGTATGCGCTGATCGAAGAACGCCGCTAGGCTTTTTTCTTGAGAGCAAGACGCTCGTTAAATCGAGCTAGGTTAATCACGATCCGCTCGTGGGTGCCCCGTCCGATTTCCTCTACCTCGTCGTGAGCGGAAATTTTGAACTCGATCCGCTTGCCGTCGACCTTGGTGACCTCCGCGAAACCGCGAACTTTGTGGCCAACAGGCGTCGCTGCAAGATGGTTGATATTGATCGAGCTGCCGACGGCGCTTTCGTTCGGCTCAAGACAGGGCCTGATCGCGTTAAGCGCCGCATTCTCCATCGCCAGAATCATCATCGGTGTGGCGAGGACCTGCGGCAGCAGGTCATCCTTGAATTTGCTGGCTAGATGATCCGGCTGTACCAGCAAGGTATATTCACCTTTTAGACCGGGATGTATCTCTCGCATCCGGCGCATTCCCTATGTGAGCGAGGAAAACTGTAACCGTGGAAGTGGGCGTGTCGTCACACGCTCTGTCGTTCGAGCTCTTCTCCATATGAAATGGGATGTTCGAGCGCTTTCTGGAGTTGGTCGCGGTCGAGTTCGCCTTCCCAGCGGCTAATGACAATCGTCGCAACCCCGTTGCCGACGAGATTGGTCAGGGCGCGGCATTCGCTCATGAACTTGTCGATGCCGATAATAATGGCGAGTGCGGAAATCGGAATGTCCGGAATGATGGACAGGGTCGCCGCAAGGGTCACGAAGCCGGCGCCCGTGACACCGGAAGCTCCCTTTGAAGTCAACATCGCAACCGCAAGCACGGTCAACTCCTGACCGATGGTCAGCGGTGTATTGGTCGCCTGAGCCAGAAACAGGGTGGCGAGCGTCATGTAAATATTCGTGCCGTCCAGATTGAAGCTGTAGCCGGTCGGGATGACCAGGCCGACCACGGATTTCGACGCGCCAAGTGCTTCCATCTTCTGCAGCATGTGCGGCAGCACCGTCTCGGATGAGCTGGTGCCGAGCACAATCAGCAACTCGTCCTTGATGTAGGCAATGAAGCGAAAAATTGAGAATCCGAATGCGCGCGCGATCAGCCCCAGCACGACCAGGACAAAGAGAAGCGAGGCGATATAGAAGGTGACGATGAGATAGCCGAGATTCACCAGGGCGCCCAATCCGAACGAACCGATGGTGAAGGCCATCGCACCGAACGCGCCGATCGGTGCGACTTGAACGATCATGCCGATAATACGGAAGAACATCTTCCCGGCAGTATCGATTGCATGCGCGATCTGTTCACCGGTCTTTCCCATGTTGGCGATCGCAAATCCACTCAGGATGGCGACCAGCAAAACTTGCAGAAGATCGCCTTTGGCCAGGGAATCGAAGTAGGATGTCGGAATGATCGCCAGCAAGTGCGAGACGAAGCCGTCCTGCTTTGCGCGTGAAACGTAACTTGCGACCGAATTCGGATCGAGGGTGGCTGGGTCGATATTGAAGCCTGCTCCGGGTTGCAGGAATTCTCCAACCAGCAGGCCGATCACAAGCGCCAGAGTCGATACCGTTTCGAAATAAAGCAGTGTCTTCAGACCGATGCGGCCCACCTTGCGCATGTCGCCGATCGAGGCGATGCCGTGAACGACCGTGCAGAAAATGGCGGGCGCAATCATCATCTTGATGAGAGCGATAAATCCATCGCCCAGCGGCTTCATCGCTTTGCCCGCGTTCGGGTAAAAATATCCCAGTGCGACGCCGATCGTGATGGCGATCAGAACCTGAATGTAGAGGACTTTGTACCACGGCTGTCGAGCGGTCATCTCACGTCCTTTCATTTGATCGGGTTACAAGGATATGTCGGTGTTCTTCATCAGTCCGATGGCTTCATCGATGTGACGAGAGAGGGGCGACAGCCTCGATCAAGCGGAGGAGGCATAGGGAGGAACGGATGTCCGGTGATGATGCGCGCGTTTCCCGCGAATTGCAATTATGCGGGGCTCCTCCCAACGTATGACGCAGCGCGCAACGATCACCGAATCGTCACTGGATTTCATAAACTAATGTGATGCTAGCGATGCCGCGCAGCGCGGTTTCGCGCTCGATCGGATTCAATCTTCGTTCTTGCAAAATATTGCCGACAGCTGCGTCGCTGATGATCTGCTTTGTCACGAAAATGGTGTTCGCCACGGCGATGCCTTGCACGCGGGCGGCCATATTGACCGTTTGTCCGAAGTAATCCTGCCGGTCATTTGAGATTACCGCCAGACAAGGGCCCTCATGAATGCCGATCTTGAGCAGCAGATCCTCGCTGCCTCGTTCCGTGTTGATGCGATGCATGGCCTCACGCATGCTCAACGCCGCTCTCAGCGCCTGAGCCGGAGCGGGGAAGGTCGCCATCACCGCATCGCCAATGGTCTTGACGACTGCGCCAGCTTCGGAGGCTACGATCTTATTCAGCACGCTGAAATGTTGCCGCACAAGGTCGTAAGCGGCGAGGTCTCCGACCCTCTCATAAAGCTGCGTCGATCCCTTCAGATCGGTAAAGAGAAAAGTAAGGCTCGTGATACTGAGGCGTTGTCCGACGTCCATGGTGTCGGTGCGGTAGATGTCGCGGAAGGTTTGATTGGTCAGCAGGCGTTTGGCGGATAGAAAGGGACGGCGTCGATGAAGTGTTTCGTGCTGCGCATGATTTGCCCGCCAGACCGCAGGCAGGATGCGGCGGTTGGATTGGTTCTCGAAGGTCAGCTCGACCGTACCGCTCGATAGCCGCGCCGTTTCCTTGTCAGCTGACATCATGCTGAAAACGACGGAGAGCGACTGAGGGGTGCCGGCGGTGTTGTCGTCGACCTCGATGAACTGGGTGCCATGCGTGACCGGGTCGAAGACGATGATAAATCCGCTGGGGAGTTCGATAATGAAGTTTGCCTTTTCACCTGGCGGCACCTCGACGTATTTTATAGCAAAGCTATCGCTTTGCTGGTCGAGATGTTCAGGCAGGTCGATGGCCGATGTCCAATAGACTTGCCGGAAATATTCGAGAGCCGGAAGGCTGTCGGGGTCGTGGGCAGCGATCTTGCGAACGCGCGGATTGACCGTGAACGTCACCTCCACCGTCTCATCCAGCGTCGGCTGATCGTGGACGGATGCGCACAGCGAACAGCAATACTCGTCCTTGTTCAGCTGTTTCAGCGTTGCTCCCTCGTCCATGACGCCCGCACAGCCGGGACATATCATGGTCCAGGACAGATCGAACAGACCGAGCCGGGCTGCATGAAGAAACGCGCCTATCGCTTTTTCGGGATTGATCCCGGATGTTGCCGCGAACGTCAGGACATTGATACGGCAAAGCTGCCGGTCGTCTCCCTCGCGGATGAGGTGCGCAATGGCTTCCACGGAACAGCCGTCGGCGGTTTTCCGCAGATCGTCAAACAACGTCTCGATCTTATCCATGATGGAGGGGTACTTCGCGTCTGTGGTCCGGAAATCTCCACTCGGGAGGGAGCCGCTGTTTATACACCAACGGCATGACGGTCCTATTCACAAAATCCGGGTTTCATTGAGCCCTTCTTTCGCAGGGCGGGTATTGTGGGAACATCAGTCAGTCAGCCGATAGCGCTGCTGCAGGTGTCGTTGCACTGTGATCGCTGAAAGCTGAGCCAGGTCCCGATCGGCGTTGCCAAAGTCCGTTATTTTTAACGACCAGTTCGATCGTGCTTTTTCGAAATTGACCCGGAGGATGACGATATCCTCGACGCCGTCACAGCCTCTTCTGGACCGGATACTGGATAGCGCGCTTTTTTTGAGTTCGTCAGCGGGGACCGCAATTTGCGGCATCAATCATTCTCCATTCCGGAGCGAAAATTCCCCGGCGGCGGATTATTCGCAATACGTAATCCAACGATGATGACGGGATTGGACAACGAGCGGATTCGTCGCGGGCCGCTACGCTGCTTTACGCATTTATTTTGCTGCGGATCACGCTAGCCTTGAACCATGGGATGTCGCTCTTAGATGTTCCAGGTTGAAGCCTCGTGCTCCCCAAACCTCCAGCGCGAGGCTTCTTCTTGTTTGAGGCAGACTCATCTGCCGGCCCGTCGACAGCTCACTGAGCTTGGTCAATCGATCACAACATTCGAATAGACTTTGGACCGGGTGTAGGCTGCGTCGACGGATGTGGTCACCAAGCTGGACAGCTCTACAAACAGCGGTTTTCAATTTGGACAAAAAGAAACCCCGGGAATATCCCGGGGTTTCATATTTCGCAGATGAAGCGATGGATCAGAAGTTGAAGCCGATGCCGCCGAAACCGACGACGATGTCACGCTTCGCATCGGCATAGCTCGCCGCAACGCCGGTGTTGACCTGAGCCTGCAACAGGTAGTCGTTGATCAGGTGATAGTACTGGAAGCCGCCGCGAACCGTCCAGTTGCCGAAGTTCTTCGGGATCCAGGTGACCGGGATGAACACGGTCAGACCGGTGGAGAACACGCCACCGTTGCTGGTGCCGCAGGGTGTCGAGATCGAACCGCAAGGCGTGGCCGACGAGGCAGTCCAGAAGTCCTTCGGACCAACGGAGACCCAAGTCGGAGCGACCAAGTAAAAGCCGTACTGCTTCTTCAGATCGAGGGTCGGGTTCGCACCGAACTCGACGTACCCGGAACTGACCTTACCCGTGGTCACGTTCGAGTCGCCCGAGAACGTATACCAGCCGCGGACATAAGGCTTGATCGCGATCGGCAAGCCCCACGACGTATCGTCGTACGACAACGTTACACTCAGGTTGCGTTCAGTTTTGAAGTTGCCGGGAGGGCTCAAGAACTCAATGTACTGCGCGTCCAACAACCAGTTCTTGGCGAACCCGACCTGAGCGCCGACCCACCAGTCGAACTCGTTCCAAGAGCCAACGTTGGTGTTCTTCTGCTCGCTCCACAGGTCGTTCCAGACGCCGGTGTAGATGGTGAACTTATTGATGAAGCTGTTGTTGTTCTTGTACAGGTCAACCAGAAGACCCGTGGCAAGTTGCGAGGTCAGGCCTGTCTTCGTGACGTGCAGGCCACGGGGGGAGATGTAATCACCGCCGAAGCTGGCGTCGAAGAAGCCGTGAATATCAAGCGTTGGAGCCGGCGGTGGTGTCGGAGCCTTGTAAGCCAGATCAGCCGCCGACGCACTGCCGGCGACGGTCAGCGTTGAGAGAACAAAAGACGCGGCGACCAGGCCCCGTCTGAAAGAAATCGAAGTCATCATTAGACACCCCTAAGTTAAACTGAAGCTTGGGTGTCGAAGAACCCTTGCCTCACCCCAGCAAGCTCGATCGAGCGCGCTACCTTTTCGCCCCTGGTGTTATTCCTGTTCGCCAGGTGCGGTGTTCCCAGATTCGCAATCTCTGTGCCACGCCGTGTTGCGGAATTGTCACAATGAGAACGCATGTGGTTGTGCTTAAAAAGCGCTGTGCCGCAGCGATTTCGTGAATTATTCCATCGGATAAGCGCGGGTGAAATCGATTACGTATACGTGGACTCCCAAACGTCTCTAAGGGTTGTGTGCATCATGTTCGCATCCGCTGCCCAAGTTTTTGGCGGGAAAAGCGATGCGCTGGAGCGCTCGCTTTTTTACGGTGGCGCACCGATTAGTTGATCGCGGAGGTCTGATTGCAGGCGGCTGATTCGCGCACGATCCGGCGATTTGCGCCGGGCGACCCGTCAACTGCTCTTGTTGCGTGTCGCGTTCGCGGCAACGGCGGCTGCGGCCGTTCGATTTTCTACACCGAGTTTCGAATAGATCTGTTCGAGGTGCTTATCGACAGTGCGGGGGCTGAGCCCCAGAATTTGGGCGATATCGCGGTTCGTCTTGCCCTTGCTGAGCCAGGACAGCACCTCACCCTCACGGCTTGTGAGACCAAGTTGTTTGCTGAAGTCATCGATCGATTCGGAAGTCGTATCGCGGGCCAGGCGCAGCAGGAATTCGTCGGTCTCAAGGCGGCCGATATAGTGAACCCTCAGCTTGTCGCTTTGAGCAAGTGGGGCGCTCGGCGGAGCCTTCAAATTGCTCGTGTCCCGGAAAGCTTCTCCAAGCCAGTCCAGCCAGGGAGCCGGCAGTTCGATTTTCCCGGCGCTTTCGAACGACGCGAGCAATTTCTGAGCCTGCGGCGTTGCCCAAATGGTCTTCCCGGTATGATCGACCGCGAAGAGGTACCGGCCGGAGGCATCCAGCGCCGCGCGTGCACTTCTCGTCAGCCTGGCATTGGTCAGGTGAACCCTGATACGGGCCAGCATCTCGGCGATGACAATGGGCTTTGCGACATAGTCGACGCCGCCTGCCTCCAGTCCACGCACGATGTGTTCGGTTTCTGCCAGCCCTGTCATGAAGATAACGGGCACATCCACCATTCTGGCGTTCCGCTTCAGGCGGACACAGGTATCGAAACCATCCATGCCTGGCATGATCGCATCCAGCAGGATGATATCGGGCGTCACCTGCTCGACCACGCGAAGCGCAGAGGCACCATCAAGCGCTACCATGACGGCCATGCCGGCGCCGTCCAGCGCATCGGTCAGCATGCGCAGGGCTTCCGGGGAGTCGTCGACGATCAGTGCAAGATCGCGTTTTTTTGAATCAGACGTCATGATGCTGAAGGGCGCTCAAGGTCGCCATGTAGCCGCTGAGATCGAAGCGCTCGATCAATGAGCGCATTTGAGTGACAAAGGCTGAATGTTCGGGATGGTCGTTTTGCAGTTCATCTAATTTTGAATGAATAGCAGTGACGTAACCGATTTGGCCAAGATTAATCAACTCGGTTACGTATTGCGCGGGCGGGGCTTCGTCTTCGTCGGCGTTCCAGCTCACGGTTGATACTTCTTCAGCCGGGGCCTCGCGGGGATCGTGGATCCATTCCAACTTCAGCAGCTGGCCAATTAATTCCAGCAACCGCGGCACGTCGACCGGCTTCATCAGGTGTCCATCATGAAACGGTTGCGCCAGCGCCGCGCCTTGGGTTTCAAGAGCGCTCGCGGAAACCATCAGGATACGCGCATGGTGATGGCCGCTGCCGCGCAATTTCTTCGCGAGCGACCAGCCGTCGAGCGGGGTCATCGAGATATCGAGAAGAAACAGATCCGGCTGACAGTGCCGTGCGAGGTCGAGACAGGTTTCTCCGTCCGGCGCGCTCAAGACGATGAACCCGAGCGGAGCGAGAATCTGTCTCGTCAGCTCGCGATGAATCGGATCGTCGTCGGTGATGATCACCGTGCGCCGCGCTCCGCGATAACCATAAACCGGCGCGCTGATGGCTTTGAGCCGCCGCGGATTGGTGACTTCCGACAACAGCATCTTGACCAGGAACGTCGATCCCTGACCGACGGAACTGGTGACTTTGATGTCGCCGCCCATGACCCCGGCCAGAAGTTTGCAGATGGTCAGGCCGAGCCCCGTGCCGGTCTGCGGTTGGGTCACGCCAAGTACCCCGCGCTCAAACGGAGCAAAAATCCGCTCCAGATCCTCGTGCCGAATTCCGGGGCCGGTATCGCGGATTTCAAATTCGGCGACCGGGCTGCGATAGTGCACGTTGAAGGCGACGCTGCCCGATTGGGTAAACTTGATGGCGTTGGACAGCAGGTTGATCAGAATTTGCCGCAGCCGCTTCTCATCGGTGTGCACGATCTTGGGGAGTGTGTGCGGCCGCTGATGAGTGAAGTCGATGTTTTTCGCCGCCGCCTGAAGGCGAAACATCTCGATTAACTGATCGAGAAAGGAATGGAGGTGGACTTCATCCTGCGACAAGTGGAGACGTCCCGCCTCGATCTTGGAGATGTCGAGCAGGCCATCGATCAACCCGGAGAGATGGTCGGCGCTTCTGCGGACGACGCGGATCTGTTCAAGCGGCTTGGGCTGCAACGAGGTATCGTGTTCCAGCAACTGAGCGTAGCCGCTGATCGAATTCAACGGGGAGCGCAGTTCGTGGCTGAGGCCCACAACATAACGGCTTTTGGCCAGGTTGGCGGACTCCGCCGCCTCCTTGGCGCGCTGCAATTCACGGTCGGTCTGCTGGTGGGCTTCGATTTCCTGGATCAGCAGGGTTGTCTGCCGGCGCGTTTCGGCCTCGGCGGCCTGTTGGCTTTGGCGCGCCAGAACGAACAGCCAGGCCGCCACGCCGATGATGATGGAAAGCGCGAAAAATGCCTTCCACAGAACGTCGGCGAGCTGAGCGTTCTCAGAGCCTATGGCGGTCGGGGTCTGAAGATAGATCAGGCCGAGCGTAAGGCCGACAAGCCCGGCCGATATGGTGAATACGCCGAGATAGAGCCCGAGCTGCGAGTTCGCAAACCGGTCGTTGAGCGCCTTGGGCAGCACCTTGCCGAGGACGCCTGAAATTTGTTCGCTCATTCTCGCATGTGGTTTGCACAGATCATGGCAGCGCGCGTCTAACGAGCAGCACAGCGAACAAATGGGACCGGAGTAGGCCGGACATGACGCCATATCCTCCGGTTCGAAGGCATGCTCGCAGATACAGCACTTGATTGACGCGGTCGCCTGCCAGCTTCGCTTCGGTTTGCGCGCGATGTAATATTTGCCGTCGGTAAGGTATGCGATGATCGGTGCGGATACGAAGGCGACCGTCAGCGCGACGAAAGGAGACAATGCCTTCACGAGCGGCCCGAAGACGTCGTAGAACGCGCACAGCGACAGGATCGTCGCAATCAGCATGGAGCCGACGCCGACCGGATTGATGTCGTAGAGATGCGCTCGTTTGAACTCCATGTGCGGGGGACTAAGGCCCAGCGGCTTGTTGACCACCAGATCCGACACCAGTGCGCCGACCCAGGCGATGGCGACGTTCGAGTAAAGCGCAAGTGTCTGCTCCAGCGCCTTGTAGACGCCGATTTCCATTAAAAGCAGCGCCACCAGCACGTTGAATACCAGCCAGACAACACGACCTGGGTGACTGTGAGTCAGCCGTGAGAAGAAATTCGACCATGCGATCGAGCCGGCGTAGGCGTTCGTCACGTTGATTTTCAACTGCGACACCACGACAAAAACGCCGGTCAGCGCCAGAGCGAATTCTGGCCGGGCGAAAACATATTTGAACGCCTCGAAATACATGTGAGCCGGCTCACCGGCGTATTCGCGTGAAATGCCGTGTTGGAGCGCGAAAAACGCAAGGAACGAACCTGCGAACAGTTTGACGGCGCCCGGCACCACCCATCCGGGACCCGCGCAGACCAATGCGACCCACCAGGCCCGGTTCGAGGTGGTGCGGTTGCGCGGAAGGAACCGCAGATAGTCCACCTGCTCACCGATTTGCGCCACCAGCGAAAAAATGACGGAAGAGGCTGCGCCAAACAGCAGGATACTGAAATTCCCGGATGGATCACCGTGATCCCCGCTGAATGAGGTCCATTCAGAAAACGCTTTCGGGTTTTTGATCGCGATCGCGGCGAACGGGATGATGTTGAGAAGAATCCAGAACGGCTGGGTCCATAACTGAAACCGGCTGATCAATGTAATGCCGTAGGTCACCAGCGGAATGATCACGATCGCACAGATCAGGTAGCCGACCGCCTGCGGAATTCCGAAGCAAAGCTGCAACGCCATGGCCAGAATGACGGCCTCGATGGCGAAGAAGATGAAGGTGAATGTGGCATAGATCAGCGAAGTGATCGTCGATCCGATATAGCCGAAACCGGCGCCGCGGGTCAGCAGATCGATGTCGACCCCGTATTTCGCCGCGTAGAACGCGATCGGAAGTCCGCAGCAGAAAATCAGCGTGCAGACAACAAAGATCGCCGCTGTGGCGTTGGTGACGCCGTAGTTGATAGTGATGGTTCCACCGATCGCCTCGAGTGCGAGAAACGAGGTGGCGCCCAGTGCCGTGTTCGCCACACGCGATGCAGACCAGCGCCGCGCGCTTTTCGCGGTGAAACGAAGCGCGTAATCTTCCAGCGTCTGGTTCGCAACCCACTGATTATACTGTCGTCTTACGCGGTCTATTCGTTGCCGACCCGCCACAATTGCTCCTGAGCCAACTTCAGAAAATGCCAAGGTTTTCAGGTCTTTCGACCGTATGTCGCGATTTTGCGGCGCAGTATACGCGATCTTGCGTATCGGTGCATCGCACAAACTCCGCAATCCTTCTGATCGGAAAGTGTGCGTTTCCTTAACCGAGAAGGGTGTCATGTCAGAGGAAAAAAATAGGGGCCTTCAGTCTCCATTCCGCCGGAAAGTACTCGTGGGAATGGCAGCAACGCCTGCCATCTCGCTTATGTCCAGCCCGTCCTTCGCGGCCGGGCCGCCGACGTCAGCCGTCAATACGACTGGCTTGGCGGTGACGGACACCGAAGTCACTGTTGGTATCCTTCACTCGGCGACCGGCACCATGGCGATCTCGGAGACGGGGTCGATCGAAGCCGAAAAGCTCGCCATCCAGCAGATCAACGACGCGGGCGGCATTCTCGGTCGCCAGATCAAGATCATCCAGGAAGACGGTGCGAGCGACTGGCCGACCTTCGCCGAAAAGGCCAAGAAGCTTCTGGTCAACGACAAGGTCGCGGCGATCTTCGGCTGCTGGACCTCGGCTTCGCGCAAGGCGGTGCTGCCGGTTCTCGAGCAATACAATGGCATGCTTTATTATCCGACCTTTTATGAAGGTCTGGAACAGTCGAAGAACGTGATCTACACCGGCCAGGAAGCCACGCAGCAGATTCTGGCCAGCCTCGACTGGGTCAACAAGACCAAGAATGCCAAGACCTTCTTCATGATCGGTTCGGATTACATCTGGCCGCGCACGTCAAACAAGATTGCCCGCAAGCACATCGAGGGTCATCTTGAGGGTTGTAAGGTCGTCGGTGAAGAGTACTTCCCGCTCGGCTCCACCCAGTTCAACTCGGTCATCAACAAGATCAAGTTGACCAAGCCGGACGTGATCTGGATGGACGTCGTCGGTGGTTCGAACGTTGCTTTCTATAAGCAGCTCAAGGCTTCCGGTATCGACCTCAGCAAGCAGTTGTTGCTGACGATCTCAGTGACTGAGGACGAAATCGACGGTATCGGCGGCGAGAACATCGCAGGTGCCTATGCCTGCATGAAGTACTTCCAGTCGCTGAAGAACCCAAACAACGAAGCGTTCGTTGCCGCATTCCACAAGATGTGGGGCGACAAGACCGTGATCGGTGACGTGACCCAGGCGGCCTATCTTGGTCCGCACCTGTGGAAGCTGACCGCTGAGAAATGTCAGTCGTTTGACGTCGACAAGATTGCGGCGGCATCGGGCGGTGTCGAGTTCAAGGGCGCGCCGGAAGGTTACGTCCGGATCCACGATACCAACCATCACCTTTGGAGCCGCACCCGCATCGGCAAGGCTCGCCTCGATGGTCAGTTCGACGTGGTTTACGAGACGCCGGAGCTTATCGAGCCAAATCCGTTCCCGAAGGGCTACCAATAATAGCGTTGTCGTCGCGTTACGGGACGAACTCCCTGGCGTGAATTAAATCGCGCTCATTATCTCCCGCGCCGCGCATAGCGTGCGGCGCGGGAGTCCTTTCCCGACAGAGGACAGATCAATGTTTGGCGGATATTCGTTTGGTGAGCTCGGTTCGATTTTCGCGATGCAGGGCTTCGCGGGACTGATCCTATTTTCCGTGTACGTGCTGATGGCACTCGGGCTTGCGATCATTTTCGGCCAGATGGGCGTGATCAACATGGCTCATGGCGAGTTCATGATCCTCGGCGCTTACATGACCTGGCTGACATCGAATTTCTTCAAGGCGTATCTCCCATCGTTATTCGGCGGCTATTTCTTTCTCGCCATGATCCTCGCCTTCATCGCGTCAGGGGCGCTGGGAATGGTCGTCGAGTGGCTTCTGATACGCCGTTTATACAAGCGGCCGCTCGATACGCTGCTCGCCACCTGGGGCTTGAGCCTGATCCTGCAGCAGGCCTATCGTTCGATTTTCGGTGCTCGTGAAGTCGGCGTCGATGTTCCGGACTGGATGCTGGGTTCGCTGCCGCTGACTGACGCGATTCAGGTGCAGATCAACGGCATCTTCGTCATTTGTCTGACTTTCGTCGTGACCCTCGTCGTTGCGTATCTGCTGTACTGGTCGCGCTTCGGCAGACAGGTTCGCGCCGTGGTGCAGAACCGTGTCATGGCTGGCGCAGTGGGCATCGATACCGAGAAGGTTGACCGCTATACCTTTGGTCTGGGTTGCGGTATCGCCGGTATCGCCGGCAGCGCCTTCACGATGATTGGCTCCACCGGTCCGACCTCCGGCCAGCTCTATATCGTCGACACCTTTCTTGTCGTGGTGTTCGGCGGCGCGGCCAGTCTGCTTGGCACGATCGCATCCGCCTTCACGATTTCGCAGACGCAATCCACGCTGGAATTCTTCCTCTCCGGATCGATGGCGAAGGTCATCACGTTGCTGACGGTGGTCGGGATTCTGATGCTGCGCCCGCAAGGACTGTTTGCCCTCAAGGTCCGAAAGTGAAAAGGCCACGACAATGACCTCCAAAGTCAACGACAACCCTCGCTTTGCGACTCGCTCCGAGATCCTCGGCATCATCGTGCTGGCCTTGTTGCTCGTCGTCGTATTGCCGCTGACTGTCGATGTCTTCCGGCTCAACCTGGTCGCGAAGTACCTGACTTATTCGTTCGTGGCTTTGGGGCTTGTGATCTGTTGGGGGTACGGCGGAATTCTCAGCCTCGGGCAGGGCGTGTTCTTCGGCCTCGGCGGATATTGCATGGCGATGTTTCTCAAGCTCGAAGCCTCGAGCGTTGCGAACACCAAGATCCAGTCAACCCCCGGCATTCCGGACTTCATGGACTGGAATCAGATCACGGCTCTGCCTTGGCTCTGGCAACCTTTTCATAGCCTCACATTTACGGTCCTTGCGATCATCTTTGTGCCGGGCATTTTCGCGCTAATCATCGGCGCCGCGATGTTCAAACGCCGTGTCGGCGGCACCTACTTTGCGATCATCACCCAGGCGATTGCGGCGATCCTGACGATCCTGATCGTTGGCCAGCAGGGCTACACCGGCGGTATCAACGGCATCACTGACCTTCGTACGTTGAAGGGATGGGATATTCGCCCCGACCACGCGAAGGTTATTTTGTATTTCTTTGAAGTCGGATGCCTGTTTGTTTGCATCTTCATCGCCCAGTTCATTCGTCACTCGAAACTCGGCCGTATTCTGGTGGCGATGCGTGAAAAAGAGGATCGCGTCCGGTTCTCGGGTTACAGCGTGGCGAACTTCAAGGTTTTCGCCTTCTGCGTCGCTTCGATATTCGCAGCGATCGGCGGAGCGATGTTTGTCTTGAATGTCGGTTTCATGTCGCCTTCCTTCGTCGGAATCGTGCCGTCGATCGAAATGGTGATCTACACCGCTGTCGGTGGTCGGCTTTCGATCCTTGGGGCGATCTACGGGGCCCTGCTTGTCAATTATGCCAAGACAAGCCTGTCCGAGTCCTTTCCAGAGCTTTGGCTTTTCGGTCTGGGTGCGCTGTTTATCGCGGTCGTGATGGCTTTTCCCAATGGTCTGGCGGGCCTCTGGAGCGATTATGTGCAGCCTTATGTCGATCGACTGATTTCCGGCCGCAAGCCGAAGTCCTGGAGCAACACGTCCGTTGCCGACAGCGCACCGGCAGAGTGAGGGGAAATCATGCTCATCGGTCATCAACCCAAGGATTTTCTGCTCTCTGTGGAAGGGCTCACGGTTTCGTTCGACGGCTTCAAGGCGGTGAACGATCTGTCGTTGTACGTCGATGAAAATGAAATTCGCGTCATCATCGGTCCGAACGGTGCTGGCAAGACCACGGTGCTTGATCTGATCTGCGGAAAAACCAAGGCGACCTCCGGATCCATCCAGTTCCGCGGTCAAGAGTTGACCAAGATGAAAGAGAACGAGATCGTGAAGGCCGGAGTCGGCCGCAAGTTTCAGACGCCGTCGATCTACGACGATCTCACCGTCTTTGAAAATCTCGAGATTTCCTACCCCAAGGGGCGTTCGGTCTTCGGTGCGCTGACATTCAAGCGCGATGCCACGGTTCGCGATCGTGTGGAGGAAGTCGCCGAGCTGATCTTCCTGAAGGACAGGCTCGATATGCCGGCAGAGTTGCTGAGCCACGGACAGAAACAGTGGCTGGAAATCGGCATGCTGCTGATTCAGGACCCCGACCTGTTGATGCTGGACGAACCGGTCGCGGGTATGAGCGTGAGTGAACGGGTCAAGACCGCTGAATTGCTGAACCGCATCATCAAGGATCGTTCTGTGCTCGTCATCGAGCATGACATGAAGTTTGTCGAGGATATCGCACACAAGGTCACGGTGCTTCATCAGGGCAAGATTCTCTCCGAGGGCTCGATGGATACCGTGCAAAAAGATCCGAGGGTCATCGAGGTTTACCTCGGTCATTAAGCCGCTCTTCAATCAAGGAACATCCGATGCTTGCGATCTCCGACCTTCATGTGGCTTACGGACAAAGCGAGGTTCTTCACGGCCTGAACGTCTCGGTTCAGCCGAATGAAATCGTTGCGATCATGGGCCGCAACGGCATGGGCAAGACCACGCTGATGAAATCCTTGATGGGCATCGTGCCGACCAAGAGCGGTTCGGTGGCGATGGACGGCACCGATCTGACCAAGCTCAAAAGCTATGAACGCGTCGCCAAGGGTATCGCTTATGTTCCGCAAGGCCGCATGATTTTTTCGACGATGACGGTCAAGGAAAACATCGAGACCGGCCTCGTGTCGCATGGCGCGAAGGATGTGCCGGGCGACATCTACGAGTTATTCCCGGTTTTGCTTGAAATGAAAGACCGTCGCGGTGGCAACCTGTCGGGCGGCCAGCAGCAGCAGCTTGCGATCGCGCGGGCGCTGGCGACCAAGCCGAAGGTGCTCCTGCTCGACGAGCCGACCGAAGGCATTCAGCCATCCATCATCCGCGAAATGGCCCGCACCCTGAAGAAAATTCGTGATGAGCGCGGGCTGTCCATCGTGGTGTCGGAACAGGTTTTGAGTTTCGCGCTGGACGTGGCCGACCGCGTGCTGGTGATCGAAAACGGCGAGATCGTGCGCGACGAAAAGCGCGATGGAATCGATGCGAGCCAGATCGCGAAGTATCTATCTGTGTAACCGAGTGAGTTCTGGTGTAACCGAAGGGGAGCAAGAATGCCTGAGACACTTGTAAAAGTGGACCTGACCAAATCGGCCTACGACAACGAGAAGATTCACAATCGCTGGCACCCGGATGTTCCGATCATCCAATGGGTCAATCCCGGCGACGATTTCATTCTTGAGACGTATGACTGGACAGGCGGGTTTATCAAGAACAACGATTCCGCTGACGACGTTCGTGACATAGACCTCTCTACCGTTCACTTCCTGTCCGGACCGATCGGCGTCAAGGGCGCCGAGCCTGGCGATCTGCTGGTCGTCGATCTTCTCGATATCGGACCTCTGAAAGAGAGCCTGTGGGGCTTCAACGGCTTCTTCTCGAAAACCAACGGCGGCGGGTTCTTGACCGAACACTTCCCGAGCGCGCAGAAGTCGATCTGGGACATCAACGGCCTTTTCACATCGTCCCGCCATGTCCCAGGCGTGAACTTTGCCGGGTTGATTCATCCCGGCCTGATCGGCTGCTTGCCCGATCCCAAGATGCTGGCGACCTGGAACGAGCGTGAAACCGGCTTGATCGCCACCAATCCAACGCGTGTTCCGCCCCTCGCAAATCCACCGTTCGCCAAGACGGCACATGCTGGCAAGGCAACAGGAGCCGTGAAGGAGAAGATCGCTGCGGAGGGTGCCCGCACCGTGCCGCCGCGCGAGCATGGCGGCAATTGCGATATCAAGGATTTGTCGCGCGGCTCGAAGATCTACTTCCCGGTCTATGTGCCGGGTGCGGGCCTTTCGATGGGCGATCTTCACTTCAGCCAGGGCGATGGTGAAATCACCTTCTGCGGCGCGATCGAAATGGCGGGCTGGACCCACCTCAAGGTCGATCTCATCAAAGGCGGAGTGGCGAAATACGGCATCAAGAATCCGATTTTCCGTCCGTCGCCGATCACGCCGAACTACAAGGACTACCTGATCTTCGAGGGTATCTCGGTCGACGAGAGTGGCAAGCAGCACTATCTCGACGTCCACATCGCGTATCGTCAGGCTTGCCTGAACGCGATCGAGTATCTGAAGAAGTTCGGTTACTCCGGGGCGCAAGCCTATTCGATCCTCGGCACGGCACCGTGTCAGGGGCACATTTCGGGCGTGGTCGATATCCCCAACGCCTGTGCGACGCTGTATCTGCCCACGGAAATCTTTGATTTCGACATCATGCCGTCGGCGGCGGGTCCAATCAAACATATCAAGGGTGGCGTTGATATGCCGCTCTCGCCCGACAAGTAATCCCTGCACGGGATGATGTGGGAGCGGCACGTGTTCCTGCCGCTCCCACATTTTCGTATCGATGTCCTTTGAAGGTCGATTCCAATGCCAGTTTATGAGTATCTCTGCGATTCCTGTGGTCCGTTCACGGATATGCGGCCGATGGCCGAATATGAAGACCCGCAGGATTGCCCGACCTGCGCGAGCGTGTCTCCGCGTGTTATCCTTACGGCCCCTCAATTTTCATGCATGCCCGCCAGTCAGCGCAAGGCCCATGCCACCAATGAGCGCAGCGCCAACGCGCCGAAGACGCTTGATGAATACAAGTCATCGCACGGCGCAAATTGCGGCTGCTGCTCGAGCAAGAAATCGCGTTTGGTGACCAAGACGCGCAGCGGCGCGAAGGGATTTCCCACGGCGCGGCCATGGATGATCAGTCACTGAGCTGCTGCGAACGCAGAATAAAATAAGGACGTCCGCGCCATCAACGCGGAGAGTTCAAAGTCAAGGCGCACAGCCGGATGCCAGGAGAGCGATATGCTGCACGGTGATATTTCCTCGAGCAATGACACGGTCGGCGTCGCCGTCGTGAACTACAAGATGCCGCGCCTTCACACCAAGGCAGAGGTGCTGGCGAACGCAAAGAAGATTGCCGACATGCTGATCGGCATGAAAAAAGGTCTTCCGGGCATGGATCTCGTGATCTTTCCGGAATATTCGACACACGGCATCATGTACGACTCCAAGGAGATGTATGAGACGGCCTCCAGCGTGCCCGGCGAGGAAACCGAGATTTTTGCGGAAGCCTGCCGCCAAGCCAAGGTCTGGGGTGTATTCTCGCTCACCGGCGAGCGCCATGAGGAGCATCCGAACAAGGCGCCTTACAACACGCTGATCCTGATGAACGACAAGGGCGAGATCGTTCAGAAGTATCGCAAGATCATGCCGTGGGTGCCGATCGAAGGCTGGTATCCGGGCAATTGCACTTACGTTTCCGAAGGTCCGAAGGGCCTCAAGGTGTCGCTGATCATCTGCGACGACGGAAACTATCCGGAAATCTGGCGCGATTGCGCGATGAAGGGCGCTGAACTGATCGTGCGCTGCCAGGGCTATATGTATCCAGCCAAGGATCAGCAGGTGCTGATGGCGAAGGCGATGGCATGGGCTAACAATGTCTACGTCGCGGTTGCAAACGCCTCGGGTTTCGACGGTGTCTATTCCTACTTCGGCCATTCGGCGATCATCGGTTTTGACGGCCGAACGCTCGGTGAATGCGGCGAGGAGGATTACGGCGTTCAATATGCCCAGTTGTCCAAGTCGCTGATTCGCGACATGCGCCGCAACGGCCAGTCGGAGAACCATCTCTTCAAGCTGGTCCACCGCGGCTATACCGGCATGATCAACTCCGGCGACGGCGACAAGGGTGTCGCTGCTTGCCCGTATGACTTCTACGGAAAGTGGATCGCGGACCCGGAGGGGACGCGAGAAATGGTCGAGGCCTTTACCAGGCCGACTGTCGGGACCGACGAATGTCCGATCGAAGGCATTCCGAACCAGAAGACGACACATCGCTGATCGAAAAGGCTGAGCAGTTCAACCCGCGCCGCGATTGTTCGCAGCGCGGGTTTTTTCATCAGTGCCGCGCCAAGCGGAAATACAATTCCGACAGCCGCTGCGGCAAATCCCCGACCCGATGCACCAGCATGGTATTGCCGCGTCCGAAAATACGGGCTGCGGATGTCGCCGCTGCCTGTCCCAGCACAACGCCGAAAGCATCGATCCCCTTGCCGTGGAGCCCTGTCACGGCGCGTCTTGCATCCTCGACCAGATCAAGCGGGTCGGAGACGTCGATATCGGACGGCTCGCCGTCGGTGAGCACGATCACGAGTTTGCGCGCGCTGCGGGCGGCGCCGATGACGGTCCCGGCATGGCGTAGCGCGGTGCCGAGCCGGGTCGATAGTCCTGATGTCAGCCCGGCAAGGCGGCTGAGACAGGCGCGGTCATAGGGCTCGTCGAACGATTTGATGTTGGTCGCTCGCACATCGTCCCGTCCGTCGGACGCGAATGCCAAGAGCCCGAACGGATCGCCGAGCGTGCTCATCGCCTCCGACAGCGCCGCGACGGCCAGCCGTTCGACATCGAGCACGGATGCCCCGGATTGCAGCCGGTCACGGGTGGATTCGGAAACGTCGATCAGCAGCAGCACCGAAAGGTCGCGATGCTTCGAGGTTGCGGAACGAAACACGCGCGGGTCCGGTGCAAGCCCCGAGCGTAGCGCAATGCCGGCATCGAGCATGGCGTCGATATCGAGGTCGTGTCCTTCGTGCTGGCGATTGAGGCGTACGGTCTTTCCGATCCGCACGCCGCGCACCAGCTTGGCGATCCGGGTGCGCAGGCTGTCGGCGTTCGCCAATGCGTCCTCGATCGTGCGAGGGTCGCCTCTGACTGCCGCGATTTCGCGCACCGTGGTCCAATCCGATCGCTCCACGGAATGAACCCAATCCCACTCGGGATAAGTGGCAACGGTTGTGCCGCGTTCGTCCTGCGCGACAGGGCGGGCGCGACCGATGGGTTTCTCGGTTTCCGCAGTTTCGCCCTGCGTTTGACCATGGTCGGTTTGCTGTTGCGTGATCCGCGCGGCGTCCGTTTGTAGCTCGATGGTTTCGTTTGAGGACGGTGCATTCTCGCCGAAGTCCCACAATCCAAGTCCATCGTCGCGATAAATCGGTTCGACCATGTAAGTCTTGGCGTTGAACTGCACGCGCATCTGGCCGAGATCGTTGCCCAGCAGCGTGCCGATCTCGCGGCTGATGGCATGATCGTGAATACGCGGTTGCGCCGCCGCGAACAGGTTGCGGCCTTTGGCGATGAAACCGTTGTCGTCCTCATAGGACGGATCGAACAGCGATCGCGCCAATCGCGCTAGCAGGGTGGGTGAATCAGCAATGCCGCCCGGCTTTGCCACATGAAACGGCGACCATAACCGCCGCAGGCCTGGCAACTGCCGGATCGCCAGCGTCTCGATCCGGGCATCTTCGATCAGGGTCACCAGCGCGACCTGCAACGGCTTCAGCTTGCCGACCGGGAAGCGCTCGCCGCCGAGAACGAGATGGGCCTGCGCGTGCGCGGCCGCCGCATGATAAAGCGCGCGAGCGGCCTCACCCTGAACACCACGATAAACTTCCGGCAACCGGATCAGAGGGCCCGCGATAGAGGTGCGCCGTTGAGTCTGGATGTTGCCGCTTTCCAATGCGCGCAGCATCGGCGGGCGGCCCCACAGCGCGGTGACGAAGGCTTTCACTTGAGGCTCAACATCGGTCAGTCCGGTCCCGGCGGCATCGCGCCGGAGCAGACGAAGTGCGAGGTCTTCCTGCAGCGAGAAGAACGACAGCCGCTTGGTCTTGTTGCCGGAGGCGAATTTGAGACCTGCCGCGACAAAATCTTCGAAGGCGTCGATCGTCCCGGGCCGCAGCACCTCCCTCATATGTGAGGCCAGCGTTTCAACCGATTCCGGGCCGCGATGCGCTAGGCTGCAGAGCACCTGCCACCATCGTGCCGATGCTGACGGCTCGAGGAGTTCGCGCGCGGCCGGTAGAGCCGAGAGGGCAGCCGTTGCTGCCTTTGCGCCGGCTTCGCGACAGATATCCGCCGCCGCGCGTGACGCATTCGTGAGGGTGATGATGTTCTCGCTTCTCGGCGCGGCGACGCTCGCATTCCAATAGGCGATCAGGCAGGATGGACCGGCGTTTACATGTGCCAGCGTCAGAACTCCGTTGGCCCAGGCTTCCAGCTCCTCGCCATCGAAGCGATGGGACAGGGCATCCCACGCGGAGCGGAACACCGGACGCAGCGCCTCGCGCCGACGCATCATCAGATGCAGGCGATGAGTGGCGCTCTCCGGCGAATCGGCAACGAGATGCAGCGCCGGTCCGGCCGTGGTGCTCACGGCAGGCAAGCCTCGATGGCCTCGCCAAGCGCTTCCCTAATGTCGGGATTGTCAGTAATGGGGAGCACGATGCTGGACTGCACGGCGGTGGCAAGCGGCAGTCCCGCCCGCACCATGCGCCCCGCGTGAATGAGCATCCGGGTGGAGGCACCTTCGTCAAGGCCATGGCCCTGCAGGTTGCGTGAGCGTTCGGCGATCGCGACCAGCACATTTGCCATGTCGTTGTCGACTCCGCTTTCGCGGATAACGATGGCCGCTTCCGTCGCCGGCGGCGGATAATCGAAGTCGATGGCGATGAACCGCTGCTTGGTGGATTCCTTCAGATCCTTGACCGCGCTCTGGTAACCGGGATTGTAGGAGATCGTGAGCTGGAAATCGGGATGCGCGGCGACAAGCTCGTTGTGTTTCTCCAGCGGCAGAATCCGGCGGGCGTCGGTTAGCGGATGGATCACTACCGTCGTGTCCTGCCGCGCTTCGACGATTTCATCAAGATAGCAGATCGCGCCGTTACGGACCGCGACGGTGAGCGGCCCGTCGTGCCAGACGGTGCCGTTCGGCTCCAGCAGGTAGCGTCCGGCAAGGTCGGCGGCAGTCATGTCCTCATGAGCTGCGATGGTGATCAGCGGTTTTTTGAGTCGCCAGGCCATGTGTTCGACAAAACGGGTCTTGCCGCATCCGGTCGGACCTTTCAGCATGACCGGGAGGCGTTCCGCATAGGCCGCCGTGAAGATTGCGATCTCGTCACCGACAGGCTGGTAATAGGGTTCGACCGCGATCGAATAGCCTTCCAGAGTCATTGAGGCGCTCCGTGCTTGTCTGAAAATCCGGGCCATGCCGCAGCGGAGCAAAGGTACCAGATTTCGCGCATTTCTCGTCCTAATTCCGGTCGCGAAAAAAGAATACCGCGATTTTCCGTATGGCGGCCAGGGTCGACGGGCCTGCAAATCATGGCATGCGATATCGACCGCTTGCCCAAATAATGGGCGGGTTCTGCCTGTGCGATAGAAGTCGCAGACTTATCGAAACATAAGTCAATCGAAAGAAAAGCTGCGGCAGGTTGCGGCTGGAGACACCGATATCCGCTACTGGGGCGTCGGTATGACGGTGTCTCTCGACTTCGTGCAGGAACTCAGCGACAATTCATGTGGAAGATTTGTCATGCCGTTGTGGAGTGCTTGAGGCGCGAATGCTTGGTTCAATGACGGCTGACAGCTCCGATGTTTTTGCAGCGAACCGCGCGATGGGTGAGGTCGCGTTCGAGCTCCATAACGATAACGGCGTAACGCGCCGTGGCCAACTCCACGAAGCGGGCTCCCTGCGTGTGCGATTTCCTTCGTCCGATGTGGAAGGATTGTCCGCGGTCTTCATCAATACGGCAGGTGGTATCGCTGGCGGCGATCGTTTCGATATCGGCATCAAGCTCCGCAAGGATACAAAGCTCACGGTGACGACCGCTGCAGCAGAGAAAATCTACCGCTCGCATGGCCCGGAGGCGCAGTTGAAAATTGCGCTCGATGTGGAGCAGGGAGCCTCGTTGGCGTGGCTGCCGCAGGAAACCATTCTGTTCGACAAGGCCGCGGTGACCCGTGAGATTGCGATCGACCTTCATGAGGATGCTTCGTTTCTGATGTGCGAGATGGTGGTGTTCGGCCGCACGGCGATGGGCGAGACGATGCGGCGCGGCATGTTTCTGGATAAGTGGCGGGTGCGCCGAGGCGGCAGGCTTGTGTTTGCCGAGAATGTCCGCCTCGACGGCGATCTCGATCGCGCCTTTGCTCATCGGGTGGTGACCGATGGTCAGGGTGCGATCGGCACGGTCCTGATCGCACCCGGCGACGAGACGCTGGTTGAGCATATTCGTGACGGCGTGGCATCCTTCAGGGGCGAAGTCGGCGTCTCGTGCTGGAATGGATTTGCAATGGTCCGCTTCTGCGCCCAAGATGCCGCTCAATTACGTATTGATGTCATGACGGTTCTGGGCAGAGTGCGCCCACAGAAACTGCCCCGGCTATGGCTGCAATAACCTGCGATAGAGACTGCTCCCCATGAATCTGTCACCTCGCGAAAAGGACAAGCTGTTGATCTCGATGGCGGCGATGGTCGCGCGCCGAAGGCTCGAGCGCGGCGTCAAGCTGAATCATCCCGAAGCGATTGCGATTATCTCCGATTTCATTGTCGAGGGCGCCCGCGACGGGCGGACCGTTGCCGAACTGATGAAGGCGGGCGCTGAAGTGTTGAGGCGCGACCAGGTGATGGATGGAATCCCTGAGATGATCCACGATATCCAGGTCGAGGCAACATTCCCCGACGGGACCAAACTTGTCACCGTTCACGAACCAATCCGATGATTGCGAACAAATGCGGAGCACTGCGATGAAGAAACTGTTGGCCTCCTTCCTGCTGCTGGTCCCGACGGCCGCTCTTGCACATCCAGGCCATGGAATTGAAACCGGATTGCTCGCGGGAGCAGCGCATCCCCTCTCGGGCCTCGATCACATCGCGGTCATGATTGCGGTGGGATTGTGGGCGGCGCTGAAAGGCGGTCGCGCGCTCTGGCTGTGGCCTGCGATGTTCATCGGCGTGATGCTCATTGGCGGGGCGCTCGGCATGGCGCATGTCGCAATCCCATTTGTTGAGCCGGGCATTCTGGCTTCCGTCGTCGTGCTCGGCCTGATGGTGGCGCTGGCGGTCGATCTTCCGCTCTGGCTCGGCGCGACGATGATCGGTGTGTTCGCGCTGTTTCACGGACATGCGCACGGCGCGGAAGTGCCCGAGAGTGCCGGTGGCATCGAATTCATGATCGGATTCGCGGTTTCGACCGCGGCCCTCCACCTCACCGGCATTTTGGCCGCGCTGTCGCTGCGTTCGGTGCGGCTGCAGCCGTTGATCCGTGTCGCTGGCGCGGCGTGTGTGGTTGTTGGCCTTGGGCTTTCTCTTAAGTTGATCTGAGGCAGACCATGATCCCCGGCGAATTGTTCATCAAGGACGGCGAGATCGAGTTGAATGCCGGTCGCAAGACGGTGTCGCTGACGGTGTCCAACACCGGGGATCGGCCGATCCAGGTTGGCTCGCATTATCATTTCTTCGAAACAAATCCGGCGTTGAAGTTTGATCGCAAAAAGGCACGCGGCATGCGGCTGGATATCGCTGCCGGCACCGCTGTGCGCTTCGAGCCTGGACAAAGCCGCGACGTGACGCTGGTTGCGCTCGCCGGCAAGAAGACGGTCTACGGTTTCCGTGGCGATGTAATGGGCAAGCTTTAAGGCGCGGGACAGAGCACTCCATGGCAAGCAAGATCAAGCGTTCCGTTTATGCTGATATGTTCGGCCCGACCACCGGCGATCGCGTGCGTCTGGCGGATACCGATCTGATCATCGAGGTCGAAAAGGATTTCACGGTCTACGGCGAAGAAGTGAAGTTCGGCGGCGGCAAGGTGATCCGCGACGGCATGGGCCAGTCGCAAATCACCAATCGTCAGGGCGCGGCCGACACCGTGATCACCAACGCGCTGATCGTCGATCATTGGGGTATCGTCAAAGCCGACGTTGCCATCAAGGAGGGCTACATTGCCGCGATCGGCAAGGCGGGCAATCCGGATATCCAGCCGGGCGTGACTATTATTATCGGCCCCGGCACGGATATCATCGCTGGTGAGGGCAAGATCCTGACCGCGGGCGGCTTCGACAGCCATATCCATTTCATCTGCCCGCAGCAGATCGAACACGCACTGATGTCGGGGGTCACCTCGATGCTGGGCGGCGGCACGGGACCGTCGCATGGCACGTTTGCCACCACCTGCACGCCGGGTCCGTGGCACATGATGCGGATGATGCAGTCGTTCGATGCATTTCCGATGAATCTCGGTCTGTCGGGCAAGGGCAACGCCTCGCGGCCCGCCGCGCTGGTCGAGATGATCAAGGCGGGCGCCTGCGCGCTGAAACTGCATGAGGATTGGGGCACCACGCCTGCCGCGATCGACAATTGCCTCAGTGTCGCCGACGATCACGACGTGCAGGTGATGATCCACAGCGATACGCTCAACGAATCCGGTTTTGTCGAGGACACCATCAAGGCCTTCAAAGGACGCACCATCCATGCCTTCCATACCGAGGGCGCGGGCGGCGGCCATGCGCCGGACATCATCAAGGTCGCCGGGCTGAAGAACGTGCTGCCGTCATCGACCAATCCGACGCGGCCTTTCACGCGTAACACCATCGACGAGCATCTCGACATGCTGATGGTGTGTCACCATCTCGATCCGTCGATCGCGGAAGATCTGGCGTTTGCAGAAAGCCGCATCCGCAAGGAAACCATCGCGGCGGAGGATATCCTGCACGATCTCGGAGCGTTGTCGATGATGTCGTCGGACAGCCAGGCGATGGGAAGGCTCGGCGAAGTCATCATCCGCACATGGCAGACCGCCGACAAGATGAAGAAGCAGCGCGGCGCGTTGCATGAGGACAAGGGCAAGGACAACGACAATTTCCGCGTCAAGCGCTATATCGCAAAATACACGATCAATCCGGCGATCAGCCATGGCGTTTCCAAGCTGCTCGGTTCGGTGGAGAAGGGCAAGCTCGCGGATCTGGTGTTGTGGGCGCCCGCGTTCTTCGGCGTGAAGCCGGAGTGCATCATCAAGGGCGGCTCGATAGTCGCGGCGCCCATGGGCGATCCCAACGCGTCGATTCCCACACCACAGCCGGTGCACTATCAGCCGATGTTCGCAGCCTTCGGCAAATCGTTGACGGCTTCATCGGTCATATTCACTTCGAAGGCCGCGATTGCCTCGGGGCTCGGCAAGAAACTGGGTATTGCAAAGACATTGTATCCTGTCTCAAACACGCGCGGCCGTATCTCCAAGAAGAGCATGATCCACAACGGTGCAACCCCGAATATCGAGGTCGATCCTGAAACCTACGAAGTGCGGGCCGACGGCGAATTGCTGACCTGTGCGCCGGCCGAAGTGCTGCCGATGGCGCAGCGTTACTTTATGTACTGATCTGTTCCGCTGTTGCGAGGTCGTATGTCATCAATTCTGCCGCGTGCCACGCAAGTTCTCGCTCGCTCGAGTTGGTCTGCCACGCCCGCAGATACTGTGGTGCTGGGATTCGACGATCGGCATCGGCGGCGTCTGACGATCAGCGGAACACACGGACTGGAATTCCTGCTCGATTTGCATGAGGCTGTTGCGCTGCGCGGCGGTGATGCGCTGGTGCTGGAAGATGGTCGCCTGATCGAGATCGTCGCGGCTCCTGAGCCGCTGGCGGAAATTAGGGGCGCTGATCCGCAACACCTGGTGCGTATCGGTTGGCACCTTGGCAACAGGCACCTGCCGACACAGATCATGCCGAAGGGACTTCGTATCCGCCGCGATCATGTCATAGAGGAAATGGTGCGAGGACTGGGCGGGAAGGTGATTGTGATCGAAGCGCCGTTCGATCCGGAAGGCGGCGCGTATGCGGGCGGCGGGCACGGTCATAACCATGCTCACGATGATGGTCGTGACCACCGCCATGGCCACGGCGAACATGAGCATTCCCACGGTTATCCCGATGCTCATGCGCACTCCTGACTCGGAGGCCGACCATCCCGGCACGTCGTTGACGGCCGAAGACAAGGCCGCGCTCTACCGGCTGATGACGTGGCTGTCACCGTCGTTTCCAGTCGGCGCGTTCTCCTATTCCAGCGGCCTGGAATGGGCCGTGGAGGCGGGCGATATCAAGGACGTCGCCACGCTGCTTGACTGGCTGGCGGTGATGATGACGAGCGGATCGGGATTTTCCGATGGCGTATTCCTCGCACATGCCCATCGTTGCATGGAGCGCAGCGACATCGGCGGGCTTAATGTGATTGCCGAGCTATCGGCCGCATATGTTTCCTCGCGTGAGCGGCAGCTTGAGACAACAGCGCAGGGCCGCGCATTCATCGAAATTGCGACGACGGCCTGGAATGCCGAGCCATTGACGGCCATTCTTGCACAAATTAACGCCCCTGTTGTCTACCCGGTTGCGGTGGCTACCGTCAGCGCGGCGCATGGAATTGAGTTGCCGCTGGTGCTTCACGCCTTTCTGCACGCGCAGGCGGCGAATTGGATTTCCGCCGCCGCGCGGCTTATTCCATTGGGCCAGACCGATAGCCAGCGTGCGGTGGCCGGAATGGAAGCCGTCGTGGGTGAGACTGGCGCGCGTGCGCTGGTAGCGAAGCTCGATGATATTGGCGGCATGACCTTTCGCGCCGACATCGCGGCGATGCGACACGAGACACAATACACCAGGCTCTTCCGGAGCTAACGGCACTCGAAACAGGAATACGTTATGTCCAGTATGAATGGTCCGCTCCGCGTCGGCATCGGTGGTCCGGTTGGTTCCGGCAAGACCGCACTAATGGACCTCCTGTGCAAGACGATGCGCGAAACTTACGACCTCGCCGCCATCACCAACGACATCTACACCAAGTGGGATGCCGAATTTCTGGTGCGCTCCGGTTCTTTGACGCCGGATCGCATTGCGGGTGTCGAGACTGGCGGTTGTCCGCATACGGCGATTCGTGAAGATGCATCGATGAATCTTGCCGCCATCGCCGACATGCGCAAGAAGTTTCCCAATCTCGATCTGGTTCTGGTGGAATCGGGCGGCGACAATCTGGCCGCGACGTTTTCTCCCGAGCTTGCCGATCTGACGATCTATGTCATCGACGTCTCCGCAGGCGACAAGATTCCCTCAAAAGGGGGCCCCGGCATTACCCGTTCGGACTTGCTTGTAATCAACAAGATCGATTTGGCGCCGCATGTCGGCGCGTCGCTCGAGAAGATGGACGCCGATGCGCGGCGGATGCGCGGCGAGCGCCCCTTTGTGATGACCAACCTGAAGAAGAGTCAGGGGCTCGACACCATCGTCAGCTTCATCGAGGCGAAGGGCGGCTTGCGCGTCGCGTAGTTCAGAACCGTCCCGCTATTGTGAGTCGAACCGCCAGCGGTTCGACCGGATGCAGCACGCTGTCCATCACGCCGTTGGCACAGACGGCAGCGGGGGCGGTGGGAAGGCCCGTGGTGGGAAAACACTGGCCGAACAGCGCGTCACTCTTGATCAGTGATCCGTAGGCGTAGGTGATCTGATCGGACCGGCTGTCGGTAAGGTTGAAGCCTTCAAGCTTGATTTGCCAGCCGTTATCGAATTTGTATCCGACCTGTCCATTGAGAAGCCCGGTTGCCGGCGACACGAATGCGCGGTCCTCCGTCAGCGGACGCGGACCGAAATAGCTGTAGCGCAGCGAGGTGAACAAGCCTTTGGCTTCACCAAGCCTGATGCTTGCTGACGCTACCACGTCCGGTGAGCCGGGAATATAGTTGCCCGGCGCGTTGCCGATCTGGACCTGCGGGAATCCGGCGAGCGAGTCGTAAAGCGCTGCCTGTTCAGCATCGAACCCCTTGAAGCGCGCGTGCGTCATCGCAAGATCACCGGTGATGCTGAGCCATGACAGGGGATGGTAGCGATTGGTCCATTCGAAGCCATATCGCCGGCTGGGGCGGCTGGCTTCGGTGTCGCCTGCGTCGCCCGAGAACACGATCTCGGAGGCAGAATCCAGAACGAAGACGCTGAAGGTGCTTTCAAGATTGGGAATGATCTTGGACCGGACGCCCACCTCCGCGCCCTTGGTTCTCACCAGAAACGGCGAAGAGGAAAGGGGATCGCCAGTGACCGGTGACTTGGTGGCCGTCACGCCACGCGCATCGTTGCTGTGAAAGCCCTCGCCCGCATTGATATAAAATTCGGTCTTTGCGAACGGGCCGAACACGATGCCGGCCTTGGGGCTGCCTATTGCGGCATTTGCGTTTCCGGAGTTCGCGGCATTGAACATCGAGTCGACGCTGGTGGTGTAGAAGTCGCCACGATAGCCGACATAGGTGCGCATCCAGTCGGTCCAGTGCACCGTGTTCTGCACGTAGAGTCCGACGCTCCCTTCCTGCACCTTATCGCTGCGGATATTGGACAGGAACTGCCGCGCCACGGTGTTGGTGAGCGCCAGCTTGATGTCGTCGTAGCGGCTCTGCAGCCCGATCTCGGTTTCCATCGGTAGTCCGGCAAAGCTGCCGCCGAACTGATGCGAGGCATTGACGCCGCCGAGGATGCGGTCGTCATGCTGATGAAACTGGTCGCCGTTCGCCGGATTGTCGAGAAAGAACGTGAAGTCGTTCCAGAGATCGAGCGCGCTTTTGATGACATAGAAGTTCGCCTTCGATAACCCGTAGTCGCTGGTGTGCGCCCACTTGCCGGAGAGCGAGAACCGGTCCGACCGGCCGCCGTCAGTCGGGTCGAGTTCGCCATAAAGGCCGATCTCGCCGGATTCAATGGCGCGCTCGGGAATCTGGTCGCTGGAATTCCATTTGTTGGAGTAGGCCATCGCCGTCAGCGAGAAGCCGTCGTCGCGCGTGCCCTGATTGTAGCGGACAATGCCGTTGAACTTGCGGGCATCGTCCGGATGGTCCCACGGTCCATCATAGCCATAGACCTCGCCCGCGATCAGCAGGTTACCCGCGCCGACCTGCTGCGAGGTGATCCCCAAAAACCGTTTGTAGTTGAAACTTCCGGCCGTCACCGACGCGAGGGTGCCACGCAGGCTTTCGGTGAGGCTGATATGGGCTGCGCCGACTGAGGCGAAGTCTCCTTCGTCCGCGTAATATGGGCCTTTCTTAATATCGATCGAGCCGACCAGTTCGGGAATCAGGAAGTTGAGATCGGCATAGCCCTGGCCGTGGGCGTGGGTCCGCATGTTGACCGGCATATCATCGACGAAGATCGCGAAATCGGTGCCGTGATCGAGATTGAATCCACGCAGGAAATACTGGTTGGCTTTGCCCTCACCGGAGTGTTGGGTCACGATCAGTCCGGGCACAACCTCCAGCACTTCTCCGGGCCGTGACCACGGCATGGCGTTGATCTCTGCACCGCTCACGGTCGTGGCGCTCGCGGCAGCGTTGGATGTGGAAGGTGGCTCGCCCTGATGTGGACCCCCGCTTCCGGTGGATTGATTAGCGGTGGCTTGTGGGCCACGTTGTCGAGCTGCGCGCGTGGCCGATTGCAGGGTTTCAGCCGGTTTGCCACGCGGCACATGTTTTGGCTTTCCGGGCGGTGACGTGACCGTTATAGCCGGAAGCTGTTGTGCTGCAGCGGTCTGCCGATCGGAGGCCTGTGCTTGCGCCTGGCCACAGAAGGCGAAGCAAATCCCGCCGGCAAAAAGACAAGCCGTCGCCGGGCTCCTGTCCCGCACGCGCATACGATAACGTCGTCCCCGAAACTGGCTGGAATGTGCTCCGGTTTCGGCGCACATCTGGGTTGCTGTCGATCTCCCGGCAGCGCGAGACTAACATCGCTGAGTATGATGTTACAATAAAAACATCATACTCAGCTCTGCGCGGAATCACGTATGCAACGTATCACCACCACCCTGGACGACGATCTGCTGGCGGAGATCGATGAACTCATCAAGCAGCGCGGCTACCAGAACCGATCAGAAGCCATCCGTGATCTGGCGCGGGCGGGGCTGCAGCAGGCCCGGCAGGACACCGGCAAGGGGGAGTGTTTCGGCGCGCTGGTCTATGTCTACGACCACTCGTCGCGTGATCTGTCGAAGAAGCTGACTCAGAACTTCCACAGCCATCACGACATGACGCTCGCGACATTGCATGTCCATCTCGATCACGACAACTGCATGGAGATCACTGCCCTGCGCGGAGGCGCGGCGCAGGTCCAGCATTTTGCAGATCACATCATGGCGGAGCGTGGTGTCCGTTATGGCCGGCTGATCACAATCCCCAAGCCTTGACGTCCTGGCAATAAAACCAGCCTCCCGATTTTGAGTAGTTCCTACCAACCAGCAATTTAATTAGCGGTTTCGGCGGTTGTCCAGACTTGAAATCCGCAACTGATGTGCTACTGATATGTCAGAGATATGCGATCTGGGAGAGCGCTATGGAACTCACTGCAACATGCATGACTGAACGTCAGCGCAAATACCGGGCGAATTATCGGGAGCGCGTGGCAGGATGGTATAACGGCTGGCTGCACATCCTGCTGATTTACACGATCGGGTTCACCGCCCTTTACGTGTATCTCGCCAACATCCATGATGTTCGCTGGTGGGAATACCTGACGATCCCGGCGGTATTCCTCATCGCCAACTACTTCGAATGGGCAGTGCATAGTTTCGTGATGCATCGTCCGTCGAACATCCCCCTGATGCGTGCCGTCTACAGCCGTCACACGCTGATGCATCATCAGTTCTTCACCGAAGAGGAGATGCGCTTCGCCGATCATCACGATTGGCGCGTGACGTTCTTCCCGCCTTATGCGCTGGTGGTGTTCACGTTGATGTCGATTCCACCGGCGATCGTCGCGGGGCTGGTGATTTCCCCGAATGTCGGCTGGCTGCTGATTACGACCACGACCTCGATGTACTTGATCTATGAATTCATGCACTTTTGCTGTCACGTCGAGGAAAACTCCTTCGTACGCAACATGCCATTCGTCAACACGATCCGCCGCCATCATACCGCCCATCACAATCAATCGATCATGATGGAGCGCAACATGAACCTGACCTTTCCGGTGATGGACTATCTCATGGGAACGTCGGATCTTAACCGAGGACTGCTTGGCCATATCTTCAATGGCTACAGCACCCGTTATGTAAAAACGGATATGCGCAAGACTGCCAAGACCCCCCGGGTGACACCGACGATCGTTCCAGCCGAGTAGGTTGAGCATTTGATCAAGGGTGAGCGTTCTGCTCACCCTTGCAATATCGAAATCAAAAAGAGCAGGAGGTCGTCATGAGCCATATCGAACCGAACTGGAGCGCGTTATTTTGGTTCGTGCCGTTATGGAGCGTCTGCTGTCTCGGCTTCTTCCATCTCGCGGGGATGTATCCGATCAGCCATCGTTCAGAAGGTGGCCCCGAGAAGTCCGTCGCGCTGGTGTTAGGGAATACTCTGTTGTGGCTGGTGCTGCTCGCTGGCACTATTGTCTTTGCCTATACTGAACTGCGCTGGACGACAGCTGTCGTAGTCGCCGGAATTCTGTTTCTGTTTATTCCCGAAGCGTTCCAGGCGATGCCGGTGCGTTGGCGCGACTCCCGCGCCGGGATGGCGGTCGCAGGCGGCGTGATGATCTGCGCGATTGCTATACTGGCGCATGTCGCAGCTGACCCGATCAGGGCGCTGTTTGTATAAATCAACTCGAGGAGACGCAGATGCCGCATCATATCAAATTCATGCTTTCGCTAGCCTGCCTGCTGACTGCGGCCGGCGGCTACTTTTTCATGATCCATCTCGGCAAGACGGGACCCAGTTACGCGGTGGCATTCCTTGGCGTTTTCGCGACCCTGGCGATGTGGGTCTTCCCTGAAGTAATGAAGAAGAATGCGACGTCACTGAAATGACGCGGAATGGGTAGCCGCTGCTGCGCAGCGGCCTCGTGGGATCGGGAGGATGAAATGAAGAAATATTCTGGTGAACGCACCATCGACGGCATCTCCGTTGTTGTCGACGGAAAGTCGTTGCCGTACTTTTACGAGGTACACCGGTTTGCCCAGTACGGCTTCGAGTGGAGTTACGAAGGTCCTGAGCCGACGCAACTGGCGTTCGCGCTCCTGTACGACCATTCGGGAGACGCAGCGCCGGCACGGAATCTTGCTCAATCCTTCATGAAGCAGGTCGTCGCCAATTTTGACAATGAGTGGGAAATGACCGGGGCCGATATTGACGCTGCGATCTCAGGTCTTGGCGGCAGCCGCGCGGCGTAAAGGGTTACGTTTCCATGGGGCTGAATTATCGAGCGGCAGTGCTGCACAAAAGCGGCACGCCGCTTTCCATCGAGCAAGTCTCGAGTCCGGATCCCGCGCCGACTGACGTGGTCGTGCGGATGCGCGCCGCTGGGCTTTGCCACACGGATCTTGAGGTGATCGACGGTTCATTGCGCTATCCGTTGCCGATGATCCTGGGTCATGAAGCGTCTGGTACCGTCGAGGAAATCGGATCGGCGGTACGGAATGTCAAAGTCGGCGACCACGTGGTGCTGTCGTGGAATCCGCACTGCGGGCACTGCTTCTATTGCGACCGCGACCTTCCGATCCTATGCGAGACGTATCTTGGCGAGGGACCGAAGGGGGTGCATTTCGACGGCTCGTCCAAAGCCCGCACGCCTGACGGGAAAAATCTCACGCATCTGATGTTTCTAGGCGCGTTCGCCGAGGTTTGCGTGGTGCCTGAACAGCAAGCTATTGTCGTGCCAAAGGACATTGCCTTCGACCGCTCCTGTCTCATCGGGTGCGGGGTGATGACGGGCGTCGGCGCGGCGCTGAACGTCGCCGATATCAAATACGGCGATACGGTGATGGTGATCGGCTGTGGCGCAGTCGGTCTTGCAGCCGTGCAGGGCGCGGTGATGGCGGGTGCCGGTCATGTTATCGCGGTCGATCTCGACGACAAGAAGCTTGCGCTGGCGCAGCGGCTTGGCGCGACACAGTCGGTCAACGCCACACGGGATGATCCCGTTGAGGTCGCGCGTGCCGCCACCAAGGGGCGCGGCGTCGATGTGGTTCTGGAATCCGCGGGGCATCCCGTTGTTTTCTGTCAGACCGTTGAGGCGGTGCGGGTCGGCGGCCAGGTGATCTGGCTTAGCAAGATTGACGTGACCAAGGATGTCAGTTTTCGGTGGGGCTCGCTGATGGGCGAGAAGCGTTTGCGCCGTTCGAGCTATGGTGGCGCGCGCCCGCTGCGCGATTTCCCATTGCTTGCGCGGGCGTATCTCGACGGCAAGCTGAAACTTGATGAACTGATCACCGGCCGCGCGAAACTCGACGCGATCAATCTGGGCTTCGATGATCTGCGTGCGGGAAAATCCATCCGCACGGTGATTGAGTTCTAGTCAGGCACAGGACTTATAGCGTCGAGCGTGCGAAGCTTTCGATGTAATCCACCAGCTGGTCCGATGCCTTGCTGGCCTTGTCGACGTCGCGCGCGGCGATAGCTTCGGCTACTTCTGCGTGCAATCGCGCCGAAAGCGGAAGGTCGGCGGCCTCTTTGTAATGCTGATACCAGAACCGGCGCGACAGGCCATGCATCAGGCCCATTGACCGAGTTGCGAACTCGTTGCGTGCGGTCAGCGAAACCAGCGTATTGAATTCCTTGTCCAGCCGCATGAAGGCGAGGTCATCGGCGTGCGCGGACGCACTGCGCATGCCTGCGGCGATCTCGCCAAATTGTGCACGCTCTTCCGCTGTGGCGCGTTCGGCGGCGCTGCGCGCCATCAGTCTTTCCAGCACCCGCCGCACTTCGAGCAGGCGAAGCTGCGAGCGCAGATCTATGTCGGAGACCAGAACGCCGCGCCGTGGCAGGATATTGACAAGGCCGTCTCGGGACAACCGCTGCAACGCTTCGCGGATCGGTGTTCGTCCGATGGCCAGCCGCTCTGCCAGCACAAGTTCTGACAGCACAGTGCCCGGTGGCAATTGCAGCGTCACGATCAGTTCTTCAATCTGCGCGTAAGCCTTGTCGGTCAGGGTGATGTCATTCTGAAGCGCCGTGGAAACATTGCGCTTTCGCCGTTTCGAGGGAGAGACGGAAATCGGGGAATTGCGCCGGGATGGCTTGTTGCTGCTTTTGGCAGGGGTGGTCTGTTTTCTGCTGTCGGCCATCGCGTGTCCCGGAACACAGGCAAATCATTGATGAGCAACAGATATGTCACCTGAGCAGGAGGTCGGCAACTCTTTGCCTTGAGAAAATTTCTAAGTCCGCCGTGCCGGATAACCTTGTTTTTTTAGAAGCGTGACGGCAGCAAGGGAGCCGCCATCACGCTAGGAGGTTAGTGCGAAATGCTTTCCAGCGTGCGGCCCTTGGTTTCTTCGCCAAGGAGCAGCACCGAGAGCGCGGCGATGACAAATGCGCCAGCGCCGAGGGCAAAGACACCGCCCTGTCCCGCCGCCGGTAGAATCACGCCGATCACGTAAGGACCAATCAACGACCCGATGCGTCCGATCGCCGAGGCGAAGCCGGTGCCGGTGGCGCGCACGGCCGTGGGATAAAGTTCAGGCGTGTAAGCATAGAGCGCCGACCACATGCCGAACAGGAAGAACTGCATGCACAGCCCGGCAACGACCAGTTGTGTCTGGTCGACTGCGTGTCCGTAGAAATAGCTCGCGGTCGCTCCACCGAGCAGATTGAGCACCAGAGTGCCTTTCCGCCCCCACGCTTCGACAAGCCACGCCGAGAACAGGAATCCCGGAATGCCCGCCAGCGAAATCATGATGGTGTAGAACACCGATTTCGTCACCGGGAAGCCCTTGGCTTGCAGCAGTGCGCCGAGCCAGGTCGTGAGGCCATAGAAGCCGAGCAGGGCAAAGAACCACAATCCCCACAGCATCGTGGTGCGTTTTGCATAGATGCCGGAGAACAGCGTGCCGATGGTGGCCTTTTCGGACGACACAAGCACCATCTGCGGAACGGCGGGCGGCAGTGGCTTACCGTCGAGACGGGCTTTCACCTTGTTCTCGATCTCCTGCATCACCTGTTCGGCACGGTCCGAGTGACCATGCGCAGCCAGCCAGCGCGGAGATTCCGGCACAAAGCGGCGGATCACCAGGACGAACACTGCAGGAATGGCTTGCAGGAGGAAAACCGTATGCCAGTCTGAAACCTGCAATACGAAATAGATCAGCAATCCCGAAGCGATGAAGCCGATCGGCCAGAAACCTTCGAGAAACGCGATGTAACGGCCGCGCTTCTCTGCGGGCATGATTTCGGAAACCATCGATTGCGCCACCGGGAATTCCATGCCCATGCCGAACCCAAGCAGGAAACGCGAGGCGCCCAGCATGGTCGCCGTCGTCGAAAGGCCGCAGAACAGGCTGCCCAGACCCCAGAAGATCATGCTGACCTGAAACACTTTGCTGCGCCCGAACTTGTCGGCGAGCACGCCAGCAGAGGCAGCTCCGAGGAACATGCCGAAGAAGCTCATGCTGGACAAAAGCCCCGCCTCAGCGGTCGATAATTGAAAGGTTTGCTTGATCGAACCGAGGACGAATGTCAGTGCACCGAGGTCCATGCTGTCGAAGAACCAGGCGGTCGCGATGATCGCGAAAATGCCTTTTTGATAAGAGGTCAGCGGCAGCCGCTCGAGCCTCGCCGCGATATTGGCGGCTTGTGCCGCTTCAGCGGCCCGCGCGGCGGTCGGTGTCGCCAGGACGCCCGCATCATGTGATGCATCCAGAGCACTCATGTTTTCTCTCCCTAGAGAATGATGTGTCCGGGCTGGTTTTTGGCTCCGGATCAGAGTGCAATGACATATGAGCACAACTGATATGTCAATGATATATTTAATGCAGAACACGAATGTTCCAGATTGCGGCCGCGTCGGATGGTGGCTCTCCAAAAATGCACAGCAGATAAAGCGATGCCTTGACGAGCCGGAAACAGCAAGACCGTCAACTGGTTGGCGGAACCGGGGCCAATGAGAGCAAGGGAGACTCCCGGTGATTATCTGGCGTAACGGAGAAGCCGCCGTCATTGCCCGATATCTGCAATGCCATGCAAATCAGCGCTGCTGTTTGTAAGAACTATTTGCGGAGGTCATCGCGGCGGTCCCGTGTTTTCGTCGCAGCGGGAGAGCGATTGCGCGCAAACACGAGGGCGATGTGCCGTCAAGTGTGCCGCTCGATCCGAAATCCAAACGCGAATTTGTTTGCAGTCGCGCAGTTGGTTTTCATCAGCTTGTCGAAACGCGCACTTGCTAACGAGACGATCTCTGCTTTGCGGATACGATCGGCGGATAAATTTTTCGATGACGCCGGATCAAACATTTCGGAATGCAAAGCGCACGTTCGTCCTCCACAGCATGGAATGACGGTGCGCAACATTACAATATGTTCATCTGCAATCGGACATCGGCGATGACAGCGGTGCCTTGTTACAGCGCGTGTCGATTGATCAATCCAAAACGATTGTGCTGCTTGTCAATGGATTGACGCAGAAATCATATTCCCCGATGGTGTCGCCGCGTCATGGGCGAACCTTTCTTGGCGTGAACTTTGCAATTCACTCTAGATCGTGTTGGTCAGGATATTGGACGAACTCTTAGATTCGTCCTCGCCCCGAATTGTTGAGCAAACTTCAGGCGAGTGCTGCATGAATATTACCTGTCGTGTCCAAATCGATGCAGAAGCCAGGCAGATTGACGATTTTGCACTGTCTGCGCTCACCGCAGAGCTGGTGTGCTACCCGAAGCCCGGTTTGGTGAGTTTGCGTGACAGCGGCAGCCACGCGGACATGGATGCTGCAACATTCATTGCGAGTATCGCCAGTCTTCGCGGATATTTCGAAGAGATGGCGAACGCCGGTGCGCGCGCCTGCGATTTCGACAGGCTCAACCGCATCGGGCGTGCAGCTGAAGACAAAATGCTGGCGGCGACATCGGGCGTGAATACCCATCGTGGCGCTGTATTCTCGCTCGGTCTTCTTGCGGCGAGCGCAGGTTACAGCGTAGCTCACGATGAGCCGTTCAGAGCGGATGCAATCTGCCTGCAAGTCGATCGTCTTTGGGGCGCGGACATGCTCGCGACACGCTATCAGTGTGATGGGACCAAGGGCGCCATGGCACGCGATCGTTATGGTGTGTCCGGTGCACGTGAACAGGCCGCGAATGGATTTCCTGTGTTGCTCAATCACTCGCTGCCTGCCATGCAGGATGCATTCACTGCCGGTCTTGATCCAAACTGGGCAGGCGTCCATGCCTTTCTCAGCAGCGTCGCCGTGCTCGATGACACCAACCTCCTGCACCGCGGTGGCCGCGAGGCTCTGAATTTCGCCAGACAGCGCGCCGGATCGGTACTTGCGGCCGGTGGCGCTGTGACCCAGGAGGGACGGTGTCAGGCACGCGAACTTCATAGCGAATTCGTCGCCGCATGGCTGTCGCCAGGTGGCTCCGCGGACATGCTTGCGCTGTGCTATTTCCTGCACGACTGTGAACGGGCTTTCGCAGTCTCGTGATATCAAGCCGATTTGAATGCGATCCTTGCCGCGCTGATCGGTGATTAAAAAAACAGGACGGTGGCCTGACAAGGTCGTCGTGGTGAAGCGTCAACAGTGCTGACAAAATGACGACGCAGCGGCGCGTCCGGCTGGGTCGGTCAGATTTGTCGCGCCTTTGATTCAAGCGCTTGCAGTCAGCCCCTCTCCCGCTTGCGGGGGTGCCGTATCTGGGGCAGGATATCCACAGGGCGTGCGTATTTCGCTGTTGGGGGTCGAGTTGGCGTTCAGTGCTGACCTTCGGTCGCTCGTCGAGCGATCACCTTCTCTTCTGGGCCTGGCGCTTGACCAGCAGCCCGCGCTGCAACTCATCTATAATACGGCTCCGATCGGTCTGGCGTTCCTGTCGCCGGATTGCCGCTATCTGCAGATCAACCAGCGGCTGACCGAGATTTGCGGCATCTCCATTGAGGGACATCTCGGCCGGACGGTGCGTGATTGCGTTCCGGCGCTGGCCGATTCCGTGGAGGCGATAGTCTCCTCGATCATGGCGACGGGGCAGCCTGTTGTCGGGATCGAGGTCAAAGGACAGCGAACGGATCAACTTGAGGAGCGGTCCTGGCTGACCTATTGGCATCCGTTGCACGGACCGAACGGAAATATTCTCGGCATTAATGTCGCGGCGGAAGAGGTCACTGAGCGCAAACGTGTCGAGGCGGCGCTGCAGGCGAGTGAAAAGCAGTTTCACACGCTGGCGGATTCCATTCCGCAACTGGTCTGGATGGCGGAAGCCGATGGCAAGATCTTCTGGTTTAACGGACATTGGTATGACTACACGGGGAAGCGGCCTGGTGATGTCGAGTCTCATGACTGGCAGGCTCTTCTCGCACCGTCGTCGCTGCACGAAGGAAAGTATCGCTGGGCGCAAAGTCTCCGTGCGGGGTCCGCGCTGGAGATGGAAATTCTGCTCCGAGGCAAGGACGGCGAGTATCGCCCATTTCTGACCCGCGTCGTTCCGTTGCGTGACGCCAGCGGCAAGATTTATCGATGGATCGGGACGCATATCGATATCAGCGAACAGCGGCGGCGTGAGGAACACATTCGGTTCGTGATCGAGGAATTGTCTCACCGAACAAAAAATCTGCTGTCGGTCGTGATGGCGGTCGCGAACCAGACGGCGCAGACGGCTTGTGACGTCAAACAATATCAGGCGCGCTTTTCCGACAGACTTCGCGCGCTGGCCCATTGTCACGATCTTCTGGTGCGGGACAGCTGGCATGGTGCTTCATTCGAGGATCTTCTCACCGGTCAGCTCAAGCCCTTCCGTGAAGGTAACGCCGACCGGGTGACGATTTCGGGACCGCCTGTCGTGCTTTCGCCCGATGCTGTGCAAAATCTTGGATTGGCCATTCACGAACTGGCGACGAATGCTTCGAAGTACGGTGCGCTCTCGGTGCCCGATGGAAAAGTTCTGGTGACATGGAAGCAGGGCGAGGGTGACGAAAAGCTCAGCCTGAGATGGGAAGAGAGCGGGGGACCGCCGGTGGTCCCCTCGTCACGAAAAGGGTTCGGTCATATCGTTATCAGCGAGATCGTTCCCCGCGCACTGGGCGGCAAAGGCGTGATTAATTGTGCCCCGACCGGGTTGTGCTGGACGTTCGAGTTTTCCAATCGCGCGTATGAAGGAAAGGTCATTCCTGCATAACGCGGTCAAGACAGCCCTTGAAGCGCTCGGCGCCGGATCGCCCGTGATCGCGCTACCAGTGCCCGCCCAGTTGCATCCCCGCGATATAGCACACGGCGAACAACAGAGCCGCAGCGACGCCGACCAGCATGCGTTCCGATGATGTGAGTTCTGCCCCAAACATGGAGCAGGGCTATAGCGGTGGATTCGCTGCGTTGCAACTTACGGGAAGAGAAAATGCCATTTATCAGCTGCAAGCTGTCATCCGGGCGGCGAGCACGTTAAGGTAGGCTGTTCCCGAAACGAAACCTGCGGGAACCGCGTTAGTGCCGCAAGCTGATACTGCAAGGAGAATTTTCATGCGCAAGTTTTTGACGGTTGTCGCTGCCTTGATGACGCTCAGTCTGACTAACTGCGGATACTACAACGCGATCCAGCAAAACGATGAGCAGGTGAAATCAGCCTGGTCGGAGGTTGTGAACCAGTATCAGCGCCGGGCTGATCTCGTGCCAAACCTAGTCAACTCCGTGAAGGGTTTCGCGCAGCAGGAAAAAGACGTGCTGCTCGGCGTCACCAATGCGCGCGCCAAGGTCGGCAGCGTGCAGGCCGGAGCCGATGTGGTCAACGACCCGGCCGCGCTGCAGAAGTTCCAGCAGGCACAAGGCGAACTCTCCAGCGCGCTGTCACGCCTTCTCGTGGTGACCGAAAATTATCCGCAGTTGAAGTCGGATCAGTTGTTTCGCGATCTGATGGCTCAGCTCGAGGGAACCGAGAACCGTATCACGGTGGCGCGCAATCGCTATATCAAGTCGGTGCAGGATTATAACGTCAACGTGAGAACCTTCCCCAACAACATCGTCGCAATGATTTTCGGTTACAAGGCGAAAGCGAATTTCGCGGTCGATAACGAACGTGAAATCTCGGTCGCGCCAAAAGTTGATTTCAATGCGCCGCCGCCGGCGCCTGCTCCCGCACCGGCGAAATAGACAGCTAAAGCAAGGGCGTGGTGATGAAGCTTGCGAGATACATGGTTCTCGCAGTCTTGCTCTGCTGGGCGTCGCTGGCGGTGGCGGATATTGCCGTGCCGCCGTTGACGGCGCGCGTTATCGACCAGACTGGTACGCTGACGCCGGATCAGACCGCCAATCTGGAGCAGAAGCTGAAGGACTTCGAGGCCCGTAAGGGCAGCCAGATCGCGGTACTGATTGTTCCGACCACACAGCCCGAGGACATCGCGCAGTATTCGATCCGGGTGGTTGATCAGTGGAAGCTTGGGCGCAAGGGGATCGACGACGGCGCGCTGCTGATCGTGGCCAAGAATGATCACCGGCTGCGGATCGAAGTCGGCTACGGCCTTGAGGGAGCGCTGAACGACGCAACCTCCAACCGCATTATCAGCGAGATCATTACGCCGAAATTCAAGGAAGGTGATTTCGCAGGCGGTATCGGTGACGGTGTCGATCGCATGATCGGCGTTATCGACGGGGAGCCGCTGCCCGCGCCGAAGCCGCCGCATCAGCGGTTGTCGTCTGACAAGATTGATGAACTTGGGCAGCTTTTTCCGGTCATTCTTATTCTGACGATCGTGCTCGGCGGAATCCTGCGCTCGACGCTGGGCCGGTTGCCCGGCTCGATTGTCACCGGTGGCGGCGTTGCTGTTGCGGCGTGGCTATTTATTGGCGTGTGGACGATCGCCGGTCTTGCCGGCGTCATGGCATTCGCTTTCACGTTATTCGGCGATCTTATTTTTTCCGGAGGCAACTTCCCGGGTGGCGGCTACGGCGGCGGTTACCGCCGCGGCGGTTCGGACTGGAGCGGCGGAGGCGGCGGGGGCGGCGGCTTTAGCGGCGGCGGCGGCGGTTTCGGCGGCGGCGGCGCATCGGGCAACTGGTAGCGAGGCGGACCATGGCAACAGGCATCACACGGCTTGGCAAGCATCTCATCCTGAATCGCTGGCGTGTCCGTCAGGCATTTTCGGCGGCAGCGCTCGGGCGCATCGAAAGTGCGATCAAGGCCAGCGAAGCCCAACACGCAGGCCAGATTCGCTTTGTGGTCGAAGGCGCGCTGGACAGCCGTCCGTTGCTCGCCGGACAGTCCGGCCGCGAGCGCGCTATCGATCTGTTCTCGGTGCTTCGTATCTGGGACACCGAGCACAATTCTGGCGTGCTGATCTATTTGTTGCTTGCCGATCGAGATGTTGAGATTGTCGCCGATCGGGGCATCGACGGGAAAGTTGGCGCGACACGATGGCGGTCAATCTGCGAGGCGATGGAGGAGGAGTTCCGTCAGGGTCATTTCGAGCAGGGTGTGATGTGCGGCATCGACCGGATCACTGCCTGTCTTGCGGAACATTTCCCGTCTCTGGGCAGCCATCGCAACGAGTTGCCCGATACCCCGGTGGTTCTTTGATGCACCACCCGCGGGAATTTGAGGTTCATTTCCAGTGTGTGCAATCGGCGCGCTCTTGGCGGCGCTAAAAGCCTCAATTAAAGTTCCGCCGCGACGAGTGAGCAAGCGATCGGATATGCGGCGAATTCAGCTTCTTCTTTCATGTCTGGTGCTGGCCGTATCCGGCACGGTACCGGCGATGGCGATTGAACTTACGCCTCCGCAGGCGGACCTCTACATGTCGGTATCGATCAATCCGCCGTCGGCGACGGAGATGACGATCTGCTACGGCTTTGTCTGCCGCCGTCGTGCTATCCTGGAGTTCTCGTCCGCCGACCATGCCGCGCTGACACAGATTTTGGCGTCCGGCAAAGCCAATGCCGCATCGGAACGGGCGGCATTGCAAAGGGCCGTGATGTGGTGGGACCGGCGTGTCGGTCCGATGATCGGAACCAACATTCGCGTTGCAAAGGCGGACATCCGCGCCGGATCCGATGCAACCAATTTCGATTGTTTCGACACCACGCGTGATACGACGAGTCTGCTTTTGGTCTTGCAGGAGTGGGGACTCCTGAAACACCACACGGTTGGAAATCCGCGTTATCGCGGCAATCCCTTTGCCTTGCAGACCCCGCACAACACCGCTGTCGTGATCGACAGTACCACCCATGTCGAGTGGGTCGTGGATCTGTGGCCGAAGAAGTATGCGGAAGCGCCGGATGTGATGCCGGTCGAGAAGTGGCTGACAGAGGATTGATTGCGGATTTCACAGGCTGAAACGGCCGCAATCGTGATATCGGGCCGGATGGTTAACCATCCGTTAGCAAATTGCGTCTCATTCTCGTGATCAAGGAGATGCAGCCATGCCATCAAGCCGCGTTGCGATTAACGAAGATGCTTGTCCCGTCGGGGACGATCTGCTCGGCACTCTCTATCGAACCCACGAACATGGGCTTGCCGCGCTCGTTGAAACAGTGTCGCCGGATGTCAGGGCCATGCTCGCCCTGTTCTGCTACCGGCGCTCCCATCTGCATTCGCTCAGCCTTGCGATCGCCGCGACATGCGACAAGCGGGACCTGATGGAGCAGGGCGGCATTGCCGGCGAGACGCTGTTTGCGGCCTCGCGCGAGGCGCCTGCCGGGCCTGTGGCCGGGCAAAGCGGCCGCCGTGGCATCACGCTATCGACCGCGCCGCTATCCACTGTTCCGCCGATGATGGACGTCGACGACGAAACCGAACAACTCAGCGCCTAGGCGCTGAGCCCGTCAGTCGACGAGAATGACGCGGACATCGTTGACGTTGGTCAGCGTCGGACCCGTGATCAGCAGATCGCCGGTCTTCTCGAAGAATGTCGTCGCATCGTTGTTATCGAGATAAGCCGTTGCATCGAGCTTCAGCTCGCGTATCTTGGCGAAGGTCTTTTCATCAACCATTGCACCGGCCGGATCGTCCGGCTTGCCTGCGCCGCCGTCGGCGCCGTCGGTATCCGCCGCAAGAATAGCTACGTTCGGCATGTCGGCCAGCGATGCCGCAAGCGCCAGAACATATTCCTGGTTGGGGCCGCCGCGGCCATTGCCGCGCACGATCACCGTCAGTTCGCCGCCTGACATCAGGGCGATGCGTTTGCCCGCTGCGCGCGCATCGCGCGCGATCTTGGCATGGGCTTCGGCCACAGCGCGGGCTTCGCCTTCCAGATCTGCGCCGAGATCGATGACCTCATAGCCTGCTTCCGCGGCGACACGCACAGCGGCCTCCAGCGAGTCGCGTGGTTTGGCCACGATCGCGAACTTGGCGTGTTCGAACGCCTTGTCGTCCGGCTTCACGCTTTCGTTGCGCGGATCGTCCAGAGCGGCCTTGACGCTATCCTCGGCCGGAATCTTGTAGCGGGCGACGATGTCTCGTGCCTCTTGCAGGGTGGATGGATCCGGCACCGTGGGGCCCGAGGCGATCACAGCGGGATCGTCATGCGGTACGTCGGAAATCGCCAGCGTCACGAGCTGGGCCGGATAGGCCGCGCGGGCGAGACGGCCGCCCTTGATGCGCGACAGATGCTTTCGCACCGTATTCATGTCCGAAATCGGGGCACCGGAACGCAGCAGGCTTTTGTTGATTTGCTGTTTCTGAGCGAAGCTCACGCCTTCGACCGGGGCGATCCAGTTGGCGGATCCGCCGCCCGAGATCAGCGCCAGGACGAGATCGTCCGGTCCCGCCTCGGCCGCCAATGCGAGGGTTTTCTCCGCGCCGCGCAGGCTTTGCTCATCGGGGACCGGATGCCCCGCCTCGATGACTTCAACGCGCCGCGTTGACACGCGGTGACCGTGACGGGTGGTCGCAACGCCGGAAATCCGGGCTTCGGGCAGGCCAGCCTCGTCGAGATAATAGCGCTCGGCTGCGGCGGCCATGGCCGCGGCGGACTTACCTGCGGCAAGGATGATCACCCGGCCTTTGGGCGGCGGCGGCAGGTGACGGTGCAGCATCTTGTCGGGGTGCGCTGCGCCGACCGCGGCATCGAAAATCGCGCGGAGCAAGGGACGTTTGTCAGTCATCAGGCACCTCATGCACGAATGGCGCGACTTCGCAAAAAAAGCGGACGCGGGAGCTTTGGTCTAACCTCCGGGCGGAGGCGGAAAGGCTCCGTGATCTACGGAAAACAAAAGCAAATTACAACCTTTGGCTTAAGCCGGAGGGTTGATAAACGAGCAGTCCCATTGGCCATCGTGTCACGAACGTGCACAGTTCTCCTGCTTTATCGGATCGCCACGCAAGCCTTGAGGATCAAACGCATGACTGACGCCGTGATCGTGTCCACAGCCCGTACTCCGATCGGCAAGGCCTATCGGGGGGCGCTCAACGCCACCGAAGGCGCGACATTGCTTGGTCATGCAATCCGTGTGGCGGTTGGACGTGCCGGAATTGAGCCGGGGGAGGTCGAGGATGTGGCGATGGGTGCTGCGCTGCAGCAAGGCACGACGGGCGGCAACATCGCGCGCAAGGCCCTGCTGTGTGCCGGGCTGCCGGCGTCGGTGGCCGGCGCCACGGTGGACCGGCAGTGCGCTTCGGGTTTGCAGGCGATTGCGCTGGCGGCGCGGTCGATCCTGCTCGATGGTATGGAGGTTGCGGTCGGTGGCGGCGGTGAATCCGTCAGCCTCGTGCAGAACGACAAGATGAACATGTTTCACGCGGTTGATCCCGCGCTCGAGGCGATCAAGCCGGAGATTTACATGTCTATGCTCGACACCGCGGAGGTGGTGGCGAAGCGTTACGGAATCTCGCGCGAGCGGCAGGATGAATACGCGCTGGAAAGCCAGCGGCGGACCGCTGCCGCGCAGCAAGGCGGCCGATTCGAAGACGAGATCGCTCCGATCACAACGAGTATGGGCGTCCTCGACAAGGCGAGCGGCGCCATCTCGTTCAAGGAGGTGACGTTGTCACAGGATGAAGGTCCGCGTCCCGACACGAGCGCAGAGGGGCTGGCGGCGTTGAGAACGGTCAAGGGCGAAGGCTTTACCATCACCGCAGGCAACGCCAGCCAACTGTCCGACGGCACAAGCGCGATGGTGCTGATGAGCGACAAGCGCGCCGCGCAAGGCAATCTGAAGCCGCTCGGAATTTTCCGTGGCATGGTATCGGCCGGATGCGAACCGGACGAGATGGGCATCGGCCCGGTGTTTGCGGTGCCGCGCCTGCTCAAGCGTCACGGTCTGTCGATCGACGACATCGGTTTGTGGGAATTGAACGAGGCGTTCGCGGTGCAGGTGGTGTATTGCCGCGACAGGCTCGGCATCGATCCGGACAAACTCAATGTCAATGGTGGTGCGATCTCGGTCGGCCACCCTTACGGCATGTCCGGCGCACGGCTTGCCGGTCACGCGCTGATCGAGGGGCGCCGCCGCAATGTGAAATACGCGGTGGTGACGATGTGCGTGGGCGGCGGTATGGGGTCCGCCGGACTGTTTGAGATTATCCCATAAGGCGCGGGACTTCCGATGCCATTCATCCTCGCGATTGACCAGGGCACGACGTCCTCTCGCGCCATCGTGTTTCGCGATGACATTTCGATCGCGGCGATCGCGCAGAAGGAATTCCCGCAGCACTTCCCCGCGTCGGGCTGGGTGGAGCATGAGCCGGACGATATCTGGTCTTCGACGCTGACGACATGCCGGGAGGCCATGGCGAAGGCAAATGTCACGGCGAGGGATATCGCCGCCATCGGCATCACCAACCAGCGCGAGACGACCGTGGTGTGGGACCGCATCACGGGCCGCGCGGTGCATCGCGCCATCGTCTGGCAGGATCGTCGGACCGCGCAGATGTGCGATCGCCTTCGAGCGGAGGGGCATGAACCGGTCATCACCGCAAAGACCGGGTTGATCGTCGATCCTTATTTCTCCGGCACCAAAATCGCATGGATTCTTGACCACGTTCCTGGTGCGCGCCAGCGCGCGGAGCGTGGCGAACTGCTGTTCGGCACTGTGGATTGCTATCTGTTGTGGCGGCTGACCGCCGGCAAGGTTCATGCGACCGATGCGACCAACGCTTCACGTACGCTGCTGTTCAACATTCATGCGGGCGAGTGGGACCTCGATCTGCTCGCTTTGCTGCGCGTGCCGCGCGCGATGCTGCCGCAGGTAAGGGATTCCTCTGCATATTTCGGCGACAGCGATCCAGATCTGCTCGGCGGGGCGATTGCCGTTCGCGGCATCGCGGGCGATCAGCAGGCAGCCACCATCGGGCAGGCCTGTTTCACGCCGGGCATGATCAAATCGACCTACGGCACCGGATGCTTTGCGCTGCTCAATACTGGTTCAACGGCTGTGGTTTCGCGCAACAAGCTGCTCACCACCATCGCCTATCGGTTGAGGGGCCAAACGACTTACGCGCTCGAAGGATCAATTTTCGTTGCGGGCTCCGCCGTGCAATGGCTGCGCGACGGGCTCGGCGTGATCAAGACCGCGCATGACAGCGACGTGCTGGCGGAGAAGGCCGATCCGGCGCAATCGGTCTATCTTGTGCCGGCTTTTGTCGGGCTCGGTGCGCCGTACTGGAATCCGCGTGTGCGCGGCGCGCTGTTCGGCCTGACCCGCAACACCGGGCCGGCGGAATTGGCGTACGCCGCGCTGGAGAGCGTATGTTACCAGACCTTCGACTTGTGGGAGGCGATGCATGCCGACTGGCCGGAGGCAGCGACTGCAAGCCGTGTGCTGCGCGTCGATGGCGGCATGGCTGTGTCCGACTGGACCATGCAGCGGCTTGCGGACCTCCTGAACGCGCCGGTCGATCGCCCGGTGATTCAGGAAACCACGGCGCTCGGTGCGGCTTACCTCGCGGGTCTTGACGCAGGGCTTTATCCCGAGCCTGCGCAGTTCGCCGACAACTGGCGGCTCGATCGCCGCTTTCGGCCGATGATGGGCGAGGAAACCCGAGCGCAAAAGCTCAAAGGCTGGTCAAAGGCTGTGACCGGCGTGCTGGCAACCGATGCGGATGGCTAGTCATCGGTGAACGGGCCAGCGTTTTCGTCAACGCCCGCTCGAATTGTAAGGAACGTTCAAATAACCGCGTCGATTTCCCGCACCGTAGGTGCTGTACGGGCCGTCGGCCGGACTGGGGGCCGCTGCTTCAGGCTGAAAGCCGTTGCGATGGCCGTACGTCGGCCCTGTATTCGTCTTTGAGCGCACGTGGTGGGAGCCATGATGCCTGGCGCTATGCGATTTGGCATGTGTGGCGGCGGTTGACCTGACCGGATCCTTCGCGAGTGCCGGCGTTGCAGCGAGAGCGATCGCGGCTGCAGTCGCCGCGAGAAAAGCCATCGTATTCACAGAAACCTCTCTTCGAAAAAATAGGGTCTGGAGTTGGTTCAGGCCCAATTCCAGGATGCGAAATCACCGGCTACCTGACAACCATCGCAGGCGCCATACGGTTCCAGCGCATCCTGTCACGGCGCCATCCATCTTGCCTGCGATACTGGCGCCGGCGTTATACGATCGAACAGTCAGCTCGCGCGGGTATCTGAGTTCGTCCAGTTCAGTCGCAAATGCAGCGCGCAGGCACAGCCGGGCGGATGCTGGGCGGCGGGCAGCGACGCCAGATCGGCATCGTCGTCAGCGGGCCTGTCGCGCGAAGGGATGTAATTCAGCACCGGTGCGAGCCAGCGCTCGGTCTCTTCGACCGTGAAGCCCTTGCGCTCGGCATAATCCTCGACCTGATCGCGCTCGATCTTGCCGACGCCGAAATACTCGGCCTTCGGATGGCTGAAATACAGCCCCGACACTGACGAGCCTGGCCACATCGCGTAGCTCTCGGTGAGTGTCACGCCCGCCGTGCGCTCGGCATCGAGCAGGCGGAACAACGTTGCCTTTTCGGTGTGATCGGGCTGCGCGGGATAGCCCGGCGCGGGACGGATGCCCTGATACTTTTCGAGAATGAGATCGCTGGCGGAGGCCGTCTCGGCCGGCGCGTAACCCCAGAATTCCTTGCGGACGCGCTGGTGCATGCGCTCGGCAAAGGCTTCCGCCAGACGGTCGGCCAGCGCCTTCACCATGATCGAGGAGTAGTCGTCATTTGCCTTCTTGAAGCGGTTGGAAATCACGTCCTCGCCGATACCTGCCGTGACGACGAACGCACCGATGTAATCCGGCACGCCGGCGACTTTCGGCGCGATGAAATCCGACAGCGCGACATTGTGACGGCCTTCGCGCTTCTCAAGTTGCTGGCGCAGCGTATGCAGCGTTGCGATGGGCGTTTTGCGAGTCTCGTCGCTATACAGAACGATGTCGTCGCCCTCGGCGTTGGCGGGCCAGAAGCCGATCGTGGCACTGGCCTTGAACCAGTTCTCCTTGACGATCTGGTCGAGCATCCGCTTGGCGTCGTCGTAAAGCGCGCGCGCGGCTTCGCCGACCTTCGGATCGTCGAGGATCGCCGGGAAGCGGCCTGCCAGCTCCCAAGTCTGAAAGAACGGCGTCCAGTCGATGAATTCGGCCAATTCCGCGAGCGAATACTCACTGAAGGTCTTGATGCCGAAGAATGACGGCTTTTTCGGAGCGTCCTTGCTCCAGTCGATGTTCAATGCGTTCTGGCGGGCGGTCGCCAGCGACAGCCGGTTCTTATTCTGCTGCGCGCGGATATGGGCTGCGGAAATCTTGGCATATTCCGCGCGGATCTCCTGAGCGTAGGCTGCCTTTTTCTCTGCAGAGAGCAGCGAGGAAGCCACGCCAACCGCGCGGCTCGCGTCATTGACATGCACCACAGGCCCGCGGTGATACGCCGGGTCGATTTTCACGGCCGTGTGCACGCGGCTCGTGGTCGCGCCGCCGATCAGAAGCGGGATGTTCAGACCTTCACGCTCCATCTCGGAGGCCAGAAACACCATTTCATCGAGCGAGGGCGTGATCAGTCCGGACAGGCCGATGATGTCGGCTTTCTCGGTTTTCGCGGTGTCGATGATCTTGGAGGCGGGCACCATGACGCCGAGGTCGACGACCTCGAAATTGTTGCACTGAAGAACGATGCCGACAATGTTCTTGCCGATATCGTGAACGTCGCCCTTCACGGTCGCGAGCACGATCTTGCCGGCGGAGTTGCTGACGATTTCGCCGCCCGCGGCCTGATTGCGCGCCTTCTCTTCTTCCATGAACGGCATCAGATAGGCAACCGCCTGCTTCATCACGCGCGCCGACTTCACCACCTGCGGCAGGAACATCTTGCCGTCGCCAAACAGATCGCCGACGATGTTCATGCCCGCCATCAAGGGGCCTTCTATCACGTTGAGCGGCCGCGGCACGGTCAGGCGCGCGGCTTCGGTATCTTCCTCGATATACTCGGTGATGCCGTTGACCAGCGCGTGGCTCAGCCGCTTCTCGACCGGCCATTCGCGCCACTTCAGATCTTGTTCCTTGACCTGTTTTTCCTGGCCACGGAATTTTTCCGCAAGCTGCAGCAGCCGCTCGGACGCGCCGGGATCGCGGTTGAGAACCACATCCTCGCAAACCTGACGCAACTCGGGGTCGATGTCATCATAGATCACCATCTGCCCGGCATTGACGATGCCCATGTCCATGCCCGCCTTGATGGCGTAATACAGGAACACCGAGTGCATCGCCTCGCGCACCGGCTCGTTGCCCCGGAACGAGAACGACAGATTGGAAACGCCGCCCGAGATATGGGCGTGCGGCAGGTTCGCACGGATCCAGCGTGTGGCTTCGATGAAGTCGACGCCGTAGTTGTTGTGTTCTTCGAGGCCGGTGGCAATGGCGAAAATATTCGGATCGAAGATGATGTCCTGCGGCGGAAAGTCGAGCTTTTCGATCAGGAGGTCATAGGCGCGCTTGCAGATTTCGGTTTTGCGCTGATAGGTGTCGGCCTGCCCGGTTTCGTCGAACGCCATCACCACGACCGCCGCGCCGTGGCGCCGCGCGATCGTCGCTTCGCGGATGAACTTTTCCTCGCCTTCCTTCAGCGAGATCGAGTTGACGATCGATTTGCCCTGAACGCATTTTAGCCCGGCCTCGATCACATCGAATTTCGAGGAATCGATCATCACCGGCACGCGCGCGATATCGGGTTCGGAGGCGACAAGGTTGAGGAATTCGATCATCGCCTGCTTGGAGTCGAGCAGGCCCTCGTCCATGTTGACGTCGATCACCTGCGCGCCGTTCTCGACCTGATCGCGGGCCACCTGCAGGGCGGCTGTGTAATCAGCGTTCTTGATCAGCTTGCGGAAACGCGCCGAGCCGGTGACGTTGGTTCGCTCGCCGACGTTGACGAATGGAATATCGGCGGTCAGCACGAACGGCTCGAGCCCTGAGAGACGCAGGCGTGGCTCGATCGCCGGCACGAGACGCGGCTTGTGCGGCGCGACCGCGTCCGCAATCGCCTTGATGTGCGCGGGCGTGGTGCCGCAGCAGCCGCCGACCACGTTGACAAGGCCTGCTTGCGCGAACTCGCCGACGAGCCTCGCCATGTATTCCGGGCTTTCATCATACTGGCCGAATTCGTTGGGAAGGCCCGCATTCGGATAGGCGCAGACCAGCGCGTCCGCCACGCGACCGATGTCGACGATATGCGCGCGCAAGTCTTCTGCGCCGAGGGCACAGTTAAAGCCGATGGTAATCGGGTTGGCGTGCTGGACCGAATACCAGAATGCTTCCGGCATCTGGCCTGACAGCAGACGACCGGACTTATCGGTGATGGTGCCGGAGATCATGACCGGCACGTCGATGCCGCGTTGTTCTGAGATTTCGGCGATGGCGTACAGCGCCGCCTTGGCGTTCAGTGTGTCGAAAATGGTTTCGACCAGCAGCATGTCGGCGCCGCCGTCGAGCAGCCCATTGATCTGTTCGCTGTAAGCCACGCACAGGCCGTCGAAGGTCACGGCGCGGTAGCCGGGATTGGCGACGTCCGGCGAGATCGAGGCGGTGCGGTTGGTCGGGCCGAGCGCGCCCGCGACGAAACGCGGCTTGCCGTCCTCGGCCTCCGCGCGCTTGGCGGCGTTGCGGGCAAGGCGCGCGCCTTCGCGGTTCAACTCATATGCGAGATCCGACATGTCGTAGTCGGCCTGCGCGATCGAGGTGGAGGAGAACGTGTTGGTTTCGACGATATCCGCGCCGGCCTTGAGGTATTCGTAATGAATGTCCTCGATCGCCTGCGGTTGGGTCAGGATCAGAAGGTCGTTGTTGCCGCGTACGTCGCGGTGGAAATCCTTGAACCGTTCGCCGCGAAACGCCGCCTCGTCGAACTCCAGCCGCTGAATCATCGTGCCCATCGCGCCGTCGAGCACCAGGATTCGCTCGCGGGCAAGTGCGCGGAATTTATCGGCTACCGGATTCGTATTCTTCGTCACAACGTCACCTGATCTCTCAACGTCATGCCGGGCCTTATGCCGGGCATCCACGTCTGTACTTCCTTTTGCGGATCGAGACGTGGTTGGCCGGGCATAGCCATTCAAAGAACGGCGCTACTTCGTTCGCCTATGCCGGCCATGACAACAAACAAAAATTACGCCGCTCGCTGCGCTCCGTTCGGGCGAATGCCCAGAAGATGGCTGGTTGCGAAAACGAGATCGGCGCGGTTCATCGTGTAGAAATGGAAAATTTCGACGCCCTGACTGGCGAGCTTCTGCACCTGATCGGCGGCAACGGCCGCCGCCACGAGCTTGCGGGTTTCAGGGTCTTCGTCCAGCCCTTCAAATTTCGCGGCAAGCCAGTCGGGCACCGTCGCGCCCGCCCGGGTCGCAAAATTCTTCGCAGTCTTGAAATTCTGCACGGGAAGGATCCCAGGTACGACGGGAATCTCAATTCCCGCCGCGCGGACACGGTCGAGATAGCGATAGTAAAGATCGTTGTCGAAGAAGAACTGGGTAATCGCGCGCGTTGCGCCTGCGTCAACCTTGGCCTTCAGCATGTCGATATCGGCCTCGATGGTCGGGCTCTCCGGATGTTTCTCCGGATAGGCCGATACGGTCACTTCGATGTCGGGATAGCGCGTACGGATGTTGCGGACGAGATCGGCCGAGGACTGGTATCCCTGCGGGTGTGGGCGATAGGTGCTGCCGAGGCCCGATGTCGGATCGCCGCGGAGCGCCACGATGTGCCGCACCCCCACATCATGATAGCGGTCCACCACCTCGTCGATGTCGGCGCAGGCCGCATCGACACAGGTCAGATGTGCTGCCGGCGTCAGCTTTGTTTCGTTGAGGATGCGGGCAATGGTGGCGTGGGTGCGTTCGCGGGTCGAGCCGCCGGCGCCATAGGTCACCGAAACGAAATTGGGATGCAGCGGCGCAAGGCGGTTAATGACACCCCAAAGGTTCTGCTCCATCTCTTCCGTCTTCGGCGGAAAAAACTCGAACGAAATCGACGGCGGCTTCGGTTGTGAGCCGGTGTGCGCTGGTGAAATCGTCTCGCTCATAGGGCCTCGACGGTCAAATGCGTGATGGCAGCTTATTTTGCATGGGAGGGGCCGCCGATGTCATCGGCCGCGCCCAACGTCTAAATAGGCGAAACCGATAGGCTTAGACAGCCCACTCATCTCAGATTATAATGGGAAATAGCCCACAGATTATACATCATCCTCGATGATGGCATCTGAATATACAGAGATGGGCAATAAAAGTGCTTTAAAAATTCAAAATTTAAGGTGGGTAGTAGGTCATTCGATAAGTGTTGAGCATTTTTGCCCAATGAGCACTTGAGTGCCCGGCGCGATTTCCTAGCTGAGAAGTTATGCCGCAGCTTTCTGTCCTCGACCTTTCCGTTGTCACCACTGCCACACATCCCGCGCAGGCGTTGCGCAACAGCATCGATCTCTCCCGTGAGGCCGACCGGTTGGGCTATACGCGCTATTGGCTGGCCGAACACCATGGTCTTGCCTCGGTGGCGAGTCCGGCACCCGACATCATGATCGGTCAGATTGCCGCCGCCACAGAGCGTATCCGGGTCGGCTCAGGCGGGGTGATGCTGCCGAACCATGCGCCGCTGGTCGTTGCTGAACGGTTCAAGATGCTGGAAGCGCTATTTCCGGGCCGCATCGATCTTGGGCTCGGCCGCGCACCGGGCACCGATGGTGTCACCGCGCATGCCTTGCGCCGCCGGTTTGAGGCCCGCGAGGGCGACGATTTTCTGGAGCGGCTTCAGGAACTGATGCTGTGGGAAACCGCCGGATTCCCAGCGGAGCACCCCTACAGCAAGGTCATGGTGATGCCGAACGACACGCCGTTGCCGCCGATCTGGCTGCTCGGCTCCAGCGATTACAGCGCACAGCTTTCGGCGCAGCTCGGGATGGGTTTTGCGTTTGCCCATCATTTTGCGTCGGTGGATGCGGCGCCGGTCATGACGCATTATCGGCAGAACTTCCGGCCGTCACGCTGGCGCGACAAGCCGTATGCGATCCTGGCAATCGCGGTCATCGCGGCTGCAACAGACGAGGAAGCGGAGCGGCTGGCATCGTCCGCCGATCTTAACCGCCTGTTGCGCGATCGAGGACAATATCTCCCGCTGCCGAGCATCGAGGAGGCGATGGCTTATCCTTACTCGCAGACCGAACGCGCCAGCATCGCGCGCAATCGTTCGCGGCTGTTTGTCGGCAGCCCGGCAACGGTGATGCAGCAGATCACGCCGCTCGTCACCGCAAGCGAGGCCGATGAAGTGATGATCATCACGGCGACCTTCGATCATGAGGCGCGCAAGGAGTCCTACCGCCTGATGGCGGATGCGTTCGGGCTCAACCGGCAGGCTGCCGCATAATCACCCGCCATTTTTTTCGGCGAATGCGATCCGGAACGGATGGGCGGGGTAGACCCCGACAATCCGCAGTTCCTTGGAAAAGAACTTCAGTTCGTCCAGCGCGTAGACCAGGTTCTTGTCATCCGGGTGGCCATCGACGTCTGCGTAGAACTGGGTGGCGAAGAAGTTGCCTTCCACCATATAGCTTTCGAGTTTTGTCATGTTGACGCCGTTGGTGGCAAAGCCGCCCAACGCCTTGTAGAGCGCCGCGGGCAGGTTGCGCACACGGAAGACAAACGTCGTCACCAAGAGGCCCGAGCCCCGCGGCGCCCATTTCGGCTCACGCGCCAGAACCACAAAGCGTGTGGTGTTGTGGTGCTCATCCTCGACATTTTCGGCCAGGATATCGAGGCCGTAGATATCTGCGGCGAGCTTTGGCGCCAGCGCTGCGCGGGATTTGTCGCCGCCGCCCGCGATGTGCTGCGCCGCGCCAGCTGTATCGATGGCCACGATCGGCTTGATTTTCAGTTCGCGGATGATGCGCCGGCACTGGCCGAGTGCATGAATATGACTCTCCACCGTTTTGATGTCCGAGAGTTTTGTGCCCTTGATCGCCATCAGTTGATGATGAATTGGCAAAAACCATTCGCCCACGATGAACAGTCCGGACTGCGGCAGCAGATGGTGGATGTCTGCGACGCGGCCCGCCACGGAATTCTCGATCGGGATCATGCCGAGATCGGCCTCGCCCGAGGAAATCGCGGTCAGTGCGTCCTCGAAAGTCGCGCAAGGCAGTGGCGTCGCGTCCGGGTACGCTTCGGTGATCGCGATATGCGAGTTGGCCCCCAGTTCGCCCTGGAAGGCGATCTTCATCGGCTTGGTCATAATGGTCTTCCCGCCAGCATCTGGCGTGCGGTCTCGAGATCGTGGGGGGTATCGACGCCAAGCGGCACCGTGTCAACTATCGTGACGTCGATCCGCATGCCGGCCTCCAGCGCGCGCAACTGCTCGAGCTTTTCGCGGGTTTCCAGGGCGGATGGCGGCAGCGTAATGAACCGCGCCAGCGCCGCACGGCGGTAGGCATAAAGCCCGATGTGATGATAGCGCGGGCCCTCCCCATACGGAGCGGTCGCGCGGGTAAAGTACAATGCGCGCAACCGTGACGAGGACAGCGGCGAGCCGACAACCTTCACCACGTTGGGGTTGGAATGCTCTTCATCCCGGGTGATGACGGCCGCAAGGGTGGCGATGTCGACCTCAGGGTCGGACAGGGGGGCGAGCACCGAGCGGATATCTTTGCCAGCAATGGTTGGCAGGTCGCCCTGTACGTTGATCACGGTTTCGATCCGGCCAGCTGGATCGAGGGTCTGCAGCGCCTCGAAAATCCGGTCGGAGCCTGAGGGGTGGCCCACCCGCGTCATCACGGCTTCGCCGCCATGGGAGGTGACTGCGGCCATGATCGCCGGGGCATCGGTAGCCACGACGACACGGCCGATCCGCGCTTCCATTGCGCGGTGCAGCACATGGACGATCATCGGCAGGCCGCCGATGTCGAGCAGTGGTTTTTCCGGCAGGCGTGTTGCGGCCAACCGTGCAGGAATCAAAATCAGGGTGTCGTTGTCGGCCATGCGTTGCGCAGATGTTTCATGAATCGAAAAAGCTCAAGAAAGGCGGGGGTATCGCCATGCCCGCGGCTCTTATACGGGTTGCCAGAACGCGGGCAAACCGTTATTCCCTCGACGCTGCCTTGCGGTGGCGCGCATAAGACCCTGCACCGGTTTTTGCTGCGTTTTCATGCCGAAAGCCAACGGATCGGTGCAATTTTCGGCCGGAGCGTGATCGAGATGGATTCCTTTGAACTCAACAAGGTCATGGGTGCAATTCTCGGCACTTGCCTTGTCCTGCTGGTCGGTAATTTCGCCGCCAACGCACTGTTCGCATCAAAGAAGCCGGAAAAGCCGGGCTTTGAGATTGCGGTCAAGGAAGATGCCAGCGGAGGAGCGGCGGCTCCCGCCGCTGCCGCGCCCGAGGTGCCGATCGAGAAGCTGCTGGCGAGCGCGTCCGTTGAGAAGGGCATGGCCGCCGCGAAGAAGTGCGGTGCGTGTCACAGCTTCGAAAAGGGCGGTCCTAATAAAGTCGGCCCAAATCTTTATGACATCGTCGAGGAGCCACGGGGCGAGGGACGCAATGGCTTCAACTTCTCGGCGGCTATGAAGACCAAGGGCGGCAAATGGTCGTTCGAGGATCTGAATAAGTTCATCACCAATCCGAAAGGATTCATTCCGGGCACCGCTATGGGCTTTGCCGGCATCAGCAAGGATACCGAGCGCGCTGATGTGATCGCGTATCTGCGCACGTTGTCGGATAATCCCGTTCCGATGCCGACCGCCAGCAAATAGCAGACGTGCCTCGGCCAGAATTGGTCCGGCGGATTTGAATTGAAGCGGCCAAGTTGACCTGGAAGGGTTAACTGGCCGTTTACTTATGCTGCACCCGTTGTTTCGAAAATTTAATGTGCGCGTCGCGTGGACCATTCGTCACAAACAATGGCATGCGGCAGGCTGGTATCGCATCCAAAAACCGACATAATAGCTTCAGACCCTGAACCGGCCGCGCCTCGGCGCGTTTCGTCACTCCATGAACCGACAGGATTTTGACGTTTTGCCGATTTCCCGACGCCAACTTCTTCAAAGCGGTGCCTTCGCCGTCACTGCCCCACTCATCAAATCCCCGCTTGCCCCGGCCCACGCCGAGGCCGTGCCCGCGCAAACCTGGTTGCACGGCCTGTCGCTGTTCGGCGATGTGAAATATCCGGCGGGCTTTGCGCGCTTCGATTACGTCAACCCGGATGCGCCAAAAGGCGGCGTGGTGCGGCAGGCCGCGATCGGCACCTTCGACAACTTCAACTATGTCGTTACCGGCGTGAAGGGCTCGTTCGGCGCCATCACCCAGATTTTCGAATCTCTGACGACGTCCTCGCTCGATGAAGTCTCGACCCAGTACGGGCTGCTGGCCGAATCCGTCAGCTATCCCGAGGATTACTCATCGGTCACCTATCGCCTCCGTGCGCAGGCGAAATGGCACGACGGCAAGCCGGTGACCCCCGATGACGTCATTTTTTCCTTCAATGCCTTCAAGACTTACCATCCGTTCTATTCGGCCTATTACCGGCACGTGACGACAGTCGAGAAGGCTGGAGATCGCGATATCAAGTTCACCTTCGATGCTCCCGGTAATCGCGAGCTGCCGCAGATCGTGGGACAGTTGATGGTGCTACCGAAGCATTATTGGGAGGGCACCGGAGCTTCGGGCCAGAAGCGCGACATCAGCGCCACTACGCTTGAGCCGCCGCTCGGCAGCGGGCCATACAGGATCAAGACTTTTTCGGCTGGGCGTTCGATCGTGTTGGAGCGTGTTCCAGATTACTGGGGCCGCGCTCTCAACGTGAACATCGGGCGGCACAATTTCGATGAACTGCGAATTGAGTATTTCCGCGATTCAACCGTGGTGCTTGAAGCTTTCAAGGGCGACCAGATCGATTGGCGGAACGAGAACAGCGCCAAGAACTGGGCGACCGCCTATGATTTCCCCGCCGTCTCCGATGGGCGCGTGATCAAGGAGGAATTTCCCAATCGCTCCTCAGGCATCATGCAGGCATTTGCGATCAACATCCGCCGCGACAAGTTCAAAGATGCGCGGGTGCGCCGCGCACTGAACTACGCATTCGACTTCGAGGAAACCAACAAGCAGCTGTTTTTCGGCCAGTATGAGCGGATCAACAGCTATTTCTACGGCACTGAACTTGCGTCGACCGGCCTGCCGCAGGGCCGTGAGCTTGAGATTCTGGAGACTGTCCGCGGTCAGGTCCCCGATGACGTGTTCACCACCGAATACACCAATCCTGTGGGCGGCAATCCCGAGAATGTCCGCAGCAATCTGCGCGAGGCGTCGCGGTTGTTGAAGGAGGCGGGCTATGAGGTGCGTGACCGCAAGCTGGTCAATGCCAAGTCCGGTGCGCCGCTGGACATTGAACTTCTGGTATTCGATCCGAATTTCGAACGGGTGATGCTGTTCTTCAAGCCGTCGCTTGAACGGCTCGGCATCAACGTCAGCGTGCGCACCGTCGATCCGATTCAATATGAGAACCGGTTGCGAAGTTCGGATTTCGACATCGTGGTCAACTCGTGGGGCGAGTCGCTCTCACCCGGTAATGAGCAACGCGAAAACTGGGGATCGCAGGCCGCGAACACTCCAGGCTCTTCGAACATCGTGGGCATCGCCGATCCTGCGATCGACAAGTTGATTGACCGGGTGATCTTCGCCAAAGACCGGGCGGATCTCGTCGCTGCGACCAAGGCACTGGACCGCGTCTTGCTGTGGCATAATTTCGTGGTACCGCAATGGACATATCCGAAAGTGCGCACCGCTCGCTGGGATCGGTTCGCTCACCCGGCGCAATTGCCGAAATACGGCACGTCCGCGTTTCCCGACATCTGGTGGTTTGATCAGGCCCGTGCCGACAAGATCGGAAAGCGCTCGTGAGCGGACTGTCGCGTCGCCGCGTTCTGGTGCTCGGCGGGACGGCCGCTGCTGCAAGCCTGTTTCCGCGGCCAAGCTTCAGCGACACCGGCGCCGAGACGCATGGGATGTCGGCGTTCGGTGACCTGAAATATCCGAAAGACTTCACGCATTTCGACTACGTGAACCTCAAGGCGCCGAAGGGCGGCCTTTTCTCGACGGTGCCGTCGAGCCGTATCTACAACCAGTCCTATCAGACCTTCAACTCTCTCAACGCCTACATTTTGAAAGGCGATGGCGCGATCGGCATGGAGCAGACCTTCATCAGCCTGATGAAGAGTTCGGGCGACGAGCCAGACGGAATGTATGGGCTTGCCGCAAGCTCCGTGCAGATCCCGCCGGATGGGCTAACCTATCGATTCAAGATGCGGCCGGAAGCCCGCTTTCACGATGGCAGCAAGCTGACTGCCGCCGATGCCGCGTTCTCGCTGAATATCCTGAAAGAGAAAGGCCATCCGATCGCGCAGCAGCAGTTGCGTTATTTCGTCAAAGCCGACGCGCCCGACGACGCAACGCTGGTCGTGACTTTTGCACCGGATCGCGCACGCGACGTGCCGCTGTTTGTCGCCGGCCTGCCAATCTTCTCCAAGGCCTATTACGGCAAGAAGCCGTTCGAGGAATCGACACTCGATATTCCGCTGGGCTCGGGTCCCTACAAGGTCGGGCGCTTCGAAGTTAACCGCTATATCGAGTTTGACCGTGTCGCGGACTGGTGGGCGAAGGATCTGCCCGTCAATCGCGGCGCATACAATTTCGACACTGTGCGTTACGAATTCTATCGCGACCGCGACGTTGCGTTCGAGGGATTCACCGCCCGCAGCTATCTCTATCGCGAGGAGTTCACGGCGCGGGTCTGGGCCACGCGCTACGATTTTCCAGCCGTGCAGGATGGACGTGTGAAGCGCGAGACGCTGCCGGACAATACCCCTTCCGGCGCGCAGGGCTGGTTCATTAATACGCGGCGCGATCAGTTCAAGGATGTTCGCATTCGTGAGGCCCTCATCTATGCCTTCGACTTCGAATGGACCAACAAAAACATCATGTACGGCGCCTACGCGCGCACAGCATCGCCGTTCCAAAACTCGGATCTGATCGCGAACGGGACGCCCACGCCGGAAGAATTGCAGTTGCTGGAGCCGTTTCGCAGCAAGGTGCCTGAGGAAGTGTTCGGATTGCCGTTCGTGCCGCCGGTTTCGGACGGCTCGGGGCAGGACCGCTCGATGTTGCGCAAGGCATCGCAATTGCTTCAGGCCGCAGGCTGGGCGATCAAGGACGGCAAGCGAATATCGCCCGATGGCAAGCCATTCACGCTGGAATTTCTTGTCGATGAACCGGCGTTGCAACCGCATCATGCGCCTTACATCAAAAACCTTGCTGCGCTCGGCATCGAGGCGAGCCTGCGCGTTGTCGATCCTGTGCAATATCGCAGCCGGCGCGACGATTTCGATTTCGATCTCGCCATCGAACGCTTCACCATGGCATCGACCCCGGGGGATGCGTTGCGGACGTTTTTCTCCTCGCAAGCCGCGACTGTCAAAGGGTCGTACAATCTGTCGGGCGTGGCCGATCCGGTGCTCGACGCGCTGATTGCGAAGATCATCGCCGCGAACAGCCGCGACGAGATGCGGATCGCCTGTCATGCATTCGATCGGGTGTTTCGTGCCGGGCGCTATTGGGTGCCGCAGTGGTATCGCAACAATCACCCCATCGCCTATTGGGACGTGTTCGGTCATCCTGAGCGGCTGCCGCGCTATGCGGGCGTCGGCGTGCCCGATTTGTGGTGGAGCGATTCCGCAAAGGCGACCAGGACCGAGCAGCATCAAAGCGGTCAGGCGAAGTAGCCATGGCAGCCTATATTGCCCGCCGCGTATTTTTGATGATCCCGACCTTGCTGGGCATCCTGTTCGTGTCTTTCGTGGTGGTGCAGTTTGCACCGGGCGGGCCGGTCGAGCGGGTCATCGCACAGCTCTCCGGCGCCGATACCGGCGCTAGCTCGCGGATTTCCGGTGGCGGCGGTGATCTCGGCGCGCGTGGTGCGCCCGGCGCGTCGATGGATGCGGTCAATTCCAAATATCGCGGTGCGCAGGGACTCGATCCCCAGTTCATCAAAAGTCTCGAAAAGCAGTTTGGCTTCGACAAACCTGCGCCCGAGCGTTTCGCGCTGATGCTTTGGAATTACGCGCGCTTCGATTTCGGCAAGAGTTATTTCCGCGACGTCAGCGTGGTGCAGCTCATCAGGGAAAAGCTGCCGGTGTCGATGTCGCTCGGCATATGGATGACGCTTCTGACCTATCTGATTTCGATACCGCTCGGCATTCGCAAAGCGGTGCGCGACGGCTCGAAATTCGACACATGGACATCTGCGATCATCATTGTCGGTTTTGCCATACCGGGTTTCTTGTTCGCGATCCTGCTGATCATTCTGTTCGCGGGCGGCTCGTTCTATTCGTTCTTTCCGCTGCGTGGCCTTACGTCGGAAGGCTGGTCGGAGTTTCCCTGGTACTGGAAGATCACTGACTATTTCTGGCACCTGACTTTGCCGCTGATCTCGATGGCACTGTCATCGTTTGCGACCATGACTTTGCTGACCAAGAACTCTTTTCTCGACGAGATTCGCAAGCAGTATGTGATGACGGCCCGTGCCAAGGGCTGCAGCGAGACCGGCGTGCTCTATGGCCATATCTTCCGCAACGCCATGCTGATCGTGATCGCGGGATTTCCGGGCGCTTTCATTCATGCCTTCTTTTCAGGCTCGCTTCTAATCGAGACCATCTTCTCGCTCGACGGGCTGGGCCTGTTGGGTTTTGAGAGCGTCCTCAATCGCGATTATCCGGTGGTATTCGGCACGCTGTTCATCTTCTCGCTTGTGGGACTGGTGGTGAACCTGCTGTCCGATCTGACCTACATGTGGGTCGATCCGCGCATCGATTTTGAGGCTCGCCAGACATGAGCGTGGTCCCTCCCATCGAGACTAAGGCGCTATCGCCGCTCGGCGAGGCGGTGCCACCCGCCAAACATCCGCTCGGGATGTCGCCTTTGAACTGGCGGCGGTGGCGGAATTTCAAGGCCAACCGTCGCGGTTACTGGTCGTTCTGGCTTTTCTCGATCCTGTTCGTCGCCTCGCTGTTTGCCGAACTGATCGCCAGCGACCGGCCGCTTTTGGTCAAGTATGAGGGCAGGCTCTACTTTCCTGCGTTTGTGACTTATGCCGAGACGACGTTCGGCGGCGATTTCGAAACGGCGGCTGACTATCGTGACCCTTATCTGCAAAAGCTGATCGCGGAGAAGGGCGGCCACATCTACTGGCCGCTGATCCGTTATTCCTACGATACCCATAATCTCGATCTGCCGACCCCCGCGCCCTCGCCGCCGACCTGGATGCTGACTGAACAGCAGTGCAAGCCGGTGCTGGAGCGCAAGGGGCTGAAAAGCTGCCGCGATCTGGAATACAACTGGCTCGGCACCGACGATCAGGGGCGCGACGTCGTGGCGCGGTTGATCTACGGCTTCCGTATCTCGGTGCTCTTCGGCCTGACACTGACGATCTTCTCATCGATCATCGGTGTCGCCGCGGGCGCGGTGCAGGGCTATTTCGGCGGCTGGATCGATCTGGCATTTCAGCGCTTCATCGAGATATGGACCGCGATTCCATCGCTCTATCTGCTGTTGATCCTGTCGTCCGTACTTGTGCCGGGCTTCTTTGTGCTGCTTGGAATCCTGCTCCTGTTCTCCTGGGTGTCGCTTGTGGGGCTGGTGCGTGCTGAATTCCTGCGCGGGCGAAATTTCGAATACATTCAGGCGGCGCGCGCGCTCGGTGTGTCGGACGCCAAGATCATGTTCCGGCACCTGCTGCCGAATGCCATGGTGGCGACGATGACTTTTCTGCCGTTCATTGTCTCATCCTCGGTAATGACGTTGACGGCCCTGGACTTCCTTGGCTTCGGTTTGCCGCCGGGGTCGCCTTCATTGGGCGAACTGCTGTCGCAAGCGAAAGCCAACGTTCAGGCGCCGTGGCTGGGTTTGTCGGGGTTCTTCTCGGTGGCGATCATGTTGTCGCTTCTGATCTTTATCGGCGAGGCCGTGCGCGATGCGTTCGATCCGCGCAAAACGTTCGGGTGAGCGCCATGGACGCAATCATGCAGCCGCTGCTCGATGTACGCGATCTGTCGGTCGCTTTCCGCCAGGGCGGCAGAGTGTCGACAGCGGTCGATCAAATCTCATTTTCGATCAATCGCGGCGAATGCGTCGCGCTGGTCGGTGAATCCGGCTCGGGAAAGTCGGTCAGCGCGCTGTCGGTGATGAAGCTGCTGCCGTACCCGACTGCCTCTCATCCGACTGGCAGCATTCGCTTCAAGGGACGAGATCTCCTGCCGCTCAGCGAGAATGAAATGCGCGAGGTGCGCGGTAACGACATCTCGATTATCTTTCAGGAGCCGATGACCTCGCTCAATCCGCTGCATACCATCGGCAATCAGATCGGCGAGGCACTGCTGCTGCATAAGGGTTTGCGCGGACGAGCGGCGCACGAGCGCACACTGGAGTTGCTGACGCAGGTCGGCATCCCTGATCCCGAAACGCGCCTTGCCAGCTATCCGCATCAATTGTCGGGTGGCCAGCGACAGCGTGTGATGATCGCAATGGCGCTTGCCAACGAGCCCGATCTTTTGATCGCGGACGAGCCGACCACGGCGCTTGATGTCACCGTGCAGGCGCAAATCCTGAAGCTGCTGGCGGATATCCGTACACGGCTTGGCATGAGCATGCTGTTCATCACCCACGACCTCGGCATCGTGCGGCGCATCGCCGATCGGGTTTGCGTCATGAACAACGGCAAGATCGTCGAACATGGGCCGGTTGAGCAGGTGTTCAGATCGCCCCAGCATGCCTATACCAAAGCCCTGCTTGCAGCCGAACCCAAGCCAGATCCGGCTCCGCCGCAGCCCGACGCGCCTGTGGTGATGTCGGCGGACGATCTGAAGGTTTGGTTTCCGATCAAGCGCGGCCTGCTGCGCAAGACCGTAGGTCATATCAAGGCAGTGGATGGCGTTAGTGTTTCTGTTCGCAAGGGCGAGACGCTGGGGGTTGTCGGTGAATCAGGTTCGGGCAAGACCACGCTCGGGCTGGCGCTACTGCGCCTGATCTCGTCGGATGGGCCGATCGTTTTTTTTGGCAGGGACATTCAGGGGCTGCAATTCAAGCAGATGCGGCCGTTCCGGCGCGACATGCAGATCGTGTTTCAGGACCCGTTCGGCTCGCTGAGCCCGCGGATGTCGGTCGCCGACATTGTGGCCGAAGGCCTGAGCGTGCATCAGCCATCCTTGTCGGAGACCGAGCGCGAAGCGCGTGTGGTGAAGGCGCTGGAGGATGTCGGGCTCGATCCAGCGACGCGGTTTCGCTATCCGCATGAATTCTCCGGCGGCCAGCGCCAGCGCATCAGCGTCGCGCGTGCTGTGATCCTCGAGCCGAGTTTTGTCGTGCTCGATGAGCCGACCAGTGCGCTCGACATGCTGTTTCAGGCGCAGATGGTCGATCTGTTGCGTGACCTGCAGCGCAAGCGCGATCTGACCTACATGTTCATTTCGCACGATCTGCGCGTGGTCGCTTCGCTGGCGAGCCATCTGATTGTGATGCGTTATGGCAAGGTGGTGGAGGAAGGGCCGGCAGCCGAGCTGTTCCGCAATCCGAAAAGCGATTATACCCGGGCGCTGTTCGCTGCCGCCTTCAACATCGAGGCCGCCCCGCCGTCGATCGTGCCCGATACGCTTTAGCGACCAGTCTATTTCAGCCGCTTCACCGAAAAGACATCGTTGCCTGCGGCCTGGATGCGGGCAATAGCCTCCGCAAGCGGTTCGATTGCAGTTGCCATGTGATGGGCATTGGCATGAACGACGGTGTCCTTGTCGCGCATGATCGCGACGTGGCCTTTCCAGAACACCAGATCGCCGCGCTGCAGTTTCCCGGATTTTGGCACCGCAGTGCCCAGAGCCTGCTCCTGCATGTCGCTGTCACGCGGCGTGCCGATGCCGGCAGCCGTCAACGTAACTTGCACAAGTCCCGAACAGTCGATGCCAAGGCTGCTCTTGCCGCCCCACAGATAGGGCGTACCGACAAAGCGCTCCGCCACCGCGACGAAATCTTCCTCCGCTTCGCCGAGCGGCGCAACGTGGCTGGCTGGCAGATAAAGGCCCCGGCTGGTGATGGCGAACATGCCGTCGGTTTTCACAACCTCGATGCGCGCACCGAGCGGCAGTGCCTCGGCGGGCGGCAATTTGATGGAAGGTCCGGCAAATGCGAATGTGCGAAGTACGACGACCTTGTGATTGGGCTGACTGCGCGGGTGAACCAGCGCGAACTCCGGCATCCACCCGACATAACCGTCGGAGGATAACTGGCCCCAAGCCCAACCTTCGCCGTCGCGATCATAGACCGTGAAGCGCTCGCCTTTCAGTGCTTCGGTCTCCAGCGGCGCATTGTGGTTGGGTTCGTGCCTCATGGGTGCGATTGGGTCGAATACCTCGAACTCCTCTCCCTCGACAAAGCGCGTCGCAGAGACGTGGCCTTCGAGGTATTTGGCGGCCAGATCGGGCCGCGCTGGCGTGGTGCGGCGGTCAACCATAGCGTTCGCTCAGCAGTTTGTAGATCGCACGCGCGGCCTGACATTCGCCGCCCTCGGGGCGCGCGGGCCTTGCGGATGGAGTCCAGCCGTAAATGTCGACATGCAGCCAGCTTTTTGCAGCGCTGACGAAACGCTGCAGGAACAGCGCGCAGGTGATGGAGCCCGCAAAGCCGCCCGAGGGTGCGTTGTTGATGTCGGCCACTTTTGAATCCAGCCAGGAGTCATAGGGCCGCCACAACGGTAGCCGCCACAGCGGATCGTTCTCGGTCATGGCGTGACGGGCGACATCTGCGGCCATCGTCTCGTCGCTGGTGTAGAACGGCGGCAGGTCCGGGCCGAGCGCCACGCGGGCGGCTCCGGTCAGCGTACCAAGATCAATCAGAATATCCGGCGTCTCTTCGTCGGCCAGCGCGAGCGCGTCCGCGAGCACCAGCCGTCCCTCGGCATCAGTGTTTCCGATCTCGACGCTGATACCTTTGCGCGACGGAAAGATATCGAGCGGACGAAAGGCGTTACCTGCGACGGAATTTTCTACCGCGGAGATCAATATGCGCAGCCGCACCTTCAGCCTCGCGTCCATGATCATGCGGGCCAGCGCCAGCACGTTGGCCGCGCCGCCCATGTCCTTTTTCATGATGAGCATCGCGCTTGACGGCTTCAGATCGAGGCCGCCGGTGTCGAAGCATACGCCCTTGCCGACGAGTGTCACTTTCG
>JAIENY010000044.1 GCA_019750915.1 Xanthobacteraceae bacterium
AAGCCGCGTGTGGCGCGTGCTCCAAAGCCCGCAGCCACCGCTCCAGCAGCCGCTCCGGCCGCAGCGCCCGCGCAGAACTCGTCACCCTTCCCTCCGGTCCAGTAAGGCCGGAGGATTCGCCGCCGAACAGGAATTGTGCTTGTGTCGTCCAGCGCTTACATAGCGTAAACGGCGTCCAGGTCGGACGCACGGGAGTTCCAACGGACGAGCATGAGCACAGCTTTTTCCACGTCACCGAACGGAACGGCGATGGTCGATCCGTTTGGACGGTCAATCAGCTACCTGCGGGTATCTGTCACCGATCGGTGTGACTTGCGCTGCTTCTACTGCATGTCCGACGACATGCAGTTCCTTCCCAAGGCAGACCTGCTGTCTCTGGAAGAACTCGATCGTCTTTGCTCGGCGTTCATCGCCAAGGGCGTCAGGAAGCTGCGGCTGACCGGCGGCGAGCCACTCGTGCGTCGCAACGTGATGACGCTGTTCCGCTCGCTGTCGCGGCACCTCGCAAGCGGGGCGCTAAACGAGCTGACACTGACCTCCAATGGCTCCCAGCTTGAGCGTTACGCCGCTGAGCTAGCCGATTGCGGCGTGAAGCGGATCAATGTGTCCCTCGACACGCTCGACGCAGACAAGTTTCGCGCCATCACCCGCTGGGGTGACCTCAACAAGGTGCTGGCCGGCATCAAGGCCGCCCAGAACGCCGGCCTCAGGGTAAAGATCAACGCGGTCGCGCTGAAGAACATGAACGAGGATGAAATCCCATCGCTCATGAGCTGGGCACACGGCGAGGATATGGACCTCACCCTGATCGAAGTCATGCCCATGGGCGAGGTTGCCGGTGGCCGGATCGACCAGTACGTCCCGTTGTCCATGGTGCGCACCAGTCTGGCGGATCAATTCACTTTGACTGATCTGATCGAGAGTTCTGGCGGCCCGGCCCGCTATGTGCGTGTCAACGAAACCGGCGGAAAACTCGGCTTTATTACGCCGATGACCCACAATTTCTGCGAGTCCTGCAACCGCGTCCGCATCACCTGCACCGGCACCCTGCATACGTGCCTGGGGCAGAATGACGCTGCCGACCTCAGGAAACCGCTCCGGGCCTCCCCGGACGATGATTTATTAAATGAAGCGATCGACCAGGCCATCGGTCTGAAGCCCAAGGGGCACGACTTCATCATCGATCGCCGCCACAGCGCGCCAAGCGTCAGACGCCATATGAGCGTCACCGGCGGCTAATTTCGCGGAACTTCCCCCAACGACGCATTGACGGCTGCTTTGGCCGCTGGAATCGTGCATCCCGTCTTGCGGTAAAAGAATCTTGTGCGAATGACCGTCACACAGTAATGCCGCGGGATATGGGGGAGACAAAAAGTTGCGTTCGCTGCTGTCATTGAGCCGCGCCATCGATGCTTTCAACACCTTTCTGGGGCGCTGGGTATCGTGGCTAATCGTCGTTGCCGTGATCATTTCGGCCGGCAATGCCGTGATCCGCAAAGTGTTTGACTCATCGTCAAACTCTTATTTGGAACTACAGTGGGTTCTGTTCAGCGTCGTATTCCTGTTCTGCTCGCCGTGGACCCTACTCAACCACGAGCACATCAAGATCGACATCGTCAATCAGGCGCTTCCACTCCGGGTCCGGGGCTGGATCGACATGATCGGACATCTTCTGTTCCTCGTGCCGTTCTGCGTGATTCTGATCTGGACTTCGGTCCCCTTCTTTCTCGTGTCCTTCGCACAGAACGAACAGTCTTTCAGCGCCGGCGGCTTGCCGCAATGGCCCGCGAAATCGCTGATCATGATCGGCATGGCGCTTCTGCTGGTGCAGGCGGTCTCCGAAATCATCAAGCGGGCTGCCGTGATGAAGGGGCTCCTGCCCGACCCCAACGTCTCAGCACTTAGCGCTCACGAACAGATTGCGGTCGAGGCAGAGCGCATCGTCAAAAATATTTCGACGGATAACAAATGAGAACAACAATCAACAAAAACGTAGAGGGACTTCGTTAATGACCGCCATGCTGATCCACTACATGGCGCCGATCATGTTCGTGTCGCTGGTGTTATTCCTGCTGCTCGGCTACCCGGTTGCGTTTTCCCTTGCCGCCAACGGCCTGCTGTTCGCGCTCATCGGAATTGAGCTTGGCCTTTTCCGGCCAGACTTCCTCCAGGCGCTTCCCGAGCGCGTTTACGGCGTGATGAACAACGAAACGCTGCTCGCGATTCCGTTCTTTACGTTTATGGGGCTCGTTCTCGAGCGATCGGGAATGGCGGAAGACCTTCTCGAAACGATCGGTCAGTTGTTCGGCAGCATCCGGGGTGGCATCGCCTACGCCGTGGTGTTCGTCGGGGCGCTGCTGGCAGCGACGACCGGTGTCGTTGCAGCCTCCGTCATTTCAATGGGCCTGATCTCGCTGCCCATCATGCTGCGCTATGGCTATGACCGACGCGTTGCAACCGGCATCATCGCAGCTTCGGGCACTCTCGCCCAGATCATCCCCCCTTCACTTGTCCTGATCGTGATGGCCGACCAGCTCGGCCGTTCGGTCGGCGATATGTACGAAGGCGCCTTCATCCCCGGCTTGGTGCTATCGATCCTTTATGCAGGCTACATCTTCCTGGTAACGATCGTCCGTCCCAAGGCCGTGCCCGGGCTTCCGCTTGAGGCCCAAACCCTGCGAGAGCCGGAAACCGCCAAGCACCCGCTCATTCTGCCGCTCGCAATTCTTTCCGCAGCGGCAACGTCCTATTTCGTGGTGGTCAAGCTTGGCCTGCTGGATTGGACGGCGCCCGCATTCGATAAATTATCGCTCGGCGCGCATGTCAGGAACGGCGTTTGGATGCTGGCGTTTCTGGCGCTTTTCATCCGGCCTTTCGGCGGAATCATCCGCACCATGACCATGTCGCTTTATTCGGTGCTCGCGCTGGCGATAGCTATCGGCGTTGTCGCCATGAGCTTCACAACGGTCCGTGCCGGCGCCGACTATGTCGTGCTCACGATGTCGATCGTGGTCGCCGTGTCGTTCATCATCGCCGTGCTCAACAAGTTGCTTCGCCTCCGGTTGCTTTCGAAGCTCGCCGAGCAAGTCGTTTTCGTCATGGTGCCGCCGCTTGGACTCATCTTCCTCGTCCTCGGCACCATCTTCATTGGCGTTGCCACGCCCACCGAAGGTGGCGCCATGGGTGCTGCGGGCGCGATGATCCTTGCTTTGATGAAGCGCAAACTATCATGGGACCTGACCCGTCAGGCTGCGGAATCCACCGCAAAGCTGTCGGCGTTTGTCATCTTCATCCTGATTGGCGCACGCGTATTTTCCTTGACCTTCTACGGCGTCGACGGCCATCGCTGGGTCGAGGAGTTGCTGGTGTCGCTGCCTGGCGGCCAGATCGGCTTCCTGATCTTCGTCAACGCCATCGTTTTCGTTCTTGCGTTCTTTCTCGATTTCTTCGAACTCGCCTTCATCATCATTCCGCTGCTCGGACCGGCCGCGGAAAAACTTGGTATCGATCTGATCTGGTTTGGCGTCATGCTCGGCGTCAACATGCAGACATCGTTCATGCATCCGCCATTCGGCTTTGCGCTGTTCTATCTGCGGTCGGTCGCGCCAAAGATCCCGTATCTTGACCGTGTCAGCGGCCAGCGCATGGAGCCCGTGACCACCGCCCAGATCTATTGGGGATCCGTGCCGTTCGTCATCATCCAGCTCATCATGGTCGCACTCGTAGTGCTCTTCCCCTCAATGGTCATGCACTACAAGGGAGCCGCGTCGACGGTCGACCCAACCAAGATCGACATTCAACTTCAGCAGCCGGACTTGCCGCCACTGGATTTGGGCCCCCCCTCGTTTAAATAAGGAAAACGAAAAACCCGGCCTCGCGGCCGGGTTTTTTATGCTCTGAACGAGAACAGATCAGCCGCGCGTACGCGACCTGATCTGGAAGCTGTCGAAGGTATATTCGGCAACCTGCCACCACAGATATTCGTCGCCGCGGTAGGCCTGCATCGCATCAATCGCCTTCTTGAAGTCGGGGTTCTTGGCCGAAATCTCAGCCCAAAGCTCGTTGGTAGCCTTGAGAGAAGCTTCGAGGATTTCGTTGCTGAACGGGCGCAGTTGCGTGCCGCTGGCAACGAGGCGTTTCAACGCACCCGGGTTCTGCTGATCGTAGCGGGCCTGCATCAACGTATTGGCGTTCGCATTCGCGTTCACCAGAGCTGCCTGATACGCCTTGGGCAACGAATTCCATTTCTCCAGATTCGTGAGCGAGTGGCACATCAGGCCGCCTTCCCAGAATCCCGGATAGTAATAGAACGGAGCCACCTTGTTGAATCCGAGTTTCTCGTCGTCATAAGGTCCGATCCATTCGGCCGCATCGACCGTGCCCTTTTCAAGGGCCGGATAAATATCGCCACCGGCAAGCTGCTGCGGCACAACGCCGAGCTTGGCCAGAACCTGACCCGCAATACCGCCGATACGCATCTTGATGCCATTGAGGTCGGCGACGGTCTTGATCTCCTTACGAAACCAACCTCCCATCTGCGTGCCTGTGTTGCCACACGGATGAGGCATGACGCCATACTTCTTGAAGAACTCTTCGCCGAGCTGGCTGCCGCCGCCCTGATACCACCAGGAGTTCTGCATGCGGGCATTCAAGCCGAAGGGGACGGTGGCATAAATCGCAAATGTCGGATCCTTGCCGACGTAATAGTAAGCGGCCGTGTGGCACATCTCGACCGTGCCGTTCGACACCGCGTCAAGAGCCTGCAGTCCGGGAACCACTTCACCCGCAGCAAAAACCTGGATCTGGAATTTGTTGTCGGTCATCTCGGCGACTTGCTTGGCCATGATTTCGGCCGCGCCGTAGATCGTATCCAGCGATTTTGGGAAGCTCGACGTCAGACGCCATTTGATCTCTGGCGATGACTGCGCAATCGCGGGCGAAGCCACGGCTGCCACCGCAGCTCCGGTTGCTGACACTTTAAGAAAGTCACGACGTTTCATTCAGGCACTCCTCCAGTACAAACTCTTCTTATTCGAAGAACCTTGCCCTGTACCATGGAAGTTTCAAGAAAAAACGCGACAATTTGGGCTGACGAGACTTAAACAAAGGTCGCAGATTCGTCAGGCAACTCAGGCCGCTGTAGGCTGCGCTTTCAACTCGTTTTTGATCTTGTCAGCGATCGCGCGATAGATTTCAGCATGCACGCCGGTTGGCTCGCTATCGACTACGGGACGACCTTCGTCTGATCCCTCGCGAATGGCGATATGAAGCGGAATCTCGCCCAGGAACGGCAGACCGAGTCTCTCGGCTTCATGACGCGCGCCGCCATGGCCAAAAATGTCCGACCGCGTGTTGCAGTGCGGGCATTGGAAATAGCTCATGTTCTCGATAATGCCGAGCGTCGGCACATTTACCTTCTTGAAGGCGGTAATACCGCGGCGTGCATCCGCCAATGCCAGATCCTGCGGGGTCGAGACGATGACGGCGCCGGTGAGTGGCACCTGTTGCGCGAGCGACAACTGCGCGTCGCCGGTACCCGGTGGCATGTCGACGACCAGGATATCGAGATCGCCCCACACCACATCCCACAACATCTGCCGCATCGCGGACTGGATCATCGGTCCGCGCCAGACCATTGCGGTGTCTTCAGAGACAAGAAAGCCGATCGACATCAGCGGCAGACCGAAACGCTCCAACGGAATCATCTTCTTGTCATCCGTCAGCTTCGGCATCTCCTTCGTACCGGTGAGACGCGGCAGCGAAGGCCCGTAGATATCGGCGTCGAGCAGACCGACCTTCAAGCCGAGATCTCGCAATCCGAGCGCAAGGTTCAAGGCCGTAGTGGATTTTCCGACGCCCCCCTTGCCGGAGGCCACCGCGATAATCGACTTGATGCCCGGAATTGCCTTCTGCTGGGCCATCGGCGAGTCCGAGGGCCGCGCGTGCTGATGCGGCTGATGAGACGCGACCGGCTTGACGCCAGTTGCGGGGGCCGTGCCCGGCTTCCTCTCCGCCGTCAGCGCGACCAACACTGTGGTCACTCCAGGAATGGCCTTAATCGCCGCCTCCGCCTGGGTGCGTACGTCTTCCCATGCTCGTGCCTCGGCCGCGTCCACATTGATCGAGAAGAACACCTTGCCGTCGTTCGCGGTGATCTCGGAGAGCACCTTGGCCACCGTGAGAGGTACGCCCCGCGGGGTCGGGATCTTGGCGAGGGTGTTCAGAACTTGGTCCTTGGTCACAGTCAAAATAGCTCTCCGGAACGGCTGACGAACTAGGCTTCCGACGATTTGGGGCGGCGGCAGCGCTTTTCAACCGCTCTTACCATCGACCGCATCGGCCTTCTACCGAAGCCGTGCCGGGTTGTGCCCGAAACAGTCTCCGCCACGCTTAAAGCGGTGGATGAAGCCCATAAAACCTGAAAGGGGCTCCCCTTGGAACAAAAAAGTCATAAAAGGTTCGCAAACGATCGAGGGGACACTTTTATGAGATGGTTCAAGGCCTTGATGCCTAAAGAGCATCCATTTTTCGAATTGCTCGCCAGGCATTCCCAGACGCTGGTGGACGGAGCTCAGGCCCTGGAAGGGATGCTGCGCGGCGGTAATGAGATCGAAATCTACTGCGAGAAAATCAACCGCCACGAGAATGAGGCCGATAACATCACCCGCGAAGTGATGACGGCGATCCGTCGCTCCTTCATTACGCCGTTCGACCGCAGCGACATCAAAAACCTTATTACCTCGATGGATGACGCGATCGATCAGATGCAGCAGACGGCCAAAGCCGTTGCCCTCTTTGAAGTCCGCGAATTTGAACAGCCGATGCGAGAGATGGGCGCTATCATCGCCAACTGCGCCGCGCTGGTGGTGCGCGCGATCCCGCTGCTCAAGTCCATCGGACCCAACGTGACGCTACTTGCGGCGATCACTGAAGAGCTGACGCGATTGGAAGGCAAGGTCGATGATCTGCACGATCTCGGTCTGAAGCGGCTGTTCCTGAAGCACCGCAACAACAACGCGATGGACTACATCGTCGGTGCCGATATCTACGATCACCTTGAAAAAGTAGCTGACCGTTTCGACGACGTCGCGAACGAGATCAATAGCATTGTAATCGAACAGGTTTGAACAGGGGTATCTTTTGACGGCCTCTCTCACCCCAATTCTTCTGGTTGCTCTGATCGGCATCGCACTGCTGTTCGATTTTCTCAACGGACTTCATGATGCGGCCAATTCGATCGCGACCATCGTCTCGACGCGTGTCCTGAAGCCGCAATTTGCGGTGTTCTGGGCCGCGTTCTTCAATTTCATCGCATTCCTTTTCTTCGGCCTGCATGTCGCGAATACCCTGGGGACTGGCATCATCGATCCTCAAATCGTCGATCCGCAGGTGATTTTCGCAGCTCTCCTTGGCGCGATCATCTGGAATATCGTGACATGGTGGGCCGGCATCCCCTCCTCCAGCTCACATGCGCTGATCGGCGGTTTGGTCGGAGCCGGATTTGCGAAGGCTGGCATAGCAGCGATGGAATGGTCGGGCCTGACCAAGACCATTCTGGCAATCTTCGTCTCGCCGCTGATCGGTTTCGTACTGGCTCTTGTTCTCGTCATTGTTGTGTCGTGGTGTTCGGCACGCTCAACACCCTTCATGGTCGACAGTGCATTCCGCGTTCTGCAGTTCGGTTCGGCCTCGCTCTATTCGCTCGGTCACGGCGGCAATGACGCGCAGAAGACGATGGGGATCATCGCCATCCTGCTGTTTTCGCAAGGCTACGGCGGAAGCGAGTTTCACATACCGTTCTGGGTGGTGATCGCCTGTCAGTCTGCGATGGCACTCGGCACGCTAATGGGTGGCTGGCGCATTGTGCGAACCATGGGAAGCCGGATCACCCACCTGACCCCGATGCAGGGCTTTTGTGCCGAAACTGGTGGCGCGCTGACCCTATTCGCAGCCACCGGTCTCGGTATCCCGGTTTCGACCACGCACACCATCACCGGCGCGATCGTCGGGGTCGGCGCGGCGCGACGTCTGTCGGCCGTGCGATGGAATATTGCGAGTTCGATCGTCGTTGCATGGATCATCACGATTCCCGCAACCGCAGCAGTTGCCGCCCTCGTGTACTGGCTGGTTCCTCTCTTTCGCTAGCCATCACCCCTCCAAGGAGATCCGATGATCGGCAACGTCGAAGTTCTCATCCGCCTCGCCTGCGCTGCGGCCCCTGAAAGTTTGATGGGTATCACTCACTTCAGAAACAAGTTGAACGACATCGCGCCCGCCCGTCAGGTCAAACAGATCAAGCTCGCCAGCGAACCGCAAACGTCTGCACCCTGAAATTTATCCGTGCGCATCTCGGAGACCGCCCCGGTATTCGGAAACGGGATTCAGGTTTCGTTAACCTGATTAAATCTCTCTTTAAGGCACCTCTTAAGGAATTCGCGCCAGAAATAGAAATGCGGGAATCCGTCGTGTGCGTCGTGGGAATATTGTCCATCAATGAGTGATCTCGTGCCCTCTCCGGCTGATGCTGCGGCCGCTGCCCCGCGTACCCGGCGGGCGGCCGCGCAGCGCGTCCGGGAAGCCCGTGACCGGCTAATTTCAACCAGCGGCACCCGACCCGCATTCGATTACGAATTGCTGCGCCAATACGCGCAAACACGGATGTCCGCATCGCTCGTCGTTGTCCTGCTGGTCATCTCCACTGGCGCGCTGTCAAGCCTCTGGATGCCGTTACTCAACGCCGGACTCTGGACCTGCGGAATGCTGGCGATTCACGCAGCCGTCATCCGTCTGTGTGCCAAATTCCTGAAGCAGCCCTCAAATCCGGCGACAACTCGTCGGTGGCGAAGACGGTTTGTTCTCTTCGACCTGATTTACGGCCTTGCCTGGACGATCATCCTTGTGCACCCGTCCGGAGCGGATGCGGTTTCCAGCACCCTGATGCTGTTTGTGATGATGCTGGTCGTGGCCGTCTCCAGCATGCTCGCGGCCACCCAGCCCATCGCAGCGTTCGCCTCCACAATCCCCGTGACAGCCGCCATCGCGGTCAATTTCGTTCTGCGCGGGTCGTTTAATGATTACGTCCTCGCCGCTCTCGCCGTGACGGCGGAATGCTATTTCGGCCTGCTCGCCCACCGCCTGCATTCGACAACACTGGCGACACTTGAGGCCCGCGCCGAAAAAGATGCGCTGATCGGCGAGCTCGAGCAAGCGAAGGCAATCTCCGATGAGGCCAGACATCGCGCGGAATCAGCCAATATCTCGAAATCGCGCTTTCTTGCGCAGATGAGCCACGAGTTGCGTACGCCGCTCAACGCCATCCTCGGCTTTTCGGAAGTGATGAAGAGCGAGATTTTCGGCCCTCACGCGATCCCCGCCTACAAGGATTATTCAGCGGATATCCATAATTCGGGCGTCCATCTGCTCAACCTGATCAACGAAATCCTCGATCTGTCGCGGATCGAGGCGGGCCGTTACGAGCTAAACGAAGAGCCATTTTCGCTCGTGCACGTGGTGGCTGACTGCCATCATCTCCTGAAGTTGCGCGCATCAAGCCGTGGCATCACCATTCACGAGATGTTCGAACAGGACATGCCGAAATTGTGGGGCGACGAACGCGCCACGCGTCAGGTCGTGCTCAATTTGCTGTCCAACTCCATCAAGTTCACCCCACGCGGTGGCGAAATCTGGCTGAAAGCCGGCTGGACGGCGTCCGGGGGGCAATATCTCAGCGTCAAGGACAACGGATCCGGAATTCCGGAAGACGAGATTCCCATTGTGCTAGCCTCATTCGGCCAGGGATCCAATTCGATCAAGTCGGCCGAACAGGGCGCCGGACTGGGCTTGCCGATTGCCAAGAGTCTGATCGACATGCACGGCGGCACTTTCACGCTAAAATCGAAGCTGCGGATCGGTACCGAAGTGATTGTCACCTTCCCGCCCGAGCGGGTGATGGCGGCGCTGGCTCCGTTGCCCGAGGGCGCACCTCCGCTGCAGCCGGATCGCCCGGAACCAACCGAAGTCGCCCGCCTTCGCCGTTCACCAATCGTGAACGCGGGTACGGGATCATAAGTCCGGCTACGCCGTACAGGACAACCGAAGTGTCAAATGGCTTGCGATACTCCGTGCATTACCGTCTGCATCATGATGCCCGGCATCGGACTTTGCATGGGATGCGGCCGCACGATCGAGGAAATATCGGACTGGGACATAAGAACGCAGGACGAGCGGCGCTCGATCATGGCTTCGCTTTTGTCGCGAATGGAGAATGCCGGTCTGGAACCCAGTGTGGCCTTGCGGGAACGTTTGGCAGATCTCGCGTGATTGGGATGGATGGACTTGCCGTAATGGACTTGGCGTGATGCGCTTCTTGATTCTTGTCGTAATGCTTCTGACCATCGGCGGTGCGACGCTGGCGGCCCAGCCCGCTGCGCTGTTGCAGGTCAAACACATGGCGCGGTACGCAATCACCTCATGGTCGCAGGGAAAGCCTCGCCTTGTGAATATCAATCGCGCGCACAACGGCGACTTCGAGCTTCGGGCCAAGGTTAACGGTGTCGCCGCGCCGATGGTGATCGACACTGGCGCGACATCGGTTGTCCTTACCTACGAAGCTGCAAGCGCAGCCGGTCTTCCGCTTGATCTTGCGAATTACGATGTCGACCTCGAAACCGCAGGTGGCCGTGTGCGCGCCGCGCGCGTGACCCTCGATCGGGTCGCTGTCGGCAAGCTTGTCGAGCTGTCGGTGCCTGCACTTGTCGTTCCGCGTGGACAGCTCAGAACCAGTCTGCTCGGCATGAGCTTCCTGAATAGGCTCGAAAGCTGGGAAGTGCGGCCGGACACGCTGATCCTGCGTGGCTACCCGTAAACTACGCGGCCACTCGCACGGCTGCGTCTTGCGGCACAAGACTTAGCGCTTCACGCAGTTGATCCAGCCCGGCATCGGCGCCGGTGCAATTCTCCGCCAACGCACGGCGGAACGCGCGCGCGCCCGCAACACCATGGAATGCCCCGACAAGATGCCGCGTGATTGCGTGAAGCCTTGTGCCCTGCGCCCGTTCGCGTTCGATATACGGGAAAATCGATTCAATCACCTCGTGCATCGACCGATGCGGCGGCGGCGCGCCGAAAATCAGATGATCCACCGCAAGCAGCCGCCAGGGCTCCTGATAAGCGGCGCGCCCCAGCATCACGCCGTCGACTTGCTCCAGATGCACGGCAGCATCCTCGATTGAGGAGACGCCGCCGTTGATTGCAATCGGCGTATCGCGCATGGCCTCTTTCAGGCGATACACCCGGCCGTAATCAAGTGGAGGAATATCCCTGTTTTCCTTCGGCGACAGCCCGTTCAGCCAGGCCTTGCGGGCATGGACGATCAGGCCGTCGGCACCCGCGGCAACAACGGCGCGCGCCAGGGCATCAAGTGCAACCTCGGGGTCCTGATCGTCGATGCCGATCCTGCATTTCACGGTGACGGGAACGCCCACCACCGCTTTCATCGCCGCCACACACCGCGCAACCAGTTCAGGCTCGGCCATCAGACAGGCGCCAAACCGGCCATCCTTGACGCGGTCTGACGGGCAGCCGACGTTGAGGTTGATTTCACCGTATCCGTAATCCGCGCCAATCCGGGCACTTTCAGCGAGATCGTCAGGATTGGAGCCGCCGAGCTGCAGCGCGAGTGGATGTTCGCACGGATCGAAACCGAGCAGCCGGCTGCGATCGCCGTGAATGACAGCGCCGGTGGTCAGCATCTCGGTGTAAAGGCGTGCGCCTCGCGTGAGCGCACGATGGAAGACGCGACAATGCCGGTCCGTCCAATCCATCATAGGCGCAACAGAAAATCTGAAGCTGTCGTCCACGGCGCTCTCAATTCGATCTGTAACAACGGTGAACGGCTTCGCCTTGGGCGAAGCCGTTCATAGAAGCCAAATCATATATGACTTGCGAAGCGCAGGCTATGCCGCCGCAGCCACGGCAGGCAGACCCAGCTCCCTGAGCGCGCATAAAAAAGGCCGGGGCATAGCCCCGGCCAAAGTCACCCTCGGGGTAGATTTGATGACGCGATCAGACGGCCTTCGCCGCGTGCATCTCAGTGATCTGTTCCTGATTGTAGCCGAGCTGAGCGAGCACTTCGTTGGTGTGCTGGCCGAGCAGCGGAGATGCAGTGACCTCCACCTTCAGGTCCGAGAACTTGATCGGGCTACCGACGGTCAGATACTTGCCGATCTTCGGATGATCGACCTCAACGATAGTGCCGCTCTCACGCAGCGACTTGTCATTGGCGATTTCCTTCATCGACAGAACCGGAGCGCAAGGAATGTCGAACTTGCGCAGGATATCGACAGCCTCGAACTTGGTCTTGTCGGCCAGCCAGCCTTCGATGAAGTTGAAGATGTCGAAAATCTTGTCCTGACGGGCTTCAGCGGTATTGTAGCCTGGATCCTCGATCCACTCCGGCTTGCCGAGTGCCTTACAGATCGGTGCCCAGGCATGACCCTGGATGGTGAAGTAGATGTAGGCGTTCGGATCGGTTTCCCAGCCCTTGCACTTCAGAACCCAACCCGGCTGACCGCCACCGCCTGCGTTGCCGCCACGCGGAACGACGTCGGAGAAGGTGCCGTGCGGATACTGCGGATACTCTTCGAGGTAACCGATTGCATCGAGACGCTGCTGGTCGCGCAGCTTGACGCGGCACAGATTGATGACCGAGTCCTGCATCGAGGCCGCGACCTTCTGGCCCTTGCCGCCGTTGCCGTTGCGGGCATGCAGCGCCGTGAGAATGCCGATGGCGAGATGCATACCGGTGTTCGAGTCGCCCAGAGCCGCGGCCGACACGGTCGGAGGACCATCCCAGAAACCGGTGGTCGAAGCAGCACCACCAGCGCACTGCGCGACGTTCTCATAAACCTTCAGATCTTCGTAGTGGTGGCCATCCGAGAAGCCCTTCACGGACGCCAGGATCATGCCCGGGTTCAGCGACTGGATGTGTTCCCAGGTGAAGCCCATGCGATCAAGCGCGCCGGGGCCGAAGTTCTCCACCATCACGTCCGATTCCTTGATCAGCTTGGTGAGGACTTCCTTGCCCTGCGCTGTCTTGGTGTCCAGCGTCAGCGAGCGCTTGTTCGAGTTCAGCATGGTGAAGTAAAGCGCGTCCGCGTCTTTGACGTGACGCAGCTGGCTGCGGGTGACGTCACCCGAACCAGGACGCTCGACCTTGATAACGTCGGCGCCAAACCAGGCGAGAAGTTGCGTGCAGGCCGGACCGGCCTGTACGTGCGTGAAGTCGATGATCTTAATACCGTCAAGTGGCTTGCTCATCGCGATCTTTCCTTTCGAGCGTTCACTTCATTGCCGACGCATGATGCTCGTAAAGATCATGCATCAGGAATTCAAAACTCAGTCGTACCGACGGCGAAACAAATAGCTCGCGCTGAAATCCAGTTCCGCAAGAGCCTCGTCCGCTTCGGAGTCTAGTTGCGCGTCATCGGCATGCAGACATGCATCGACCTTTTCCATAACTGCGAAGCCGCGAATGTCACCGGACCGAACAACGATGTCCCCGTTTACACCCATGAGCTTCGCAAGATCGACCGCTGCACGCATGATAAAATCCGTATTCTATTCCGCCGCCTGAAGCGGTGGCTCCCCGAGCGCTCCGGACTCTTTGATCGACGCGATCGCAGCCGCGTCAAACCCAAGAACGTCCGCAAGAATCTGATTGGTGTGCTCCCCCAGCAGCGGGGAGCGTTCCACTTCCGTCACGCTGTCAGACAGCTTGATCGGGTTGCCGACCGACAGATACTTGCCGCGTACCGGATGATCAACCTCGACCAGAGTCCCCGTCGCATAAAGCGACTGGTCCTCGGCGATTTCCTTCATCGACAGGATCGGGCCGCACGGGATGTCGTACTTGTTGAGGATATCCATGGCTTCGAACTTGGTCTTGGTCATGGTCCAGGCTTCAATGCGCGTGAAGATCTCGTTGAGATGCGGCAAACGCTTGGCCGGAGTCGCATAATGCGGATCGGTCTTCCAACCCGGCTCGCCGATTACCTCGCAAATCTTCTCCCAGGCTGGAGCCTGAGTGATGAAATAGAGATAGGCGTTCGGATCGTTTTCCCAGCCCTTGCACTTGAGAATGCGCCCGGGCTGACCACCGCCGGAGTCGTTGCCGGCGCGAGGCACGGCATCACCAAAAGGGATCCCCTCGCCATACTGGCTGTATTCCTTCATCGGACCGCGCTGCAGACGCTGCTGGTCACGCAACTTGACGCGACACAGATTGAGCACGCCGTCCTGCATCGCGACAGAAACCTTCTGTCCCTTGCCGCTATGCGAACGCTGAAACAACGCAGCAAGAATGCCTATCGCAAGATGAAGACCGGACCCGCTGTCGCCGATCTGAGCACCGGTCACAAGCGGTAGACCGTCGCGAAAGCCTGTGGTCGAAGCCGAGCCTCCGGTGCACTGCGCGACGTTCTCATAAACTTTGCAATCCTCGTAAGGACCAGGACCGAAGCCCTTGATCGAAGCCACGATCAGCTTTGGATTGATTGTCTGAATCTTTTCCCACGGAAAGCCCATACGATCGAGAACACCCGGAGCAAAATTCTCCACGAGCACATCGCACGACTTCATCAACGCGGTCAGAACTTCTTTGCCCTTGGCATTCTTCGTATCAAGGGTGATCGAACGCTTATTGTGGTTCAGCATCGTGAAATAGAGGCTGTCAGCGTTCGGAACGTCCTGAAGCTGCTGGCGGGTAATATCGCCTACGCCCGGACGTTCGACCTTGATCACATCCGCGCCAAACCACGCAAGCAATTGCGTACATGTCGGACCGGACTGTACGTGAGTGAAGTCGAGAATCCTGACTCCACTAAGCGCCTTGGTCATTATTCCCTCTCCGTCTGTTTTGGTTTTTATTTTTCTTGTTTTGAGTTTTACACCTTTGGAACGAACCCTCTCCGCCACCGAAATGGCGGAGAGGGCAAACTGATTACTTCTTCTTGACGACGCTCTGCGGGTTGAGGCTGCCGATGTTGCCGCTTTCGCTGCCGGCAGCCGGATCGATCACCGCGTTGATGAGGGTCGGCTTGCCCGAATCCATCGCCGTATCGACGGCGCGCTTCAGTTCGTCAGGCGTGGTCACGTTGACGCCAACACCACCGAACGCTTCCATCATCTTGTCGTAGCGCGCGTCCTTGACGAACACCGTGGTGCCCGGATCGCGGCCGGTCGGATCGGTGTCGAGTCCGCGATAGATACCGTTGTTGTTGAAGATGACGATGCAGACCGGGAGGTTGTAACGGCAGATCGTCTCGACCTCCATGCCGGAGAAGCCGAACGCCGAGTCGCCCTCGACCGCCAGAACCGGCTTTCCGCTTTCGACAGCCGCGGCAACCGCGAAGCCCATGCCTATGCCCATCACGCCCCAGGTGCCGACATCCAGACGCTTGCGCGGCTGGTACATGTCGATCACGCCGCGTGCGAGGTCGAGCGTGTTGGCGCCTTCGTTGACGAGGATCGCATCCGGGCGCTCCTTGATCACGGTGCGCAGCGCACCGAGCGCACTGTGGAAGTCCATCGGCGAGGTGTTCTTCATCAGCTTCGGAGCCATCTTGGCGATGTTGGCTTCCTTCTTCGAGTTGACCGCATTGATCCAGTCAGCCGACGGAGCCTGCCACTTGCCATCGATGCCTTCGAGCAGCGCCGAAATGCACGAGCCGATGTCGCCGACCAGCGGGGCAACAATCTCGACGTTCGAATCCATTTCCTTCGGTTCGATATCGATCTGGATGAACTTCTTAGGGGCTGCGCCCCAAGTCTTGCCCTTACCGTGAGACAGAAGCCAGTTGAGACGCGCACCGACGAGCAGCACGACATCCGACTCCTGCAGAACGGTCGAACGTGCTGCACCAGCCGACAACGGATGAACGTCAGGCAGAAGACCCTTGGCCATGCTCATCTGAAGGAACGGAATGCCGCTCTTTTCGACGAACGTGCGGATTTCCTCATCGGCCTGCGCGTACGCCGCGCCCTTGCCGAAGATAATCAGCGGCTTCTTCGCACCCTTGAGAACATCGAGCGCACGCTTGACCGCGCTTGGTGCAGGAATTTGAGCCGGCGCAGGATCGATCACCTTAACCAGTGACTTGGCGCCTTCCGCAGCATCGACAACCTGCGAGAACAGCTTGGCCGGCAGATCGAGGTACACACCGCCCGGACGGCCGGACACCGCAGCGCGAATCGCGCGCGCAACGCCGATGCCGATGTCCTGAGCGTGAAGAACGCGGAACGCCGCCTTGCAGAGAGGCTTGGCAATCGCGAGCTGATCCATTTCTTCGTAGTCGCCCTGCTGGAGGTCGACAATCTCACGCTCGGAGGAGCCGGAGATCAGGATCATCGGGAAACAGTTGGTGGTCGCGTTGGCGAGAGCAGTCAGACCATTGAGGAAGCCGGGGGCAGAAACCGTAAGGCAAATACCCGGCTTCTTGGTGAGGAAGCCGGCGATTGCGGCTGCGTTACCGGCGTTCTGTTCATGACGGAACGAAACAACGCGAATACCTTCGGCCTGCGCCATACGGCCGAGATCCGTGATCGGAATGCCCGGCACGTTGTAAATCGTTTCAACGCCATTGAGCTTGAGCGCGTCGATGACGAGATGAAAACCATCCGTCAGCTCCCGCTCCGCTGCGTTAACATCAATACTCTGTGCGACTGCTACTGACATCTCATACCCTCCCAGGGTTACCCGCTTTGCCGCGGTTTCCTATTCGAACTGATTGACCAAACTCGCTGGGCACGAGTGGCCGGCGTGGTTGTGATCGTCCTTAGTAAAAAACCATGGCATACGAATGCAACTGAATGCATTCAAGACAAACTCTTTGGCTACCTGTTGTCATAACAGCGGGATCGAGCGTTGAAGGGAGATGGCGTAACTCAGGATTCGCCAGCTGCGTCAAGGCCTTAACCGTTACCAACAGACGCGCAAACATGCGCCTGAAGATCGGCGCATCTTACGCTGGCGAAGGTGATTGGCATACGAAATACCAACTGTCAATAAAGTTCTCCTTGAACCAAATGCCGCAGGTAGCACCTATCCGGGCCGGGTGAATCACGACCTTGGAGAGATGGCAGACAGAGAGCCGACGAGGCCTTTTTGAGGGTGCCGAAAGGCCAAAGTTCAAGCCTCAAGGCACCCAGCACCCCTGCGGCATGTTGTCGCCACGTTCAAAAATAGCCTGTATTTACTGGGTATTTTGGATGTTTTGCGTTTCACCCACCGGGTTTCTCTGCTTGCCTGTTGGCATATCACATACCAAAATCGTCGCACGCATTTCCGTCAAGAGAGTGCGATTGGGAGGAACGATATGACGGTTTCGGTTGGGAAAGACGCTGGGCGCGTGAGCGACAGCTATAGATGGTTGCAACTCGCCATCGGCGTGGGCTGCATGGTGATGATTGCAAACCTTCAGTACGGATGGACCTTTTTCGTCCCCGATATTCAGAAGAAGTTCGGCTTCGATCGGGCCGCCATTCAGTGGGCCTTTACGCTGTTCGTACTTTTCGAGACCTGGCTTGTGCCGGTCGAAGGCTGGTTCGTGGATAAATACGGCCCTCGCCTTGTGATTATCTTCGGCGGCATCCTTTGCGCTGTGGGCTGGGTCGTGAACTCCTACGCCACGTCGCTGAACGGCTTCTACATCGGCCAGGTTATCGCCGGCATCGGCGCCGGTGCGGTCTATGGCACTTGCGTCGGCAACGCCCTGAAATGGTTCCCTGACAAGCGCGGCCTGGCAGCAGGCATCACGGCGGCGGGCTTCGGTGCGGGCTCGGCGCTTACGGTCGCTCCGATCCAGGCGATGATCAAGAATGACGGCTTCCAGGCCGCCTTCTTCAACTTCGGTCTCGGCCAAGGTATCATCTGTGTGATCCTCGCGATTTTCCTGGCGGCTCCGAAGGCCGGTCAGGTACCTGCTCCGGCTCACAATGCGAACATCCAACAGACCCGCCGCGACTACACCCCCGGTCAGGTCGCCAAGGAGCCAATCTTCTGGCTGATGTACTTCATGTTCGTGATCGTCGGTGCCGGTGGCCTGCTCGTCACCGCCAACCTCAAGCCGATCGGCGCAGACTGGAAGATCGACAACGTTCCGGTCACCCTCATGGGCCTGACACTCACGGCTGTGACGTTCGCTGCCACGATCGATCGCGTCCTTAATGGTCTGACCCGCCCGTTCTTCGGCTGGATTTCGGACAGAATCGGCCGCGAGAATACGATGTTCATCGCTTTCGGCCTCGAAGGCATCGGCATCTACCTGCTCTACCTGTGGGGTCAGGACCCGATCTGGTTCGTCATCCTCTCGGGCGCAGTGTTCTTCGCATGGGGTGAGATTTACAGTCTCTTCCCGTCAACGTGCACGGATACTTTCGGCTCGAAGTACGCCGCGACGAACGCAGGCCTGCTCTACACCGCAAAAGGTACGGCAGCACTGCTCGTCCCATTCGGCAACTACCTGCAGCAATCGACCGGTAGCTGGGACATGGTGTTCCTGATCGCCGCGGGCGCCAATATCCTGGCCTCTGTCCTCGCCATCGCGGTTCTGAAACCGTGGCGAAAGCATGTGATCGCCAACAGCCAGTCGGCCCCGTCAGGGTCCACCGCTTCGGCCACCGCTTAACGAAAAAAGAACCCGCCGGACTTTCCGGCGGGTTCTTTGCTTTGACAAACTCATACTTTCGACTAGGACAGTTGCGGGCGTAACCCGCCCCTCAAAAAATACCGGTCTGGATCAACCGGACGGTCCCACAAAAACGGCTGCCGTGGTGTGACGGGCACCGCGCAAGCAAGCCATTTTCTATAAACATCGCCAGGCCTACAGACAGTGTCGAGGTCAGGTATAAGCAATGCCGGGTGTCCCCCGGCAAAGGTGACGGAAGCGTTCGGCGCGACGCAAAGTGGGTGCGCGCGGCGGCGGCTTAGGAATCAAGGGTAAGACGAATGAATATCCACGAGTATCAAGCGAAAGCGGTCTTGAAGGAATTCGGGGTGCCAGTGTCTCGCGGCGTGCCGATCTTCAAAGCATCGGAAGCCGAAGGGGCCGCGACGCAGTTGGGTGGCCCGGTCTGGGTGGTGAAAAGCCAGATCCATGCTGGCGGCCGCGGCAAGGGCAAGTTCAAGGAAGCAGCGGCTGGTGACAAGGGTGGTGTCCGCCTCGCCAAGTCGGTCGACGAAGTGAAGGCCTTTGCCGAGCAGATGCTGGGCCATACGCTGGTCACGGTTCAGACCGGACCGACCGGCAAGCAGGTGAACCGCCTCTACATCGAGGAAGGCGCCGAGATCGACAAGGAATTCTACCTGTCCGCTCTGGTCGATCGCGAAACCTCGCGAATCGCGTTCGTGGTTTCGACCGAAGGCGGCATGGACATCGAGACTGTCGCTCATGAAACTCCGGAAAAGATCGTCACCTTCTCCGTTGATCCGGCCACAGGCGTCATGCCCCATCACGGTCGCACGGTTGCGCAGGCGCTGAACCTCAAGGGCGATCAGGCCAAGCAGGCCGAAAAGCTCGTGGCACAGCTCTACGCTGCATTTGTCGCCAAGGACATGTCGATGCTTGAGATCAATCCGTTGATCCTTTCCAAGCAAGGCGAACTGCGCTGCCTCGACGCCAAGGTATCGTTCGATTCGAACGCGCTCTACCGTCATCCGGAAGTGGTCGAACTGCGGGATGAGACGGAAGAAGACGCCAAGGAAATCGAAGCGTCGAAATACGACCTCGCTTACATCGCTCTGGATGGCACCATCGGCTGCATGGTCAACGGCGCCGGCCTTGCGATGGCCTCGCTCGACATCATCAAGCTGTACGGCGAAAGCCCGGCCAACTTCCTCGACGTCGGTGGCGGCGCTTCGGAGGAGAAGGTCACAGCGGCGTTCAAGATCATCACCGCCGATCCAAACGTCAAAGGCATCCTCGTCAACATTTTCGGCGGCATCATGAAGTGCGACGTCATTGCCGCCGGCGTGGTCGGTGCGGTCAAGGCCGTCGGCCTGAAGGTGCCACTGGTGGTTCGCCTCGAAGGCACGAACGTCGAGGAAGGCAAGAAGATCATTCGTGAAAGCGGCCTCAACGTTCTACCTGCGGACGATCTCGACGACGCCGCGCAGAAGATCGTCAAGGCTGTGAGGGGGAAGTAAGCCGATGTCAGTGATGATTAATAAGAACACCAAGGTCATCTGCCAGGGTTTCACCGGCAAGAACGGCACCTTCCATTCCGAGGCGGCGATTGCCTATGGCACCAAGATGGTCGGCGGCACCTCGCCGGGCAAAGGCGGCTCGACTCACCTTGGCCTGCCGGTATTCGACACCGTGCGCGAAGCCCGTGAAAAGACCGGTGCCGACGCCAGCGTGGTCTACGTGCCGCCGCCAGGGGCAGCCGACGCCATCTGCGAAGCAATCGATGCCGAGATCCCACTGATCGTTTGCATTACGGAGGGCATCCCGGTGCTCGACATGGTGCGGGTTAAGCGCGCCCTGTCTGGCTCGAAGTCTCGTCTGCTCGGACCGAACTGTCCCGGGGTCGTCACCGCCGGCGAATCCAAGATCGGCATCATGCCCGCCAACATCTTCAAGCCAGGCAATGTCGGCATCGTCTCGCGCTCCGGCACGCTGACCTACGAAGCGGTGTTCCAGACCACCAATGCGGGCCTTGGTCAAACCACGGCCGTTGGCATCGGCGGCGACCCGGTCAAGGGAACCGAATTCATCGACGTGCTGGAAATGTTCCTGGCCGACGATAAGACCGAGTCGATCATCATGATCGGCGAGATCGGTGGCTCGGCGGAAGAAGACGCCGCCCAGTTCCTTAAGGACGAGGCCAAGCGCGGCCGCAAGAAGCCGATGGTCGGCTTCATCGCGGGCCGTACGGCCCCTCCAGGCCGCCGTATGGGCCATGCCGGCGCCATTGTGGCGGGTGGCAAGGGCGACGCGGACTCGAAGATCTCGGCGATGGAATCTGCGGGGATCGCGGTTTCGCCCTCCCCGGCCCGCCTTGGCAGCACGCTGGTGGAGGTCCTGAAAGGCAACCACCCCGCCAAAAAGAGCGCATAAACCAACGTCATGACCAAGGCCCCTTCCGGGGCCTTGGTTTTATCGAAAAAGAGGGTTCTAATAAGTATTTAGAATACCAGAGACCAGGTAACCTGGCACAAGTGGGATGAAATGTCTGATCAGAACAGCGGTATCGAGCTGGTGAAACCTATCGTACAGCGATCGTCCTTAAAGCCTGCCCCCGAGTTGGTGGTCGGCCGTTTCGCGCCTGAACAGACCTTCAAGACCAGAGCCTACGAAGCGCTGAAACAGGCTATCCTCGACATGGACATCTATTCGTCCGCGGAACCGGCCTGGATCGACGAGCGCCAGCTTTCGGAAAAACTTGGTGTCAGTCGCACGCCCGTGCGCGAAGCCATCGTCATGCTTGAGCATGAAGGGCTGGTGAAGTCGGTCCCGCGCAAAGGCGTGATGGTTCTGAAAAAGACCAAGCGCGAAGTCATCGACATGATTCAGGCATGGGCCGCTCTGGAAAGCATGGCGGCAAGACTTGCCACACTCAATGCCAGCGACGAGGCCATCTCCGGATTGCGGAAATTGTTTCACGGCTTCAACGAAGGCCACAAGCCGGCCGATCACCTCAGCGAATACTCGTCGGCCAACATTCTATTCCATCAAGCGATCGTCAAGCTGAGCGGCTCCCAGGTGCTTGTCGACATGACCGAGCAGGTTCTGCTCCATGTCCGCGGCATCCGCCAGATCACCATCGGTCGCGACGATCGCGCCTCGCGCTCGATTGTCGACCACCTCGCGATCATCGATGCGATCGAGAAGCGCGACACCGAACGCGCCATTATCCTGTCGCGAGATCACACGCTTGGTCTGGCAGACTACGTCGCCGCCCACAGCCAAGGCATCTTCGAATAAGAAAAGGCCGCTCATCGGAGCGGCCTTTTTTGTTGCGCAGCTAATCGGACTTCAGTTCACGAACGTGGTGTGCAGCGTGCCGATCCCCTCGATGGTCAAAGCGACCTCGTTGGTCGGCTCCTTCATCGTACCCACGCCCAATGAAGTGCCGACCGCAATCAGGTCGCCCGGCAACAGCGTCATATCGTGGGAGATCATGCTCACCAGCTTCGCTGGCGGGAAGATCATGTCCGACAGTTTGTAGTTCTGCCGTTCGTCGCCATTGAGAACCAGTCGCACCGACAACTTGGAGTAATCGAGCCCCGTCGCAATGACCGGTCCGAACGGACAAAAGTCGTCAAAGCTCTTGGCTCGAACCCATTGCGCAAAAGTCGGATCCTTCTGAATGATGTCGGCTGCAGTGATGTCATTGACGATCGTGTAGCCGAAGATGCCCTCCTCCGCTTCCGCTTCCGATGCATTGGTCAGCGTCTTGCCGATGACGATGCCGAGCTCGCCTTCATAGACCACCTTACCGGAATAAGCCTTCGGGCGCCTCACCGTCGCACCCGGCGACGTGATGCTGGTATTTGCTTTCATCAGATAAAGCGGCTCGGCAGGCTCTGCGACCTTCAATTTGGCCGCCAGTTCATGGAAATTGTTCCAGAGTGCAATCACCTTGGTCGGCTCGGATGGCGGCAGCACCTCGACACTGGCAAGCGGCAGGGCCTGACCGGTCGGCTTGGGCGCATCGTACATGTTGCCCGAATGCTCCGTGATGGTTTCGCCCTCGAGCGTTCCAAAACCTGTCTTGCCGTTTGCGCGAAACCGAATCCAGACCGTCATTACTCTCACTCCCTACGCAAGTATGTTCGTACGCATTTAAATCGTCACAATACGCAAATTGTTCGTCGAGCCCGACTTGCCAAACGGCACACCCGCCACGACAACGATGCTGTCGCCCTCCCTCGCCAGACCGCTGGTCTTGGCATGAAGAGCTGCCTGGGTGACCATCTCGTCGTACGATCCAATGTCAGGCGATACCATGCCGGTGGATCCCCACAGGAACGCAAGCTGCCGTGCCGTAGCCTCGCTTGGCGTCAGGCTCAGGATTGGAATCGGCGAGCGTTGGCGCGCGATCCGGTACGCCGTGGTCCCGCTGGACGTGAACGCAACGATGCAAGCCGCGTTGATCGAATTGGCGACCTCCGCAGCGGCGGCTGCAATCGCATGCTGCGGCAACGGCTCGATCTGCGGATGCAGCGCTTCGATGATGCTGCGATAGGCCTTATGCTGCTCGGTACGGCGAATGATGCGATCCATCGTTGCTACGGCCTGCAACGGATACTGGCCAGAAGCGGATTCCGCAGACAGCATGACGGCATCGGAGCCATCGTAGATCGCGGTCGCGACGTCAGACGATTCTGCGCGCGTCGGCGTCGGCGTATAGATCATCGACTCCAGCATCTGCGTGGCAATGATCACCGGCTTGCCAGCGAGCCGGCACAGCCGGACAAGATCCTTCTGGGCACCGGGCACGTCTTCAGGTGGGATTTCCACGCCAAGATCGCCACGTGCCACCATGATCGAGTCCGACAACGCGACGATGTCCTCAATGACATTCATGGCAGCGGGCTTTTCGATCTTCGACATCACCCCGGCGCGGCCGCCGACAAGCGTATGCGCTTCGATCAGATCAGACGGACGCTGCACGAACGAGAATGCGACCCAGTCGACGCCGAGTTCGAGACCGAAAGCCAGATCGACACGATCCTTCTCGGTAATCGGAGACAGCGCGAGCAGCGTGTCCGGCAGATTGACGCCTTTACGGTCGCTGACAATACCGCCGGAGATCACCTTGGCTTCGATGAAGTCGCCACCCACACCGGTGACCGACAACCGTACCTTGCCGTCGTCGATCAAAAGCTGGTTGCCCGGCATGATCGCGTCAAACACTTCCTTATGTGGAAGTGGCAGGCTGGAATCCTTGGCGCTCGGCGCGCAAACAAAGCGGACCGTGCTGCCAGTGGTCAATTCGCGCTTGCCACCTTCCAGCGGCCCGAGACGAATTTTCGGCCCCTGAAGATCCTGGAGCACCGCGATCGGCGTCCCGACTTCCTTCTCGATCGCACGAATCACCTCATAGCGGGCGCGGTGATCGTCGTGCGTGCCGTGGCTGAAATTGAGCCGGAACATATCGACGCCCGCGTCGAACAGCTTACGGATCATTTCGGGTGAGGAGCTCGCCGGACCAAGTGTCGCAACGATTTTTGCGCGCCGATTGCGAGCCATTGCAAATTCCTTTCCTAGGGTGGTTGTCAGATTTTCTAAATCTGATTCTGATTTGGGACCGATATACCAGCCCTGTGACGTGAAGAAAAAGCCTCCGCGTCAAAATAATTGGCAACAAAAAAACGTCCGGCATCAGGCCGGACGTTTTTTGTTAAGAGCAGCTAAACTGTGGCCGCCTCGGGTTCTCGAACCTCTTCAGGAAAGGTCGGATAAACGCCGTTTGAACGACCCATCTGCTGCACCAGCGCCAGCACGGTGTCGACATAAGGCGTTTTGACGGCCGCCAGACGCCCCATCTCCTGCACAGCGGTAAGCAATGCATCGATTTCCAACGGACGGCGCTTATCGAGATCCTGCAGCATCGAGGTGCGGTGAGCGCCGACGTTCGCGGCACCGTTGATACGGCGCTCGACATCGACGCGGAAGTTGGCACCGAAATGCTCACCAATCTGCTGCGCTTCGAGCATCATGTTCTTTGCGATTGCGCGCGTACCGGGCTCAGTGGCAACGATATCGAGGGTCGCATGCGTGAGTGCCGAAATCGGATTGAAGCAAAGATTGCCCCACAGCTTGATCCAGATGTCGTCGCGAATGTCGTCGTAAAGTCGCGGCCGCAAGCCACCCTTCGTCAACGCATCGGCGAATTCGGTAAGGCGCGCGCTCGGCTTCCTGTTGGGCTCACCAAGACCGAACTGATCGCCGTAGATATGCTTGATCACGCCAGGCTCGGTAATTTCGGTCGCCGGATAGACCGTCGAGCCGATGATCCGCTGCGGGCCGATGATATTCCACTGCCGATTGCCCGGATCGACGCTCTTGAGGCGCAGCGACGCGAAATTGTCGTCAAGGCCATAGAAGTACCACCACGGCACGCCGTTCTGTGCGGTCACGACCGCGGTGTTCGGACCGAGCAATGGCTTCAGCTGTTCAGCCGACTCCCATGCCTGATGCGCCTTCAACGCAACGATAACGTAATCCTGCGGACCGAGGTCACGCGGATCGCTGCTCGCAGGCATATCCGCGACGAGTTCCTGATCGCCAACGAGGAGCTTCAGCCCGTTCGATTTGATAGCGGCGAGATGGGCTCCACGAGCGACAAGCGATACGTCCACACCGCCGCGCCTCATCATGACGGCCATGTATCCGCCGATCGCTCCGGCGCCGAAAATACAAACTTTCATGGTCCCCTCCACCTTGTATGTTATTTTAAGTCAACCATCCGGGGCGTGACCGCCCCGGATGGTCCGCAATCATTCACTTGTCAGCAGCCACCTTGTGGTTCGCCATCAACTCAAGTGCCTTCACCATGCCGGAATGATCCCAGGCCTTGCCGCCGTTGGCAGCACAGGTGTTGAACAGCTCCTGCGCCATTGCCGTATTCGGCAGCGCGACGCCAAGAGCCTTCGCACCCTGCAGAGCAAGGTTGAGATCCTTCTGGTGCAGTTCGATACGGAAGCCCGGATTGAACGTGCGGTTGATCATACGCTCGCCGTGTACTTCAAGAATACGCGACGCGGCGAAGCCACCCATCAGAGCCTGACGCACCTTTGCCGGATCGGCGCCCGCCTTCGATGCGAAGATCAGCGCTTCAGCAACAGCCTCAATGTTCAGCGCGACGATGATCTGGTTCGCGACCTTGGTGGTCTGACCGTCACCGTTGCCACCGACATGGGTGATGTTCTTGCCCATGAGTTCGAAGTACGGCTTGACGGTCGCAAAGTCTTCATCATGGCCACCGACCATGATCGTGAGCGACGCAGCCTTGGCGCCAACCTCGCCGCCGGAGACCGGCGCATCGAGATAACGGCCCCCGAGCTTCTCAATCTTCTCGGCGAACTTCTTGGTCTCGATCGGCGAGATCGAGCTCATGTCGACGACGATCTTGCCCTTGCCGACGTTCTCGGCAACGCCGTTCTCACCGAACAGCACAGCTTCGACATGCGGCGTATCCGGCACCATCGTGATGATGATGTCAGCGTTTTTCGCAACCTCGGCCGCACTCTTGCAGACCTTGCCCTTGGCGGCGAGATCGGCCGGAACGCCTTCGATGGTATAGAGATAAACCTCATGGCCCGCGGCGAGCAGATGACCCGCCATTGGCGCGCCCATGGTGCCCAGTCCGATGAAGCCCAGTTTCTTAGACATTAACAAACTCCCCTGAGTGGTGTTGTCGGTCCGGATTCACTTCGGCATCCAGCCGAGCCCGGCGACGGTGTCGCCTTTAGGCTTGTATTCCGCTCCAATCCAGCCCTTGTAACCGATCTTGTCGAGGAAGTCGTACAGGAAGGGGTAATTGATTTCGCCGGTACCAGGCTCGTTACGGCCCGGATTGTCGGCGAGCTGAATGTGGGCGATTTTCGCCAAATTGGCCTCGATTGTCCGGGCCAGGTCACCTTCCATGATCTGCATGTGATAGATGTCATACTGATCGTAGAGATTGTCGGAGCCGACTTCCTCGATCAGGGCAATCGCCTGCTTGGTCGAAGTCAGAAAGAAACCCGGGATGTCGCGGGTGTTGATCTGCTCGACCAACAGCTTGATGCCCTCGTCCTTGAGCGCCGCAGCCGCAAACTTCAGGTTTGACACAAGAGTATCGTGATGCTTCTGGCGATCAGCGCCCTGGGGCAAAACGCCGACAAGGCAATTCACCTGTGAGCACTTCAATGTCTTGGCGTAGGTGATTGCGGTCTTCACACCTTCCTTGAACTCGTCAACGCGATCCGGAAAAATCGCGATGCCGCGCTCGCCCTTCTCCCAGTTGCCCGCGGGCAGATTGTGAAGGACTTGCGTCAGACCATGCGTCGAGAGCTGCTTGGCAAGCTCCTCGGCGGGAAATGGATAGGGGAAGAGGTACTCAACTCCCTTGAATCCGGCCTTGGCGGCGGCTGCGAAGCGCTCCATGAAGGGCACTTCGTTGAACAACATCGTAAGATTGGCTGCAAAGCGCGGCAAGGCGCCCTCCTTGATTTTCAACGAAAGGGTCGGGTTAGGTATCGCCGCTACAGCCTAGACGGGCTGTAGCTTGCGGGGATTTCCCTTACCGGCCGCCACTTCGTCAAGCGGAAGGTCAAGAACCTCCTCGAACTCGACGATATTGTCGATTTCGGTACCCATGGCGATGTTGGTCACGCGCTCGAGAATGAACTCGACCACCACCGGCACGCTGAATTCTTTCATCAATTCGCGCGCCTTGGCGAAGGCAGCCTGCGAATCCTTCGGATCACGCACGCGAATGGCCTTACAGCCGAGGCCCTCGGCCACCTTGACGTGATCGACGCCATATTCGCCAAGATCCTTCGCGTTCACGTTCTCGAACGACAACTGCACATGATAATCCATGTCGAAGCCGCGCTGCGCCTGACGGATCAGACCGAGATATGAGTTGTTCACGACCACGTGGATGTAAGGCAGCTTGAACTGAGCACCGACCGCAAGCTCCTCGATCAGGAACTGGAAATCGTAGTCGCCGGAGAGTGCGACGATCTCGCGCTTCGGATCGGCAGCGCGAACGCCAAGCGCAGCGGGAAGCGTCCAGCCCAGCGGTCCGGCCTGACCGGCATTGATCCAGTTGCGCGGCGCGTAGACACCAAGGAACTGGCCGCCAGCAATCTGTGACAGACCGATGACGCTGACGTAGCAGGTGTCGCGGCCGAATGCCTTGCTCATCTCCTCGTAGACGCGCTGCGGCTTGATTGGAATGTTGTCGAAATGACTCTTGCGCAGCATCGTGCGCTTGCGGTCCTGACAGGCCGCGGGCCATGCCTGACGCTCTTTGAGCTTGCCGTCCTTGCGCCATTCCTGCGCAACACTCAGGAACATCTGCAACGCGGCCTTGGCATCAGACACGATACCGAGATCGGGATTGAACACACGGCCGATCTGGGTCGGCTCGATGTCGACGTGAACGAACTTGCGGCCCTTGGTGTAGGTCTCGATCGAACCGGTGTGACGGTTGGCCCAGCGGTTGCCGATGCCGAGCACGAAGTCGGACTCCAGCATCGTGGCATTGCCGTACCGGTGGCTGGTTTGCAGACCGACCATGCCCGCCATCAACACGTGATCGTCAGGGATCGCGCCCCAACCCATCAGCGTCGGGATCACCGGGATATTCACGGTTTCAGCGAACTGAACCAATAGATCGGACGCATCGGCGTTGATGATGCCGCCACCGGCGACAATCAGCGGACGCTCGGCTTCGTTCAACATCGCAAGCGCTTTTTCGATCTGCTTGCGGGTTGCCGACGGCTTGTAAACCGGAAGTGCCTCGTAGGTTTCCTCGTCAAATTCGATTTCAGCGAGCTGCACGTCGATCGGCAAATCGATCAACACCGGACCGGGGCGGCCCGAACGCATGATGTGAAAAGCCTGCTGGAACACGCGCGGCACCAATGCCGGCTCCCGCACCGTCACCGCCCACTTGGTCACCGGCTTGGCGATCGATTCGATATCGACGGCCTGGAAATCTTCCTTGTAGAGACGTGCGCGCGGAGCCTGCCCGGTGATGCAAAGGATCGGAATCGAATCCGCGATCGCCGAATAAAGGCCCGTGATCATATCGGTGCCGGCCGGACCGGAGGTGCCGATGCACACGCCGATATTGCCCGCCTTGGCGCGGGTATAGCCCTCGGCCATGTGAGAGGCGCCCTCAACGTGCCGCGCGAGGATGTGTTTGATCGAGCCGCGCTTTTTCAGCGCAGAATACAGCGGATTGATTGCCGCTCCCGGAACACCAAACGCCTGAACGATGCCTTCCCTCTCCAGAACGGCAACAGCGGCGTCAATTGCTCTCATACGGGCCATGGAGTCTCTCTTCCTTGAATGTTGTTTCACACAAAGAAAGGCAAAACGTTTCGAGGGTCAAGTTATTCCAGAATATTTTTCCAATAATATTGGAATTCTTATTTATATAACGAAATCATATATTTATATTTATTCCAAGTTCTAAATTTGAACCATATAAAAAAATATTCCGCCAAAATGCGCCGATTTTGATAAGATCGTTTTGGAGGAATGCGAAGTGGAACACAGCCGAAAGCGCGGACGACCGAAGTCGTTCAACCCCACCAAAGCAGGATCGATTCAGGCTCTGGATCGTGGCCTGGCACTCTTGCGTGTCATCGCGGAGGCGGACGGCCTAACGCTTACCGATCTCGCCCAGCGCACCGGCCTGGCCCCCTCCACCGTACACCGGCTTCTCTTCACACTCGAAGCGCATAACTTCGTCGTCCATGACGACGAGCGCGGGCACTGGCTGATTGGCGTCGATGCGTTCAAGACCGGGAATGCGTTTTTGCGCAACCGCCGCCTCGCAGGTATCGGTCGCGAAACGATGCACCATTTGATGGAGCAAACCGGAGAAACGGTGAACCTCGGTATCGAGGATGGCGGCGAGGTCGTCTTCATCTCGCAGGTCGAAAGCCACAACACACTGCGCGCATTCTTTCGGGCAGGATCACGTGGCCTGATGCACGCCTCCGGAGTGGGCAAGGCGCTTCTGTCAGTTTTCTCGGAAGCCCGCGTGCAGCAAATTCTGTATTCCAAGGGTCTGCAGCGGTTCACCGAAAAGACGGTGGTCGACCCCAACGTATTGTTCGCGGAATTGAATGAAAGCCGGCAACGCGGATGGGCGGTTGACGACGAGGAGCGCACACTCGGCATGCGTTGTGTCGCCGCACCGATCTACAACGAACAGGGCGAAGCCATCGCCGCTGTCTCGATGTCAGGGCCTGCGGTGCGGATTACCTCACAGCGCCTCGGTGAATTCGGCCCGATCGTGATGCGTGCCGCCGATCAGATCACATCGTCCATCGGCGGCATGGTCCCCCGCCGCGCCTAAGCCACACCACGGATCGGCTTGAGAGCCTCGCGGATGGTCGCACCGACCAGATGTGAGCTCGGCGCGACCTGCACTCCGGCTTTCTCCAGCGCCGCGATCTTGCTGGCGGCATCACCACGGCCGAAGGTCGTCACCGTTCCGGCATGCCCCATCCGCCGCTCCAAGGGAGCGAACTGGCCGGCAATGAGCGCAACGATCGGCTTGCCGGTCTTCTTGCCCTGAAGAAATTCGGCGACTTCCTGCTCCTCGTTACCGCCGATTTCGCCGATCAGCACAATTCCGTGCGTCTCCGGATCGGCCAGAAACAGTTCGACGCACTCGACCATTCGGATGCCGTGGATCGCATCGCCACCAACACCGATCGTGGTCGACTGCCCGAGCCCCTCGTTCGAGACCTGCGCGACAACTTCGCTCGTCAAGGACGCCGAGCGTGACACAATGCCGACATGTCCCGGGCACGCGCTTCCGGTTGCCATGACCCCAATCATGCAAATGTTGGGGGCGAGGATACCTTGCGAATTCGGTCCCACCAATGTCGTCTTCGAGCCTTTCAGCGCCTGGTGGACACGCACCATGTCAAGAGACGGCACGCGCTCGGTCACCGCGACGATCAAGGGGATTTCCGCTTCGATCGCCTCAACCATCGCATTCGCCGCATTTGCGGGCGGCACGAAAATCATACTTGCGTTGGCGCCTGTTTCGGTCCTGGCCTGCGCAACCGTGTCGAAGACCGGAACATTGAGATGCGAACGGCCGCCCTTCCCCGGCGTCACGCCCGCCACCACCGCTGTGTCGTATTCCATCATGCGGGCGGTATGATGCGTCCCGGCCCAACCGGTCATGCCCTGACACAGGACCCGCGTATTCTTGTCGACGAGAATGGCCATGGTCAGGCTCCTTTTTGCGCAACTGCGACAACGCTTGTCGCGGCGGACCACATATCGGGACTGAAAGTGACCGGCGCGCCGAAGTTGACAAATCGGGCCTTTGCAAAGTCGGCATTGTTTCCGGCAAGGCGGGCAACCACCGGCACCGAACGGCCGGTGCGGCGCATGGCGATACCAAGCCCCTCCGCAATGGTATCGCACGGCTGCATTCCGCCGCCGTGGACATTCAGGAAGATCGCCTTCACCGCTGGATTATCGAGCAACAAACCAAAACCATAAGCGACGTCGAGGCTCGTCGCGGTGGTGCGAATGTCCATGAAATTGGCTGGCTTGCCTTTGGCCTGATGCAACAGATCGACCGACGCCAGACCGAGGCCCGCGCCATTGGCGACCACGCCAATATTACCATCCATGCTGACGAAATTGAGCTGATGGCGCTGCGCTTGATGCTCGCGCTCGTCGATATCGTCCTCGTCACGCAGCGCGGCCAGATCGGGATGGCGGAACAGAGCGTTGTCGTCGAGCACCATCTTCACATCGAGCGCCTGAAAACTTCCGTCGCGCAAAACCGCCAGCGGATTGATCTCTATCAGGCTGGTATCAAGCTCGATGAACGCGCGCCGCAAGCCGTCGACGATCTTCTGGAAGGCGGGCCGAGACGCCGTATCGACGCGAATTTTACCGGCGAAGGCTGCGACATCGTCCGCACGCGCAATGCGGCCGTCACCCAGATTAAGACGTTCGAGGTGGAGTTCGCCCCGCGCGGCGCGCTGCTCGACGTCCTCGCCGCCCCGCGCGCTTCCGACCAGCATGATCTCACCCGACGAACCGTCGATCAGAAGAGCAAGGTACAACTCATGGACCGGGTCCACAGCCGGTTCGAGATAGACCCTGCGGACGACCCTGCCAGCAGAGCCCGTCTGCGCCGTGACAAGTTTCTTGCCCAAAAGGGATTCTGCGATCGATTTCGCCTCGGCGGCCGAGCGCGCAATCCGGACGCCGCCCGCCTGTCCTCGCCCGCCAGCATGGACCTGGGCCTTCACCACAACGTCCGGCGTCCCCAGTTCCTTGTAAAGCGAGGCTGCCTGATCGGGCGTGATCGCAACCTTACCTCCAGGAGACGGCAGACCGTAACCAGCCAGAAGTTCCTTGGCCTGAAATTCATGCAGGTTCACGCGCGTCTCCTGTCCGGTAATTATTTGTTTCATCGCGGGATATCAAAAATGCGACCAATTCGCAACGCGCGAACGCTTGATGCTCTCGCATAAGCCCTTTGACGCGCTGCCCTCGGCACCGAACCGCGCGTTGCATTCAAGATGCAAATGACACGCATTTTACTCAGCAGAGATCGATTGACGCGCGCGTCCGGATCGTTACACGGAACCCATCACCGGATCGGATCAATGAGTAGCAAACAGAGCGTCGCAGCCATCTCGGTTGTCGCCAGCGCAAGCATGGCGGCAATGAAATTCATCGTGGGCATCTCGATCGGAAGTCTCGCGATGATCTCGGAGGCTCTGCACTCCTCAGTTGACTTGATCGCGACGCTGATCACCTGGGCCGTGGTCCGGGTTTCTGACAGACCGGCGGACGCCGAGCATCACTATGGACACGGAAAGATCGAGAGCCTGTCGGCACTCGGCGTTATCGCGATGCTCTATGTCCTGGCAGGCGGCATTGTTGTCGAAGCTGTCAGCCGTCTTCGCGAGGCCGCCCCTCCTCCGGAACTTTCGATCATTCCCTTTGCCGTCCTGCTGCTCGACATCGGGATCAATTTCTGGCGTGCGGCCGCGCTCCACAAGGCGGCAAAAGAAACACACAGCCAGGCGCTCGCTGCGGATGCGCTGCACTTCGCAAGCGACGTGATGGGATCGTTCGCCGTTCTGGGCGGCTATGGACTTCTGGCGCTTGGCTATTCCTGGGGCGATACGGCGGGCGCCATCGCGGTTGCGGTGCTGATCTCCATCCTCGGCATACGGCTCGGCAAGTCGACGATCGAAACCCTGCTGGATCGCGCGCCAGAGGGAATACCCGAAAAAGCGGAAGCGATTATCCGCTCGATTCCGGGGATCATCAACGTCGAACGCCTCCGGGTGCGAATGGTCGGCCCGACCCATTTCATCGACGCGGCGGTTCTTGTGCCCCGGACCTATCCAATTGACAGAATCGAAGAGATCAAGTCACGCGCTGCTCAGGCCCTGAATCTCGCACTCAATGACGCGGACCTGACCTTCACCGCGATCCCTGTAGCACGTGACAACGAAAGCGTCCGCGATCGGGTGATGGTGATTGCCCGCAACCGCGGCCTTGCGATCCATCACATCACAATTCACAACCTCGGTGACAGGTTGACGGTCAGCATCGACCTCGAACTTGATGGACAGATGTCCCTTCGCGAAGCGCACGACGTCACGATGCAGCTTGAACAGGCTATCCGCGACGACTTCGGCGCGGATGTCGAGGTCGACACCCATATCGAGCCGCTTGAGCCGGAATTGCCGTTTGGCACAGACGCCGCGCCCGAACGTATTACGAAAATCAGAGACGAATTGTCCCGGATTGCCGCGAACAGCCCAATCCACGACATCCATGATGTGCGGGTGCGAGACACCGAGGATGGCGAGGTCGTCAATTTTCACTGCCATGCGGCGCCGGACATGACGGTGGTCGAAGTTCACGACCGCGTCGATGAAATCGAGCGTATGCTTCGCACCACGCATCCCAGTGTGAAGCGCGTCGTCAGCCACGCAGAGCCCGATCGCTAGATTTGGTAGGCCGATGAATGCGCACCACGAGTTCGTTCCCGGTTCGGACTCTTGGCGTGATAAAAAACAGCGCTGGATAACATTTATTTCGATTTAAGGATTCGTTGACTCTCGACAGGGTCGAAAAACTGGATTCAAATCAAAACATGATTCGAGAGCACGTTGCGCGTCAACTCTCGAGCGGGGATCAGGGCTTCAAGGGGTGATCGATGGCGCGCACGCACGCGGCAAGCACGTGTGGACAATCGGATTCGATCAAAGGGCTGGCGCAATCAATCGCCCAACCCACCTATCACCGGCTGGTGATCGCCGAACCTCTGCTTCGCCGGGCTGTTCCGACTCTGATCATCGCTTTTCTCGTCACCATTCTGGTTGGTGCATTCGTCCAAATCGTCGATCAGTCGAGACAGAAGCATAGCGCCCTGGTTCGCGATCTTTCGGCACTAGCCGACGTGATGGCCGAACGTCTCGAACGGCTCGCAGCACGGCATACCGACCGGACCCTCGACGCGGCCCAGATTCAAGGCGCGCTGTCACAGATCACGCCGTCATGGGCATTTGCATCCGGCCAGCATGTGGTGATCGGCGGCCTTGGCAAGGAAGTCGTGCAGGCCTCTCTCGACAGCCACATGAACAGCGAATCGCTGGCCTTCGACTCCATCGCCCTCGCCCAGTTGCAAACCCAACCCGAAGCATCCGACGTCAACGAAGTCAGGTTTGACAACGGCCCCGCACTGGTGGCGCAGCGCCGACTGAAAACGGCGCCTACCACTGTCACAATTGTGCAGGAACAACCCGACGCATCGTGGCGATCCGACACCACGCTTCAGATCACCCTCTCTGCCACGACTGGTTTCGTCGTGCTGATCCTCGGATTTGCCTTCCACTGGCAGTCCACACGCGCACGTGAAAGCGATCTCATCAACGATGCAGTCCGCGGCCGTATCGATACCGCACTGAATCGCGGACGCTGCGGGTTGTGGGACTGGGATCTGTCGCGGGGCCGGATCTTCTGGTCGCAGTCCATGTTCACGATGCTGGGACTCGAGAGCCGCAGCGACCTGCTTGCGTTCGGTGAGGTCAACGCGCTGGTTCGCTCCGACGATATCGATCTTATGGAAGTCGCCGACCGGCTCATGTCCGGCGATATCGATCATATCGATCAGACCTTCCGCATGCGTCATGCATCCGGGCACTGGATCTGGCTTCGCGTCCGCTGCGAACTCACCGCCTCGAACGGTAACGGCGGCGATCATCTGATCGGCATCGCGCTCGACATCACGGAACAGAAAAACCTCGCGGAACGCTCGGTCGAAGCCGACCTTCGCCTGCGCGACGCCATCGAAACAATCCCGGAAGCCTTTGTGCTGTGGGACTCGGAAAACCGGTTGGTGCTTTGCAACTCGCACTTTCAACGATTGCACAAGCTGCCCGATACCGCCGTCACGCCCGGCACGCCCTACGAGACGGTCATCGACGTCGGCCATATGCCGGAAGTCCGCGCGCGGCTGGCCGATGCGGGTTCAGCGCTGCCCGGCGCCCGCACCTTCGAGGCGCAACTCGATGACGGAAGCTGGCTGCATATCAGCGAGCGCCGTACCAAGGACGGCGGCTTCGTGTCGGTCGGAACTGACATCACGCAGATCAAGCGCCACGAGCAGCGCCTTGTTGAGAACGATCTTCGCCTGACCGCTTATGTCGTCGACCTCAAGCGCTCGCAGATCGCACTGGAGCAGCAAGCGCGCGAACTTGCCGATCTCGCGCAAAAATACGCCGAGGAAAAACACCGGGCCGAGGAAGCCAACCAGACAAAATCCAAATTCCTCGCCAACATGAGCCACGAACTACGCACACCGCTGAACGCGATCATCGGCTTCTCCGAAGTCATGACCAGCGGCATGTTCGGCTCGCTCGGGTCGGACAAATACAGGGAATACTGCAACGACATTCTGAGCAGCGGAAATTATCTGCTCGAAGTCATCAACGACGTGCTCGACATGTCGAAGATCGAAGCCGGCCGCATGAAGCTCGATCCGGAACAGCTCGACCTCGCACAGACAATCACCGAGTCGGTCCGCGTCGTTTCCGGCCGTGCCGAAAGCAAGCGCCTGACGCTGGATGTCGACATTGAAGCGGCGATTCCGCTGGTGGCAGACCGCCGCGCGGTGAAGCAGATTCTGGTCAACCTGCTCTCCAACGCCGTGAAATTTACGCCCGATGGCGGCCGGGTGGTCGTCCGGGGACGCGCGATCGACCACAAGGTGACGCTGACGATCGCCGACACCGGCATTGGGATCGCAAAACCGGCTCTGTCGCGGCTCGGCCGACCGTTCGAGCAAGTCGAAAGCCAGTTGACAAAAAGCTATCAAGGCTCGGGGCTGGGACTTGCCATTGCAAAGTCACTTGCCAGCCTGCATGGCGGATCGATGAAGCTGAAATCAAAACTAGGGGCCGGGACGGTCGTGCATGTCGTTATGCCGAGCTTCCCCTGCGTGCCCGTGACATCGATTTATGCCGCTACGGCCGAGCCTGCATCAGCTTCAGGAAAAGCTCGCGCACGTCGCTCTGTGTCTCTTTCAGACGCGCCTCGAGTGCGGAAAAGTCAGGCGCGTCGGCGGCCCGCGTCAAAATGTGAAGAAGATCAACCCCAGCAGTATCTGGTTTGAATGTATCAGTGACGCACAGACGAAGAACCTGCGTCAAATGCTGATACAGGCGCGCGGCGGGCCGCAGAACGTCCGAATCCGAAGAGGACAAAAGACCGAGCTTCACTGCATTATCGAACACCTGAAGCGTGTTGACGCTCAGGATGGCGGGATATTTTGCCGAGTGAACAAGCTGAAGATACTGCGCCAGAAATTCCAGGTCGACGATTCCGCCCGCAACGTATTTGATATCCCACAGATTGCCGTCACCCTTCTCTGCAGCCACGGCCGTGCGCATTTCAAGAACATCGTTGGCGATGATGTCGATATCGCGCTTTCGGGTCAGAACGCGACGGATAGTCGCCTCGATTTGTCCGCTCAGCCCTTCATTGCCTGAAATGACGCGAGCGCGTGTCAATGCCATATGCTCCCACGTCCAGGCTTCGCGCTCCTGATATTCGGCGAACGAGCCGATCGAAGTCGCAAGCGGCCCGGCCCGGCCCGAGGGACGAAGCCGCATATCGACATCGTAAAGCACGCCGTAGTTTGTCCGCGTCGTAAACGCACTGATCAGCCGCTGAGTATAGCGCGCAAAATACTGCGCGCCGTGAAGCGGTCGAGGCCCCTCGGAGTCCGGGTGATCCTCATCGAAATCGTAGATCAGGATCAAATCTAGGTCTGAGGACGCCGTCATTTCCCGGCCGCCCAGTTTCCCCATGGCGACGACAGCCGTCTCCTGTCCGCGAATTCGTCCATGCTGCGTCGCGAACTGGTCGCTCACCAGCTCGTGCACCGTGCGCACGACGCCCTCCGCAACGTCGCCGAACGCGACGCTAGCCTGCCGGGCGGAAACCGTCCCGGAGAGAATACGCGCGCCAATCAGGAAAAGGCTTTCCTGTCCGAACTGCCGGAGGCGATCGAGAAATTCCTCGTAGGAAAAAGCGTCCGCCAGCGTTGCGGTTAACCGTGCGGACAGCTCGTCACGATCGGGCATCGCACCGAAAAAACGTGGGTCGATCAGGCCGTCGATGATCTGCGGACGGCGCGCCATCATATCGCCGAGCCGTGGAGCGGCGCCAAGGACAAGCGCGACCAGCGCAACAACATCCTTGTTCTGGGCCAATAACGAAACCAGCCGCCCGGCCCTCGTCAACTCTTGCAGAAACCGATCGAACGCCGTTACTGCGGCATCGGGATGTTCCGCACGGGACAGGCCTCGGATCAGGTCGGGCAGGAATTGCAGAAACGCCTCACGCGTGGACTCTACCTTTAATGACCGATATTCACCGGAGGTCCACCGGTGCACCGTCTCTGCGACCATGACCGGCGACTTGAAACCGAGGCGCCGCAGATAGTCCAAGACACCCTGATCTCGCGGCCCGGCGCCGAAGTCGACATTGGGAAGCTTCTCAGTGCCTGTCGGGTCGCCTTCGAACAGCCGCTCATAATGGCTCTGCACACAACTCAGATGCGCCAGCAATTCAGCGGCGAAACTCTTGCGATCCGGATAGCCCATAAAACGCGCGATCCGCTCGACGCCTTCGGCGTCCGTGGGCAGTGTGTGGGTCTGTTCGTCGGCGATCATCTGAAGACGGTGCTCAAGGCGGCGCAAAAAATCATAAGCGCGCGTCAGCGCGTCCCTCGCCTCAAATGTGATCCAGTTCGTGGCCGCAAGCACCTCTAGCGCCTCGAGCGTAGACCTAACCCTCAACTCGGCATGCCGGCCGCCTGCGATGAGCTGCTGGGTCTGCGCAAAAAACTCGATCTCGCGAATGCCGCCACGGCCGACCTTGACGTTATGCCCCTCAATGGAAATCTCGCTCTGGCCGCGAAACGTCTGCATCTGGCGTTTCATGTCGTGAACATCGACAAGTGCGGCAAAGTCCAGGTGCTTGCGCCAGACGAACGGCGAGATCTCGTGCAGGAAGGCATCGCCGATGCCGGCATCGCCCGCACACGGCCGCGCCTTGATCATGGCCGCACGCTCCCAGGTGCGCCCCTCGCGCTCGTAATAATACAGCGCTGCTGGAAGTGATATCGCAGCCGGTGTCGAAGCCGGATCGGGGCGAAGCCGAAGATCGACCCGGAAAACGTAGCCATCAGCGGTGCGCTGCTGCAGGATACGCGCGATGCCTTGAGCGATGCGGGTATAAAAAGGCGACGGCTCGACGCTGTCGAGGAGCTCGGCTTTATCAGCGTCGTAGAAAACGATCAGATCAATGTCGCTGGAAAAATTGAGTTCGCCCGCGCCCATTTTCCCCATCGCCAGCACGGTTAGCCCGCTGCCGTCTTCGGGTCGCGCAGCATCGCGAACGATCAAACGGCCGCGTTCGATCTCCTGCGACAACAGGAGGCGAACCGCGCATTGCACAGCCGTTACAGCGACATCCGTTAGCGCCGATGTAATCTGGCCGAGTTGCCAGACCCCACCGATGTCGCAAAGGGCAATCAGCAACGCCGCTTCTGCCTTGGTGCGCCGAAGCACCTGCATCACGGTTGCTTCATCGGCGGCGGCCGAGGTGTCCCGCCGCGTCTGTTCGAGCAAAGAGGTGATGCGTGTATCGGGATCGCAAACAAGCAGATCGAACAAACGTGGCGGGTTGACCCGGACGAGATCGAACAGATAAGGGGAGAACTCGGAAATCCCGCGAAGAACATCTCCCGCAAGCGGATATTGGGCGATGACCTTGCCCATATTCTCGGCCTGCTCCACCGGAATATCTTCCAGCCACTGGGCCAGACGGCCTTCAGCCTCGTCAGGCGGCAATGATGTCGGAGTTGTCACAAAGCGCGCGGCCAGCGAACGGGCGCTCACCGCATCGAGTTCAGCCGGCGTCATGCCGCTGCTTGTTTCACGTCTCCCGGGGGGATGGCAAGTGTCGCACGTACGCCGGGCGCGGCGTCGCTCAGCCGCAATGTGCCGCCGTGCAGAACCGCGACAGCTGACGCAAGACTGAGGCCCAATCCGGAACCGGGCAGCGTGCGGCTGGCCTCCAGCCGCACAAACCGTTCCATCGCCCGCTCGCGGTCCGCTTCCGGGATCCCGGGCCCATGGTCCGTCACGCTGAGCCTGACGCCGTCAGCGCCACTCCGCGCTTCGATCAGAATTACGGGCTTGCTATCAGGAGTAACCGGTGATGGTTTGCCATATTTGATGGCATTCTCGACAAGATTGGCCAGTGCCTGGCTGATCAATTCACGATTGCCGTGGATCGCTGCGGGCTGGGTGTCGACTTTGAGGATCAACCCGTTGTCTTCTGCCAGCGGCTCATAAAGCTCATGGATGTCCTGCGCCACCGTAGCCGCGTCGAAGTCGACCATGTTGTCGCGGGCCTGACCGGATTCGGCACGCGCGATCATCAGCAGCGCGTTGAAGGTCCCAATCAATCCGTCGGATTCGTCGATGGTCCGCTCAAGCGCCGCACGATATTCCGTTTCGCTGCCGCCTTCGGCCAAGGCCCGCTCCGCACGATTACGCAGCCGTGTCAGCGGTGTCTTCAGATCGTGAGCGATGTTGTCTGAGACCTCCTTCAGTCCCACCATGAGGCTCTCGATGCGTTCCAGCATCGCGTTGAGATTTTCGGCCAGGCGATCGAGTTCGTCTCCGCTGCGCCCGACGGGCAATCGCTCATTGAGATCGCCTGCCATGATCCGCTGGGTCGTGCCCGTCATCGCGTCGATGCGGTGCAGCACCCGCCGCGCCACGAACACGCCTCCGGCAAGTCCGAGCAGCAGCACAATGGCAACGGACCATTGCGCCGCCTTGGCGACGATACCGAAAATCCGGCGACGCTCCTCAAGGTCGCGACCGACCAGAAGCCGGAATCCGCCGGACAATTGGGTGACGCGCACCAACGCAAAATGACTACGGGTATCTGTTTCGTCGAGCCTACGATAGAAAGTATCAGCCCAGCCCGGCCGGTCCATTACACCGGGTTGCAGCGAACCGATGTTGCCGGCGACGGCCTGTCCTTCAGGAGTGGTCAGCAGATAGAGATTCGATCCGGGTCGCAGCGCGCGGTTTTCAATCGCAAACACCAGCCCACGGATTCCCCCGCGCGAATATTGCTGCGTTAATTCATTGAGCTCTGCATCGACCGTCTCGGTGATCTGCTCAGTCACCATGCGCCGCGTATTCCAGGCGAAATAGCCAAGCAGCGAGGCGGCAAATAATGCGAACAGAAAAAGATAAACCAGCGTCAGCCGAAACGCAGTGGTTCGAATCAGTTTACCGAATGCCGTCACGGATCATGTATCCCGCACCGCGAATGGTGTGCAGCAACGGCTTTTCCTGTCCCTTGTCGATTTTCGAACGCAGACGGGAAATATGAACGTCAATCACGTTGGTCTGCGGATCGAAATGATAATCCCAGACATTCTCCAGAAGCATCGTGCGCGTCACAACCTGGCCCGCGTGCTTCATCAGATATTCCAGAAGACGAAATTCGCGCGGCTGCAGCGTAATCTCGGTGTTGCCGCGTTGGACCTCGTGCGAAAGGCGGTTCAGTTCAAGGTCACCGACGCGATAGACCGTGTCCTCGCCCGGACCGCCGCGGCGCCGCGACAGGACTTCCACGCGTGCGAGCAATTCAGCAAAGGAGTAAGGCTTTGGCAGATAATCATCGCCGCCGGCACGCAATCCCTTGATCCGGTCATCGACCTGACCGAGCGCGGAGAGAATCAGCGCCGGTGTGGAGTTGCCCTTATCGCGCAGCGTTCCGATTACGGACAGCCCGTCGCGTTTGGGCAGCATCCGGTCGACCACGAGCACGTCGTAATCGCCCGTCTCGGCAAGAGACAGTCCCTCCTCGCCATCGTTCGCCAGATCCGCGACGTGACCGACCTCTCGGAAGGCCTTGGCGAGATATTCGGCCGACTCGCGGTCGTCTTCAATGATGAGAAGGCGCATGGGGGAATCTGTTGTCAGTTGAACCGTTGAACTTTGTGTCACCATGGCGCGAGGACCGTTTTCTTGCAAGGCAAACACTCCCGTTAACGAAACGGGCGACGAGGCTGGGGAAACCTCGCCGCCCGTCTAGACCCTTTCGACGGAGGGGGGCTTAGACCATCGAAAGGCAACTCGAATTTAGTTAGCCTTTCCCGACCGGCAACGCGACGAACCGCGATGAATCGCCGCTCTTGATCCTGACCAGGACACTGTTCTTGTTATCGGCCTTCGCCGTAGAGAGCGCCTTGCGAACGTCTTCCGGCGTGCTCACGTTGTTGCCGGCGACTTCGAGAATGACATCGCCCTGCTTCAGGCCACGTTCCGCGGAGGCGCCATTCGGGTTGACGTCGGTCACCACGACGCCGTCCTTGCCAGCACCAGCCACGGTTTTTGCGGGTGCAACCGTCAAACCGAGGTTGGGCAAATCCGATCCGACACTCGACTGACTATCGCCATCGGACCCATCATCAGCTTTTGCGGCCTTCAAGTTCGGAAGCTCGCCAAGCGTTAGTGTCAGCGTCTTCTCCTCGCCCTTGTGCAGGACACCGAGCTTAATGCTGGCGCCCGGCGCCATGCCGCCGATCGTCCGCGCCAGTTCCCGCGAATCCTTCACTTGCTGATCATTGACCCGGGTGATGATGTCGCCGGACTGGATTCCGGCCTTTGCCGCAGGCCCATTCGGCTGTGGTTCGGCAACCAACGCGCCCTCGGCTTTCTTCAAACCAAGACTGTCGGCAATCTCAGGGGTGATCGTCTGAATTTGCACCCCGATCCAACCGCGGCTGACCGTGCCCTTATCCTTGAGCTGAGCGACCACCTGCTTGACCGTCGAGGCAGGGATCGAGAACGCGATGCCGACACTCCCGCCTGAAGGCGAATAGATCGCCGTGTTGACGCCGATCACGTCGCCATCGATATCGAAGGCCGGACCGCCGGAATTACCCTTGTTCACGGGCGCGTCGATCTGGATAAAGTCATCGTACGGTCCGTTGCCGATGTCGCGGCCGCGCGCCGACACGATGCCCGCCGTCACGGTGCCGCCAAGACCGAACGGGTTGCCGACCGCGAGCACCCAATCACCGATACGCGGTTGCTCGTCCGAGAGCTTGGCATAAGGGAAGTTACCGCCGCCCTCGACCTTGATCAGCGCGAGATCGGTACGTGGATCGGTCCCGATGACCTTGGCCTTGTAAGTCTTGCCATCGTCGGTCGTCACTTCGACTTTTTCAGCGCTGTCGACAACGTGATTGTTGGTTACCGCATAACCGTCAGCGGAAATGAAGAAGCCGGAGCCCTGCCCGGTGACAAGGCTATGCCCTCGTCCGCGATTGCCGGGAAAGCCATCCGGGCCGCCAAAGCGACGGAAGAAACGCTCCATCGGGGATCCGGGAGGAAATGGAAGATCGTTGGTATCGTCGGCGCTCTGCTTTTCCTCGATCTTGACCCGGACCGAAATCACCGAGGGCTTCACGCGCTCGACAATATCGGCGAAGCCGACCGGTTTCTGCACCTGCTTGAGATCCTGATTGACCTGCGCATGGGCGCTCGAAACCAGACCGTCATACGAACCGAAGGGCGCATGGAAACCGTAAACGGCGGCGCCGACACCACCGACGACCGTCGCCATCAACGCAAATTTGCGCAGAGAGAACACCGAACGGCGCTGCGCACGATAAGACGGAAGGTCAGAGAAGTTTCGGTCGGGCATAAGATTCTCCAGGCTGCAAATCGGGGTGGCTGGCACCGTTGCTGGAGAAGATGGGGTAGTCGCCCTTACGGCGCCCTGACGGCGAAATTAAGCTTTCGTAATGAAGCGAAAAAAACGCGGGCGTAATGTCACACGGTCCGGTCCGGTGGCTGCGATGCGATCAGCCGCTCCAGACGCGCCTCCTCGTCCGGCGACAGCTTCATCAGTGCGTCATGAGAAGCCTGCATGCGGCGGCGGTTGTGGAGCCAAAGCCCCAGCGCTCCGAAAACCAGGACGCCGGGCGGCAGCAGCCAGAGCAACAAGGTTTGCCCCTCGACACGAGGTTTCAGCAAAACGAACTCGCCATAGCGCGACACCAGGAAATTCAGCACCTGCTGATCCCCGTCTCCGGCGGCGATGCGTTCGCGGACCAGGATGCGCAAATCGCGGGCAAGCGGTGCATCGGAATCGTCGATCGACTGGTTCTGACATACCATGCAGCGCAATTCGCGCGAGAGGGCCCGCGCTCTGGCCTCCTTCGCGGGATCGGACATCACTTCGTCCGGCTGCACCGCGTGAGCCAGTGGCGACAGCGCGAACAGACCGAGCAACGCAAGGGCGATCGTGAGCCGCTTCATGCGTTCACTCCGCTGGCTGCAAGACGCCGGCCTTGGAGCGTGCGGGCTTGGGGGCCCCAACCCGCAGCCGCCGGTCCGACAGCGACAGCAGGCCACCGAGCGCCATCAGCACCGGGCCGTACCAGATCAACAGCACCATCGGCTTGTCGTAAATCCGAGCCGTGATCGCGCCGTCAGGCGTGGCATCGCCGAGTGAAATATACAATTGGCTGACGCCGCGCCGCAGCAGCGCTGCCTCGGTGGTGGACACCCCCCGCGTGAAGAAGCTGCGCTTGGAGGGCGCCATGGTGCCGACCACCACGCCGTCGCGCGTGACAGTGAAACGGGCAATATCTTCGCGGTAGTTCGGACCGGGCTGTCCGGTACTGCCGTCGAATGTCACGACATATCCCCCGACCTGAGCGTGATCGCCCGGCCGCATGTTGCCGATATACTCGCTGTTCCATGTACTTTCACAAACGACCCCGATCAGCGCGATACCAAGACCCGCGTGAGCGAAGGCGGCTCCCCATGCCGAACGGGGCAAGCCCCTGGCGCGCTGCCATGAGGTCACAAGTGGCGCCTGAAACAGCTTGATACGGTCGGCAATGTCGGTGATCGCACCAAGGACGACAAAAACCGCCACCCCGATCGCCAACGGCGCGAGGGTCGATCCGCCGCGAACCCAGGCCCAGACCACCGCCGACGTCACGAGTCCGACGACAGCCGCCAGCATCAGACGCTGGGCTGCGGCCAGAAGATCGCCGCGTTTCCACGCCAGAAAAGGGCCGAACGGCATGACCAGCAACAGCGGCACGAACAGTGGCGCAAACGTCAGGTTGAAGAACGGCGCACCGACGGAAATCTTGGCGCCGGTGAGAACCTCCAGCCCGAGCGGATAAAGCGTTCCGACTAGAACTGTCGCGCACGCCGTAGTCAGCAGCAGGTTGTTCAGAACAAGCGCCCCCTCACGTGAGATCGGCGCGAACAGGCCGCCCTGCTTCAGCGTAGAGGCGCGCCATGCATAAAGCGACAGGCTGCCGCCGATAAAAACACACAGCAGCAGGAGAATGAAAACACCGCGCGTCGGATCGGTCGCAAAAGCATGGACCGAGGTGAGCACTCCGGAGCGGACAAGGAAAGTACCGAGCAGCGACAGCGAGAATGTCAGGATCGCAAGCAAGACCGTCCAGACTTTAAGCGCCTCTCGCTTCTCCATCACCAGAGCCGAGTGCAACAATGCAGTGCCCGCCAGCCACGGCATCAGCGAAGCATTTTCCACCGGGTCCCAGAACCACCAGCCGCCCCAGCCGAGTTCGTAATAGGCCCAATACGATCCCATCGCGATACCAAGCGTCAGGAATATCCACGCAACCAGCGTCCATGGACGCACCCAGCGCGCCCAGGCCGCATCGATCCGTCCTTCGATCAGCGCGGCTATGGCAAAGGAAAATGAAATCGAGAACCCGACATAACCGAGATAGAGCATCGGCGGATGCACAGCGAGGCCGATATCCTGCAGCACCGGATTGAGATCGCGCCCTTCGATCGGCGGATTGGAAATCCGCAGGAATGGATTCGAGGTCAGCAGAATGAACAGGTAGAACGCGCTCGCGATCCACGCCTGCACCGCCAGCACATGGGCGCGGAGCGAGGTCGGAAGATTATTACCAAACGCGGCCACCAGAGCGCCGAACAGCGCGAGGATAAAAACCCACAGCAACATGGAGCCTTCGTGATTGCCCCAGACGCCGGTGATTTTATAGATCAGAGGCTTCAGCGAGTGGGAGTTCTCGTAGACGTTGAGAACCGAGAAATCAGACGTCACATGAAGCGTCACGAGAGCCGCGAACGACGCCGCAACGAACAGAAACTGCGTCAAAGCTGTCGAGCGCGATACGTTCATCAACGCCGGATCTCCGACCCTCGCGCCGATCAGCGGAACGACGGACTGAATCAGCGCCAAAGCCAGCGCGAGCACGAGAGCATAATGTCCACACTCCGCAATCACTTGGATGCCTCCGCGCCGGTAGTGGACATCTTTCCGTAATCGTCCTTCCAGTGGCCTTCTTTCTTGAGCTCGTCGGCGACTGCCTTGGGCATGTAGGTTTCGTCATGCTTGGCAAGGACTGTATCTGCGCGAAACACCCCGCTCGAATCCAGCGCCCCCTCCGAGATTATTCCTTGTCCCTCGCGAAACAGGTCAGGCAGAATTCCTTGATAGGCGACCGGGATGGTGGCCTGTCCGTCGGTCACCTCAAAGCGCACTTTCAACTGATCGCCGCGCACCAGCGAGCCCTTTTCCACCAGGCCGCCGAGGCGAAAGTGCGTCCCGGGCATGATGTGCTGTTCGGCGATTTTGCCGGGCGTGGTGAAAAACATGATCGAACCGCGCATTGCGTTCAGCACCAGACCGACCGCGACGGCCAGAACGGCAATCGCACATCCAATCAATGTCAGCCGCCGCTGCCTGCGTGTCATGCCTTACCCATCGAATCCCATGTCCTTGAGGCCGTCGTTCAGCTGGCGCAAACGTTCCGGATTTTTGATCAGCGCCTGCTGAGCTTCATGACGTGCCGCGGCCGCCTTGTCCTTCTCGCCAAGAACCATATAGGCCCGCGTCAGCCGCAACCATCCTTCCACATCGTCTGTGTTGGATTTGAGACGTGTGGCGAGGCGGTCAACCATGCTGCGGATCATCGCGCCGCGGTCGGCCGCTCCCATGCCCTCTACCGACGACATCTGTTCATCGGAAAGTTGCGGCGCCCTGACACCACTTACTCGTGCAAGCGATTCCTGCACCACCGGTTTCCAGGAGGCGTTGGCCGGTGCGCTGGCAAGCATCGCCCGCCACAGATCGGCAGCCTTCGCGGTTTGGCCATCCTGCTCTGCCGCCAGACCGACGAAGTAACGCGCCTTGACGTCGTCGGGATCGAGCGCGATGGCGCGATCGAACTCCGTCTTTGCATCTGCCGTCACGACGCCGTTCGCGGCGGCAGTGACAGCTTCACCCAGGTCCGAGTGGCGGGCGGCATTTTCACCGTCATAAGCCAGCGCCTTGCGGTAGGCCTGAACCGCTTCATCGTAACGACCAACCTTGAAAAGCACAGGCGCAAGAACCGCCCATCCCCTCCCGTCCGCAGGATTTCTTTCAAGGATCGTCTGCACCTTTTCAATCAGCCGCTCCAGCGACGCTGCTTCGGGCGACGATGGCTGGGTGCGTGCAGCGAGAGGAAAGTCGGGCAGATCTGGCGAACCGAGACGTGCGTAAAGGACGAGAGCGACCAACGGGAGCCCAACCAACGCTACGATGGAAATCGCACGGCGATAACCCGCGCTCGATGTCGAGGTCTGAAGCGACTCCTGATCGGCGGCCGCCAGAAGCCGACGTCCGATTTCGATACGCGCAGCATCCGCCTCGGCGGAGCCAATCAGTCCCGCCGCCACGTCTCGCGTGACCTCGGCAAGCTGATCCTTATAGACCGCGACCTCGCTGCCGCCCGCAGCCGGCCTTATGCCCCTCCCCAGCGGCCAGAGCACCGAGAACACGGCGGCGGCCGTCATCAACGCGAGGATGAACCAAAGCGACATTCCAAGTTCCGGCACAGAGGCTTACGAGCCTCATTCACGCCCGGTTACACCATGGCAGGCTCGGCATGCAATTAACAATTCCAAGAACATAGCGCCGGAACCTAGCCGGCTCGGGTCGCCTTCCGCTCGCCGGTCTGTGCGATTTCAGCGGCCTTCTTCATCAGGGAGGCATAATCCGGGCCGAACATGACCTCGCAGAAGCGGATCGCCACGGCGACTTGTGCACTGCGGAATGGCCGGGTCCGCGCATCGCTCGCCCGCAGCGACTCAACCAGTGCTTCGGTCGCCTTCTCGATGTACTGCTGCAAATCGCTGTAGGTGCGCAGCGTCACCTCGTTGATGGCAAGCTCACCGGCATAGTTACGGCAGATCGCGACAAAGTCGATCAGAGCTGCGGCCTCTTCGACCTCGGTTTCGTCGACGCGGCTGTTGACGGTAATGTCTTTTTCCGGACGCTGGCGCAGCAAACGGCGGACCCGGCCCGGCACACTATCGATCTCCGACTGCAGCACGTTGGAGATTTCCGCCCGGATGGAGGACAATTGACGACCCCAGCTTGAGTCCGGGCGAATATCCAGTTCGGTGCGCAGGCCACGGACACTGTCATGAAGAGTCTTGAGGTGGCTCGCCGTATCGTCGAACCGCCCGTGCCGGATATCATCGCGCAGCGCGCCGACCAGCCGCGACATATCCTGAATTGCCATCGTCACCGCAACCCCGAACGGCGTTCCGGCAATTCGGACTTCATCGTCCGACGCTGCAATGGAAATGGCGAGGCGAATAATTTGCCACGGCGAAGTTAGACGATTCATGATCGTCGACAGCGCAAACGGCAGTGACTGAGGCGTCTGTAACGAGGGGATATTGAGGGCGGCGGTGGCGGACGCCACCTGTGACTCGCCGAAGTTGCGCATCGCAGGCAGCCGGGAATTCAATGTCTCCAGAGCCTCTCGAACCTTCAAGACCGCACCGATCGAGGGAATGTCCTCCACGACACTCGGCGTTCCAATGCGCCCCAGCAGGCGATGACGATCGTCCCCGGAGGTGGCATTTGCGATCGCTTCAGCGGTGATGGCCTGCATTCGGTGGACCGCGCGCTCCCGCTCGGCCGCGCTTAGGCGAGGACTGGCGACCGCTGTCTCGAATGTTTCGGTTTCGGCAGACTCCCCTTCGCGTCGCAGCCACAGCCACACCGGCGAAAGCGACTGCCTGCGAATCTGGCCCGGCCTGACCGGTCCTGAACCGTCCACCAGAAACGGTTCAAGCGGTGCAAACAAAAGCCGGACCGGGTCATCGGTTCGAGGTGCGGTGTCCTCGTCGGCCCCCCGGACAATCTTGCGGAGTTCGCCCAGAATAAGATTGGGAACGGTCGCATCTTCCCCGCGGTCGAGCGCCCGCTCGAACTCGCGCATCAACAAGGCCTGCGACTTCGGCGGCAGGTCTGTGAGAAAGGCTCTTAATCGCTCGAGTTTTTCAGGGACCATGACGAACGAGTCTTTAGGGACGGCCCATAAAAAGGGCACCCTTCTGGGTAGCCTGCACGTCGTTAATTTCACGTTTAGGAATGACGCGGTCCCTGGCGAGAAAGCCCGATCAGGACACGGCCGCCGGAAGCGTCAATTCGGCCCGCACCCCCCCTGTGGGGGCCTGATCGAGCGTCAGGTTTCCGCCATACAGACGGGCCAGATCGACCACGATCGCAAGCCCCAGTCCAGATCCGGGCTTTGATTCATCCAGCCGCTGCCCACGCTTCACCACCTGGGTTCGCTCCGCTGCCGATAGCCCTCGTCCGTCATCATCAACCACGATCCTGAGCATCGGCTCCAGCCCCCGCGCGGCAGGCGAAGACAGCGAGACGTCGACAAAAACGTGCTGCTCGGCCCATTTGCAGGCGTTGTCCACCAGATTGCCGACCATCTCTTCGAGATCCTGACGCTCGCCCCGGAAACTCGCACTTTCCGGCACTGTCAGTCTGATTTCGACGTTTCGATCACGGTGGATTTTTTCCATCGTGCGCGTCAGCGCCTCCAGCACCGGGCCCACGTCCGTCACGCTGCCGACAACGGTCAGACGGGCGGCAATACGGGCGCGCTCCAGATGGTGAGCGACCTGATTGCGCATGATATCGACCTGTTCGAGCACCTTGGTGGAGAAGGAATCGCCGCCATGGGCAACCGCCTCGTTCACGATGACGGAGAGCGGTGTCTTGATCGCGTGCGCCAGATTGCCGACGTGCGTGCGTGCACGTTCGACAATCGCGCGATTGGCTTCGATCAGCGCATTCGTTTCGTGCGCCAACGGTTCGATTTCATTCGGGAAATCGCCTTCGAGGCGCTCCGCCTTCCCTGAGCGGATGTCGGCGAGCGCGTTCGAAATTCGCTTCAGCGGCAACAGGCCGAAGCGAACCTGGAAGGCGGTGGTAAGCAGAAGTCCGGCTGTCAGTGCGGCGAATGTTCCGGCGAGGTACCAGTCAAACAACCGCGTCTCGGCCGAAATCTCGGTGGCGTCCCCCGCGATGGTGACGATGTATTTGCCGTCCGCACCCAGATCGATCGGGCGCTCGACCACACGAAGGCGCTGATCCTCGGGGCCGATCACATAACCCACCCTCACGCCCGACGCTGTCAGCGGGATGCCGGCATTGAGCTTTGGCAGATTGGCGTCCCACAGCGAGCGGGACGACCGGGAATCCTGCTTGACCGGATCAAGGTTCTCGATCTCCCAATACCAGCCCGACAGCGGAAGTTCGAACAGCGGTTCGCCAAGCGCAGGAATGCTTTTGTCCGGATTTTTCTCGGCGCTCTTTTCGGGATTCTTGCCTCCCGTTTTTCCCGAAGCCTTTTCGGCCGGTTCGTCTGAGGCTGTGACTTCCGCAATCAGCGTGCGCAGATAAAAATTCAGTCGCCGGTCGAATGCGCGCTCAACCGAATGGCTGTAGAGCGACGACAACGCAAAACCGGTGACCGTCAGAATCAGGATCACCCACGCCGCGGCAGACAGAAAAAGCCGCGTCGCGAGTGAATTAGCGCGCATCGGCCGCGGGCGGTTGGGCCAGCATATAGCCTAGCCCGCGTACGGTCTGGATAATGTCGACGTCGAGCTTCTTGCGGATACGCCCGACAAAGACCTCGATGGTGTTCGAATCGCGATCGAAGTCCTGATCGTACAGATGCTCGACAAGCTCGGTGCGGGAGACCACACGCCCGGCGTGGTGCATCAGATAGTCGAGCAGATTGTATTCGTGCGATGTCAGCTTGACCGGATTGCCGTTGACGCTGACCCGTTTGGTTCTGGTATCGAGCAGCACCGGCCCGCAGACCAGCTCACTTTGGGCGTGTCCGGCCGAGCGCCGCAGCAGCGCGCGGATGCGGGCGAGAACCTCCTCAAGATGAAACGGCTTGGCCACGTAATCGTCGGCCCCTGCATCGAATCCCTGCACCTTGTCGCTCCAGCGGTCGCGCGCGGTCAGGATCAGAACAGGCATAACCCGCTTGTTGCGCCGCCAGGCTTCCAGAACGGAAATTCCGTCCATTTTCGGCAAACCGATATCCAGGACCACGGCATCGTAAGGTTCGCTGTCGCCGAGGAAATGTCCCTCCTCGCCATCGAACGCCCGATCGACGGCGTAGCCGGCATCGGTCAGCGCGGCCGCGAGTTGGCGATTGAGATCTGGATCATCTTCGACGACAAGAAGGCGCAAGTTAGTCTCCGGAATCCGAACTCTGATAACGTCAAGATGACCTGCACCGCCGTGAATGGCAAATGAATGGCGAGGATCGGGCTACCTTACATTTTTGTTAGCTGCCGGGCCTCGAAGTCCCGAATCAATAGAGCCAAGACGCTGACGCGCGGATTGAGCGCGCTCGTTCTGCTTCAGGAACGTGACGCCCATCTGGCTGCCGTTGACCCAGGCCAGCCGGCAGCGACGGAAAGCCACGCCAACCGAAGACAGCGACAGAAAGAACTCGTCGAGCTTCAGCCCGCTGAGCGAATGTTTGAGCTCCAGCAACGCTCCCGTGTCGGACACGTCGAGCATGGTGCATTCGCGATACCACGACCCGTCAATTGCGATAATTCTCATGGAGTGGCCCACGCCAAACTCGATGCGGGCAACCTGCCGCTTATCCTGCTTCGTTTCCATCACGATACGACCAATGAAGTAAGTAAATATTCGCGCTTGGTAGTCGCTGGACTTGAAAAATTACTTAAGTCAATCGACAGGAACGGGCCGGCTGTCGCTCAGTTTTTTTGCTTCGAGTCCTCATCAGCCGGTGCCCGATGCGAAAATGCCGTCAGTTCCGGCCAACGAGATACTTTATAAGCATCCCGTTAACCGCAATATCATCCGCGCGTGTTATGTCGTGGTGGATCCATCGTCCGGCGGAAGCTCCTTCAAGAAGGCGTCGGTTGCGGCATTGATCTGAGAAAGCGTGGCATCGATCTGTTCTCGCGTCGCATTGGCGCCTTGAATCAACCCTGCGATGGCTTGCACGTAAGGCACCGAAGACAAAATCCCCTCCTCGATCGCCGGAGCGACTTTCACGATCGCGCTGACGATCGCCTCCGCGACCGCGATACCCGCTTCGACATCTGCTATGCTGACCATGTTATTGCGCTCCGGAAGCCAATATCTGCTGAACATCGAGCAGCGCCGAACGCGCTGCGCCGATCACATTCGTCACGTCGACTGTGGGATAGGTTCTCTGAAATACGATCGCATTGTTGACCGCGACCTGCGCACGCCGTATCGCGGCCTGGAGATTCACGATCACCGATCGCTTTGCGCAGATGTTGTTGGCACTTGGGACAGTGCCTGTGCTGCACAGGGGAAGCGCCTTGTAGGCATTCGCGGCGTTCACCGCGACGCCATAGGCGTTCTCGATGCCGTAGATGGTGTTCAGCGTAACGGCCGTACCGAGATTGAGAGAGGGGAGCGTGGTCTGGCATCCTGCAAGCAGAAGGGCGCCGGCCAGCGCTGCGACAGCAAAGTGCTTCCGCATGGCGATATGATCCTCGACAGTTGGTGGTGGGGTGATCAGGACTTCAGCGTGCCGGTCGCCGAACTGACGACCGGAACATCGGCGCGGGCCGCCACGTCCACCGGCACGGTGGCGGTTTTGAATTTGACGTAGAGCCCCCAGGCTGCGGCGCAGAGCGCGACCGCTCCGCTCGCAATCTGAATGAACTGGTCCACCAGCGGGACTACCTGAAGGGCATCGATCTTTCCGCGGCCCGCGAAAAAACTGCCCATTGCAATCAGGACATAGCGAACCGATTGCCAAAATGAATCTGACATTGTTGGAACTCCATTTTGAATGAGGGAATTGCCCATTCACACAGAGCGGAATATGCTCGGTGGAAACGGGAGGACTGATGGACCGCGACGGCCTGACTGTTCTGTTCACTGCGTTGTTTCTGGTCGCAGTTGTCGTTGCCGGATGTTTCGCGCTTGAGTGGGCGTACACAGAGAGCGATCCGATGACCGACATTTCCGCTCAGCAGCGACATTAAAGCCGCCGGGACCGGAACTTCCGTTCGCCCTGACGTTTGTTTCAACGTCTCAGCAAGGAGACCGATATGAAACTCGTGCAGAAGACTGAACGCTACGACGTACTGGCAGCGGCATCGCTGCTGGCGATGGGATTACTGGGCGCATTCCTGGTCGGGGCCATCTAAGCAGAGCGAAGCTGGTAAGCCGAGCGAATCTGGGCGAGCGGTCTGCGGATGCCAAATTCTCAGGCCAGCGCTTTCAGATCGACAAGCCCCTTTTCGAAAAGCCGCGCCTCCTGTTCCCGGCGCAGAGCGACCCCGCGGACCGAAGGTGTTGTCCAAAGTCGCTTCATCGAACGAATGCGATCTGGAATGTCCGAAAAGCGCCGCGCAGCCATATCCTGCTTGATCGCCCTCATCTCCGAATAACGTGTTCCCTCCGAGCTGAACGACGCCCGCGCACGCCCGTAGACGCGGGGGATCGGCGCGCCTTCGGTCGAGGCCATGACATCGAGATCGGCCAGACGCGGGCCGACGACGGTACGCGAGGTCGATCCGAATAACGATTGATCGATCAGATTTCCGGCGAGAGCGCCCGCGATCCGTCCGGCAAGCGCCCCCGCCGGACCGAACACAGCTCCCGCCGCGCTGCCCGCAACCGAAAGAACAAGCGCCGCCATTATTCATCGACTCCCGGAAACCGGAACGCATAGGCCAGACGGCGTCGCCACCACGGCGTGAGGGCGACCTCGCAGACCGCCGCGCCGTCATGCGCGTGGACCATGGTGCCCTCGCCGGTAGCGATGGCGACATGCTTGGCAACAAATCCCTCGCGCCAGCGAAACAGCAGCACGTCGCCACCGCCGATCTCGTCCGGCGCAACAGGAACAAGGTGACGCCGTGCCGCCTGCGCCAATGTTTCCTCGCCGTGGGCTTCAGCCCAGTCGGGAGCATACGGCGGCGGCAACTCGGGCTCCCGTCCGATGCAACTGCGCCAGACACCACGCACCAGGCCAAGACAGTCGCAACCGACATGCCGAACGGAGGCCTGATGGCGATAGCGCGTGCCAATCCAGCTGCGCGCCTCGCGCACAATGCCGGCGCGAGTGATTGACTCGATCATGGGAGAATCCATCAGGCGTTCAGCGAGCCGCCATCGTTATTGCCAACCGGATTCACACCGGCGACGATGAAATCGTTGCCCGGAATTTGCGGGAAGCCGCGAAAGTTGAGGCTGTTGGCGAAACGGTCACGGCAGGTTTCGAACCGTTTGTCGCAACCTGCCGTGACGGAGAATCCGTCGCCGGCCGCGATGGCCTCGCTCGTCGCCTGCCACAGGGCGAGCCGCACGTCGCCCGAAACAACACGATGTTCCTTGATCTCGACCGACTGACCTGTGTTCGCCCCGCTGGTCCATGCCAAGCGTCCTGCCGTGAACAGCCCGTCGACAAAACCATCCAACCCAAGGACGGTGATTGCCGAGACACCATCGATCCTCGTGACCACGCCGGTGCCATGCAATCCCGCCGCTGCGAGATCGACCTGGCACTTTGCATCGCCGAGATCGGCGGCGCACCGTGCTGTGAACAGCCGCCCGGTTTCTTGCGATAACGCATCGGCCAATCCGCGAAGCTCCGCAGTGAAGGCATCGCCCTGCCGGACGACTTCGCCGAGCGAAGTACGGGACAACAGAACGCGCAATGACACGTCGCTCCAGTCGACAAGAAAGGTATCGATCTGCGCGGCGTCGTAGCGGCCTGCGGCCAGATCCGCCTCGGTCAGAGAATCGTCCGCCAGTGCACCCGAAATCTCCGAGGCATCGACCGACAGATCGAAGCGGCTGGTCGCCTCCGACGCATCGAATCCCGTTCCCGCGCGGCAAATCACACCATCGATCACAAGATCGCCGTCGTGATCGGTGAAACCCTGCACCACACCGTCGCGGCGCGTCAGAACCCAGCAGCGTGCGAGCGTTGTAACCCCGGTGTCGAGCTTCACCTGCAGCGCGGATGGAATATCCCTCATGGCTTGATCTCCACCAGCGGGATTTTTGGAATCGCACCGGCGTTGAACGCCGAAAGATCGACCTCGAGGTAGTCAGTATCGAAACGAACCGGCACGTCGAACAGAAAGCCCGCAGTGACGGCCGCGCCTGGTGGCGGAATATGTCCCGGTTGAAACGTCACCACTCCAGTTGTCGTATCAAAGATGAAGCCGGCGCTGACCGTCATCTCCACACCACCGACCGCGACGCGCACGCTGCCCGGTACGGGCTTGGCGATCGGGCGCGCATAAGGTGCAAAGGTGCCGCCGTATGTTTTAACGAGTTGAAACAGGGGCTGCATCCCGTCGCCCGTCCCGATTGCCTGGTCGAGCGGTGTCACCGCCGCTGAACCTTCGGCAGAGGAGTTGTCGAGCCTGTCGCGCCAGCGAAATCCATAAAGTTGACCACGCCGCTCCTCGAAGAACGCAACCACCTGCTGCAATGCCTCGAATGTCTTCACACCGTAGCCCGCGTCATAGCGTCGGCGCGAATGTGCCCAGCGCGCGTTGCGCTGCTCCCGTCCCGAGCCGAAGGTGACAATCTCGGTCTTGCGCTCGGGGCCGCCCGCGCTTCTCAATGCGATATCGAGCGGGAAAAGAATCTCGTGAAAACTGCTCATGCGATCACAACCCTCGCTGGCCGCGCGCCACCGCGCGTGCGATCTGTCCGGTAATGTAGCTCTCTGAACGGCGGAAGCTGCCAGGATCTGGCGATGCGATTTGCACCGTGATGTTGTTCACCGCGCCGCCACCCGAGACACCGAGCCGTCCGTCCGGCCCTCGCCTCAGTGGAATGATCGCCTCCGGCCCTGCCTCGCCCGCGAGGCCGACGCCACCCGGCGACAAGGGAAAGTAAGTTGGCGCGCCGATCACGCCCCCGGACGCGAACGGCTTCACGGCACCGGTTGCCGCAGCGAGACTCGGACCAGCATTGCTCGCCGACCCCGACAGCCCGGACAGCAAACTATTAAGGCCGCCGGCGATCGATGTCTCAACCGGTTTCAGCGCGACGTTGAGGGCAATGTTTGATAACCGCAGCGCAAGCGAGCGCAGCACATCGTCGAATTGTCTTCCACGCGTGATGGATACTGCAAAGGATTGCGTAATCGCGTGCGAGAAAGAGTTCGCGCCGAGTTCGAGTGCGTGCAACTGCGTGGCAAGATTGGTCGCCGACTGCGACGCATCGCCGAGATTGCCTGAAATGTCGCTCATGTTCGTTTATTCCGATCCGGAAACCTGGCCATCAATTCATCGAGCATCGGACGGTCCATCGGCGCCTGCACTGGTCCACGCACCGCGCGGATGGCGAAGGCCAGTTCGCGCGGCGTCATCGCCCAGAACTGCGTCGGAGGAAGCCGCAACACGCCAAGACCGAACCCGATCGCCTCGTCCCACGGAAACGGAGTCATGGGGTCGCCCCGCTGTCGTCGAAAGTGGCCGCGATCAAATCGGCCGCGATCCGCACGTAGTCCGCCGCGCCGCCCGGAATCTTCATGGCCGCAACCTCGCCGTCCGTGATGCAAGCACCGGCGCCGCGCAAGCCCGCGCCAATGATCCGGATGAGATCGCCGGCCGATAGCCGGCCCGATCCGAAGCGTTCCGCCAGCGCCATCAAATCCTCGGCGCCGAACGCACTCTCGAGTTCGGCGAGTGCGCCAAGCGTGAGGACGAGCGTACGGCGCTCGCCGCCGAGCTCGGCGTCGATCTCTCCGCGATATCTGTTGGCCATGCTCAGGCTGCCGTGAATGCGAGAGAGCCGGCGGATTCCAGGCTGACATCGAACGTCACCTCGCCGTTATGGTCGCCCGCAAATTGCAGACTCGAGATCTGGAATGGCCCCTCGACGGTGCCGAAGTCCGGCACCACCACCTGGCACGACTTGATCGTGCCCTCAAAGAAGGCCTCCCGCATCAACGCATCGGACGCGGCATCCTTGAACAATCCGCGCCCCGAGATCGAGGCGCGTTTGACACCCGCACCTTCCAGCAGTTCGCGCCATCGGTCGACGGAATCCGCATTGGTGATGTCCACGATCTCCGCATTGAACGCGATGTTGCGACTTCGCAGACCTGCGACAGTCATGAAACCGTCGCCGTCGCTCATCTTCAGCAGCAGATCCTTGCCCTTCTGTGCGCCCATGGTGTCTCCTCAAAAAACCGGTTCGGTCACGGCGCGGAACCGGACCAGTGCGTGATAAGTTTTGCCGTCATTCTCACGTCGGATGTCGGCGACCGAAAATCGCAGATTCACCAGCCGATGGCCGTCGGGTGAAAGCGCCGCATCGTCGAGCGCCTGCAGCAGCGTGCCTGCAATCACGTGCGCCTCGCGCTGACCGCCCTGACGCGACCATGCGTGAAGCGTGAGCTGGTGCTCCTGTGTGTCGCCGCCGTCGCCCGAGATATCGAGCAATCGTGTTTCACCGAGAGTGACATATGGAAAAGCCGCGTTGCGCGGCGGCTCGTCGTAAACGCGGTTGCCGCCGAGCAAGGCCGTCAGTCCGCTGTCATTCGACAATGCGTCATGGATCGCGGCGCGCAGCGCCACGTTGGCAGTGGTCATGCAAATGATCCCGGTCAGGAAATACGCAGTTCAGCGTCGATTTCGATGAAGCGCCTGTCGTCGCGGATTGCGGTGATGGTGTAGACGCGCGCGCCATCGACAAGGCGATGCGCAAGCGTGAGGCTAAAATTTGAACGCATCACGATCCGGTATGCCTGTGTGGCGCCGTCGCTATCAGCCTCAACCGAATTGCGCGCGGCAACGGGCGTGACCTGCGCCCAGGCATTGCCGTAACTCGTCCATGTGCGCGTTACGCCGCCCTGATCATCAGGTGTCTCGACCGGTTGCTGCAACACCAGCCGGGTTTTCAATTGTCCCGGATCGATCATAGCGACAACACCCGATAGGAACCGATCATGGCATTGACGCTGGGCGGCAGCATCGCCACGCTCTGACCGATCGCAACCAGCCCCCGGTTCTCGTACCAATGCGCGACCACCATGCGGATCGCCTGCAGCAACACCTGCGGCACGTCGGTGGCGGCACCGAAGCCAATCACGACGTCCAATTCGATTCCCGCAAGCGCACGGCCGGACAGCGGCAAAAACACGCCCGGCGCGGCAATCGTGCCCGAGGCGGCATCGACGACGAACCTCGCCACGTCGATCTCGCTAGCGGCATTGGTCTGATCGTAGACGCGCGCGGCGGCGACCGATTGCAGCGGACCGAGCTTGGGCCTGATCCGTCCGTCGTCCGGCCATCGGTCCAGCACCAGCCGCCAGGTCTGCGTGATCAGCCCACGACGCGTCAGTGCCTCGACATGGTTGCGCGCGGATGAGATCAACGATGCGATGATCGCATCGTCGTCGTCATGTTCCACGCGAAGGAAAGCCTTGGCGTCGGCGACCGAGAGCGGCTCGGTTGCGGGCGAAGCAAGAAGAAAGGAAGCCATCGGTTCTCTTTCGGTTGACAAAGTCGGTGCGTCCGGGCTCAAACCGGCACCATGATTGGGCAGATCCGTCCTGTTGTTCTTTCACTCGCGCTGCTGCTGGCGGCGTCGCCGTGTCACGCCATCACCGGCAGCCGCTCGGCGCCGAGCGAGGCGGTTGCACGCAGCATCGTCACCGTGGTCGGCGCGGGCGGCGTCGTCTGTACCGGCGCCATGATCGCGCCCAGGGTCGTACTCACCGCCGCACACTGCCTCGGGGCCGGTGTCACCACGCGCGTGGTGGACTATTCCAGCAAACCGCCGCAGCTACTCATTACCCAGAAGGCACTCGCTCATCCGCAATACAATGCACAGGCGATAGCGGCGCATCGCGCGACCGCCGACATCGCGCTGTTGCTTCTTGCATCGCCGGTACCGGGCAAGTCACCCGTATCACTCGGGACGCCGCGCCTGCCGATTGCGCCCGGCACAAATTTTACCGTCGCAGGCATCGGCTCAAGTTCACCGAGCGGCAGCGATGCGGGCGTCGCACGCGCCGCCCACCTTGTCGTGATCGGCCGCCCCGGTACGCTGCAAATTCGTCTGGCCGATCCGCTGACGCAGAACAAAAGCGCCGGCATGGGTGGCTGCACCGGAGATTCCGGCGCGCCGGTGTTTGAGGATCAGGACGGTCAGAGCCTCGTCACCGGCGTCGTAAGCTGGTCGACCGGCCCGAATTTCAGCGATGGCTGCGGCGGCGTCACCGGCGTGACGCCACTGACGCTTTATCTCGGTTGGATCGTGACCACCGCGCGCAGCCTCGGCGCGACGTTTTAGACCCATTGCTCTGGACGCCACGAACAGGCTCGGCAGGTTCCGTCCCCGCCACTGCCAACTGACGCGGCGATCTGCTACACACACGCTCCATGAGGGGCGTCGCGCCGCTCAATTCTGGAGACATCATGCTGCTCAAATCATTCGTCATCGCACCACTGATCGCGCTTGCGGTGTTGGCCTGTGGCGAAGCGGCACTGGCGCAGGAGCAGACCGCACCCAGGCGGCCAAAATTGAAAAGCCTTCACGCCACTGAACCGGCAACAAAACCTGTCACCCGCCCCCATTCGACGTCTTCGTGTTCCGAATTCGGTGCGGGATTCGCGCGCCTGCCAGGCAGTGATACGTGCATACGCATCGGTGGCAGCGTCTCCGTCGGGGCCGGCGGACGGTTCTGACGCCCGTTCGCGACCGACGATGAATCCGCGTTGGCCTTCAGTGGCGACGCTTACGTTTTTTCCTGAGCGTTTCAGCGCTCGGTCGAACGTGGTCTGGCTGCGCCCCCAGAGTCTTGCGCGACTCCTGCAACGCGCGCTGATAACCGGGCGAATTCAAAAGCTGCGCGCCACCGCCCCGCGCAAAGGCGACGTCGGCCGAGGCCATCAAAGCAACCATGGCGACCAGAATTGTGCACCTGACCGTTCCCATCGCCTGATCCTGAACGACCGCGCTATTGAAACGCAACACCGACCTTTCGCCCGGCAACCCAGGCGACGCGGCATTTCTTCCTGGTCTTGCCATGGATCAGTTCAAACCGCTTCGGCAGCGTGATGCCGGGATTGACCTGAAGGCATACCCCGCCCGCGCCGTAATCGACGATGGAACAGTCAATCAGCGGAGACTTGTTATCGATTGCAATCTTGCCCGCGCTCGAAATCAGTCCCGACGGCCTGATGCGCGCAAAGCGCCTGTTCTGAACCACCGTGCCCTCCAAATCTTCAGCACAGATCGACGGCTCGCGTCTTAATATACGGTAGCTATATGACGACAGGCGTGAAGGAGCGGTTAAGGGCAGACATTCTGTGTCTTGAAAAACGTGCCCGGACACAGGGCCGTAGCGGTCCCGGTTCTGCGATGCATCGCTACGCGCTGCATCGCGCCCGGGACATAGCCACGACGACGCGAAACTCAGCTCGCCGCGAACTTGAGGTGCTTGATCGGACAACAGTGGCGAAAGTCGTCGAACGCTGTCGACAATGAATTCACCGCGATGTCCGGCATATTACCCTCGACTGCCGACAACATTCTCAAGTCGGCTTATAAAAGCCGCTATCTAGATTTCAGGGTTCCCGCCGCATCACCCGCGAAGGGCCACTCCTGCCTGTCGACGATGTTTGTATGACCGCCCTCGCTTCAGCGTAAGCCAGCGCCAACGTCATATGCGCGGTCATCAATCTAACTTTAAGCTCCGGATGATCATAAAGTGTCATTAGTACGTGTCGTCTCATTACTTTGAGCGCCGCTCCGAAGCGGCCAGCTCTTGCATGATTAAATACGTGCCAGCATGACCAGCGATCGGATAGACTTTGGAATCTGCGATTGCCTCCATCTGAAGCCTGGCTTCGACCGGCATGATGCTCATCAAATTGGCAGCCGCGTGATAGCGTACCTGCAGATTTGGATGAGTGAAAAGGGCGACTAATGCGCCATGCTGGTTTCCTGGCCGTTTTTGAAGTTCTTTTTTTACGTCGCTGATTTGAACGACGAGCCGGTCGCATTCAGACACCCAAGCAGAATTCGCCGCCTCTTCATCCTGCAAGCAGAGTTTTACAAACCTGTCGAGTAACTGCGCTACACTCAGCCTGGAAAGATCAACGGAAGTCATTTGAGAACTCCGTATTTTCTCATGATAGCCAATCCAACGGAACGCCTCGTCTCGAAATCCCTATCCTCAAGATACGATCGCAAAGTTCGAAACGTTCCATCTGGCTGCTCAGTTTTTATCGCATATTCGGCAGTAATATCGATGTGCTTCAGAACAGGAATGCGAGCGAGATTGTCGCGACCTTGGATAATACTCTCGGGAAATCCTGCGGCACGAGCCGCAGCCATCGCTTACGCTGATGACGCAGAAAGGCATCCTCACGCGAGGTCATGTGTCTAACGCGCTCAACTGTCATCACCGGGCTTGTCCCGGTGATCCACGTCCTCATCACTTGCTCAGGAAAATCGTGGATGGCCGGGTTAAGCCCGGCCATGACACGCCAATAGTCATGATACGTTGATGGTTTCGCGTGTGATTTAGCTCGCCGCGAACTTGACGAGCTTGATGGCGTCGAAGTCCTGCACCCCGCCGCCGACGCGCTTAGTGGTGTAAAACAGCACATAGGGCTTGGCGGAATACGGATCGCGCAGCACGCGCACGCCGAGCCGATCCACGATCAGATAGCCCCGCCTGAAATCGCCGAACGCGACCGACAGCGAATTCGCCGCGATGTCCGGCATGTCCTCGGCCTCGACCAGCGGGAATGTCATCAGCGAGGCGCGGCCACCCGCCTGTGCGGGCGGCTGCCAAAGATACGCACCGCCCGAGTCCTTGAACTTGCGGATCGTCGCCTGGGTCTTGCGGTTCATCACGAACGCGCCGTTCTGGCGATAGCCGGCCTTCAGCGCGTAGATGGTATCGACCAGCACATCGGAGGGATTGCTCGATGCGAACGCACCGGCCGCGCCGCTGGCGACATAACCCAGGCTGCCCCACGTCCACGACGCATTGGCGACCGCCGTATAGCTGAGAAAGCCCTTCGGCTTGCTGGTGCCGTCGCCGTTCACGAAGGCCGCACCCTCCTGCACCGCGAAGGTGAGCTCGACCTCGGAGGCGATCCACTCGTCGATGTTGACCGCAGAGTCATCGAGCAGCGTCGCGGTCGCCGCCGGCATGGCGTAAAGCTCCATCGCCGGAAAGCTCAAGGCGTCAAGCGTCGGCGACGTCGTCTGCGCACGGGAATCCGTCTCGCCCACCCAGCCGGTTGCGGGGCCTGCGGTCATGAACGGCTTCTTGTACACGCCGCCCGAAATCTCGCGCACCGTGGAGATGGCGCGGATCGGCGAGATCGCGGCGAGCCGCTGGCCGATGTCCTGCTCGAGCTGGTCCGGCACCAGATAGCCGCCATCGGCATCTGAGCCTGCGGAGAGCGCCTTGGTTTCGATCTGCCGCAGCGCCGCTGTTTCGCCGGTGCGCACATAGGCGTCGAACGCACTCTTGTGCTCGCGCGCAGTGTTGTCGATTTGCCGTGCACGCGAACCATCAAGCGTGGGACGCGCGGATTTCAGGGCCAGTTCGTCGATACGCTTCATCTGGGTGTCGAGCGCTGTGTTGATGCGCTCCACCTTCTCCTCCAGCAGCACGTCGGCACGTCGATTGAGCGACGCCAGGCGTTCGTCATTCGCGGCCTTGAACTCCTCGAACATCTGCATAATCTGGTCGTGGTCGCCGCGCTGGGCGGAAGAAATGCCGGCTTTCTGTTCCGGCGCGTGGTCGGTGATGTCAAAATCCATCAAGGTCTCCTTTGGAAATCGGTTTGTGGGTTTGGTTTGGATTGGACAAACAAAAACGCCGCCCGAGGGGCGGCTTTTTCAAATTCAGAAAAACCAAAAACAACTTTGCTAAGATTGAGAGTCCTGAAAAATTCGCCATTCTTCGGTGAGGATGGCGCGGCTTCTCATAACTTTAAGACAGACGGCTTAAGATATCATGCGCAACGACACCCTTTCACCGCCCTCACCCGCGCGCCCGCCAGCAGCGGGAAGGTGACGATGGAAACTTCCCAGAGGTCGACTTGATAGAGACGGCGGATGCGTGTTTTCGGATCGATCTTGCCGCGCACCGTGCGATAGCCGATCGACAGTCCGTCGATTGCGCCTTGTCCGACAAGCGCGATCAGTTCGCGCCCGCGCGCCACATCCGGAATAAGCCGGCCCCTCGCCCACAGCCCGCGCATGTCCTCGTGCAGGTCGAGCCAGATGCCGACGGGCTCCGAGGGGTCGTGCTGAAACAGCATCGGGATTTTGCGCAGGCCCCGGCTCTGCAATGTCTGCGTGAACGCGCCGGGCATCACCATGTCGCGCGCCTGATCGACTTCCCCAAACAGACTGGCGTAACCCTCCACGGTACCGTCGCTTGCGAATGAGACACGGGAAGTCGAAGGAAGCGGCGCATGCATGGGCGTTCTCGCAGGATGCAAGGTGGGCAGGCTTCAGCGATGAAAGAGAAATGCGTTACTTCGCGCGCTTCGGCTTGCGCCGTGCGGGCTTCTGCACGCGTGCTGCCGTCTTCGGCGCCTTGTGCTGAATCTTCTCAAGATGCGCGAGGAATTCGCGGAACACCGTGAGATGGGCGGGCTTCGATTTCGTCTCGCCGCTGATCGATTGAATCACCGTATGCAGCTTGTCCATGATTCGTCCTTGCTACTCGTCTTTGGGTTTGCGGCGCGCGCGCCGGTTGAACAAAGCCAGCTCGCGCACGAAATCGTCGAAGCGCCGCGAGGCGTTCGCGAGTTCGCGCAGGGTAAAAAGAAAAGCGGCACTTGCGCCGGCCGCCCACAAGAACAAGGCCAGATGCGCCAGATCCCCGCGCTCGCTGAAGGTGCGGATCAATTCGGTCATCTGAGCAAACCCGAAAACAAAAAAGACGTACCGGACTTTCATCCGATACGCCTTCTTTTCCGAATCTCGCTGAACCAGGCGGAAGACCGCCCTGTCCGAAGCTCGTTAGAGCTTAGCGGGCGGCCCCAGCGAGGTGACAGCGCTTGGAATGAGACACTGGACCACCTCCTTTCGTTGTTGACGATCGGAAGAAGCTAGTGACTCCTTTTTGATTTTGCAATGCATGAATGATGCGTGCCATGGAACAGCCGGAAACTAGCCAATCGCGGCCCCCTGCACCGTGATCAGCTCGATCGGTCCTCCCGGTACATCGTCATCGAACACGCCGATGGTCAGACGGCCGGTGCGCCAGGCGCAGGTGTCGAGATTGCTGCGGCCTTCGACCAGCAGCGGACCGTCCACCTGATTGTCGTGCCCATGCACCACATGCCGCGCGCCATATCCGCCGGTCTCACCGTTGACGTAACGCTTGGTGAGCAAAACCCGCTCGCTCTGTGCCGCCAAAGGCAGCATCGGATCCAGACCCGCATGAACATACAGGCGATGCGCGTCGCCGTGCAGCAGCGGCCGCGCATCGAGCCAATCGGCGTGCTCCTGCGGGATCGCGGCAATGTCGCCGTCGTAGGATGCAAGAGCGGCTCTGCCGCCCTTCTCCATCCACACGGTCATCAGCGCGGGATCGTGCAACGCATCGGCCATCATGGCGTCGTGATTGCCCTTGAGGGCGACAAGAGCAAATCCCTCCGGCGGTCCCTGCAGCAGGGTCTCGATAACGCCGCGACTGTCCGGTCCCTTGTTGGCATAATCGCCGAGGGCCACAATGGTGCCGCCATTGCCCGCGGCGTGCGCGACGATGCGCGCAAGCGCTTCTTCGAGAAGATCGGTCCGGCCATGAAGATCCGGAATGACATAAGTCAGCGGCATCAATTTTCCGTATTACCAGCGATCAGCTTTAGTCAAGCTTGTCCCCGCCGTCTACCGGTGCGTAGCCGGTCGCCTCGCGCTTCTCGTTCAAGGTCAGGAACGGCGCATTGGCAACACGTTCCCAGAGCGCGGCACGGTCGGCTGCGAGCGCATCGATCCGGTCGGTATCGACGGCAAGACGCAACTCGCCGCCAAACTGCGGGCTCAGCCATTGGATGAGTGAGGCGCCGATCCGCGTCACCAACGGCAGGACCGTCTGTCGCCAGAACACCCGGTTGGCTTCCTGGAAATTCGCATACGTATTATCGCCGGGAATGCCGAGCAGCATCGGCGGCACGCCGAACGCCAGCGCGATCTCGCGAGCGGCGGAATTTTTCGCCTCCAGAAAATCCATATCCTTGGGCGTCAGCGACATCGCCTTCCAGTCCAGTCCGCCTTCAAGCAGCAGAGGCCGCCCGGCATTGGTCGCACCCTGGTAAGTGTCGGTGAGCTCGCGTTTGAGCCGGTCGAACTGCGAGTCCGACAGCACTGCCCCCTCGGGCCCCGAATAGACCAGCGCGCCAGAGGGCCGCGCCGCATTGTCAAGCAGCGCCTTGTTCCATTTCGCTGCGGCGTTGTGGGTATCGACGGCAACCGCCGCCGCCTCCAGCGGCGCAAGACCATAATGATCGTCAAGCGGATGAAAGAATGTCAGGTGCAAGATCGGCGGCACGTCCGATGACGTTTGATCGAACCGCACGCTGCGCCCCGACACCGCATAGTCATAAGCCTCCGGCCAGCCGTCCGGTCCCGGCACCACTTTCATGCGATCCGGGCGCAGCACATAAAGCTCGCGCACCGCGCCGCCGAGCGCAACACCTTCAATGTAGGCATTGCCCGCGAGCAACAGGTGCACGTAGAGCGCCTCGAACAGGCTTGCGCCATCCTGCTTCGGATTGGGGCGCGTCAGAAGTTGTAACAGCGGATGCGCATCACGCTCCATCGCGCCTTCATAGAGGAGGAAAGCGCAGGACGCCGCATTCTCCGCGATCAGCCGCACGGCACGGTGCACGACAGCGTTGGAGAGATATCCCTCACGCGCCAGCGCCGCATAATCGCGCGGTGTCCACCGTGCGCGCCCGCCGCTCCCGAACGCCAGCACCTGCGCGGTGCGGCTGGATTTGGATTCGGGAGCGGCGAAGATTGTTTTCAACCGGTCGAACATCGTTTCTCCAAAAGTCAGAAGCTGCGCACTCTCGGCTGCACCCGCGCACCTTGCGTCAGCGAGGTGATCGCCCACACCAGCGCATCGAGCCGGTCCGGCGAGCGGCCTGATGAAAGCCCCGACGGTCCAAAGTCACACATCTCGTCTTCCAGCGCGGCGAACGTACCGGCGTGTTTGACGCGGTCCTGCGCGTAGAGCGTGGCCACCGGTTCGGCGCGCAGATATTTCCCGCGATGCGCACGCACGCTCGTCACCGGCACGCCGCCGTCCACCTGCGCGATCACCGAACGCACCATCTCGCCGCCCTGGTTGACTTCCACTACCAGAGCGTCGGCCTCAAGCCTGCGCCACAGCGCGATCGCCCTGGCGGCCCAGACCGAGGGCGCGGCAGATGACAACGTGTCGTCTGTCAGCACGATAATCGTCCCCTCGGAGGTGATGCCCGCAGCGACGATGCCACAGGCGTCGGCACGCTTGCCGGATGACACCGGCGGATCGACCGCCACGACAATGCGTATCATTGGCGGCGCTCCGTCAACGCGGCGACGCTCGATGAGCGCATGCGACCACAGCGCGTCGGGACGATCCTCGATCAGTTCGCCGTCAAGCTCCTGCCGCCCGAGCCGCGTACCGGCGTAGCGCGTCATCACATTGTGCAAAAAGGTCGGCGCCAGATGCAGCGCGTTGGCCCGGGTTGCCGCGTGCGTCACTGCGCAGCTTGTATCTTTCATCAGTCGCTTGATCAGCGCGGTTGGCCGCGGCGTGGTGGTGATGAGCTGACGCGGTTCGCTGCCCAGACGCAAACCGAATTGCAGCATGTCGAATGTTTCGTCGGCATAACGCCATTTCGCCAGTTCGTCGGACCACGCGCAGCCGAATTGCGGGCCGCGCAAACTCTCCGGATCTTCGGCCGAAAACGCATAGGCCACCGCGCCGTTGCGCCATTCCAGCCGCTTGCGGGACGATACCCATGACGGTCGCTCATCGCGCCGGTGCACGGCGAGCAAGCCAGAGATGCCCTCGATCATCACCTCGCGCACATCGTGCTCGGTCTCACCGACCAGCGCGATACGGCCCACCGCCTCGCGCGCCAGCGGCTTCAGGCCGAGCGCCTGCGCCCTGATCCACTCGGCACCGGCGCGTGTCTTGCCCGCACCGCGCCCGCCGATCATCATCCATGTCGCCCACGGCAGGCCGTTGGCCGCGACATGGGGCGGTATCTGATGTGCGTGCGCGAACAGCGTCCAGTCGGCGGTGATCGTTTCAAGCTCGGGGCTACTCAGCCTCGCCAGGATGTGCAGCCTTTGCTTCCGCGACAAGCTGGTCCAGGCGTCGCGCGAGCTGATGTCGAAGTTCGTCGATATCGCGGGGCAAGGCGTCGTCATCCTGTCGCGTCTTCTCCTCGCCCGCCCGCAGATGCATCACTTCGCGCAGGGTCCGCGCCAATGACGCCAGCGTGCGCGCACGGCGCTCTCCCTCGGTCCGCTGACGTGGGTTGACCCGCGCACCGCCGATGATCACCTCGATCTGCGTCAGTTCACGCTCGATGGCGCGGCTGACCCGCGACAACAGCGTCGACAACGGCGCGGGTGGCGGATCGTCAAGGCGCTCCAGCGCGCTGCGCTTGTAGTTGACCACAGGCCCAGCGCGGTCACGCGCGAGGGCAATCGCATCCCGAGCGACGTCATCCTCATCGTCCGCGACGGCATCCACCGCTCGTGCGGCAACTTTTCGGACCGTGGACTCCCCGATCGCGGATTTTTTCTTTGCCGGGGCTTCGCCGGCTTTCGCACTGCCGGCCTGTGCGAACGTTTCGTCTTGTAATGTGGACACACGTTTGCGGCCTGCCGAACCCTTCGGCGGGCGCACCGATCTCTCATCCATGAAATCAAAACTCCGGAGCGCCGGGCGCGTCGGGAACCGGGGTACGAAGATCAGGTGCGGAAGAAAACGAACCAGACGATCGCAAGCGTAAAGGCCGCCGCAATTGTCGAGATCGTCATCAGCGCGGCGACCGAAGGACCCGGCTCTGCCTGACGCGCTTCAGTCGGCGTCTCGACAATTTGTCCATCCTGTTTAGTCGGCATGACATCCTCAATGGCAAGATAAGTTCCCGGCAATCAAACGCCGCCTGCGGGAGCGCGTTCCTCAGAACCCAATTGTGGAGCATGCCGAAACCCTACTGCGGGAGCGTCACGCTGTCAAGGACTATTTTCCTAGACCGTAAGACCGCAAACCAAGCACCGCAACGTAAACAAGTGAACACAACTCGCCCGTGCAATTACGGTACTATGTTGCTCCTAAGGCACATATCAAACCCGGCATCCGAGCTATTCTTAACGCGATTTTTACTTTCGTTTTTTTTGTGCGTGGGAGGTTTTCATGAAAGTCATCGTACTTGCTGCAAGCCTAGCAATTGCGGCCACCGTGTCGGCACAGGCCGCCGATCTCACTGTTAAGGCACCAGCACCCGCTCCGATTGCCGCGCCGCTGTGGTCCGGCTTCTATGCCGGCGTCAACGTAGGCGGTTCATGGCAGAGCGGAAGCATCGGTTTCTCCGATCCATATGCTGTTCCGGGAAACAGTTTCGCTGTCTGTTCCGCGCCTGCGGGCGTACCGCTTCCAACCGCACCGTTCTCGTGCGGCAAGGACTCCAGCATTATTTTCGGCGGCCAGTTTGGTTACAACTGGCAGTTCGGCCCATGGGTTTACGGTCTCGAGGGTGACGGTGCCTGGCAGCACCTGATCAATCGCTCCTACACCCGTTACGGAGCCAATCCGCTCATTCCAGGAAACACCGGAGCGCCGTTCGGCACGGTTGCGACGGACACCGCTTACCTGCAGGGCAAGATCGGAGCTCTCGGTACGATCCGCGGGCGTTTCGGTTATGCCTTCGATAATTTCATGCTCTATGGCACCGGCGGTGTCGCGATCGGCGGTGTTGATCATCAGGTGCTCGAAATCCTGGCGCCGGGCGACGTATGCGGCGGCTGCGCCGGAGCCACGGACAACAAGACGAAGGTGGGTTGGACGGCCGGTGCGGGTCTCGACTGGATGTTCGCAAACCGCTGGTCCGTCGGTGTCGAGTATCTTTACGTCGATCTGGGCAAGGACACGCTCAACGTGCTCCCCATCCCGGCATCGGTTTTCCAGAATGTGAGCAGCGCCACATTCAACAACACCGAGCACCTTGTGCGGATGAAGCTGAACTATCACTTCGGCGCCTGGTAACATCGCCCGCGTTGCAAAAAAGCCCGGCATCACGCCGGGCTTTTTTATTGGATGGGATCCAGTGTCCCCGGAGCCCAACTACTCGCCGCCGATCGCACCGGCGGCAGCTTTCTGCGCGGGACCCGCCAGCGGACGTTCTTCCATCAGGCTCAGCAGAAGCGTCGTCGTTCCGGCAAAGGCCGCGATGGCGAGAAACACATAACGGAATGCAGCGATCATATCGGCTGCAGGAATAACGGCATGGCCCGCAGCCGCTGTTTCGCCCACCGACACATCCCGCCCCAGCGCCATAAACAGAATGGCGCTGAACACCGCGACCGCGAAGGACGCCATCAGAGAACGGAAGAAATTCATCGCGCCCGTCGCGGTGCCGACCTGCGAGCGCGCAACCGCGTTCTGAATCGCCACGATGCTCAGCGGGAAACACGCTCCCAGCCCGAAAGCGAAGACGGCAAGCAACGTCAACATCAGCCAGAGCGGCAGCGGCGTGGCAAACGCCAGCGCCAGCGCGATCAGCATGGAAATCGCGGCGCCGATGATCGAGGGACGCTTGTAATGCTTCAGCATCACCATCGCGCGGCCGTTGACCCATGCCCCCATCACCACCACGGCAGCCGTCGGAATCAGCGCCAGGCCGGAGGCGGTCGCGCTGAGATCGTAGACGCTCTGGTAATACAGCGGCAGGCTCACCGTCATTCCGACGTTGGTGCCGACGGCACATCCGCCCGCGACCATCGCGTAAGGCACCACCGGGCCAGTGATCAGTGGAATCGGCAGGAACGGCTCGTCGGTCCGGCGTGCATGCCAGATGAAAACGGCGCCGAGCGCGACCACAGATCCGATCATGCTGAGAATGACTGGCGACAGCCAGGGCAGCGCGTGTCCGCCCCATGTCAGCGCCAGAAGGACCAACACCGCGCCCGCCATCAGCAAACCGCCGCCGAGCCAGTCGACCTTGCGCTTGCGGTAAACCACCGGGAGCTTGCTCAGTTTTGGTACCAGCAGGGCGAGCGCGAACAGCCCCATGGGCAGGTTGATCCAGAAGATCATCGACCAGTGCATGTGTTCGGCGAAAAATCCGCCCAGCACCGGCCCGCCGATGCCCGCGATCACCCACACGCTGCTGAAATAACCCTGATAGCGGCCGCGCTCCCGCGGCGAGACGATATCGGCGACGACCGTCTGCACCAGCGGCAGGATGCCGCCGCCGCCAAGTCCCTGCAGCGCGCGTGCGAGAATCAGCGTCAGCAGGTTCGGCGCAACCGCACACAGAACGGAGCCGAACAGGAACAGACAGGTCGCGAACAGGATCATGGTCCGCCGGCCATAGATGTCGCTCAGCGTGCCATAGACCGGTGCAACGGCGGTCGAGGACAACAGATAGGCGGTGATCACCCAGGACAGGTTCGTCACGTCCTGAAATTGCCGGCCGATGGTTGGCAACGCCGTCGCAACAATCGTCTGGTCAAGCGAAGTCAGGAACATCGTCAGCACGAGACTGATGATGATGGTTCGAATCTCACGCTGGCTCAGCGGCACCACAGGCGCGATCGGAGGCGCATCGCTGATCTCGATGACCTCGCTCGTCAGGGCGGCAGCCGCATCGGGCGCCAATGGCTCACTCTGCATCGCGCCGGGATTTGGACGTTGAATCTGGTTCATTCGCAGGATCGCGCCGATGCGCCAATCGTTGGGGGCAACACTTTGAACTGGAATGACCCTGTGTACCGCGCGTTTCGCGTTTAAGTAATGGGTTCAGACGCATAGGCCCCACCCACCCAGCGCACGGCACGTGACGCGATTGTGATCAGGCGCGTTTTTTCGCGCGGGCGCGCTTGGGCAAAAGCCCTGGCCATTGCACGATATGATCCTCGAGGTCGGCCTCCTCGACCTCATCCTCGCTGCCCCAGACCCGGCCGCGCACTGAAACGCCTGCTTCGTGCACCGTGTTCGGATCGCCCGAAATCAACGGATGCCACCAATACAGATCACGTCCCTCGGCCACGAGCTTGTAGGCGCAACTCGGCGGCAGCCAGTTCAGAGTGCGAACATTGTCCGGCGTCAGCCTCACGCAGTCGGACACCTTGGCGGACCGATTCGCATAGTCGCGGCAGGAACAAAGACCCGCGTCGAGAAGCCTGCAGGACACATGCGTGAAGTAGATCTTGCCGGTATCCTCGTCCTCAAGCTTTTCAAGGCAGCAGCGGGCGCAGCCGTCGCACAGGCTTTCCCATTCGACGTCGGAGAGTTGCTCCAACGTTTTGTTTTTCCAGAAGAATTCACTCTGGTCGGAGAGCTTTGGCGGCGGCTTGGTCATGAATTTTCGTGTTGGCGCGAATGAAAAGCCCGAATGATCCGGTGCGGCGGACGTCTGTCTGGATGCGCCATCGACTGGCCGCTATCCGTCCGATGGAAGACGCTTGCCGCAAACTAACTGTTGGCGTGAAAAACGCCAAGGTAAGTCCATGGCAAGCATTGGTTTATCCCCTTTCCTCGGCTAGAAGAAGTCACCTTCCCGCATCGATCAAGGCTGCGGGAACTTTCGCGGTGTGTCGTTGAAGATCGCAGCTTGGCGGTGTTCGGTAACGCTTCGATCAGATAACGGGCGTTGAGTGTGCGCTTGAGTTGTCGGCGCGAATAGGCTTCTCGGATATTGCCTTGGGGATGCCGCAAACGAACGTCCATGTTCGCCTGCGCCTTCCCGCCGCGAGCCTCCGCGCGGAAAAAACGGACGGGCTCTGAGCTTTAAGGATTCTGGTGCGCAGGAACGTACCCGGCGAGTGGATGAAACGGATCCGGAATTTCTTTCTGGACCTCGATTCACGTTTTGATTCCACCTTGTTTTCATCTGGCCGCGGGCTGCGCGAGCTGTGGGAACGCTATTCGGCGTTCATGGACAACTTCTACGTCGGGCGCTGGCGCCGGTGGGTGTTTATCGAACCGCTGTCGGAGATGGCGACCATCGGCCTTGCCGGCGGCGTGCTGATGCTGGCGCTGGCCGTTCCGGCGTTTCGCGAAACCGCCGACGAGGACTGGCTGAAGAAATCCGAACTCGCGGTGACGTTTCTCGATCGTTACAACAATCCGATCGGCAGCCGCGGCATCAAGCATAACGACTCGATCCCGCTGGAGGACTTCCCCGACCATCTGATCAAGGCGACGCTGGCGACCGAAGACCGCCGCTTCTATGACCATTTCGGTATTGATGTCGCAGGAACGCTGCGCGCCATCGTCACCAACGCGCAGGCAGGTGGCGTGCGCCAGGGTGGCTCCTCCATCACCCAGCAGCTCGCCAAGAACCTGTTCCTGTCCAACGAACGCACCATTGAGCGCAAAATCAACGAGGCGTTCCTCGCGCTGTGGCTGGAATCGCGCCTGACCAAGAACGAAATCCTCAAGCTCTATCTTGACCGCGCCTACATGGGCGGCGGCACGTTCGGCGTCGATGGCGCGGCGCACTTCTATTTCAACAAGTCAGCGCGCGACGTGACCCTCGCTGAAGCGGCGATGCTGGCCGGCCTGTTCAAGGCGCCGACCAAATACGCGCCCCATATCAACCTGCCGGCCGCCCGCGCCCGCGCCAACGTGGTGCTCGACAACCTCGTGGACGCCGGGTTCATGACCGAGGGTCAGGTGTTCGGCGCCCGC
>JAIENY010000016.1 GCA_019750915.1 Xanthobacteraceae bacterium
CCTGACCGTTGCCGAAGCGCAGCCACTGCACCACCGCCACCGGCTTGTTGTCTTTACCGGTCACGCCCTCGATCCGGGTTTCATATCCTGGTGTGCCATCGATGCGGATTGGCTCGTTCGTCGTCATCTTGGTTTCGCGCAGACCCGGAATGCTCGCTGCGACATCGCGCGCGAAACGGCCGCGATCGTCGGGTTGGGCGGGAGCGCCCTGCATCAGGCCGACCATCATGTACGGCGCGCTGTCGAGGGTGGAATCGTCGGAGCCATCCGTGAGCAGAATTGCGGAGCGCGGGGCGATGGTTCGCACTGTCTTGAAGCCGGCGAGATCGCTCACCTTGAAGGCCAGTTGCGCAAGCTGTTCGTCGACAGGCACTTCGGCCCGGGTCACGGTGGTGGACAGCATTTTCTTGATGGCGTCCTCGGAAAATGCGCTGCCGGCATCGCCACGAACCTGCACGATGACATAGCCGGTAAATTTCTCGCCGGGGACCAACAGCGAGTAGGCCTGCACCGGCGTATCGCCATCCTTGCCTGCTTCGGAGAGGAAATAGGCCTGTCGCGCGCCGGCCTCCAGCGGTTGGGGCTTGGCGGCACCGGGCGGCGGGGTCTTGTTTTCCTTCACCGCGCTGTCCACCGAGGAGAAGGCTGCTTCGGGAAGCTCCGCGAGCCCCACTTTGACCTTCTCGTCGCTGGAGGTGAAGCCGATGAAGTCGGTCGCCGGTGCCAGCCCCGCGATCGGAACAAGGCCGACGCGCCCGCCCGGCGGGAAGGTTGCCTCGGCGGCATAGCTGGCTGCGGGGACAAGGCTGGCCAGCACGAGCAGGCCAAGGGCAAGGGTCGTCCGGGTTCTGATCATGGCGAGGTACCTGCCGTCCGAATAAGGCGGATCAATGGATCGCGGTCGATAGCAGTTTCCGACCCCGCAGGACAGGCGGGCGATCGACGACTTTCGTTAACTTCGGGGAGCCGTCGTCCACGAATAAGTGCCCTTAAATATTGACCAGTCCTTGCGGGGTCCATGCCCCCTCCTATATGAGGCGGAGCGACGCAGGCTGCGCGCTAACCATTATTCTGGGGGTTGGGTGCGGTGCGCCGATAGGGCCCGGCCGACCTGCCGCAAAAAGAAGGAATTTAGGACCATGGGAAAGGTCATTGGCATCGACCTCGGCACCACGAATTCGTGCGTCGCCGTGATGGATGGTAAATCGCCAAAAGTTATCGAGAACGCGGAAGGCATGCGCACGACGCCATCCATTGTCGCATTGACCGACGACGGCGAACGTCTTGTTGGCCAGCCGGCCAAGCGCCAGGCGGTTACCAATCCGGAAAAGACGATTTTTGCAGTGAAGCGCCTGATTGGCCGCCGCTACGATGATCCGACCGTCGAGAAAGACAAGAAGCTCGTCCCCTACAAGATCGTGAAGGCCTCCAATGGAGACGCCTGGGTTGAGGCTGACGGTCAATCTTATTCGCCATCACAGATTTCCGCCTTCATCCTTCAGAAGATGAAGGAGACCGCTGAAGCTCATCTCGGCCAGAAGGTCGATCAGGCGGTCATCACCGTTCCTGCCTACTTCAACGACGCTCAACGCCAGGCGACCAAGGACGCGGGCAAGATCGCCGGCCTCGAAGTGCTGCGCATCATCAATGAGCCGACCGCGGCTGCGCTGGCCTACGGTCTGGACAAGTCGAAGCAGGGCACCATTGCCGTGTATGATCTGGGCGGCGGCACGTTCGACGTGTCGATCCTCGAGATCGGCGATGGCGTCTTCGAGGTGAAGTCCACCAACGGCGATACCTTCCTCGGCGGTGAAGACTTCGATATGCGTCTGGTCGGTTATCTCGCTGATGAATTCCAGAAGGAGCAGGGCATCGACCTGCGCAAGGACAAGCTTGCCTTGCAGCGCCTGAAGGAAGCGGCCGAGAAAGCGAAGATCGAGCTGTCATCGACGACGCAGACCGAAATCAACCTGCCGTTCATTACCGCCGATGCGACCGGTCCGAAGCACCTGACCATGAAGCTCACCCGTGCCAAGTTCGAGGCGCTGGTCGATGATCTGGTGCAGAAGACGATTGAGCCCTGCCGCAAGGCTCTGAAGGATGCCGGTCTGTCGGCCGGTGAAATCGGCGAGGTGGTTCTGGTCGGCGGCATGACCCGCATGCCGAAGATCCAGGAGATCGTGAAGCAGTTTTTCGGCAAGGAGCCGCACAAGGGCGTCAACCCGGATGAAGTCGTCGCCATCGGCGCCGCGATCCAGGCCGGCGTTCTGCAGGGCGACGTCAAGGACGTGCTGCTGCTCGACGTGACGCCTCTCTCGCTCGGTATCGAAACGCTGGGCGGCGTGTTCACTCGGATCATCGAGCGCAACACCACGATCCCGACCAAGAAGAGTCAGGTGTTCTCGACCGCTGAAGACAATCAGGGGGCCGTCACGATCCGCGTCTTCCAGGGCGAGCGTGAGATGGCGGCCGATAACAAGGCTCTCGGCCAGTTCGACCTGATGGGCATTCCGCCTGCGCCTCGCGGCATGCCGCAGATCGAGGTCACCTTCGACATCGATGCCAACGGCATCGTCAATGTATCCGCGAAGGACAAGGCGACCAACAAGGAACAGCAGATCCGCATTCAGGCCTCTGGCGGCCTGTCGGAAGCCGACATCGAAAAGATGGTCAAGGATGCCGAAGCCAATGCGGTCGAGGACAAGAAGCGACGTGAGGCTGTGGACGCCAAAAACCACGCTGATGCGCTTGTTCATTCAACCGAGAAGGCGCTTGCTGAGCACGGCGCCAAGGTTTCGGAAGGTGACCGCAAGGCGATCGAGGACGGTTTGGCCGACCTTAGGGAAGCTTTGAAGGGCGACGACGCCGAGGCGATCAAGACCAAGGCCAACACGCTGGCGCAGGCTTCGATGAAGCTCGGCGAAGCGATGTATCAGCAGCAGGCGGAGGCGGATGCCAAGCGCGATGCTGCCAAGGACGGCCATGACGATGTTGTGGACGCGGAGTTCACCGAAGTCGACGACGACAAGAAGAAGTCGGCGTAAGGTTTCGCCAAGAGGCCTCCCTTGCGGGAGGCCTCTTCCGATCTAATATCCCCTCAAAGAGCGTATCGGGGTCTCGGCAGATCTAAAGGTCCGCAATTTGATGTCGCAGAACGATCATGGCTAAGTCTTGCTATTACGAGACGTTAGAAGTCGAGCGCAGTGTCGACGAAGCTGGTCTCAAATCCGCCTTCCGCAAACTCGCAATGAAATGGCACCCGGATAAGAATCCGGGCGATCCATCCTGCGAGCACCGGTTCAAGGAGATCAGCGAAGCCTACGAGATTCTGAAGGACGGCAACAAGCGCGCAGCTTACGACCGCTATGGACACGCCGCCTTCGAGCAGGGCCATGGCGGGGGCGGTCATGGTTTTGGTGCCGGGTTTGCCTCCTCCTTTTCCGACATTTTCGAAGATCTGTTCGGCATGGCCGGGCGGGGGTCTCGCGGCGGGCGCGAGCGGGGCGCCGACCTTCGCTACAACATGGAAATCACGCTCGAAGAAGCGTTTGTCGGCAAGACCGCCGAGATCAATATTCCGGTGGCGGTCGCTTGCGAGGAGTGTTCGGGCTCCGGCGCCAGGGCGGGCACCAAGCCCAGGATCTGCCCGACCTGTGGCGGGGCAGGCCGCGTGCGTCAGGCCCAGGGCTTCTTTACGCTTGAGCGCACATGTCCGGGCTGTCACGGCCAGGGCCAGAGCATCGAGAGCCCTTGCCCGGCTTGTTCGGGCCAGGGCCGCGTCACCAAGGACCGGTCGCTGTCGGTCAACATTCCTCAAGGCGTTGAAGATGGCACCCGCATTCGGCTGGCCGGGGAAGGCGAGGCAGGCGTCCAAGGCAGTCCCGCCGGAGACCTCTATATTTTCCTGTCGATTGCCTCCCATCCCCTGTTCCAGCGCGACGGGGCGGACCTTCACTGCCGTGTGCCGATCTCGATGGTGACGGCTGCCGTTGGCGGCGAGTTCGAGGTGCCCGGCATCGACAAGACCAAGGTTAAGGTCAAGGTTCCGGCGGGGTCCCAGACCGGACGCCGTTTCCGCATTGGCGGCAAGGGCATGCCGGTTCTTCGCTCCCGGCAGACAGGCGATATGTATGTGCAGGTTGTGGTTGAAACGCCACAGAATCTGACAAAAAAACAGAAAGAACTGCTCGCCGAGTTTGAGAAACTCTCGTCTGGCGAAACTCAACCGGAGGCAGCGGGTTTCTTCAAGACGGTCAAGGATTTCTTCGCAAGCCGCACCGCGTCCTGACCCCGACGTCGCTTGCCGTTCTGTGTCACCTCTGTTACCCCTTCATGAAGAAAATTTAAAAGTCCGGTCCAAGCTGGGCCCCTTGTTGGTAACCCTGCCCATGTTGCCCCAACAATCCGCGCGCGCCCTAAAGAAGCCGCTTCGTCTTGATGACGAGGTTCGTTTCCTCCGCTCGTGGATTGAAAAGCCGCTGCACATGGGCGCGGTCATGCCATCCGGCAAAATGCTTGCCCGCACCATGGCACGCTATGTCGATACCGAGAGCAATGCTCCGGTGATCGAGCTCGGTCCCGGCACGGGCGCCATTACTGACGCACTGATCGCGCGCGGAATCGACCAGAAGCGGCTGGTGCTGGTCGAGTTCAATCCGGGCTTCTGCGCGCTGCTTCGTGAGCGCTACCCGCAGGCGAGCATCGTGCAGGGTGATGCCTATCATTTAGACAAGACACTGAAGGGGATTTCGGAGCCCGCGAGCGCGGTCGTCTCGGGCTTGCCCCTGGTCACCAAGCCGATGCTGACGCGTTTGCGCCTGATCCGGGACGCCTTCGCAAAGCTGATCCCCGGCGCGCCCTTCATCCAGTTCACCTATGCGGTCGTTCCGCCGATTCCGAAGTCACTGTCCGGCGTCTCCACCGAATCCTCCGAGCGGGTCTGGATGAACATTCCGCCCGCGCGGGTCTGGGTCTATCGCAAGGGCTGATGTTTCCCTTTCCCGGGAAATGTTTTAGTCCTGCAGTTCATGGCCATCGTCAAAATCCTTGTCATTCCGGGCTCAAACCGGACCGGCTCGTTCAACGTGCGCCTCGCGGCGGCGATCACCAAGGAACTGGTGCTGTCTGAGGTCGACGCGACCCGGATCTCACTCGCCGATTTTGCGCTGCCGATCTATGACGGCGATCTGGAAGCCGGGCAGGGCGTGCCGCAGACCGCGATCGACCTGAAACGCATGATCGGCGCGCACCACGGCGTCGTCATCGTTACTCCAGAATACAACGCGTCCACTCCGCCGCTTCTAAAGAATGCGATCGATTGGGTTTCGCGCGTCCGTGAGCGCGGCGAGACATCGCGGGTTTTTCAACAGCGTCCGTTCGCAATCGCATCGGCGTCGGAAGGCAAGTTTGGTGGCATGCGCTCGCTGATGGCGCTTCGTCAGGTGTTGACGCTGGGCTGCGGTGCAACGGTGATCCCGCAGCAGATGGCGCTGTCCGGTGCGGACCAGGCATTTGACGACATGGATCGTTTCAAGGACGAACGAGATACGAGATCGATGCAGGCGCTGGTGCGTGGATTGATCGATGTTGCGCAACGCATGATGTGAGGCAAAACGTGACGAACACCATCGACCCGCGTGATCGGCTGATCTTGGCGCTCGACGTACCCTCCGTCGAGGAAGCGCGCAATCTGGTCACAACGCTCGGCGACAGCGTGACCTTCTACAAGATCGGTTATCAGCTCGCTTATGCCGGCGGCCTGCCGATGGCCGACGAGTTGATCCGCTCGGGTAAGAAGGTTTTCATCGACCTGAAGCTGCACGACATCGGCAACACGGTCGCGAGCGGCGTCAAAAGCATCGCCAGGCTCGGCGCGACCTTCCTCACCGTGCACGCCTATCCCCAGACCATGGTGGCTGCGGCGGAGGCGGCGCGCGGCTCGTCGCTGAAAATCCTCGCCGTCACGGTGCTGACCTCTTACGACGAAGCCGACCTGAAGGAAGCGGGCTACCGGCTCGGCGTCTCCGATCTGGTCCGCGAACGAGCCCGGCAGGCGCAAGCCATCGGCATCGGCGGACTGGTGTGCTCAGCCGAGGAGGCCTTGAGCCTTCGCGCACTGGTTGGGCCGAAGATGGTGCTGGTCACGCCTGGGATTCGCCCCGCGGGCAGCGTGGCCGGGGACCAGAAGCGGGTCATGACGCCCTCGCGCGCGATTGCGGAGGGAGCCGATTATCTGGTGGTCGGGCGTCCCGTCGTCGCCGCGCCCGATCCCAGGGCGGCAGCGGACGCCATTGTTGCGGAGATCGCAACCGCCTGTAAGGCTTAGCCAAATGGCTGCCGGAACGGTGATTGCCGCCGCTGGTTCAGCCCGCTATACCGCATCATTCAATTGAGGGCCGGGACATGTCCGATATGCGTTTAATCGTAGCCGGTGCAGGCGGCCGGATGGGCCGCGCGCTGATCCGCGCGCTGGACGAGACGCCGGGCGCAAGGCTCGTGGGAGCACTCGAAGCGCCGGGCTCAGAGCTGCTCGATCAGGATTCGGGCGTCTTGGCCGGACTGCCCGCCAACGGAATCCCGCTGTCGTGCGACCTGTGGGGCCTGTCGAAGGATGCCGACGGCATTCTCGATTTCACCGTGCCGGCGGCGACCATTGCCAATGTCGCGATCGCGGCCGAGCGCGGCATCGTTCATGTGATCGGGACCACCGGCCTTTCGCCATCCGATGACGCGGTGATCAAGAGCGTGACCAAGCGCGCCATCGTGGTGCAGTCCGGAAACATGAGTCTGGGCGTCAATCTGCTTGCCGCGCTGGTGAAGCAGGTCGCCCGCTCGCTGGACGAGGATTTCGACATCGAGATCGTCGAGATGCATCATCGCGCCAAGGTCGATGCGCCATCCGGCACCGCCTATCTGCTCGGCAAGGCGGCGGCGGAAGGCCGGAAGATCGATCTCAATCAGCGTTCGGTTCGTGCGCGTGACGGGAATACTGGCGCCCGCAATCCCGGCGATATTGGATTTGCAACGCTGCGCGGCGGCACCGTCACTGGCGATCACAGCGTGATTTTCGCCGGTCCCCATGAGCGGCTCGAACTCACCCATAGGGCCGAAGATCGCATGATCTTTGCGCGCGGGGCGATCAAGGCCGCGCTATGGGCGCACGGCAAGCCGGCCGGGCATTATGCGATGAGCGATGTGCTTGGCCTTGGTCCGGCCTGAATGATCGGCCAACTCGAAGCAGGCTAAACGTACGGAAGCAAATTCAATGAGTGATCGCCTTCTTGTCCTTATTCGCCACGGTCAGAGCGAGTGGAATCTGAAGAACCTGTTCACTGGCTGGCGCGATCCGGATCTCACGGAAAAGGGCGTAGCGGAGGCGAAGGAGGCCGGCGTCAGGCTGAAGGCGCTCGGACTTCAATTCGATGTCGCCTACACCTCGATGCTGCAACGTGCACAACGGACAGCAGCTTTGGCATTGACCGAACTTGGGCAGGGTGGTCTTCCACTGGTCAAGGATGTTGCTCTCAATGAGCGTGACTACGGCGATTTGTCTGGCCTGAACAAGGACGATGCCCGCGAAAAATGGGGCGAGGAGCAGGTCCATGTGTGGCGCCGCTCCTACGACGTCGCGCCGCCCGGCGGGGAAAGCCTGCGTGACACGCTGGCGCGTACGCTGCCGTATTACGTGCAGGAAATCCTGCCGCAGGTGCTGCGCGGGCAGCGAACACTGGTTGTCGCGCACGGCAACTCGCTTCGTGCCCTGGTGATGGTGCTGGAAAAATTGTCGCCGCAAGGCATCGTCAAGCGCGAGATCGGGACCGGCGCGCCGATCATCTACCGGCTCAAGGCCGACGCAACGGTGGAATCGATCAAGGATCTCGGCACTTAGTTGCCGCTCGCGCGTGCGCTTTCCCAGCCCAGCATGGCCCGCTTTCGGGTCAGGCCCCAGTGATAGCCGGTGATGGCGCCGCTCTTGCCGAGCACGCGATGGCACGGCACTACGAATGAAATCGGATTTTTGCCGACAGCGGCCCCGACGGCGCGCGAGGCTTTCGGTGCACCGATCCTGCGCGCGACATCCGAATAACTGGTCGCGTTGCCCATCGGAATCCTAAGCAGCGTCTCCCATACCCGCACCTCGAAATCGGTGCCGATCAGCACCACGCGCAGAGGTTGGTCCGCGCACCATTGCGACGCCTCAAAAATGCGCCGTGCCAGCGCCGCCGTGAGGTTCTGGTCCGCGACATAAGCCGCCAGCGGCCAGCGGCCCTGAAGATCGGCCAACGCCGCCTGTTCCTCGCCTTCATCCGCGAAAGCCAGACCTGCAAGGCCACGTGCGGTCGCCACGATCACGGCGGTTCCGAATGGCGAGGGGTGAAAGCCATAACGCAGAGTTGTGCCCGCGCCGCCCTTCTTCCATTCACCCGGCGACATCGCCTCATGGGTCACGAACAGATCGTGCAAACGGCCGGGACCCGACAGACCCGCATCGTAGGCGGTGTCGAGAATGCTCGCCGACTCGCGCAGCATTCGTTTGGCGTTGTCTAGCGTCACCGCCTGCATGAAGTCTTTCGGCGTCAGCCCGGCCCAGCGCCGAAACAGATGATGCAACTCGTCCGGCGTGACGCTGACGGCTTCCGAGATTTCCTCGATCGACGGCTGCTCGCGCCAGTAGTTGGAGATGAAGCCGATGGCGCGGCTCACGGTCTCATAGTCGCGCAGGGCTTCGCTGCGCGGTTCGGTGCTCGCGAGTTGCGATCGCAGGGATTTGAACGGAGCGAGATCGGAGTTCATCATCAGGGCCTGTATCATCGCCTGAAACTAGGGGTGGCGATCGCCGCGAACCACCCGATTTCCGAAGTCCTAGCCGATCGGGTTATAGATCGGACCGCTTTTGGCGGACTGTAACGCGATCCTCAAGGCTTTGGCAAAGCTGGCTTTTTGATCCGGGCCGAGATCGCGGCCGATGGCGATGCGGCGTCCATGCGAGGCGAGATAGAGGTGCTCGACGCCGAATTCCTCGTGGACTTCTTCTTCGAGTCGCACCCAGAGCGGGTTGAAGCTCCATTCCATCACATGTCCGCGATGACTGATCCGGCGCAAATGCAGCTCGGAGACGGTGATGGTGATTTCCTCGCGCGCCTTGGCGCGAGCGAAATTGACCCTGAATGCCCAGTAGATCAACACCACGTCGAGGCCGAAAAAGCCGAACACCGGCCAGGCGCCCATCAGCCAGAACACCGCGCCCGCCGCAAAACTCGCCAGCGCGACCACCGTCATGAAAATAACGAAGCCGCGACGGCTCAGCGAGCGGTGCGGGGTCAGCGTCGCTGTGAAAATCGTCTGTGGTTGGCTCGGGTCAAAATCGTTGCCGTCCGTCATCGCGGTTCAGTATACCCGGATCATGGCCAAAAAAGTCGTTCGCGCTGCCAAATCGAAAAAAGCGGCTTCCAAAAAGACGGCGCCCGACAAGCGGCCGGACGCCGACAAAGTGACAAAGACCGGTCCCAAGCCGAGACGCTGGACCGGAGCGGAAGTCTACGAAGCTTTCTCCCGCTTTCGGAGCGCCAATCCCGATCCGAAGGGTGAACTTGAGCATCTGAATAATTTCACGCTGCTGGTTGCCGTCGTGTTGTCGGCACAGGCCACCGACGCCGGCGTCAACAAGGCGACACGCAATCTGTTTCCCATCGCCGACACGCCGCAGAGAATGATTGAGCTCGGCGAAGCCGGAGTGCGCGATCACATCAAGACCATCGGGCTTTATCGCGCCAAGGCCAAGAACGTGATTGCACTATCGGAACAGTTGATCGCGCTTCACGCCGGCGAGGTGCCGCGTAGCCGCGAGGCGCTGGAAGCGTTGCCCGGCGTCGGACGCAAGACGGCGAATGTCGTTCTCAACATCGCCTTCGGGGAGTCGACAATTGCGGTCGATACCCATCTGTTCCGCGTCGGCAACCGCACCGGTCTGGCGCCGGGCAAGACTCCGCTGGAGGTGGAAATGGAATTATTGCGCGTGGTGCCGGTCGAATTCATGCGCCATGCGCACCACTGGCTGATCCTGCACGGGCGTTACACCTGCATCGCGCGGCGCCCCCTGTGCGAGACATGCATCATCAACGATCTGTGCAAGTGGTCGGAGAAAAGTGTTTTTCTCAACGCCTAAACGGACGCATTGGCCTTGCGCTGCGGCTCGATCAGTTCCGGCCGTGATCCCGACAGGCGTTTGTGCATGTGAACCATGAAGGCCATGCCAAACAGTGGCGTCGCGAGGCTGACAATCGGAATCGATACGAAGGCCGCGATGAAAAGCCCGGCGATGAAGATCGTGGTTGCATGTTGCTTGCGCATCGCCTTGGCTTCCTCGATCGGACGGAAACGCATCGCGGCAAGTTCGAAATATTCGCGGCCGAGCAGCCATGCGGTCGCAATGAAAAACATGATGAAGCCTGCACCCGCGAACCACACGAACGGCAGTACGGCGATATAGACCGCAATGGTCAGCAGTGCGATCTTCACGCCTTCGATTAAAGCGCGCGCCAGCGGCACCGCACGTCCGGTGGGGTCGGCCGGATAATCCTTGCGCTCGACATGTTCAGCGACGTCGTCGACGAACACGCTGGCGACAAGTGAGGTGACGGCCGGCATCAGGAACACGGCGCCAAACACGACGCCAAAACCCGCGGCAATGGAAATGATCCAGGACAGCGTTTCGAACAACGCATGATAGCCGCCGACCGATTGCTCCGCCCATGCCTCACCCGAACCCGCGAGCCAGTTCAACAGGCGCTGCAGCAAGATCGCTCCGACCACGATCAGGATCAGTGCGAGGCTGACCGATTTCCACAGGATCGCCCGCATCGGCTGCGAGAATATCTCGGCCAGCGCCTTGATGGCGGCATCGAACATGGCTGAAGCTCTCCAATTGCAGAAGAGGTAGCGATGCCGGGGGGCGAGGACAAGTGGATCGAAGCTATCTCGCGGATCCGGAATGCCGCGGGGAATGCGTTGCAGATTCGCTCTCCGCAGGCACGAGCATGGCGAGTGCACCGTCGAGGGCCGACGGCATATCCGAGGTCATGGCCGCTTGGGCGCCTTCGAAGACTCTCTCCGGAAAGGGGTCTTTTTCCGCCACCTCCTCCGGCGGCATCGGCGCATCGGCCCATTTCAATTGCGTGTAATCAAAACCGAGCACGATGGTCGGCTTGACCACCTCAAAATACGGCGAGATGTCGAAATCGCGAGGGGTGTAGAGCGAAGAGTCGCGGATGTGCAAAATCTCGCGACGTGCCCGCTTGCTGCCGGCACGGGTGACGCGCGGCAAGATCGGATAGCGTACGGCCCCGAACGCCTGCGCGATCAATGCCGAGCAGATGATTTTGGTGGGATCGCCGGAGCCCAGCGCCAGCATCCGTCGCCGCCAGCGCTGCGGCACCGGCAGCGGCACCAGATAGCGCAACAGATCTATGATGTTCTTGGTGTCGTAACCGAACCCGATGCGGTTGATCGCGTAACGGCAGACCGTGGTGCGGTCCTCATGCGACAATCCGACAGGGCGGCAGATGCGCGTATGATGGGTGATGTATTTCGACAACGGCGCCGTGATGACGCCCTCGCCGACATAGGCCTCGATCAGGACGTGAGGCTCTCCGTCGTGGGTCGAGGCGCCGTCAATCGGCCCGACATAAAGCGCCGAATGGGACCATGTTGATTGCGTCAGGTATTTAATGATACCGGCGATGCGGTTGTTGCCTTCGATCAGCAGAACATCGCCCGGCTCAAGGAGCCTTTGCAGGCGTTCCGGATCACTCGGTGTAAACGGCTCATAGCCCGGTACCTCCTGCATGAGATAGCGGGAGAGGAGCTTGCCGACGGTATCGAGCACAAAGCCCATTGTGGCGGTTTCCCCGGCGTGACTTATGTCAGCTCATGTTTTTGTCGTTATTCGTTGGGTGAAAGTCTTCCTCAAAGCCATTGCCATTCCGTTCACGGGACGTGAGCCGGAACGACTGTTCATTTACCATAGACGTTGCGAAACGTATTTTGTTACGGCAAGTTGTCGGGTAATCGGATCCCCGGTTGAAACTTCGGAAACCATGACATGAAATTAACGCGCCGTGATTTCATGGCCGGAGCAGCGGCGTTCGCCGCGATTGCGCCGCGTCAATTCGCGACGGCCGCGACGCTGCCGCGTGAGGTTGACGTTGCCATCGTCGGTGGCGGCGCGGCGGGGATCGCTGCGGCGCGCAAGGTGGTTGCAAGCGGGCGCTCCGCGATGATCATAGAGGCAGGCGCCGGAATCGGTGGCCGCTGTACGACCGACAGCACGTCGTTCAATACGCCGTTCGATCGTGGCGCGCGCTGGCTCTACAACAACGATACGAATCCATTGATCGATCTTGCTCGCACAGCGCGGATCGACCTTGTGCAGGGCCCGCGTGGTCAGCGCATACGCATCGGACGGCGCAACGCGCGCGCGGGCGAGACGGAAGAATTTCTGGCACTGGTGGTTCGCGTCAATCGTGCGATGCAGGACGCTATCCATACCCGCGGTGATCTGCCGGCAGCGCAGGCTTTGCCTAATGATGTTGGCGATTGGGCAGGGACGCTGGATTTTCAGCTCGGTGCGATGCAGACCGGGAAAAATCTCGGCGATTTGTCGGCCGCGGATTTGCTGACATTGCAGCCGCGCGAGCCGCTGTCCTATTGCCGTCAGGGCGTCGGCACGCTGATTGCGCGGCTGGCTGACAAGATCCCAGTGGCTTTGTCGACTCCCGTGACAGCCATCAAGTGGAGTGCCAGGGACGCGCAAATCGAAACCGGCGCTGGAACGCTGACGGCGCGTGCGGTGATTGTCACCGCGTCGGCCAGTGTTCTTAATGCAGGTGTGATCAAGTTCACGCCAGAGCTTCCGAAGCGTCAATCCGATGCGCTGTCGAAACTCACGCTCGGCAGTTTTGATCACATCGCGCTCGAGCTTCCGGGCAATCCGCTGGGGCTCGCGCGCGACGATTCTTTCATTGAAAAAAGCAGCGATCGCCGCACCGGCCTTCTGCTTGCCAATATCGGCGCGACCTCGTTGTGTCAGGTCGATGTCGCCGGATCCTTCGGCGCGGAACTGTCGGCACAGGGAGAAGCTGCGATGGTGGATTTTGCTGCCGAGTGGCTACGGAATCTGTTTGGCGGCGATATCGCCAAAGCCGTGCAGCGCAAGAGCGTGACCCGCTGGAATAACGTGCCCTATGTGATGGGTGCGATGTCAGCCGCGTTGCCCGGCGGGCAGCCGTCGCGGCGGATTCTGATGGAGCCGCTCGGCTCGCTGTTCTTTGCCGGCGAGGCGATCCACGAGACGCAGTGGGGCAGTGTCAACGGTGCTTGGGCGTCCGGCGAACGCGCCGCCGAAGCCGCAATTCGCAAGGTTAGCGGCGCGAAAGCGGAAGGCCCGGTGGGTTCGACCAAGGAACGCGCGAAGACCAAGAAGCGATCATCGCAATCCGCGCCGTCGCATGCCTCACCGGCCTCCAAGTCACGTGATCGTGGTCTGTCCTGGCCGGGCTCGGGCTTTTAATCGCGCAGCGTGCCGCCGGTTTTCTTGGTCACGTCAGTCACGATCTTGGCAGCGATCGCCTCGATCTCCTGATCGGTCAGGGTCTTTTCGCGCGGCTGCAGCGTGACGGCAATGCCGACCGATTTCTTGCCGTCCGGAACACCCTTGCCATCGTAAACGTCAAATACCGTCACGCCGGTGATCAGCTTCTTGTCGACAGCCTGCGCGGTGCGCACGATGTCCAGAGCCTTCACGCCGCGATCGACGATGAAGGCGAAATCACGCGATACCGGCTGGAACGGCGACAGCTCCAGCGGCGGCTTGGCGCGCGTTGCGCGTACTTTTGCATCGGGAATGCGATCGAGCAGAATTTCAAACGCAACCAGCGGGCCGGCGGCCTTCAACGCATCGAGTGTGCGCGGATGCAATTCGCCGAACCAGCCCAGAACATTCTGCGGACCGATCTGCAGCACAGCAGAGCGGCCTGGATGCAGCCATGCCGGTGCGCCTTTTGCCTCGTTGCAGGGAACGACCTGAAGTGCCTGCACCGGCGCGCCCGCCGCAGCAAGCGCCGCGAACGCATCGCCCTTGGCGTCGAACGCATTAACAGCCATGGCTTCTGATTTATCCAACCATGAACGACCGATGCCCTTCGACGACGCCAGCCCACGGCGCACGCCGCTGGCTGCGATCATCTGGTCTTCCGGCCTGTCGCCCAGAAACACCTGCCCGACCTCAAACAAAGCGACGTCGATAAAGCCGCGGTCGGCGTTCGCCTGCGCGACCGCAACCAGTCCGGGCACCAGCGATGGGCGCATGTCGGACAGGTCCGATGCAATCGGATTGGCGAGCGCGAGCTCGGCCTTTCCGCCGCCGAATTGTTCGGCCTGCAATTTTGAGACGAACGACCACGTCACCGCTTCGGTAAGGCCGCGCACTGCAAGTCCGCGCTTGGCGCGGCGCGTGCGTAGCTGGATCGGTGTCAGCACCGGCTTGCGCGGTGCATCGCCGCGATCGAACGGCGTCAGCGGCACGCGATCGACACCGACGATACGGACGATCTCCTCGACAATGTCGGCTTTGCCATGCACGTCGGCGCGCCATGAGGGGACCGCGACTTTCACCACCGGACCCGCGCCCGCGACCATGAAACCAAGATGATTGAGGATGCGCTTGATTTCGGTCAACGAGACGTCAATGCCCGCCAGACGCTTCACTTCGTCGAGCGGAAATTCGATCAGGCGATCGTCGCCGTGGGTATCGCCCGCCACGGTGATCTCGGACGGCGTACCACCGCACAGATCCAGCACCATCGCGGTCGCCATTTCGAGTCCCGGCACCATGAATTCGGGATCGACGCCGCGCTCGAAGCGATAACGTGCATCCGAGTTAATGCCGAGCTTGCGGCCGGTCTGCGCGATGTTGATCTCGTTCCACAGCGCCGATTCGATCAGCACATCCGTGGTGCTCTCGTCGCAGCCCGAGGCCTCGCCGCCGATGATGCCGGCAAGTGATTCCGCACCAGAGTCGTCGGCGATCACGCACATTGTCTCGTCGAGCGTGTAGGTTTTTCCGTCGAGAGCGAGCAGCGTCTCGCCGGACCTTCCCCGGCGCACGACCAGATTTCCCTTGACCTTCGCGGCGTCGAACACATGCAGTGGACGGCCACGGTCAAAGGTCATGAAGTTGGTGATGTCAACCAGCGCGTTGATCGGACGCAGACCGATCGAGGTCAGGCGCCGCTGCAGCCATTCAGGCGAGGCACCGTTCTTGACGCCGCGTACCAGCCGCAGCGCGAAGCCGGGACAGAGGTTGGAGTCTTCGATCTTCACCTGCACGGGCAATGCGAATTCGCCCTTGATCGGCTTTGGCGCGTCATTCCTGAACTTGCCCATGCCGGCCGCGCCAAGGTCGCGCGCGATGCCGTGCACGCCGGTCGCATCAGCGCGGTTCGGCGTCAGGTTGATCTCGATCACCGGATCGCCCAAACCGGCCCATTCCGCATAAGGCTTGCCGATCGGCGCATCGGCAGGAAGCTCAATGATGCCGTCGTGATCCTCGGAGAGTTCGAGTTCGGCAGCGGAGCACAGCATACCGTTGCTCTCGACGCCGCGGATGTTGCCGACGCTGAGCGTGATGTTCTTGCCGGGAATATAGGTGCCGGGAGGCGCGAACACGCTGACAAGACCCGCGCGTGCGTTCGGCGCGCCGCAGACCACCTGAAGCGGCGCTGCCCCATTGCCGATATCGACCATGCACACGCGGAGTCGATCCGCATTCGGATGCTGCTCGGCGGTGATGATCTTGGCGATGACATAAGGCGCGAGTGTTTTCGCCTTGTCTTCGAGGTGCTCGACCTCAAGCCCGATCATGGTGAGCTTGTCGGCGAGCTTTTCCAGCGGCTCGTCGGTGTCGAGATGCTCTTTCAGCCAGGAGAGGGTGAATTTCACGACGACAGCCCTCCCGCCAGCGTCGGAATCTCGAGCGGCTTGAATCCGTAATGATTGAGCCAGCGCACGTCACCCTCGAACATCTGGCGCAGGTCGCTGATGCCGTATTTCAGCATCGCGATGCGATCGATGCCCATGCCCCAGGCGAAGCCCTGATAGACATCAGGATCGATGCCGCAGTTGCGCAGCACGTTCGGATGCACCATGCCGCAGCCGAGAATTTCCAGCCAGTCTTCGCCTTCGCCGAATCTAATTTCGTTCTTGCCGCGGCGGCACTGGATATCGACCTCCATCGACGGCTCGGTGAAGGGGAAGAAGGACGGACGAAAGCGCATGTTGACGTTGTCGACCTCGAAGAACGCCTTGCAGAACTCCGCGAGAATCCATTTCAGGTGACCGAGATGCGAGCCCTTGTCGATCACCAGCCCCTCGACCTGATGAAACATCGGCGTGTGGGTCTGGTCGCTGTCGCAGCGGTAGGTTCGGCCGGGACAGATCACGCGGATCGGCGGCTTCTGGGTGAGCATGGTGCGCACCTGCACCGGCGAGGTGTGAGTGCGCAGCAGCAGGCGTTCGCCGTCTTCCTTCGGATTGAAGAAGAAGGTGTCGTGCATCTCCCGCGCCGGATGGCCCTCGGGAAAGTTCAGCTTGGTGAAATTGTAATCGTCGGACTCGATGTCCGGGCCTTCCGCGATCGAAAAACCCATGTCGGCGAAGATCGCGGTCAGTTCGTCCATCACCTGAGAGATCGGATGGATGCGGCCCTGCTCGGCGGGCGTGTCGCGCAACGGCAAGGTGACGTCGATGCTCTCGGAGGCGAGGCGCGCATCGAGCGCGGCGTTTTTCAGGACATCGCGGCGGGCGGTCAGCGCCTCGGTCACGCGGTCCTTCGCGGCGTTGATCGCAGCGCCTTCGGTCTTGCGCTGGTCCGGCGACATCTTGCCGAGCGTCGCCAGCAGCGCGGAGATCGAGCCTTTCTTGCCCAGCGCACCAACGCGGACGGCCTCAAGCGAAGCTTCGTCGGAAGCCGCAGCGACCGCAGAAAGAATTTCGGATTCGAGTGTTGCGAGATCGGACATCGCAGAGCCCCAGCGGAACGGTTTGTGGTCAAATCGTCCGGCGGGGATCGGTGAGCCCAGCCGAACGGAGCGGGACGTTGTTACGTCCCGGTCGTGTCGGCCTCGTGCAAGAGGGGCAAGCCCTTAGGCCGCGAGAGCGGCCTTGGCCTTTTCGGCGATCGCCTGGAACGCCGCCGGCTCGTGAATGGCCAGATCCGACAGCACCTTGCGATCGACAACGACGCCCGACTTGGCGAGGCCGTCGATAAATCGGCTGTAGGTCATGCCGAAGGGACGAACGGCTGCGTTGATGCGCTGGATCCAGAGCGCGCGGAAATTGCGCTTCTTCAGCTTGCGCCCGATGTAAGCGTACTGGCCGGCCTTATCGACGGCAGCCTTCGCAGCGCGGATGGTGTTCTTGCGGCGGCCACGGAAACCTTCGGCGGCCTTGTAGACTTTCTTGTGCTTGGCATGAGCCGTCACACCGCGTTTAACGCGAGCCATGACTGATCTCCTTCATCTGAAAATTGAAATGGTTACAGAGCGCCGCGCGAGCGCGGCAAATGGCGATCAGTCGTTCGGCAAGAAATATTTCTTGATGTTGTCGCCGTCGGTCTTGAACAGGATGCGCGTGCCGCGCAGCTGACGGATCTGCTTCTTGGTCCGCTTGATCATGCCGTGGCGCTTGCCTGCGTGGGCCGACACGACTTTCCCGGTTCCGGTGACTTTGAAGCGCTTTTTGGCGCCTGACTTGGTCTTCAGCTTGGGCATTTTGCTCTCCTAAGGCCTAGCACAAAGCCACTCCGAAAGGCGGCGTGCCGGCTTGAATTGCTCGTTAGAGCGTTGAATTGCTTAAGGATTTACCCGAATGGCAAACTCAGCAAAAACACCGCCACGGCAGCCCTTATTCAGCCGGGCGGTGAAGGCCGGGCTTATGGCAGAGAAATGCCCTGTTGGCAACGACTAACGGCACCTTCCGCAGCTATGCACTTGATGCAACGCTGCGGCGCACTAGAAAAAAATTACCTTTGCCCCATATCCTTGGCCATGGATTGAATCGTGAGGACATGGTGATGAAAAGGAAGGCAAAAGCGAGGGCCATCGCGGCCCAGCCTGATGCGGCACGAGTCGCGGCGTGGATCGCAGCCGGGGCGCTGGTGATCGGCGCTTTACTCGGTCGCGGATTTTGATTTGAGACACGACGGCCGCCCGGCCGCCGGGATGAACGCTCGGCAAGGAAATACGGCGCCGTGAGGCGCCTTTTTCATGCGTGCCGTCCGGCTCGCCCAGACCGCCAAACGAAAACAGCGGCCTTACGAGCTTCGCAAGGCCGCTGCCAAACTTTGTCGCGGATCGAAATCAGCGCGGCGCCAAAATCATCACGACCTGACGGCCTTCGAACCTGGCGTCCTGCTCGACCTTCGCAATGTCTGCGACGGCGGCCTTCACCTTCTCCAGCAGCTTCGTACCGATTTCCTGGTGGGCCATTTCACGGCCGCGATAACGCAGCGTGATCTTGACCTTGTCGCCTTCCTCGAAGAAGCGAAGCATGGCGCGCATCTTCACGTCGTAGTCGTGATCGTCGATCATCGGGCGGAGCTTGATCTCCTTGATCTCGACGACCTTCTGCTTCTTGCGCGCCTCGGCGGCTTTCTTCTGGGCCTGAAATTTATATTTCCCATAGTCCATGATCTTGCAGACCGGTGGACTGACGTTGGGAGAAATCTCGACGAGATCCATTCCAGCTTCCATGGCCATCTTCACGGCTATGGCGGTTTCCACCTTGCCAATATTTGTGCCGTGCTGATCGATTAACTGGATTTCGAGGTTGCGGATCTCGTCATTGGTGCGCGGCCCGTCTTTGGTGACTGGCGCCGGGGCTCTATTCGGACGGCGAATGGGGAATCTCCAGAATTGTTGAAATAGGCGGCTAGTCTGCTGGATTTGCGAGAGGCGGGCAAGGCTCACGAACAACCTTCGTGGCAAAAAGCCTCAAATCCGAGGCATTTCAGTCACGTTGCGGCGCGCCGCTCCCAGTCCTCATGTAAAGATCATGCGCCGGTTCGGCAACGGTTCCGGCGAATTCGGTGTATCAAATCCCCCAACCCTGTTCCACACCGGTCCAAGGGAAGTCCGGCTGAGAGGTCGCTGCCCGGCGCGGAATCATCCGTCCCGGCCCCCCGGGAAGGAACGGCGCGTTGACACCATGCCCGCTCTTTCAATAACAGCGGGCAGCTCACACGATCCGCGAACCCCAATGACCGATCTTATCCCTGAACAACCCGAGTTCATTGACGTCAGAACGCCTCTTGGAGAGCGCCGTATTGCGGTGCGCCGCAGAACCGGCCGCTTGCCGGGTCTGGTGTGGCTGGGCGGTTTTCGTTCCGACATGAAGGGCACCAAAGCAGCGGCGCTCGATGCGTTCGCGGTCGAAAATGATCGCGCCTATGTGCGTTTCGATTATTCCGGCCACGGGGAATCGTCGGGCGATTTCAAGGACGGCACGATCGGACAATGGCTTGAAGAAAGCATCGCCGTGTTTGACGCCTTCTGCGAAGGGCCGCAGGTTCTTGTCGGCTCGTCGATGGGCGGATGGATGGCACTGCTGCTGGCACGAGCCATTGCTGCGCGCAAGGACAAGGGAGATGCGTCGCTCGCGGGCCTCGTACTGATCGCGCCCGCGCCGGATTTCACCGAAGAACTGATGTGGAAGGCGTTTTCGCCCGCAATCCGCAAGGAGATGGAAATCCGCGGCGTGTGGTACCGCCCATCGGATTATGGTGATCCCTATCCGATCACATATAGACTGATTGAAGAGGGCCGTGACCATCTCGTGCTGGATGGCATGCTCGATCTTGGCTGTCCGGTCCGGATTCTGCAGGGCGCCAAGGACGAGGACGTGCCCTGGCAGCACGCATTCAAGCTCACACATTCGCTGCCGAGCGACGATGTGGTGTTGACGCTTATTCAGGACGGCGATCATCGCCTGTCGCGTCCTCAGGATATTGCGCGCATCCTGGCGACGGTGAAGGAACTGGCGGAAGGATAATGGCGGTCCGCGTCGCTGCGATGGTGAAGATTCGCTCGTCCCGTCTTTGCGGGAAGCCGAGCAGGATCAGAAATCGAGATCGATGTAATGCGCCGGTGCGGGCAGGCCGGGCAGCCATTCGTTCAGCAGCGGCCGGAACGACGGGCGTGATTTGACGCGCACGTACCACGCCTTGGCAGCATCGTCTTCGCTCCACGGCACGTCGCCGAGATAGTCGATCGCCGACAGATGCGCGGCGGCCGCGAGGTCGGCGTAGGTCGGGCGGTCACCGGCCAGAAAGTTACGTGTCCGCGCAAGCCAGCCGATATAGGCCAGATGATAACGCAGGTTTGATCGAGCGGCGCGCAGGATATCCGTCGAGGGCGCGCCGCCGCCGTGTTCGGATTTCATGAAGCGTTTGTAGACGCGTTCCGTCACAAGCGGCCCACTCACTTCCTCATGGAATTTCTCGTTGAACCACGACATCAACCGCCGCACTTCGATGCGGTCTTCCGGAGCTGCCGGCAACAACCTGCGTTCGCCGGTCTGCGGTCCAATCGTTTCATCGATGTATTCGGCAATGACACCGGCGCCCGGAATCGTCAGCCCGTCGTCGGTGACGAGTACGGGCGTGGTGCCTGCCGGATTCATCGCCAGAAACGCCTCGTCGCGCTCCCAGACTTTTTCCTCCACAAGCTCGGTCTCCAGACCGTATTCGCCCAGAACCAGCCGAACGAAGCGCGAGTGCGGACAAAAGGCGTGTTGAAACAGCGTGAGCATGACCACCGTGGTTTAGCGCGCCGAATCTTAAGGAGGTCCTTAAGGAAACATTTCCGGCGAAAAGAAGGAGAGGGGCGCCCGAACCTACTCAAGATAGTCCATTGAGCAAGGCGCTTTTTGAGTCTTTTCACATTGCGGGGTCTGTTTGAATAGGCCACAACGGCGCCCGTCGCCGGTTCCTCCCCATTGATGGATGATGTGATGTTGGCCGATCTTCTGAAGGCGCTTTTCCTGGGTATTGTCGAGGGAGTCACAGAGTTCCTGCCCGTGTCCTCGACCGGACACCTCTTGCTGGCGGAACGCATATTCAATCTCGACCAGGATAATTTCTGGAAGACGTTTGCGGTGATGATCCAGCTCGGCGCGATTCTGGCGATCCTGCTGCTCTACTTCCAGCGGCTATGGCATGTCGCGACGCATATGTTTACCGATCCGGCCGCGCGGCGGTTCGTGATCGGCGTACTCGTTGCGTTTATTCCTGCGGTGGTTCTCGGTCTGATCTTCGGCCACTTCATCAAGGCAGTGTTATTCAATCCGTGGGTGGTGTGCTTCTCGCTGATCGCGGGCGGCGCGGTGCTGCTGTGGGTCGACCGCTACGACATCAATCCGCGCTATCATAACGCGATGACATTTCCACTGCCGATGTATCTCGGTATCGGCATCGCTCAGTGCGCGGCGATGGTTCCCGGTGTATCACGCTCCGGCGCGTCGATCGTGGCAGCGATGCTGTTCGGCGCCGACAAGCGCTCCGCCGCGGAGTTTTCGTTTTTTCTGGCGATCCCGACCATGGTCGGTGCGTTTGCCTACGATTTCTACAAGGACCGCGCCGATATGACGATGGACCACGCGCTGATCATTTTGGTCGGCTTCGTGGTGTCGTTCATTACAGCCGCGATCGTGGTAAAGACGTTTCTCGATTTCGTCACCCGCAACGGCTTTGCGTTCTTCGCCTGGTGGCGCGTCATTGTCGGCACACTCGGCCTGATCGCCTTGGCGCTTGGAAAGTAAGGCTTCCGCTCCCATCCAAACCCTGTTGCAGCGGACGGCGCATTGCGCCGGCCGAGTTCGTGGGACGGTAAAAATCAGGATGCGACGCGGGTAAACTGGCCGGCCTTGCGGAAGCGCCAGAGATAGGACGGCAGGATTGCCTCCATCGACTCCGGTTGGACGCCGAGGCCTTCCAGCGTGAGGCCCGCTGCCTTGGCGGCTTCGGAAACGACATTGTCGATCTTCAGTAGTTCGACCTGATCCGGGGTCAGCTTGAAATCGCCAGGCGCGAACTGCAGGAAACTGGCCTTGAGCTTGGCAACGCCGAACGGCAACGGCACAAGCGCCGGGTGGCGGTCGATCACGCGCAGGATCATCTGGATGGCCTCGCGCATGGTCAGCACTTCGGGGCCACCGATCTCGTAGGTAGCGCCAGGCTTGGTCTTGCCGTCGACCGCGTCGGCCACAACGTCCGCGACATCGCCGACATAAACCGGTTGCAGCTTGGTATCAGCGCCGATCACCGGCAGCATCGGCGCCAGGCGAGCCAGCGCGGCAAAACGGTTGGTGAATTGATCTTCCGGCCCGAACACGACAGAGGGGCGAACGATCGTGGCACCGGGGACAGCGGAGAGCACGGCTTGCTCGCCGGCGGCCTTGGACCTGGCATAACTCGAAGCCGAATCAGCATCGGCTCCGATCGCGGAAACATGCACGACGCGGGCACCGATCCTGGCGGCGGCTTCCGCGATGGTCTTGGCGCCTTCCGCCTGGACGGCATCGAAGGTCTGGGCGCCTCCGGGGCTGAGAATGCCGACCAGATTGACCACGACGCTGGATCCCCGCATTGCGGCCTCGATCGAAGCCGGGTAGCGCACATTGGCCTGAACCGGATTGACCTGGCTGACCTTCCCAAGGGGCTGCAGGTGGCCGGCCAGTTCCGGGCGGCGGACGCCGACCCGCAGGCGATAATCCCGTTTGCAAAGGGACCTGACAACGTGTCGCCCCAGAAAACCCGATCCGCCGAAAACTGTGACGAGGGTATCGATGGGGGCTGCCATGGGAACGATCCTGATTCTACCGGTTAAGCCGCGTGGGTTTTTGGCGTTTTTGCGATACGCCATCGCGATTGGGCTGTACAGACCTTATAGCGTTTTCAGGCGGCGGGGGGATGCCAGCCCACCCTGAGAAAAAGCGGCAAAAGCGAAAACTGTCGCATGGCGTCGATCGGAGTTTGACAAGCGGACAACCGATCCGTACACACGCGTCCGCGCCCAGGTGGTGGAATTGGTAGACACGCAGGTTTCAGGTACCTGTGCTGCAAGGCGTGAAGGTTCGAGTCCTTTCCTGGGCACCATCGATTAGCTAAGTGCTTCCTGCGCTGAGCAAATCCGCAAAATAAATCTCTTAGGGCTTCCGGCTTGGTACAAAAGGCTGGTACAAAATGCCCTTGCCGATGGCGCGTCCATGGAAGCATCCCGACACAGGTATGTATTGGTTTCGCAGGGGCGTTCCTGCGGACTTGCGCGCTCTCGTCGGTAAGCGCGAAGAGAAGAAAAGCCTTCAGACCAAAGACCCGGCGATCGCGAAACTTCGGCATGCAGAAGCGCTTGCAGAGTTGGAAGGGCGCTGGGCAAATCTGCGAGAAGGAAATCGGTCACTTAGCGAACGAGACGCGCATTCGATCGCTGCTGCTTGGCATGACCGTTGGATTGAGGAGCACAAAAACAATCCAAACGAACAAAGCTGGCCAAAGCATTTGACTGACGCAATGACGCCGACGCGCGACTAAAGGAATACCTGCCGGACCTTCTGATCCTGGATTGGATGCTTCCAGGGCTTTCGGGCATCGAGCTTTGTCGGCGGCTTCGCGGCAACCTTGAAACAAAGAGCTGGCCCATCATTATGCTTACAGCTCGTGGCGAAGAGAGCGAGCGGATCCGGGGACTGGCGACCGGTGCCGATGATTACATCGTTAAACCGTTCTCCGTACCAGAGGTTCGGGCCCGGGTGCGAGGACTGCTCCGCCGTGTAAGTCCGAGCCGGATGGCAACCATCCTTTCATATGGCGATATTGAATTGGATCGGGAGAGGCGTCGCGTGGCACGGGCAGGCCGCGCCGCCAACTTAGGCCCGACGGAGTACCGGCTGTTGGAATTCTTTCTTGAACATCCCGGTCGGGTTTTTAGCCGTGTACAGTTGCTTGACGGTGTTTGGGGACGTGACATTTACATCGATGAACGAACAGTCGATGTCCACATTGGACGCCTTCGAAAATTACTGAATCTGAGTGGCGATCAGGATCCGATCCGGACGGTGCGCGGCGCCGGATATGCTCTCGACGATCGCTTCGCGCAGGCGTGTTAACCCGCAGGATCTAGCCGTGTGTTTGAGCTTCTTTAGGCTCAAAAGTGAAGCCGGAGCCTCTGACCGTCTTGATCGGATGATCATTGTCCGCGCCGCGCAGGATCTTGCGCAGGTGACCGATTTCGACGTCGACATTGTTTCCCGAGACCGTTGTGGCCGGACCCCAGACCGTTGATCGGATGAAAGCGCGGCTGATGATCTGACCTGGCCGCTCCATGAATATCTCCAGGATGCGCAACTGGCGCAGCGAAAGGTTAAGTTCAATGGTGCCTCGCCAAGCCCGCAAAGCTTCGCGATCCAAAATGAACTCTCCGCATACAATGATGGGATCTGGAAACTTTCGGCTTTGAAGTACCGACATTTGCGAAGGACTCTGTGATTAAAAGGCCGATTGAGCGCGCAGCGGTGAGCGCTGCGAAGGCAAGATGAACGTTAACATCCAAGACGTGACGAGCATCACGGCCGAGCCCAGGAGGCAGCCATTGATACCCGCAAGCTGATAGAGAAGGCCCGACAGAGTAATGCCGAGCAGTCGACCGGCGGCATTGGCGGCGTAATAAAAGCCGACGTCCTCTGCCGCCTTCTCTGAGCCTGCATAGGCAAGAATAAGATAGGAGTGCAGCGATGAATTGACGGCGAACGGCAGTCCGAAGAACGCCAATCCGGCGACCAAAACCAAGTCTGGGCGGCTCACGACATCGTACTGCATGACGATCATGAGGATGATCGGGACGGCTGCCAGTATCGCGCCCCATACACGGGCGCCAGGAACTTCACGACTCAGTCCGTCACTGCTACGTGCGACAAGTGAGGGCGCAATGGCCTGGATTAAGCCATAGGCAATCGTCCAGGCGGCGAGGAATCCGCCGACACTGAGGAAATTCCAGCCTTTGGCATAGAGGAAGACCGGGAGGCCGACGACAAACCAGACGTCACGAGCGCCGAACATGAAGATGCGCGCCGCTGCCAACAAATTCACGCCGCGCGATTTTGCAAAGAGTTCACGGATCGACTTCGAGGATTTGGCCTTACCGAGTTCGCGCGGCAGGGTGAGAAATCCCGCGATCATGATCAGCGCAATGAGGGCTGCCATTGCCCAAAGCGCGGCACGAAAGCCAATTAGGTCCAGCAGCAAGCCACCGATGAAAAAGCCTACGCCTTTCATGGCGTTCTTTGAGCCAGTGAACCATGCCACCCAGCGGAACAATTGGCCGCTTCCATTGGCGGAAGTAGCCTTGATCGCTGATTTTGAAGCGGTCTTGGTGACGTCCTTGGCGATGCCCGCAATGCCTTGCGAGACCACGACCCAAGCCACGGACAAGACGGCTCCCCAAGCAGGGTTCAGCAGGGAGAGCATGACCAGGCCGAAGATCTGCAAAGCCTGACCAGTAGCGAGCATTCGGGGAATGCCGTACTTCGACGCGAAATAGCCGCCCGCGACATTGGCGACGATGCCGCCCGATTCATAAAGCAAGAATAGAAAGGCGAGTGTAAAGGGCGTGTAGCCTAACCTGAAGAAATGAAACAAAACGAGCATCCGCAGGGCGCCGTCCACCAAGGTGAACCCCCAATAGGAAGCCGTCACGATCAGGTAGTTCCTCGCCATTGAGGTCATAAGCCTGCCCTCCGCACAATGTTGGCAAGGTCGACCATGCGGCACGAATAGCCGATCTCGTTATCGTACCAGGCATAGACTTTGAGCAGCGTTCCGTCTGTGACCATCGTGCTTTGCGCATCGACGATCGAGCTGCGGCTATCGTTATTGTAGTCCGCAGAAACGAGAGGCCGTTTTTCGATTCCCAGAATGCCTGCGAGCACCGTCGCTTCCGCGGCTTCAAAGAGCTGATTCACCTCAGCCGCCGTCGTTTCTCGGTTGAGTTCGAAGACGCAGTCTGTGAGGCTGGCATTTAGAACTGGTACCCGCACAGCGTGTCCATTGAGCTTGCCTTTGAGCTCTGGGTAGATAAGGGCAATTGCAGTCGCGCTGCCGGTGGTCGTGGGCTGCATCGACAACATCGCCGATCGCGCCCTTCTCAAGTCTTTGTGGGGCGCATCAACCACGACATTGGTGTTGGTCGGATCATGAATCGTTGTGATTTGCCCATGACGAATCCCGATCGCTTCATGAATCACCTTCACCACCGGGGCCAGGCAGTTGGTTGTGCAGGAGGCGGCAGTGAGAAGGTGGTGTTTTGTGGGGTCGTAAAGTCTGTCGTTCACGCCGACGACGATATTGAGGGCGCCTTCATGTTTGACAGGGGCCGCAACGATCACCTTTTTGACGCCGCGATCGAAGTAACCTTGTAACTGATCCGGGTTGAGGAATTTTCCCGTGCATTCGAGCACGATATCGCAGCCAAGATCACCCCAAGCTACGTCCTCAGGCTTCGCTTTGTCACTGAACCCGATGCGCTTTGATCCAACGTCGAAGGATTGTTCGTCGTTCACAGTGAACGAAGTCCGCCAGCGGCCGTGGATGCTATCGAACTCCAAAAGATGTGCCGTCGCGGCGATGCCACCTTTAAGTTCGTTGACGTGAATGATGTCTAACCGGTTGTCGTGATGAGGATCGTTATCTACGCGTGAAATCCCACCGAGCGCCGCTCGAAGCGCTAAGCGCCCTATCCGGCCCATGCCGTTAATACCAACTTTCATTATACCCTCTTATGGCGCGACGCGTGTCGTATCGCCAATCTCGTCAAGACGCTTTTTGAGCGCCATGCGGTCGAGCGAAGCGAACGGAAGATTGATAAAGATCTCTATCCGCCGCCGGATCATGGCGTAGAGTTCGTTGAGTAACGTGGTGCGCTCGGTATTTGAGCCAGCGAATTTGCTTGGATCTGGAAGCGGCCAAGCACCGGTAACAAACCGATCGCCGAAATCAGGGCAGGCTTGGCCTTCGGGCGTATCACAAAGCGCGATAATGAAATCCATTCGCGGAGCGGTGGGGCCGGTAAATTCATTCCACGATTTGCTGCGCAAATCCGACACGTCATGGCCCAGGGCTTTGAGACGCTCGATCACTTCCGGAAGAGGCGATTTAATTGGGTCCGACCCAGCGGAGTAGGCGCGGAATTTCCCGCCGGCCAGTCGATCGAGCAACGCCTCTGCCATGATCGAACGCGCGGAGTTATGAGTGCATAGAAACAGAACGTTGAAAGAGGGCAGAACAACGCTCGATTCGTCTCGGGCTTCAGGCTTCACGGCATCGGGGAAGTAACCGCAAAGCTCCGGGCGTCCTCCGCAACAGTCTTTGGCGAGGAAGTCGATCAGGGATCGAAAAGCACCTGCGTCGGCACGGTAGTTCATCGAACGGCCATCTTTTTCGACGTTCACAAGCCCCGCGCGGGCCAAAATGCTCAAGTGGTTCGACATTGTATTGTGAGGAACGTCACACCTCTTGGCGATTTCGCCTGCAGATACACTTGCAGGATGCGCGGCCAGCAGAAGCCGCATGGTCTCAAGGCGGGTTGGCTGGGCGAGCGAGCCGAAACCTTCGATTGCGGTCTGTTCTAGGGTGCTCATTTGTGAAAGTCCGTCATGTCCATATGTCTACGTTTATGGACAAGTTATATGACGGCAGCATGACTGGGCAAGACCTCGTGAGGCCTTTGCGAGACTTTTCCTTGAAAAGGAACCGATAGAGACCGTCAGCCGGGTATCCGTCCAGCTAATTGGATCGCTGCGAATACTCGGAGTGTCAGCAGACGCAATGAGCCCCGCTTAAAGACGGGTTAAATTCCTATTTTTGATTGCCGTCCTTATCGAAGGATTTGAGGAACGCGGTGACGTCTTTGATCTCCTGATCATTCTTCAAACCGGCGAAGGCCATCTTCGTCCCTTTCACCGTGCCCTGCGGGTCCCGAATGTATTTGGCAAACTCGTCTTCGGTCCACGTGATTCCGGATTGCTTGTTTGCGTCAGAGTAAGAGAACCCTGGCACCGAACCTGCTCGTCTTCCGATCAGGCCGTTTAGCTCGGGACCGATCTTATTCTTGGCGCCTGGTCCGACCGAATGGCATGCGATGCACTTATTGAATACCCTGCGGCCGGCGTCGACGTCCTGCGCATGAGCTGAGGTTATTCCGATAAACGAGAGCGCGAAGATACTCGCAGTCAATTTCATCCGTTTCTTCCTCATGAGACCGAAAAGGCGCTTTGGAAGGGGTAGAAGTCCACACGTTCGCCGGCCTCAATGAAGCCTTCTCCCGCTTCAACCAGCGCAAAACCATCCGCGGCGACCAATGGGCTCAAGCTCGAAGAGCTGCCGCTGCCAAGCTTGCGGACAATTGACTCTCCGTACTCGTTGAGGTCGCTGATTTGAACCGGGATGAATTCAGAACGATTAAAACGCCGAGGGAGAACCTCGGTACATCTCGCTTTCATCGTCGAGAGAATGGGCGGGGTGATACCAAGTTTATTGAACAGCATTGGCCGGCCGAAAAGGAGAAAGTTGACTAGCGCAGATACCGGGTTACCCGGAAGGCCGACGATCTCCATCGTGCCAACGCGCCCCTTCGCAATCGGCTTTCCAGGTCTGATGGCCACTCTCAGCCGGCTCGTATGTTCCGCCAGCTTTCTGTACCGCACTCTCCAAGCAGTCTGTTTCGCTTCCGGAAATTCCGCCTGATGAAATGATCAGATCTATTCGCCGTGCGGCATTGTTCAAAATTCGTGAAAGTGAATCAGAGTCGTCGCGGCAAATGCCAAAATCGGTGACGTCAAACATTGGCGAGGCTAGGAGGGCTCGCAGCATTGGCCTATTAACGTCGACGATGCCATTTGAGCTCAAGTCTCGGCTGTCATCCGAAAGTTCGTCCCCGGTGGAAATCACTCCAACTCGGAGTGGTCGTAAAGCTTGGATCTGCGGGAAACCGGTCGCCACTAGCATTGCGATGTGTCTGGCGTCGATGATCGTCCTTTTCGGCAAGACAACCGAACCGGCTTGAGTATCCTCACCTTGGCGCCGGATGTTTGCGCCATAACGCGGTGCGCTAGAAATCAAGATCGTATCGCCGACGACGGTGACTTGCTCTTGCGGGATAACCGCCGCGATGTCTGACGGCACTCGAGCCCCGGTCAGAATGCGTATTGCTGATCCGGGTGTGCAACTGGCCGTCGCTGAATGTCCGGCGAGGGCGCGCCCCGTCAGTTGTAAAGTCTTAGGAAAGACTCCCGACAGGTCTTGGTCACAAATGCCGAAGCCATCCATTGCGGAGTTGTCAAACCTTGGAAGAGAAACGTCAGTGACGATGTCGGCCCCCGTGATGCGAGACACGGCCTCGTTAAGCCCGAGGGAAACTGTGCCGGTGATCGGCTGCACGTCTTTGAGAAAAATCTCGCGCGCCTGTCGAAGAGACAACAACGATTTTCCCTGCGTGCAGTCGCTAACGTCGTGCTGAAGAAAGCCTCGATGAAGATTCATGCCGTCCCCCTCAAGTGGAATAAGGGATTCCGTTCGGGAATCCCTCATTTACGATCAGGTCACGTACTCGTTAGACTTGAAGGACAGATGTTTCACCCCCGCCGGGGCATCCGCAATCTTACGAATATTGCCCCACGTCTGCTTGTAGTTTGGGATGATCAATTCATTGACGCCTTTGGAGACGACGTTGCCCTGCACCCCGGTCGGATAACCGAACAGCATGAAAGACTGTTTTCGTCTTGCAGTCGGCGTTGGGAGTGCCATCGCTTGCGTCGAGCCGTTGTCGTTATAGACCTCAACAAGATCGCCCTCTTTCAATCCAAGCTCGCTCATGTCGGATGGGTTCATCTCGATAAATGGATAGGGCCAGCGATCCATGACAAGTTCGTTCTCGACGTCGAGATAGGCACTTTGCCAGACAAGGTTTGTGCGCCCATTGTTGATCAGGAACTGGAATTTATCCTTCTCAGCCTGTTTTCCTGGAGCCTGAAGTCCCCGCCACGGAGACGCAGCAAACGAAGCCTTTCCGTCCTTGGAATTGAACTTGCCATCCGCGTAAAGACGCTTGGTGCCGACGATCTTCTGCTGATCCCGACTTGCCGCGACAGGAGCGCCAGTTTGTGTGGCAACATCCTTTTGGACGGGTTCTTTTCCCCGAGCACTCTCGATGGCTGGTCCTTTCAGCACTTCTCCGGAAGTGCCGGTCGATGTGCCGCCGGCGACAACACCAGTGCTTTCCAATCCGACCGCTGGCTCTTGGAAACCGTTGGTCCCCATGGCGCGCAACCGCGCGTAGGTAACGAATTCGCCGCCTTTTTCATGTTTGGCGTATCCATCCATGAACGCGTCTTCTTCCGTTTTCCAATCGAAGTCCTTGAATTTGTCGGCGACGTCGTTCTTGCCCATTTCACGGAACACACGCTCAAGATTGTTGGCAAGACGAGCGGCGATCAGGCAATCGGGCATCGACTGTCCCGGAGGGTCCATGTACCGCTCCGTTAGGCGCATGCGGCGCTCACCATTCATGGACGTCAAGTTCATCTCGCCGGATGTCGCGGCGGGAAGAACAACGTGACATGCTTCACCGATCTTGGTTGGTACAATATCGACATTGACGGCAAACAAGCCGCCCTTCGCGATCGCGTCGGTGATGGCTTTGACCATCGCGTTACGGTCACCATAAGGAACCGTATTCATGGCGTCTTTCACCATGTCCGTCCGCTTCTTGTAGACTTTCTTGAACTCCATCGCGTTCAAGGTGGTCTTGTAGTGATCGCATCCCCAGATGTGGTGAACCGCTCCCTTTCCGCCGATGAGAAGTTGATCGACGTAAGCGGCAGGCTTACCGACATGTGCGTCCGATGGCCGTGAATATCCCTCTTGGTGGCCGCCCATGCGGACACAGCCACCACCGGGCCTTCCGATGTTGCCGGTGGCTAGAGCGATGTTCACGAGTGCCTGATTGGTGCGGTAGTTGTCGTTCCCCCAAATCAGGCCTTTCTCATAAGCAAACATCGCGCGCCGGCGGGCACCGCCAGCTTTGGGCTCGGCAATCCAGGTGATCGCCTTGACGATGTCGGCTTCGCTCAGCCCCGTGATTTTAGCGGCATCCGCGACCGATACCTTATTGGCAGCGACCGCTTTTTCGAAGTCTTTGGTGTTGGCTTGAACGAATGACTTATCGATCCAGCCCTTGTCGACGGCATACGTAAACCAAGCATTGAAGAGAATGAGATCCGTGCCTGAGTTCAGAGCGAGGTGAAGGACATTCTCTTTGCCGGCTTCGATCTCGCATGCATTGATCGTCACTGTTCGTCTTGGGTCGACGATGACTATCCGTGCGCGATCAGCCGGTTCATTGCCGAATTCGGCTTTTTTCTTGTCGGAGGTCGAGCCGCGTAGATTCGGTATCCAGTGGTTGAGGAAGTAATTGGTTTGAGTTTCGAGAGCATTCGTCCCAACGGCAACGATGGTGTCGGCGAGTTCGGCATCCTCGTAGCAATTGTTGAGCTCGCCGACACCCATATCACGCGTTCCATGCACCTCCGAATTGTAAGCGGGACGATTGTGGATGCGGATGTTCTTGATCTTCATCGCGCCGAAATAGAGCTTGCCCGTGCCCCAGGTATTCTCATAACCGCCGCCAGCGCCGCCATGATCGTATGCGGAAACAAAGAGCGCATCTTCGCCTTGTTTGGCGATCACGGCTGCTGTTACTCGAGCTACCAGATCAAGCGCGTCATCCCAGCTTGTGGGCTGCATCTGTCCGTAACGCCAGACGAGAGGATCGGTTAGCCGTTGAAGCTGGGTGTTACGCTGACGCGAGTAGCTCATCTCGGCAATGCGGGCACCCCTCGGCGATCCGAGACCTGAATTGACCACGCAATCTTTGTCCGGCTTTACGACCAAGTGCACATCACGGCCATCCTGCTTTACGATGTTGTACATCGAAGGCGAATACCAATTGCCCGTGTCGGCTTCCTGCTGTTTGGAAAGATCGATGCCGAATTTATTCTGATCTGGTGCGGTGCCGCCCTCATAGCGCGCATCCCAACTGTAGGCCTTATAACCACATCCGACGATGCAGTAGTGGCAGACAACATTGTGTTCCTTTGCATCTGCAGGAACGATTGGAAGATGACCGATTTGGCGTTTGAATGTCATGTTCTCTCTCCTTACAGAACGTTCGAAAGACGGCCGTAGAGCAGTTCGTCTATGCCTTCGGCATAGATGTCGCCCTTCTCGTCGATGCGAAGCGTGTATTGAGGGAGGTTCTGCGTCGCCTGACCCCAGATTTGCTGCCCGCCTTTCTCGCAGTCGAACCGCGAATAATGACCCGGGCAATTCATCGTCTTGTCGGAAGCGACATAATTCAGTGGGAAGCCCTTATGCGGGCAGACTGTCGTAAAACCAACGATATCGCCATCAGCACCGGCACCACCGAGGACTCGTTGGCCAAGCTTGATCAAAACGCCTGGCGCATCATCATCGGGATAGTTGACGGCAAGCGGCTCGTTCGCTTTCAAATCCGCAACGTTACCGAGCCTGCTCTTGGGGTAGCGAACTAGGGTTGTGGGTACCTGGTCGGCTTTTGCTTCGGAAGGTAGAACCGAAACGGCAGCAACCGCCGCAGTCATTGCGCCGGCGCCGCTCAGGAATTGACGGCGGCCGGCATCGACGAGCTTGTCGCAACTCTTCATGATGATCTCCCCAGACCATTGTTTATTTTGTCCCATCGGACGGGGAGTGCTCTGCAGGGATCGCGCCAATGAGCCTCAGTACTGGAACGATTGATGTTTTTGGTGCGCAGTCACTGCGAGCGAGCCGTTTATGTTCGGGCTTCCGAACATGTTGCGGTGCCGTTCGTTCAGAAATACGAACAATGATCGACATATCGTTGAATAGAGCATTCGTCAGTTGGGATTGAGGAGCGTCCACGGGGCGTCAGAACGCCGCAGCTACGCTAATGAGCTGAATCCTGAGTGTCGGTACTCAAGCCGAGCCGGCGCATTTTTTCCCAAAGGGTCGTCCGGCCAATTCCCAAAATTTTCGACGCGGTTCCGATTTCACCGCCAGCGTTCTGAAGTGCACGAAGGATATGACGCCGTTCAGCGTCTTGCCGGACATCCTCTAAGGATTCGAGGTTGGTGCGTGACGCGCTTCGTTCTGTCGCCGGAAACAGATCGCCAGGCATGATGCATTCATCCAGACCTAGGGCGACGGCTCGTTCGACCCGGTTTCTGAGTTCACGCACGTTTCCAGGCCAGGGGTAGTGGAGCGCGGCTTGTTCGGCGAGTGCGCTGAAACACCTGATATCGCGGCTTGCTGTTGCCGAGAATTCGTTCAGGAATTTGTTCATCAGCCAAGGAATGTCGTCGCGTCTTGCACGAAGAGACGGCACTTCCACGGTTACGACATTGATTCGGTAGTAGAGATCCTCGCGAAAGCGGCCCTTTTGCACGAGCTCGAACAAATCCTGGTTGGTTGCTGCGATTAGTCGACCGTTGAAGGGAAGAGCAGCTTCGCCGCCTACACGGCTGAACTTACGTTCTTCGAGAAGGCGCAACAGCTTTGCCTGTAGCTCGAGTCGCATGTCGCCGATTTCATCAAGGAAAAGGATTCCAGTTCCGCTGCGTTCGGCATACCCAACATGGCGTTGAGATGCGCTGGTAAAGGCTCCTCTTTCGTGACCGAACAGTTCGCTTTCCATCAGCTCAGATGGGATGGCGGCGCAGTTGACGGCGATGAAAGGTTTGTCGCTGCGGGGCGAGGTTGCGTGCAGGAAGCGAGCGGCGACCTCCTTGCCGCTACCGGTCTCTCCCGTGAGCAGAACGGTGGAGGGAAGCGGAGCCAACCGTTCGATGAGATGTGCCATTTCTTTTGCAGGCTGAGAATATCCCAGTGCGTCAGAGACAATGGACTGTTGAGGCCTGAAAATCTCCGCAAGTCTCGCGAGAAACCGGTCCATATCAAACGGCTTCGTTACATAATCCCGCGCTCCAGCACGCATGAGCCTTACAGCCTGGTCGATATCTCCCTGTCCCGTAATGAACATGAATGGAGCTGCGGTCCCGCTCCGAGCCGCTTCAGTGAAGAATTGTTCGCCGTTCATATCGGGAAGACGAATATCGCAGACGATGGCGTCAAAGCGACTGCCTGCGATCGCTTTGACTGCAGTCTCGCCGTCTTGCCACCATTTCACGCCAATACCATCCAGCGTCAGTCGCTGGACCAAGCTTTCACCCATGACCGGATCGTCCTCGACCAGTCCGACTAATCGCTGTTCACGCGGCATTGGCTAACTCCGGTCCCGCAAGAGGAATTTGAATGAAAATTTCTGTGCCGGGGTCTGCCGGCTTAATACTTATTCGTCCGCACAATTGAGCGATGAGTCTACTCGTGGCCCAAAGGCCGAGCCCGCCTTCGGATCGTGGAGGCGTGGGTTTGGCCGCGGTGAGAACCTCCGCTGCCCAATCCGGTAAGCCTGGGCCGCGATCCTTTACGGTTATTTCGAGTTGTTTGTTGCTGTTTGTTTTGAGCGTGACGGTCGCGCCGTCGGGCGAGACGGCAATCGCATTAAGAAGTAAATTCAAAATCGCCTGTCTGACCGGCGTTGCCGGAACAGGCATCTTCTCAACAAGACCATTGATCATCTCGATGCGGACTGACCGACGCTTTGCCTCCGGCGCGACAAGAAGCTTGAGGTCATCGATGTCGCAGGGCTCCAGGTGTCTTGATTGACTGTCAGATCGATAGACCGTCAGAGTCGTTCTCACGGTGTCTTTGATGCCATTCAATCCGCGCTCAAGCAGTCCTAATGAACGTTCCCGGACATGTTCAATGTTGCCGTGGCTCTTAAGCGTGGAAAGAGCGTTGAAAAGGCCACCGAGCGGATTGTTTATCTCGTGAGCCAAGGACGAAGCCAAACGCCCTAAACTGCCAAGGCGCTTTTCTTCAGCCAGCCGTATTGCAAGCTCCTCCCGGTCGCGCATCGAGCAAACCAGTGCGTTGTAGGACCTGAAGAGAAGGCCGAATTCGCCAGAGGTTTTTGACAGGTGGGAGGACGGAATGAGATCGGCATGTCCATCTTGCGCCACGCCGAGATGGTCGGTGAGAACCCTCACGGGCGACATCATTCGCGTAACAAGGAACCAGCCTGCTAACGCGAGCGTCAGGGTCAGGATTCCATTGCTCGCCGTTAAAGCCAACAAAACGTCTCTACGCTCTGCCGCCAGGTGTCTTGTGTCGAATGTCGCGAAAATGATACCGGCCGTTCGGCCAGGGTAGGAAAGCACACGGATCGCGCTTGCTGTATTCGCGCCTGCCTCGAAACTGAATTTATTGACGGGCAGTTTTGTCGTTATTTGTGAACCAATCGGATGGATGCGGGGATCAGAAGAAGCGATCACCGAGCGGTCTGCATTGGTGACGATCGTCTCCGTGGCTCGCAGTCCTCGGTTTGTTGTGTTGGCTCTATCGATGGCGTCGTAAACCTCCCAATTGTCCTCCCGTAAAAGTGCGGGTGTGATGGCAGACGACAGACCATCCAGGTAACTCTGCGAGAGATCGGACAGAAAGCGAGTTTGCGTTTCTTCGAGCCGACGAAGAACTTGCTCTGAAACAATTATGCCGACCGTAATCATCAGGGCCGCAACCGCCAGCGGGACTTTGACGGTGATGGGCCATTTTCCGACGCGAGACATGGGCTTTATCCTGCCGATGCGACCAGAGCAGCCTTCGCTGCGATGGTTTCGTATAGAGCCGGTCCCTCACTCGCGAATCCGTCCAATTGAAGCATAGAGAGGACGGCCCGCCCTTCTTCGGTTTTGTGCATATCGAGAAGTGCGGTTTTGAGCAGTGAAAGCCTCTGGCTGTCCGGCGGGTTCTTTGGTCCAGCGATGGGAGGAAACCCAAGCCATTCGGATGCTGAGAGAACGCGAGTGTTGGATACGAGGGACGGTTCGAGGTTTGCGACGACATCATAGACATAGCCGTCCACCGAACCTGATTGGGCGAGACCGGATGCCACGGCACGAATGACGTTGCGGTGGCCATAGGTAAAGATCGATCTGCGGAAGAAATTTTCGGGTCTTAGTCCCATGCCCGCAAGATCCGCGCGGGTTACGAGAAAACCCGAGTTGGAGTCCGGGTCCGAGAAAGCATGAATATCGCCGCGTAGATCAGCGAGCGTTTGAGCGTCGCGTTCTTTGTTGACGATGAGATAAGCCTGATACAGCGGCTTGTTATGCCAGAGCGGCACAGCGACAAGCTGCAGCTCGCGATGATGCGCAACATAGGGATAGCCGCAGATCCATGCCGCATCCAACTGACCGGAAATCAGCATGGCCGTGATTTCCTGATAGGTACGCCGTTCGATAAGACTTACCGGAAGGCCCGTTGCGAGTTGGAGATAGGATTGAAGCCGACCGAGAAGTTCGAGATCGGATGTCAAAAAGACGGGCGTGAGACCGAAACGAATTGGTTCTGGCGATGCCGGTTCGGACAGGGCTTGCTTAGGGACCAACAGTGCTAAGCCGGTCCCCACTACTACACGACGCGAAATCTCGGTCCTGGACGCCATTCGACTTCTCCAGACGTGAGGGCAAGTCTAGCGGCATTTAAAATCATTACAAAGTGAACTCTGGCGCGGACCTTCCCTATCGCATCGCAACATCGAAGTCCGACTATCGGGTGAACATCAATCCGATTCAATCACTTCCCGGTCTTCTTTTATGAAGCGGCGAACAGGGTGGTCCAGCAAGGTCAAGACCGTTTCTGACGGACGGCAGAGCTTTATACCCTGGGGAGTTATGACGATCGGGCGGTTGATGAGGATGGGCTGCGCCAACATGAAGTCGAGCAGCTCGTCGTCCGACCATTTGAGATCATCAAGGCCGAGCTCTTTGTAGGGCGTTCCTTTTTCTCTCAACAAACCTCGAACGGGTAGACCTAGCGCGGCGATCAGTTCTTTCAGCCGTTCGCGTGTCGGTGGCGTCCTTAAATATTCGATCACGACCGGATCCTCGCCGCTTTGTCTAATCATGGCGAGCGTATTGCGCGAGGTCCCGCATTCGGGGTTGTGGAAGATAGTGACTGTCATGAACGAACTTCGGCGGTCTCGCGCGATGCTCCCGCTTCGTACCAGCCTCTCGTTGCCTTTACGATTCGTACGACTGAAAGCATTACGGGTACCTCAACCAGTACACCGACGACCGTCGCCAACGCGGCCCCGGAATTCAATCCGAAAAGGCTGATCGCCGCGGCAACTGCGAGCTCAAAGAAGTTACTCGCGCCGATCAGAGCGGCGGGCGCTGCTACACACCAAGCCACGCCGAAACGGCGGCTCAGCCAATAAGCAATGCCCGCGTTGAGGTAGACCTGGATCAAGATCGGCACCGCGAGGATCGCGATCACGACAGGCTGGCGCAGAATTTGCTCCCCCTGAAAGCCGAACAACAGAACCAACGTCGCCAGGAGAGAGACCAGCGAGACAGGCTGAAGCTTTGCTAAAGTCCGTTCAAGGAGGCCGCCACCGGCACGGATCATGGAACTACGCCAAAGCTGAGCGACGATGACCGGGACGACAATGTAAAGCGCGACGGACAACAACAATGTCGCCCATGGCACCGTTATTGACGCGACGCCGAGTAGAAGGCCAACGAGCGGAGCAAACAAGAACACCATAAGCAGGTCGTTGAGCGCGACCTGGCTGAGCGTGTAGTGCGGTTCGCCTCCGCAGAGGCTTGACCAGACAAAAACCATGGCCGTACACGGAGCCGCAGCCAAAAGGATCAGACCGGCAATGTAGGATGGAATCTGCGCTGATGGCAGCATCGGTGCGAAGACGTGTCCGATGAAAAGGCTGCCGAGCAAAGCCATGGAAAAAGGCTTCACCGCCCAATTGACGAACAAAGTGACGCCTACGCCCCGCCAATGCTCACGAACGCTCCCTAGCGCACCGAAGTCGATCTTGAGCAACATCGGCACGATCATAAGCCAGATCAATACCGCTACGGGAAGATTGACGTTAGCGACTTCGGCGGAGGCAACGGCCGCAAAGAAGCTCGGCATCACGTGGCCTAGAGCCACACCGGCGACGATACAGAGTGCGACCCAGACCGTCAGATAGCGTTCGAACGTATTCATAATTTCACCAGGTTAAAGCGGGCGATGTTCCGGCGATCAGACGCGGGACTTTTCCTTTTTTGATTTCGTGGTGTCACAGCCCTTGAGGCTGTTCAGAACAGGAGCGCAGATATCCGGCCTGCCGCCGCAGCAGTCCCGCAGTAGGAACAGAGCGACAGACTGAAACGTATGGAGATTGGCGCGATAGACGATCGATCGGCTGTGGCGCTCGGATGTCACGAGGTCTGCTCGCGAGAGGATGGAAAGGTGCGCCGAAAGCGTATTCTGGGGCACCTCCAGAAGCCGGGCGAGATCACCCGCCGGCAGGCCGTCTGGTTCGTGCTTCACCAGAATTTTGAAGGCAGCAAGGCGCGTATTTTGCGCAAGAGCAGCCATTGCGCGAATAGCCAGTTCATTTTCCATATATCGAGAGTTATAGATATATTGAGTTATTGTCAACCCCTCTGCAAAAAAAGTGCGATCTCACTATTTCGATAATTCTCGAATTATCATTGACTCGACCCTTTTATGTGCCATAGTCCCTCTTATGAAGATTGATGACGCCGCGGCCCGGCTTGAGGCCTTAGGTAATGCTACTCGATTGAAAATCTACAGGGCTCTCATTCGTGCGGGCCATGCGGGTATGCCGGCTGGCAAGCTGGGCGAGAAGCTCAAGGTGGGCGCTTCTACGATGTCGTATCATCTCAAGGAGCTCATGGCGGTGGGATTAGTTTCGCAAAGGCGAGAGGGAGTCACACTTTTCTGCCACGCAGAATACGACACCATGCGAGGCCTGGTGGATTTCCTTGTTGCGGAATGCTGCGCTGACGAAGGGTGCGCGGATACAAAATCGGCAGCTTGATTTTGTTTCGCCAAATGATTCAATATTTCTCTAAATACAGGAAGCGATATGAGTAAGAACGTCGCTGTTATCGGAGCTGGCCCGGTTGGGCTTGCGGCTGCAGCTCATCTTCTTGAGCGCGGTCTCAATCCTATCGTCCTTGAGGCAGGGCAGTCAGCAAGCCACGCTGTTCGACAGTGGCGGCACGTTCAGTTGTTCTCGCCATGGGAATACAACATCGACAAGGCGGCAGAGCGACTACTGTCTTCCACCGGATGGAATTCACCCGACCCGCAGATCTACCCAACTGGCCAGGAATTGCTGGAACACTATCTCGATCCATTGGCGACCCGAACGGTCTTGAAGGATTTCATCCGTACGTCAAGCCGCGTAATAGCAATCAGCCGTGTCGGATACGACAAGGCAAAGACCAAAGGTCGTGAGGCCGCTCCCTTTGAAATACGCTATCAGAATGGTGCTGGTCCCGAGACGCTGCGCGCTGATGCTGTAATAGACACTTCTGGTACATGGACTACGCCTAATCCCGCGGGTGGTAATGGGCTTCCCGCCGTTGGCGAACGCGACTTTGCCGGGCGGATCGCTTATGCGATGCCGGACGTTCGCGGCGTTCTGCGATCACGTTACGCAGGAAAGACGGTGGCTGTGTTGGGTGCAGGTCATTCCGCTATCGGCACGTTGATGGAACTCGCCCGTCTTCGGGATGATTCGCCCGGCACGCAGATTATTTGGCTGTTGCGAGGCTCGGACCCGTCAAAGGCCTTCGGGGGCGGCGCGAACGATAAACTTGCGGCGCGAGGTGAGTTGGGGTCCGCATTCGCGGCGATTGTGACCGCCGGTAAGATTCGTGTCGAGGCGAGCTTTCCCGTGACTCATATTTCGGCTGCTGGCGAGCGAATCCGTGTTGGTGCTGGATCAGCATGTTGCGGACGCAATGTCGTTGCCGACGAACTGATTGTCGCGACTGGTTTTCGTCCTGACCTCGCATTTCTCGGTGAATTGCGCCTTGGTCTTGATCCCGCAATCGATGCGCCGGTGGCGCTGGCGCCTCTGATTGATCCTAATGAGCACAGTTGCGGCACCGTTCGCCCTCACGGCGCCCGAGAACTCGCTCAACCCGAGCCAGGGCTTTATCTCGCGGGCATGAAGTCTTATGGGCGGGCTCCGACGTTCCTCATGATCACGGGCTACGAGCAAGTCCGTTCGATTGCGGCCGATATCGCCGGGGATAAGGAAGCTGCGGAGCGTGTCGAACTGGAGCTACCCGAGACGGGCGTTTGCACGCGAGGAGGCGTGGAGAGCGGGGCGGGTTCGTCCGAATGTTGTGGCGAGCCAGCTTCTGTTAACGCCGATGCTTGTTGCGCAGATGATCTAGCCGCCAAAGAATCAGGAAAAGCTGGGTGCGGTTGCAGTTGAGGTCACAATGACCAAGGACCGCCAGATCCTCGTTATCGTCGCTCTTGGCACCTCGCAAACCTTAGCGTGGGCGTCTAGCTATTATCTGCCAGCAATATTGGCCGATCCGATCGCTCATGATCTTGGGATCTCAAGCAACTGGTTCTTTGCGGCATTTTCGGCAGCTCTTGTCATCTCCGGATTACTTGGTCCACGCGTCGGCCGTCAGATTGATCTCGTCGGCGGCCGCAGCATTCTTTGCACGTCCAACGTGATTTTGGCCGCAGGGCTGGCGTTGCTTGGAGCGTCATCGTCGCTCTGGATGATGTCAGGTGCGTGGGTGCTGCTCGGTGTCGGGATGGGGCTTGGTCTCTATGACGCTGCATTCGCGGCTCTTGGACGCATTTATGGCGGGGATGCGCGAAAGACAATCACTGGCATCACGTTGCTTGCTGGTTTTGCAAGCACAATTGGTTGGCCGTTGAGTTCGTTCGGCCTTGAGCATTTCGGCTGGCGTCAAACTTGTTTTGCGTGGGCTGCGGCACACATTCTGATCGGCTTGCCACTGAATTTGCTGTTGCCGCAAACGGAGCGCCTAATACGCGAGCATAAACCCGAACCAAAGCCGCAAATCGTGATCGATCGCACGATGGTGCTGCTCGCATTTGCTTTTGCGGCCGCGTGGACGGTGACGGCGGCGATGGCCGCGCATTTGCCGCGAATTGTGGAATCGTTAGGCGCGACACCGGCACAGGCGTTATTCGCGGGCGCCATGATTGGACCTGCGCAGGTTGCGGCTCGAATTGCTGAAGCTGGATTGTTGAGCAGATACCACCCACTCATTTCCACCCGCTTGGCTTGCATTGGTCACCCTATTGGAGCCTGCCTCATCGGACTGCTTGGTGGCGGCGGCGCCGTTCTGTTCGCCCTCCTGCATGGTGCCGGAAATGGCATCCTCACGATTGCCCGGGGAACGCTTCCACTCGCGATTTTCGGCCCCGAAAATTACGGGTATCGTCTGGGTCTTCTCGGCGCGCCGTCTCGTATTTGTCAGGCCCTAGCCCCGCTGGGATTTGGGCTTCTCATCGATCTCTTAGGGGGCGAGGTTTTGATCGTCTCATCGTTTCTAAGTCTCGCTGCACTGGTGGCATTGCTCTTGTTGAATGTCTCTCGGTCACCAAGTAAGGAAGTGACGATTCAATCCATGCCATAAAACACGGTAATTGACCGTTTTAGGGATTGCTTCGGCACAACTAGGTGGCACAAAGGCCTCCACTCGGGAGCCTATAAGTATCTGATTTTGTTAATGTAAGGCTCGGGAGCCGCCAATCCTTTCCTGGGCACCATCGTTTTGGCAAACGTTTGCCGAATACGGCACATCCGCAAAATTAATCGGCTGGCGTTTTTCAGAAGCTGAGCGGCTTAGATGTTCTGAGGCGCCGTCGTTGCCCCTCGCGCGCATAGGCGACGCGCTGACCGCCGTGGCCGATGGGAGGATTATGTTCAGCGCACGCCACGATGTGGCTGGTCTTGGACGCCGCAATCAGGTTATTTCAAAAGATCTGTCGCCGATCGGCTGTCCTCTCATGTCCGGACTAAGGCGCAGGAGGTTTGGCATGTCGGGGCGAAGACCATGAATTCAGCCAGTCGTTTTTTATCAGCTGTGAGCATCGCAACGATTGTTGCTCTGGGCATTGCAGTTTGGACCAACGCTAAAGCCAGTGAGCATGAATCTGCACATGCCACATCCCCGGCGAATTATCTCCCAAGCGTCAGCGATTTGATGATCGCGACGATCCAGCCGCGACACGTGAAACTTTGGGTTGCCGGGCAACACCACAATTGGAAACTGGCCGCCTATGAAATGGAAACTCTCACGGGTGCCTTTCGCCGCCTGATTCAAGCGCATCCGGAAGAGGACGGCGTCGCGCTCAAGGATATCGTCGACTCTGTCACTCAGCAGCCGTTTGCGGATCTTGACCAGGCCATCCATGCCAAAGACGAGACTCGGTTCAACAAGGCCTATGGCGATCTCACGAGTGGCTGCAATTCCTGCCACCAAGCCTTGAATCATGGTGAAGTGGTCATTCGCACGCCAAAGGATTCCGCGTTTCCTAATCAAGAGTTTGCCCCGACCGAACCCTGACGGTGCGTCTGGAGATTGGTGCTGATGAAAACGCATCCCGGAAGTAGCGCAGATCATGATGCCGCGTATTTGTGTGAGGGCTGGATGAGGGCGTGCATTTGTAACGCACGTATCCAAACCGCACGTGTCACGAGCACCTGCTGTTGAGCACGATCCTTACTTGCTCGTTCTTCGTGCTTTCTTTGCATCATCTTTTGTGAAGGGGTGCAACTGAGGAATGAGCGCTGCGACAAGCTCAAGCCGTCCCGAAAGCACGCCGCGTTCGGTAATCATCGCATTGGCAATGGCTTCGAGTTTCTTGGCTGGGCCCTGCACGAGCACAACCTCGAGTGTCAGATGATGCATCAGGTGCACGTGGAGCGAGGAGATCACCTCGTCAATGTGCTTGCGCTGAAGATTAGCAAGCCGCTCGCCCAGACCGTTTGCTGTGTGGTCGTAGGCGATCGTGATCGTTCCGACCATCACACGGTCGCCGACCTTGTGCTGATGCTCAACAAGTGAGCGGTGCAGAATGGTTCCGACCGCCTGCGATCGGCTGGCGAAACCCCGTTCGCCGACCATGACATCGAGTTCCGACAGCAGTTGCTCCGAAAGTGACAGGCTAACCCGGCTCACCGTCTCGCGTTTTTTCTGCGTTTCACGTGCGGCCGGTTTGGTGTTTCGTTTCATCACGGTCTCCCAACAAACATGGCATATTTCTTGTATTATCCTCAGTATTACGATTTGGCTATTTCGTAGTAACTAGGAGAACGCGATGCGACTGGCTACTTTTTTTAACGCGACGCGACGGGGTGTGCTGCGAGGACTGGCAGCGGCATTTCTCGCCTCGACCCTGACACTGGGCCATTCTGCAATGGCCGCCGAGTCCCTGAAGGTCGGGTACAGCGATTGGCCCGGATGGGTGGCCTGGCAGGTCGCTATCGACAAGGGTTGGTTCAAGGAAGCCGGCGTTGACGTCGCTTTCGAGTGGTTTGACTATTCTGCATCCATGGATGCCTTTTCTGCAGGCAAACTGGATGGCGTCACGGTCACCAATGGCGACGCCCTGGTGATGGGCGGAACCGGCGCCCGCAGCGTCATGATTATGCTGACCGATTATTCGAACGGCAATGACATCATTGTCGGCAAGCCCGGCACCAAGAGCCTTGCGGATCTCAAGGGAAAGAAAGTTGGTATCGAGGTCGGTCTGGTTGAACACCTTCTGCTGATCCACGGTTTGCAGAAGGAAGGCGTCAAGGAAGACGACGTTTCGCTGGTGAATACGAAGACCAATGAAACGCCGCAGGTTCTTGCATCCGGTGATGTAGCTGCAATCGGCGCGTGGCAGCCGATCGCGGGCCAAGCGATGAAGGGCGTTCCTGGCGCACACCCGCTCTATACTTCGGCGAAGGCTCCAGGCCTGATCTACGACGTGCTGACGGTATCGCCGACCAGCTACGCTTCGCGCAAGGCAGACTGGATGAAACTCGTCGCCGTTTGGGACAAGGTTGTTGCCTATATCAACGACCCCAAGACCCAAGCCGACGCCGTCAAGATCATGGCTGCCAAGGTCGGTGTACCACCGGAAGAATATGCGAAGCTTCTGGGCGGCACGAAGTTGTTGACGCTCGCCGAAGGCAAGAAGGTTTACGTTGATGCCGAAGGCCTCGGATCGCTTTATGGATCGAGCCGCAATGCCGACAACTTCAACGTCAAGTTCGATGTCTATAAAGAGCATCAGGACGTCAAGACGTACATCGATCCGGCGATTACAAACAGCCTTGTGAAATAATCCGTTGGATCGAGTCGGTCACACAGACGAAGGAGTGTCGGAGGCTGCGCTTTTACAGCCTCCGATCGCCGGCACCATGATCGCTGGATCGGCAAAGCCCGCCCGAATCTGGCTTGGCGCGCCGGGAAGTTACAGTGCGCGCAAGAGACTGACGCTCACATTCCTGTCGTTTCTTCTGCCGTTACTGCTTTGGTGTGCGGTTTCTTATCTGCCGTTCGTGTGGCATCCGCTGGTGCTGATCAGCGATCCGGGGCAGGTCAGCTACCTCCAAAAAGGCATGCGCCTCGACCGCAAGATATTCAACGACGAGGTCGCGAACGCCCATGCCGCGAGTGAACCGCCGCCGCAGGGCACGCCATCGAATCCGGTCTATCTTCCCGCGCCTGGCGAAGTGCTGCGCGCGCTGTGGACGGGGATGTTTACAAAGCCGGCCGAGCGCGACGCGATCAGGCTTCCGCAAAGCCTTTGGCATTCCATCCAGATTATCTTCTGGGGTTTCCTCATCTCCTCGGCCGTCGGCGTGCCGCTCGGCGTGCTGTGCGGTGCGCAGCCAACGCTCGCCCGCCTGACTGAGCCCTTCATCGAGTTCGTCAGATACATGCCCGCACCGGCGTTCGGCGCGTTGATGGTTGCCATTCTGGGCATCTATGATGGTCCGAAGATCGCGATCATCATCATAGGCACGCTGTTCCAGCAGATTCTCGTTATCGCGAACACGACGCGGCGCGTCGATCCGTTGTTGGTTGAAGCAGCGCTGACGATGGGATCGCGCAATCTGAGGCTGGTCAGGCGGGTCATCGTTCCAGCCGTGTTGCCTCAACTCTATCGTGACCAGCGGATACTGCTTGGCTGGGCGTGGACCTATCTGATTGTGGCCGAATTAATTGGCACGTCGTCCGGCATCACCTTCTTTATCACCCAGCAGGCGCGCTATCAGCATTTCGACAATGTTTACGCCGCGATTCTCGTCATCGGCATCGTCGGTTCGGCGACGGACATCGTGCTGGCCTTGATCGGACGCCGGCTGTTTCCGTATGCGAAGGCCGAGTCATGACGTCAATGCAGGACACTGGTCTGCCGAATTATCTGGAACAGTCGGACGAGGTCCGTGCGCGCTTCGACCGCCTCAAACAACGCGAAGTCGCGCTTCAGGTCCAGGGACTCGGGAAAACCTTCAAGGCCGCCGATGGGACGCAAACTGTCGCTCTGCGAAATATCGATGTCGTGACACATCGCCGCGAATTCCTGTGCGTGGTCGGACCTTCGGGATGCGGCAAGTCCACATTCGTCCGGATTCTGGCAGGCCTTGAGACCAAGACAGCCGGACTGGTGAGCGTGTGCGGTGTTCCGGTGTCCGGCCCAGGCGCGGACCGGGGCATGGTGTTTCAAGGCTACACGCTCTTCCCATGGCTGACCGTCGTCAAAAACATCGCGTTTGGGCTTGAGGAGAATGGTCAGTCCCGCTCGGAGGCCAGGCGCGAGGCCTCGCAGTGGCTCTCGCTGGTCGGTCTTGAAAAATTTGTCGACGCATATCCGCATCAGCTGTCGGGCGGCATGAAGCAGCGTGTCGCGATCGCGCGTGCTCTGGCGATGCGCCCGCGCGTTCTTCTGATGGATGAGCCGTTTTCGGCGCTCGACGCGCAGTCTCGGGGCCGGATGCAGGCCTACCTGCTCGAAATCTGGCGCAAGATCGACATCACGATCGTATTCATCACGCACGATCTTGACGAGGCGGTTTTTCTCGCTGATCGGATCCTCGTGCTCAAGGCGCATCCCGGCGAAGTAGAGGAATTGATCGAAGTACCGGTGCCGCGCCCGCGGCGGCCCACGCAGATGATCGATCCGGTTTTCCAGGCGACCCGCGCAAGGCTCGATGCGCTGATTCATCCCGCTGAAAACGAGCTGGATGAGGTTGTCGATATTCCGGCCAATGACATCGTGACCCGTATGACGGTGGTCGGGGACGAAGTCGAATGAGCACGAACGCCGGCGTGATGTGGTCCGAGCGGACCTGGGAAGAGATTCCGGCGGATTTGGGTGCTGTCGCACGGGCTGCGATCCTTCCTGTCGGTGCGACCGAGCAGCATGGCCCGCATCTGGGATGCGGAATGGATTTCGTTCTGGCCGATCTGCTGACGCGCGAAGTTTCGAAACATGTTGGGGTGCCGGTGTTGCCGGTGCTTCCCTATGGATGCTCACTCGGACACAGCAGGCGTTGGCCTGGAACGATCGCGCTGGACCCTGTGCTGCTGACGACATTGTGCAGCCAGATCGGAACTCAGGCCTACGCGTCCGGCGTGCGGCGACTGTTCATCATCAACAGTCATGTCACCAACGCCGCGCCGCTGCGGTGTGCCCTCGAAAATCTCCGCGCCACGCATGACGACATGATGGTGGCGCTTATCAACACTGCGCATGTCAGCGAGCGTGTTCGCAAGGCGCACTTTCAGGATGCCGAGGACTGGCATGCCAATCGCGCAGAAACCGCGCTGATGCAGGCTGTGGCGCCATCGCTCGTTCGGGAGAAACGCATTGCAGATGCCGATGACGAGGATCGCACGCAAGGATTGGTTTTTTCGCACCCGGTCAACCGCACAAGTCTCAACGGTGTGACGGGGCAACCGTCGGCCGCGACAAAGGCGGAAGGCGAGGAACTCTTCCGTTGGATGGTGGAGGATCTCGCCGCTCTCATTTGCAGGGGGCTTTCGGAGGAGCCCCCGCTTCAACACTCCTACAATGAATCAGCCTTCGCTAACGGATCATAAACAATGGGTCACGCTAACGTCGAACCGAAAATCCAGGCGCTTCAGGATGAGCTGCGCGGGAAGGGCGTGAAATATATCATCGGGGCGTACGTCGACATTCACGGCGCGCAGAAGGGCAAGGTCGTGCCGATCGACCACCTGCCCCAGATGGCGAAGGGCTCGGAGCTGTATACCGGCTATGCGGTCGACGGCCTCGGCCAGGAGCCCAACGAGGATGAGTTCGCATCGATTCCGGACCTGTCCCACGTTATTCAGTTGCCCTGGGAGCCGAAGCTGGCGTGGACACCGGCGGACATCGCTTTCAAGGGGCAGCCATATCCGCTGTCTACCCGCGTCGCGCTGAAAAACGCGCTGAAGCAGGCCGAGGCGATGGGCTTCGGATTCAACCTCGGTATCGAATGTGAGATATTTCTTCTGAAAAAGGCGGAGGACGGCTCGCTGCAGATCCCGGTTGCTGACGACAACCTGCTGAAGCCCTGTTACGACGTGCGCGGCTTCGTCGACAATTTCAGCTGGCTGGACAAGGTCGCAACCACCATCAACCATCTTGGATGGGACCTCTACTCGTTCGATCACGAAGACGCCAACGGGCAGTTCGAGTTCGACTTCCAGTACAGCGACGCCCTGACGATGTGCGATCGCCTGACGTTCTTCCGGTTCATGGCCAAGCATTATGCCGCCGAAGAAAACCTGCTTGCGACGATGATGCCGAAGCCGTTCGCAAACCGCACGGGTAACGGCGCACACTTCAACATGTCGTTGTCCGACATCGCCAGCGGGAAGAACATATTCGCGTGCGATCCGAAAGATGATCCGCGCGGTCTTGGTCTGACCGAAACCGGATATCATTTCATCGGCGGGGTGTTGCGGCACGGCCGCGCACTGTGCGCTGTCTTCGCGCCGACCGTAAACAGCTACAAGCGTCTTGTCAGGCAGGGCGCGATGGCTGGATTTTCATGGGCGCCGGTCTTCAATTCCTACGGCTCGAACAACCGGACCAACTCGATACGCGTCCCGATGGGAGGCGGCCGGTGTGAAAGCCGCAACGCGGATGGCTCGGTGAATCCGTATCTCGCGGCTGCACTGGTGCTGGCGGCGGGTCTTGAAGGCGTCCGGGAGAAAATCGATCCGGGTCACCCAAACGAAGACAATCTCTACGACCTGACCGACGCACAGCGCAGCGCACGAGGAATCGAGTTTCTGCCGCAAAACCTGCAGGAAGCGGTCGAGGCTTTCGCGCAGGATTCGCTAGTCGAAAAAACATTGGGCAAGGCGCTGAAGGACGAGTTCGTTCGCTACAAGACAGCGGAATGGAACGAGTATCACCTGACGGTCAGCGCCTGGGAGACGGCGCGCTACAGCCATATGTTCTGAGCGCGGGATAAAGTAAGGACGCTGAAGATCGCGCAGCCACTGACCGGTCAGGGCTGCGTTTTTTTGTTACGCGCCTTCTTTGATGATTGCGACAACATCACCCGCACGCAGCGTCTGACCCGGCTTGACGCGAAGGGCGGTCACGCGGCCTCCGCTCGGCGCCATAACGCTGATTTCCATTTTCATCGATTCAATCACGGCGATAGTGTCTCCCGGCGCGACATTCGCACCTTCCTCGACGACAACCTTCCAGACGTTTCCCGGAACTTCCGAGAATGCTCCGGTATGTCCGTCGGGGATGTCCTGGGCAATGGCCGGCCCGCCGAGGTCGGCGGGCGCGTCGTCGAGCTTCATGTCCTTCCAGCGCTGGCGCTCGGCTTCGAAGGCGGCCTGCTGCCTTGTCTTGAAAGCGAGAATTGAGTCGCGATCGTGCTCCTGTTGCCGCGCATGGTCAGCATGGGAGAACACGCCGTCTTCGATTCGGATGTCGTATTGTCCGTGCGGAAACGCAGCGCGCGCATCCAGCAATTCCTCGGCGCTCACCGGGAAGAAACGAATCTTGTCGAAGAAGCGCAGCAGCCAAGGATGACCCGGCTCGAAGACCGGCGTGGTGCGCCATGTATTCCACATCTGAATCGTGCGGCCGAACAATTGATAGCCGCCGGGACCCTCCATCCCATAGATGCACATGTATGCGCCGCCGATGCCGACAGCGTTTTCGGGCGTCCATGTCCGGGCAGGATTGTACTTCGTCGTCACCAGGCGATGACGTGAATCGATCGGCGTTGCCACCGGCGCGCCCAGATAGACATCACCAAGGCCGAGCACGAGGTAATTGGCATCGAACACGATGCGACGAACGTCGTTCTCGCTGTCGAGGCCGTTGATCCGCCGAATGAATTCGATATTCGAAGGACACCACGGGGCGTCCGGGCGTACCAGCTCCTGGTACTTCTGCATCGCCAGTACCGCTTGCGGATCGTTCCACGACAGCGGCAGATGCACGGTACGGCTCGGCACTTTCATCGCATCGACCGGCGGTAGTCCGCGTTCAAGGTCGCGCAGAGCGTCGAGCAGTTTCTGCCGCGACAGCACCGTGCTGTCGTAATGGACCTGCAGCGAACGGATGCCCGGCGTGAGATCGATCAGGCCGGACAGCCCGGCGTCCTTGACGGCCTGCGTCAGCACGTGCACGCGCAACCGCAGCGCGATATCGAGCTCCATCGGGCCGTATTCGATCAAAAGGTTATCGTCGCCGGCGCGGCGATACACCACGGGGATCGGCCCCTCATCATTGCGGCCGACAATGGCAGCACCGAGGTCCGGCGCCGTCATCACGGTGGGGCCGGCGAGCGGATCGCCGCGTTTCACAGGAAAGAAGCGGACTTTGTCACCCGGCTTCAACTGGCCAATCTTCCAGAGTTCGTTCCGTGCCACCACCGCCGGGCACACAAAGCCGCCAAGGCTCGGTCCGTCGGGACCGAGGATGATCGGCATATCGCCGGTGAAATCGATCGCGCCGATCGCGTAGGCGTTGTCGTGGATGTTCGAAGGGTGAAGCCCCGCTTCACCGCCGTCCGGCCGCGCCCATTTCGGCTTTGGACCGATCAGCCGCACTCCGGTGCGGGCGCTGTTGAAGTGAACCTCGTATTCGGCGGAGAACAGCGTTTCGATATCGCTGTCGAGGAAAAAATCCGGTGCGCCGTGCGGGCCATAGACGACGCCAAGCTGCCATTCACGTGTCAGCGAGGGCGTATCGTCGAACGGAAGCGCGCGCGGCGGTTTCAGGTCCTGTGTTTCCGGTCCGATATGCAGCACGTCGCCCACCTTGAGCGCGCCGGTCGAATGGCCTCCGAACATTCCGAGCGTGAACACCGCGCGCGAGCCCAGTACTTCGGGCACCTCGAAGCCGCCGCGTACTGCTAAGTATGTGCGCTGACCCGGCCCCTCGATGCTGCCGATGGCGAGCGTCTGACCTGGCCGAACTCTGATCGGCGCGTTGTTGGGGACCTTGGCGCCGTTGAGTGTGGTCTTCATACGCGCGCCCACGAGCCCCACCAACACCTCGGTGTTGAAGCGCAGGGTCGGGCCATTGACGGTGAGTTCGAGCGCCGTTGTTGTCGGCGGGTTGCCGACAACCTCGTTGGCCAGCCGGAAAGACAACTCATCCATCGGTCCGCTTGGCGGCACACCGACATGCCAAAGATGCAGCCGTCCAGGAAGCTCCTGCACGCCGCTCTGTGCGCCCGGAGCGATCACGTCGATGGTGCGCGGCTGGTAGGCGAAACTTCCAAGAACGTTGGTTGCGACCCGGCCGCTCTTAAAGACATCCGAGGCCGCAATGGCGCGCAGGTAATCGAGATTTGTTTCGATACCGGCGATCGTGGTCTCGCCAAGCGCCTCGGTGAGCTTGGCAATGGCCCCTTCGCGCGTGTCAGCCGCAACGATCACCTTGGCCAGCATCGGATCATAAAACGGCGTGACCTCGACGCCGGTTTCGATCCACCCGTCGATACGTGCGTCGGGCGAGAATTTAACGTGGGTCAGGCGCCCGGCGCTCGGGCGAAATCCGGCATTCGGATTTTCCGCATAGACGCGCACCTCGATGGCCGCGCCGTGAGGCTTGAGCGACTTTGCCTGCGACAGCACGTCTTCGCCGGCGGCCTGCCGGACCATCCATTCGACAAGGTCAACGCCAAACACGGCTTCCGTGACCGGATGCTCGACTTGAAGACGGGTATTGACCTCGAGGAAATAAAAATCCTGGCGCTCGACGTCGTAGATGAATTCAACCGTTCCAGCGGATTCGTAAGAAACGCTGCGGCCAAGCGTGACGGCGGCATCGTGTAGCCGCCGACGGATATCGTCGGAGAGGCCCGGCGCGGGCGTTTCCTCGAACACCTTCTGGTTGCGCCGTTGCAGCGAACAGTCGCGCTCGCCGAGGGCCGCCACCTCGCCCTTGCCGTCTCCGAAGATCTGAACCTCGATGTGACGCGCTTCGGCGACAAACCGCTCCAGATAAACTCGTGCATCGCCGAAGCTGGCGCGCGCGGTGCGCTGCACAGTTTCGAATCGTTCGCGCAGCGTCGCAATGTCGTGGCAAAGTTGCATGCCGATGCCGCCCCCGCCCGCCGTGCTTTTCAGCATTACCGGGAAGCCGATGCGCGCGGCTTCGCTGGTGGCCTCCTCAGCGGTGTCGATCAGTCTGGAACCCGGCAGCAGAGGTACGTTGCTCGCCTGCGCAAGTTCGCGCGCCTTGTGTTTCAAGCCAAATGCATCGAGGTGTTCTGGCCGCGGCCCGATGAAGACGATGCCATGCTGGGCCAGCCGTTCGGCAAAGCCGCGGTTCTCCGACAGAAAGCCGTAACCCGGATGCACCGCTTGCGCGCCGGTCTTCAGGGCTGCGTCGATGATCGCATCGACGTTGAGATAACTGTCGCTTGCAGGCGCGGGGCCGACACGCACCGCCTCGTCGGCGCCGAGCACCGATGGAGAAAACCGGTCGGCGTCCGAATAAACTGCGACCGATTTGATGCCCATCCGGCGCAATGTTCTGCCGATCCGCCCGGCGATCTCGCCGCGGTTGGCTATCAGGACCTTGCTGAACATCTCCTAGTCCCTTTGCGACTCGTAGATCGTCACCTGAATAGGTGTCGGAAAAAATCCGTTACAGGGATTGTTGATCTGCGGACAGTTCGAGATCAGGCAGAGCACGTCCATTTCGGCAACCATCTCAATGGTGTCGCCGGGCTTCGAGACGCCGTCGACGACCGTGAAATTTCCGGACGGATCGATCGGCACGTTCATGAAGAAGTTGAGATTTGGCACGATGTCGCGTTTCGACATGCCGTACTTCATCGCCTCCATCACAAAATTCTCCCGGCATGCGTGCTGGTACCTGGTCTCGTGGCCGAACCGCACCGTGTTGCTCTCGCACGAGCAGGCGCCGGCGGATGTGTCATGCAGGCCGCAACTGTCGGCGGTGACACGAAGCATCACGCGCCCCTCATTGGACATGATCCGGGTGCCGAGGCCGATATAGGCCGAACCCTGCGCGCACAAGGTATCCTGCCCGCTGTAACGCTCCTGATAGTCGTCGGCGCGATAGAACAGGGTATCCACGGCCTGCTGGCCGTGGGTGTCGACGATGCGCAGCGTCTGACCTTTGCGGATGATCGCCGACCATGGCTTGCGCGCGGGGATCTCGGTGTCGAGCACGATGCGAGATCCTGCGGGAATGGCGTGGACCGTCATTGCGCAGCTTCCTTCCATGCGCGTCCGTAATAGGCCGCGTTGTTCTCGAACGCGCGTTTCGATTCGGCGCTTGCGGTACGGCAGAGGTCGTCAGCGGCGGGGGCGGGACAGCGATAGCGTATCGCCTTGACGCTTTCCTCTGCATAGTCAGGCGCGGGATCAAGCGGGTGAGGGCAGTTCGACAGCGCCACCAGAAGATCCATTTCGGCGCGAAGGTCGACGAAATCGCCTTTATGCCTCTTCTCAGAACGCCAGAAGAACTTGCCCTGTCCGTCGATAGAGGTCGGCGCGAAAAAAGTGACGCAGGGGTTCACATCGCGGCGGTCGAGGCCCAGCTTGCCGGCCGCGAGAATGAAATTGTCGCGCGTGTTGCGAAAATTGCCTTGGCCATACCTGATCTCGTTGGTCGCGGCGGTCGAGCCGCCGACCACAGCGTCATGGGCAAAGCTGGTGTCTTCCGTAATACTGAGCAGCGCGCGGCCCATGTCCGACAACAGCACGCGGCCTTTCTGCAGGCGAGCCGCCCATTGTACTTTGATCGTGTCGGCGTGGTTGAGGCGCTCGCTCGGATCGGCGCTGTTCCATGCCAGCAGGCTGACAGCTGATTTGCCGCTGGAATTGATAATACGAAGCGTGTCGCCACGCTCGAGCCTTGTCGTCCAGTACCAGCCGCCCGGAATGATTTCGCGCCGGATGATCGATTGTGCAGCGATCGGCGCACCATCCCGTGCGGTCGGCGGCGGCAGGGCGCGGGGGGCCTGATCCTGACCGGCAGCCTTGAGTTCATTGTATCTATTGGTATGAGCCGCGATCTCGGCCTTTTCGTCTTCTGTGAGGATCATGGTTTGTCCTTTGACAAATGCTCGGGTCGTCCCGGCTCATGCTCCCGTGGCGGCGGGGTCGTCCCCGCCGGAGCAACAATTATGGTGTCAGGGCTGGCTGCCGTCCTGAAGCGCGCGGATCGTGCCGTGCGCGGCCGAGCGCTGAAGCGGTTGCCGCACCCGCAATAAAAACCCGGGATGAGATTTCGAGTTGGTATGAGATTCCATAACGACGATCCCTCTTGCCACAATCACAAAAAGGGATCGGCTGACGACCATCGCTGCCAATCCCTTGGCTTCACGAGGTCTCCCGGGCTTTTGTCCCGCCGTGCACCCGCGGAATTTGTCTGCCGCGGGCGGCTGCTCTCGGACCAGCGCCTTGCGATCTGCAAGGCCGGAACCCTAGCGGCCAACTCAAATTCATTTGAAGCACAAAATATGCCGCGAGGGAATGAGCGAGTTTCAAAAGAATTTCAGGACAGCGGGCGTGAGAAAATCGAAAAAGCCGCCCGTCCATTCGGCACATTGCACAAGAGGCGTCCATTCGACGATGGAAATTCGTCTGCAGGGGAAACGGCCCGGAAAGCGCAATCTCAATTAGCCCCAGACTGAGCCAGGCAGCGCGTCGATCGGGATTTTGAGATAGCGCCTTCCATCATTCTCCGGTTCCGGCAGCCGCCCACCACGAATGTTGACCTGAAGTGCATGCAGGATGAGCTTTGGCATCGGAAGGGTACGATCGCGTGCTTCGCGCAGCGATACATAGGCATCCTCATCGCGCCCTGCGATGTGAGGATTACGTTCTCGCTGCTCGGTCACGGTACTTTCCCACATCGGCTTGCGCCCTCCGGGCTGGTAGTCGTGGCCGGTGAACAGGCGAGTGTCGCCGGGCAGCGACAGGATTTGCTGGATCGACCGCCACAGGGTCCGTGCGCTACCTCCCGGAAAGTCAGCTCTTGCCGTACCGCTGTCCGGCATGAACAGTGTGTCGTGGATGAAGGCGGCGTCACCGACCACATAACTGATCGACGCCAGCGTATGTCCCGGCGAAAACATCACGCCGGCCGCGAGTGAACCGATCTTGAAGGTGTCGCCATGGGCGAACAGGCGGTCCCATTGCGAGCCGTCGGTCTTGAGTTGCTCCATATTGTAGAGGGTCTTCCACAAACGCTGAACGTCGCAGACGTGTTCGCCGATCGCGGTCGGCGCGCCGGTCTTTTCCTTGAGATAGTTCGCAGCAGAAAAATGATCGGCGTGCGGATGAGTGTCGAGGATCCATTCGAGCTTCAGATTTTCCTGCGCGACATACGCCAGGATTCGATCGGCGTTGGTCGTGGCGGTCGAGCCGGATTTCTCCTCGTAATCCAGCACCGGGTCAATGACGGCGCAGGCCTTCGTCGCAGGGTCTGACACGACATACTGCAGGCTGAAGGTGCGTGGATCGTAGAACGCCTGAACGTCGGCGCGGCTTGAGATTCCGGGAGAAATCATGAGGGCATTTTCTGGTAATAGTGGGGCAATGCGTATTGAGCGCCGTATGTTAACAAATAACTGCGTCGCCGTCACATGCATGCATTCCACCGGACGAGAAGGGTGAAAGGTAAGGTTCTTGCCAGCAGCATCTTTCGTTTCTTGCCCTGCCTTACGCGATGGATTTAGGTCTCATGCGCATGTGACCACCATCTATTTTCTCGATGTCGAATGCGCCGGTTTTGCGAACCAGATCACTCAGCTTCGAGCAGCCGTAAGTCCGTACGTCGAAGTCCGAAAACAGATTCGAGATATGCTGGCCGACGCGGCCCAGCATGACCCATCCATCCTCGCTCTCGATCTGTGACATGGCTTTGATCAGGATCGAAACAGCGTTACCCGGCGATTCCAGCGATTTCTGCTCTGATTTGGCGCCCGTCATAGCGGGCCGCGGTAACAGATTTTCGGTGTAAACGAATCTGCGGCAGGCTTGCCGAAAGCTTTCCGGAGTCTTTTGCAGTCCGAATCCGTAAACGTCGGTGCCTTGCTCGCGTAGCCGGGAGGCCAGTCGCGTGAAATCGCTGTCGGACGACACCAGACAGAATCCATCAAGGCGCCCGCTATGCAGAAGGTCCATCGCGTCGATCACCAGCGCGATATCGGACGCATTTTTACCTTTGGTGTAGGCGAATTGTTGATGAACATCTATGGCGTGTCTCTGCAGAATGTCGGCCCATGACTTGAGCCGTGAGCCGGAAAAATCTCCGTAGATGCGTCGAACGCTGGCCTCGCCGAATTTTGCGATTTCCTCGAACAGGCCCTCCGCGATTTGTGAGGACGTGTTGTCGGCGTCGATGAGCACCGCAAGACGCGGCAGCCGCATTTCGAGAGCCATATCGATACCTTTTTAAATAAAAATAGGTGTGGCAAAGCGACAGCGTCGCGCATAGCCACGCAGAAACATTATGAAATCGAAAGCGCGATAAGGAATCGTAAACGCGCTCAAACGCCCCAGACATCATCCGCGTAGTCGCGGATGGTGCGGTCCGCCGAGAACCATCCCATGCGTGCGGTATTGAGGATGCTGGAGGCTACCCATTTGTCGGTCGTCCAGCACGCGTCGGCCAACGCCTGGGTGCGGTGGTAATCGTCGAAGTCGGACGAGACCAGATAGTAGTCGAGATAACGCAGGCTGTGCGCGACTGGCGCAAATCGCGCCGGATCGTCGGGTGAAAACTCGCCTTGGTCGAGCGCATCGATGACGCGCTTCAGCACCGGCGAGTTCGCGATGACATCCGTGGCGTCGAGTCCCGATTGGCGGCGCTGCGTCACCTCGGCGGCGTTCATGCCGAAGATAAAAAGGTTTGCGTCACCGACATGATCGCGAATTTCGATGTTGGCGCCGTCGAGGGTGCCGATAGTCAGCGCGCCGTTCAGCGCGAGCTTCATGTTGCCGGTGCCCGACGCTTCCATGCCCGCCGTCGAAATCTGTTCGGAGAGGTCGCAGGCCGGCACCATCATCTCCGCGGCGCTGACATTGTAATTCGGCACGAACGCGACCTTCAAAAGCCCGCGGATCGATGTGTCATTGTTCACGACCGCCGCGATATCATTGATCAGCTTGATAATCAGCTTGGCCTGATGGTAGCCCGGCGCCGCCTTGCCGCCAAAGATTTTCACCTTGGGCACCCAGTCACGATGGGGGTTGTCGCGGATTGCCTGGTAGCGCGCGATTGTATCCAGCGCGTTCATCAGTTGCCGTTTGTATTCGTGGATGCGCTTGATCTGGATATCGAACATCGCGTGCGAATCGACCTTGATGCCGAGGCTGCGTGCGATCTCGTCAGCAAGGACCGATTTGTTCTTGCGTTTGATCCGCGTGAACTGTTCCTGTAGCGAGACGTCGCTGGCGAAGCGCTCGAGCGCAAGTGCAGCGGCCGGATCGTCGAGCACGCGTTCACCGCACACGTCTCGCAACAGCCTGGTCAGGCTGGGGTTGCATTGATGCAGCCAGCGACGGAAAGTGATGCCGTTGGTCTTGTTGGTGATGCGGCCAGGGTAAAGCGCATTGAGGTCCGCGAACACCGTGTCCTTCATCAGCTCGGAATGCATCGCGGATACGCCGTTGATGCGGTGCGAGCCAATGAACGCGAGATGGCCCATGCGGACCCGCCGGCCGGCATTCTCGTCGATCAGCGAAGTCGATGCGAGAAAGCGCACATCGCCGGGCGCATGCTTTTCAGCGACTGCGAGATTATCGATGTTGAGCCGATAAATGATGTCGAGGTGGCGCGGCAACAGCCGCTCGAACAATTCGACGGGCCACGTTTCGAGTGCCTCTGGAAGCAGCGTGTGATTGGTGTAAGAGATCGTCTTCTCGGTAATATCGCGCGCGTTCTCCCAGGACAGGTCGTACTTGTCCAGCAGCAGACGGATCAGTTCCGGGACTGCAAGGCTTGGATGGGTATCGTTCAATTGGATCGCTGCGCGGGAAGCGAGGGTGCGCACATTTCCCTCTGAGCGAAGATGATAATCGATGATGTCCTGCAGTGACGCGGAGACGAAGAAATATTCCTGGCGCAGGCGAAGCTCTTTGCCGGCTGCCGTCTCGTCGCTGGGATAGAGAAATTTCGAAATTGCTTCGGCACGGGCGAGCTGTGCGACAGCACCCGCGTGGTCACCGCGGTTGAATGTCTCAAGATGCAGCGGCTCTTCCGAGCGCGCCGCCCACAGCCGCAGCGCATTGATATGTTCGCCGTGCCAGCCGACGATCGGAGTGTCGTAGGCGGCGGCCTTGATCTTCTCTCCCGGAACCCAGCGGACACGGACTTCGCCGCTCGGCCGCGTCTCATGAGTCAGGTAGCCGCCGTAGTGAATATCGTAGGTCACGTCGAAACGCTCGAATTCCCAGGGGTTGCCGGATTCAAGCCATGTTTCCGGAAATTCCTGCTGCCAGCCCTGCGAAATGCGCTGCTTGAACAACCCGTGCTCGTAGCGGATGCCGTAGCCCTGTGCCGGGATCGAAAGGCTCGCCAGGCTTTCCATGAAGCACGCCGCGAGGCGGCCGAGGCCGCCATTGCCGAGTGCGGCATCGGGCTCGACAGCTTTCAGTTCTTTCAAATCGATGCCGAGATCGCGCAGTGCCTTTTCGAATGTCGCCATCAACTCCATGTTGTTCAGCGCATCGGTGAACAGGCGGCCGATCAGGAATTCGAGCGACAGATAGTAGACGCGCTTGCGGCCGTTACGGCGGGCCTCGCGCTGGGACGGCAGCCAGCGATAGACGATGCGGTCACGCAAGGTCAGAACTGCGGCCAGGTACCAATCATGCGTCGTTGCCCGTTCCGGCTCCTTGCCGACGGCAAGCGCGACCTTGGCGAGGATGGCACCGCGAATTTCGGCAACATCGATCTCGACAAGCCTTTTTTTGTTCAACGCGGTTTCGGTAATGTTCAAGGCGCGGTCTCGCTCGCTATTGGGCAATACGGGCGGCCATGCATAAACCATGACACTCGCCGGGTGTTATTAGACTGAAAAGATAGCTTCTCTGCGGCAGATTTGAAATCCAGCCCCGCGCTGTCTAAGTATTTGATATTGTGAAATAATCCGTAGCTCCTGTCAGCCACGTAGAATTGAGCCGGGCTTGCCGTGCGGCATCATATTGCTTAAGGCGTGCGCGCTTCAGGATTTTTCAGCCTCGGCGCGGTAGCCTACGGCATCGATTCGACGGGATTTCAGACATGACCATCCGCCTTCATCGCGGCGATTTGCCCGATATTTCGCGCTATACGCATTCGGTTGCGATCGACACTGAAACGCTAGGGCTTCACCCGCATCGTGACCGGCTCTGCGTCGTACAGCTTTCGAACGGTGATGGCACTGCAGATGTGGTGCAGATTCCCGCCGGGCACACCGACGCGCCGAACCTGAAAAAACTGCTCGGCGATGCCAGGATCACGAAGCTGTTTCATTTCGCGCGGTTTGATATTGCCGTGCTGTATCACGCGTTCGGCGTCATGGCGCAGCCTGTTTACTGCACCAAAATCGTTTCCAAGCTGGTGCGGACCTATACCGACCGGCACGGCCTGAAGGATCTTGTGCGCGAGGTGCTCGGCGTCGAAATTTCCAAGCAGCAGCAGTCCAGCGACTGGGGCGCTGATTCGCTGACCGATGCGCAATTGACCTATGCTGCGTCCGATGTGTTGCATTTGCATGCCTTGCGCGAGAAGCTGGACGCAATGCTGCTGCGGGAAAATCGCACCGAACTCGCGCGGGCCTGCTTTGAATTCCTGCCGACGCGGGCGAAACTCGATCTGGACGGCTGGGAAAACGACGATATTTTCGCTCATTCCTGACGCAGCGGATCTGCAGGCGGCCCCGTTTCGGACAAAGTCCTTGTTCTCTTAGGGAATGGGACACGGGGCCTGGAAACGCGGAACGTAAGGCCGCGAGGGATGTCGCAAACGATGGTGTATCCGACTCAGGGCCAGGATTATCAGACGGCCATGGAGGCGCGCTTCAAAGTTGCCGCCCGCCACAGCCGCCTTGTCCGCGTTCTGCGCAAGGCCGTGCCCGCAACAGTGATCGTGTCGCTGCTGGTGATCGCGGTGGGCATCATTTTCAATCCGTTTCGGTTTCTCAAGAAGCTGCCAATCGATCTGGACAAGATTTCAGTGTCAGGAACCAAGATCACGATGGATCAGCCGCATGTCGCGGGCTTCATGCCGGATGGACGACCCTACGAAGTGTGGGCCGACGCCGCGACACAGGACATTACCGATCCGACCAAGGTGGACATGCAGACCATTCACGCCCAGGTTCAGATGGAAGACAAATCGACACTGACGCTGAACTCGAAAAACGGTCATTTCGACACCAAGTCGCAGTTGCTCGATCTCAACAACGACATTCTGCTGCAGACGACGACCGGTTATCAGGCGCAGCTCTCGCAGGCCCGCGTCGAAATCAGCACAGGGATCGTCAGTTCGGACCAGCCGGTGGCGGTGAAGCTGACAAACGGCACGCTCAATTCACAGAATTTGCGGATCATCGATCACGGAGCTTCTATTCTATTCGGCGGTGGTGTCACGATGTCGCTGACGCTGCCGCCTGAATCCGGCAAACCGGCAGGCGGCGATGCGGCCTCGGCGCCTGCGACCAAGGGTTCCAACGCGCAATGAATGTCGTCATACGAACTTCGTCCTGGATGATATGCGCGGTTGTGCTGGCGTGGAGCGCGGTGCCTGCGCGCGCGCAAACAAGCACGGTGTCCGGTGTTCCCAATGCGCTGCAGGGCTTCCAGAAGAATCGCGGCCAGCCGATCCAGATCGATGCGCTCTCGCTCGAGGTGCGCGACAAGGACAAAATCGCGACGTTCTCAGGCAATGTGAAAGTTGTGCAGGGTGACACCACCATGCGCGCGAAATCGCTGATCGTTTATTACGATCAGGACAAGAGCGAAGGCGGAAAGCCGCCGGCGATGAAGACCGCGCAGCCCGGCCCTGGCGGCAATTCGTCGGTTCGCCGGCTTGAGGCCAAAGGCGGTGTGATCGTCACGCAGAACGATCAGACCGTGACCGGCGAGACCGGCATTTTCGACATGAAGACCAACACCGTGACCATGACCGGGGGCGTGGTGCTGACAAAAGACAAGAACGTGCTGAAGGGCGATCGTCTGGTTGTCGATATGACGACGGGTGTGTCGCGTGTCGAATCGAGCGGCGGTCGCGGCGTTTCGGGCCTGTTCTCCTCGCCGCCGCCGAAAGACGGCAAGGGCGGGGAAGGCTCGCTCAGCCTTTTTCCAACCGCGAATGACAAGCCGACGGCCGCGCCGGTTAGGCCTACGCCAGGAAAACCGTTGAAACTCAATTAGTTAAAAAGCAGACGGTGTCCGCGAGGTTGAACCGCACAGGCGGAGACTTTATCTCAAGGCACGGGCGGGATTTTTGACTGTGGACGCACGCATTGCCTTTACGATGGCTGGCGCTGCAGGATGACTTCGAACAAGGCTGATCGAGCGGAATGGTGGACCTCCTACGCATGTTTCGTCGGCACCCTGTTGCACCGGGCAAGCAGGGTTTTGGCCGCGCTGTGTCTCGCGACATCACCTCGCTCGGTGACCGCATGGGCGACATGTTCAAGAGCGTTGTCGGCCAGAAGCCTCAATCGCGCCCCCTGCAGCAGCCGCAAGCACAGCCGAAGCCGCAACAGCGCGCCCCGCAACCGCAACCCGCACCCGCGTCGGATCAGTGGTCGCAATATGGCGGATATGACGATGTTCCGCTGATGCTTGCCGACGAACCGCCTGCGGCATATGCGCGGCCGGCGCCCGCACCGGTTCCTCGCGAACCGTCAAGAGAACCTCCACGGGAGCTACCACGGCAAGAGCGCCGTCCCGCTCAACCGCAGCAACCCGCGCAGCGGCAGAACGCCGCGCCGCGCCAGCAGACGGCTCGCACTGGCTATCTCGCCGTTCATGGAATCGAGAAAAGTTTCGGCACCCGCAAGGTGGTTCGCGGCATCAACATTTATGTCCGTCGCGGCGAGGCCGTGGGCTTGCTTGGACCGAACGGTGCGGGCAAGACCACGGCGTTCTACATGATCACCGGTCTGATCAAGGCGGACAAAGGTCGCATCGAGCTCGATGGCCACGACGTCACAAATCTGCCGATGTATCAGCGCGCCCGGCTCGGGATCGGCTATCTGCCGCAGGAAGCTTCGATCTTTCGGGGCCTGACCGTAGAAGAGAACATCCGCGCGGTGCTCGAAGTCGCCGAGCCCGATCGCAAGCAGCGCGAGTATCAGCTCGATTCCCTGCTGGAAGAATTCCACATCACCCGTCTTCGCAAGTCGCCCTCGATTGCGCTGTCGGGCGGTGAGCGTCGACGCGTCGAGATTGCGCGCGCGCTGGCGACAAAACCGAATTACATGCTGCTCGATGAACCGTTCGCAGGCATTGATCCCATCGCGGTCGGCGACATCCAGCAGCTGGTCCGGCATCTCACCAATCGCGGCATTGGCGTGCTGATCACCGACCACAACGTTCGCGAGACGCTCGGCCTGACCGACCGTGCCTACATCGTTTATGCGGGTGAGGTCTTGACCGAAGGCAATCCGGAGGACATCGTGAACGACCCTGATGTCCGCCGTCTTTACCTTGGTGAAGAATTCCGGCTGTAGGGCCAAACTCTTCCGCGTCAAGTCATATACAGCCGCCCAAAAAGGGGATAAGCAAGAATCGGACCAATTAGATGGTCGGGTCGAGCTAGGTTCCTGCCTCAATGGCGCTGTCGCAAAGATTAGAGTTCAGGCAATCGCAATCGCTGGTGATGACCCCCCAGCTGATGCAGGCGATCAAGCTGTTGCAACTCTCCAATCTCGATCTGGTCGCCTTTGTCGAAGAGGAACTGGAGCGGAACCCGTTGCTGGAGCGCGCCAGTGAGGACGACGCTCCGGTGCGGGGCGAGAGCGGAGCTGAAGCTCCGTCAGGTGCCGCCGAGGCCGATGGCGCGTTTGACGGAACGGATTTCTCCCACGCCGAGCCGGGCGATCAGGCCGCGGGTGAAGCCTCAGACGACTGGATATCGCGCGATCTCGGCAGCCGTGCCGAGATGGAACAGACGTTCGACACCACCATGGAGAATGTATTCTCCGAGGAGCCATCAGAAACAGCAACCCGTGCCGCGCAGGACGCTGCGCCTTCCGCCTATACCGAATGGGGCGGCGGCGCGTCGAACGACGAGGACTACAACCTCGAGGCCTTTGTTGCGGCCGAACTCTCGCTTCAGGATCACCTGACCGAACAACTGTCCGTCTCCGCGACTGATGCCTCGCAGCGGATGACCGGAAAATATCTGATCGATCTTGTCGATGAAGCGGGCTATCTGCCGGCCGATCTTGGTCAGGCCGCGGACAAGCTCGGAGCAAGCAACGAAGCTGTCGAGAGCGTGCTGAAGGTTTTGCAGAGCTTCGATCCGCCGGGCGTATGTGCTCGTTCGCTGAGCGAGTGTCTCGCAATCCAGCTGCGTGAACGCGATCGCTACGATCCGGCGATGCAGGCGCTGGTTGAGCACCTCGATCTTCTGGCCAAACGCGATATAGCGACGTTGCGCAAATTGTGCGGTGTCGATGACGATGACATCGTTGACATGATCAATGAAATTCGCCGCCTCGATCCCAAGCCCGGTCTGAAGTACGGCTCGTCGAGAGCGCAGACGGTGGTGCCGGACGTTTACGTGCGGCCAGGTCCGGATGGTGGTTGGCTGGTTGAGCTTAACAGCGACACGCTGCCCAAGGTTCTGGTCAATCAGTCCTACTACACCCAGCTTTCCAAGACGCTTCGCAAGGACGGCGACAAGTCCTACTTTACCGATTGTCTGCAGAACGCCACGTGGCTGGTGCGCGCGTTGGATCAGCGGGCACGTACCATCCTCAAGGTTGCAACAGAGATCGTCCGCCAGCAGGACGGATTTTTCACTCAGGGCGTCGCGCATCTGCGGCCGCTCAATCTGAAGGCAGTTGCTGACGCAATCCAGATGCATGAATCGACGGTGTCGCGTGTGACCGCCAACAAATACATGGCCACAAATCGCGGCATTTTCGAACTGAAGTATTTCTTCACCGCCTCGATCGCGTCGGCGGATGGCGGCGAGGCGCATTCTGCCGAAGCCGTGCGGCACCGCATCAAACAGCTGATCGACGCGGAGGACATGGCCTCGGTCTTGTCCGACGATACGCTGGTGGAACGTTTGCGGGCTGAGGGGATTGATATTGCTCGACGAACAGTCGCGAAGTACCGTGAAGCGATGCGTATTCCCTCCTCCGTTCAGCGCCGACGCGACAAGCAGTATGCGATCGGCAACCATGCCAACAATGATCGGTCCCGCGACACGGCAACCGCTTGACGGTTTTTCGGACTCTGCCAATCTGTCGTCGTTGAGACGAGAAGCGAGGTCCTTCCATGACACTCCGGGTTTCAGGAAAAAGCATCAGCGTTGGTGAGGCCATGAGAGAGCGCGTGGCCGATCGCACCGACGAGGTTCTCAAGAAATATTTTGATGGAAATTATTCCGGGCACATCACGCTCAGCAAGGATGGTTTCGGTTTCAAAACGGATTGTTCGCTTCATCTCGATTCCGGAATTACGCTTGAAGCCGATGCGATGGCGGCGGATGCCTATGCCAGCGCCGATCAGGCGCTGTTGCGGCTTGAAAAGCGGTTGCGGCGTTACAAGAGCCGCCTGAAGGATCGCTCCGCGCGCAAGACACATGCAGCGTCGGCCGCGATGGCTGCGCTCGACATCAACGGCATTGATGCGCCGAGCTATGTGATCGAAGGGCCGTCCTACATCGACGATGAGGAAGTGACGGCTTTCAACGCAGTGGTCATCGCCGAGTCGACGCACACTTTAAAACGTTTTTCGGTGAGTGAGGCGGTGATGGAACTGGATATGACCGGCGCGCCTGTCCTTATATTCCAGCACGGCAGCAGCGGGCGGGTGAACATCATCTACCGTCGTTCCGACGGCAATCTGGGCTGGATCGACCCGCCTTCGGCCTCATGACTTTCCGCCGGCCCCCGCTTGACGCCCCGCAGAGGCGTCCCTATGGTCCGCCGCCTCGACGGACCCTGGGGAAAAAACCGGGGTCTAGGTCATATTTCGTACGCCGTTAACGGTTTCAAACTTCACCTTCGGACTGCTCCATGACGATAACGGATCTGGTTGCACCGGAGGCGATTATTCCGGCCTTGAAAGTCAACAACAAGAAACAGGCGCTGCAAGAAATCGCCAACCGTGCGGCGGCTCTCACCGGTCAGAGCGATCGCGCTATCTTCGAGGTCTTGCTCCAGCGCGAAAAACTCGGCACCACCGCTGTCGGCTATGGCGTCGCAATTCCGCACGGCAAGCTGCCAAAGCTCGAAAAGCTGTTCGGCATGTTCGCGCGCCTGGAACGTCCGATCGATTTCGAAGCCATGGACGGTGCGCCGGTCGATCTTGTGTTTCTCCTGCTTGCCCCCGAAGGCGCCGGCGCCGATCATCTGAAGGCTCTTGCGCGCATCGCGCGTTTGCTGCGCGATCAGGACATCGCCAGGAAACTGCGGGCCTCTAGCGACGCGCAGGCGCTTTATTCCGTGCTCGCACTGCCGCCCGCGACAGCCGCATGACGCGTCGATGCCTGCCGATCTCCACCTGCGCAGTACGTTCAAGACGCTGAAACCGGACGAGCCGGAGCGCGATCGCTTCATCGACACCTACGACAAATATGGCCTGTTCAGGTTGATCGGCCTGTCTTGGCAGCGCGACGTTTTGCCTGTGCTCGACAGGCGCGATTGCCTTCCCGTCGACGAGGCAAGAAGGTTGCGCGAACGTCTTGAAGGAATCGAGATCACGGGCGCGATGGTCGAGAACTGGCGCATCGGCACGGGATTGAACAGACCGCGGGACGAATGGCTGGATCACTTCCGAGGTCAACGGAAAGGTCTGATCGACCTGCTGTGGAAATCGATCGAGCTCAACGAGCCCCTGCAGTGCCATCTGTGATTAGGCGACAATAAAAAACCGGCGGCGCTAGGCGCCGCCGGTTCGTCGTACAAAAGTGGGATCAGTCGCGGACAACGCGCACTGCGCCGCGCGCCGCACTGGTGGCGAACGCGGCGTAAGCTTTCAGCGCCATCGTGACCTTGCGCGTGCGCGGGGCTGGCTTCCACGCCGTGGCGCCGCGATCTTCCATGATGGCGCGCCGCTCCGCGAGCGTCTCGTCGCTGACCGCAAGATGAATCGAGCGATTCGGAATATCCAGTTCGATGATATCGCCCTCCTCGACAAGGCCGATCGCGCCACCCTCCGCCGCTTCCGGGGAAACGTGCCCGATCGACAGGCCCGACGATCCGCCCGAGAAGCGGCCATCTGTGATCAGAGCGCATTGCTTGCCGAGGCCCTTCGACTTCAGATAGCTCGTCGGATACAACATCTCCTGCATGCCCGGGCCGCCGCGCGGGCCCTCGTAACGAATGACGACCACATCGCCGGCCTTGATCTTGTTGCCGAGGATGGCGTCCACGGCTGCATCCTGGCTTTCGAAGATGCGCGCCGGCCCCTTGAATGTGAGGATGCTTTCGTCGACGCCCGCCGTTTTCACGATGCAGCCGTCGAGTGCGATGTTGCCGTAGAGCACCGCAAGCCCGCCGTCCTTGGAGAAGGCGTGTTCGGCGCTGCGGATGCAGCCCTTGGCGCGGTCGGTGTCGAGTTCGTCGTAACGCTTGTCCTGGCTGAACGCGACTTCAGTGCGTACGCCGCCGGGCGCGGCACGATAGAATGTGCGGACGCTCTCGCTTTTGCTTTGCTTAATATCCCATCGCTCCAGCGCGTCCTTCAACGAAGTGCTGTGCACCGAGGGCAGGCTGGTGTCGATCAGGCCCGCACGGCCAAGCTCGCCGAGAATGCCCATGATGCCGCCGGCGCGATGCACGTCCTCGAGGTGGACGTCGGCCACGGACGGCGCAACCTTGCACAGCACCGGCACCTGGCGTGACAGCCGGTCAATGTCCTTCATGGTGAAGGGCACCTCGCCTTCATGGGCGGCGGCAAGCAGATGCAGCACGGTGTTGGTCGAGCCGCCCATCGAGATGTCGAGCGTCATCGCGTTCTCGAACGATTTGAAGTTCGCGATGTTGCGCGGCAGGACGGTTTCGTCGTTCTGCTCGTAATGACGACGGGCGAGGTCCACGATCAGGTGACCGGCCTCGACAAACAGGCCCTTGCGGTCGGCATGCGTGGCGAGCACGGAGCCGTTGCCGGGCAGCGCAAGGCCGAGCGCCTCGGTCAGGCAGTTCATCGAATTCGCCGTGAACATGCCCGAGCACGATCCGCAGGTCGGGCAGGCGGATCGCTCGATCTCCTCCACTTCGGCATCGCTGACCTTGTCGTCGGCGGCGGCGATCATGGCGTCGATCAGATCGACCGAGCGCACCTTGCCCTTGATCGTAACCTTGCCCGATTCCATCGGTCCGCCCGAAACGAACACGGTCGGAATGTTGAGGCGCAGCGATGCCATCAGCATACCGGGCGTGATCTTGTCGCAATTGGAAATGCAGACCATGGCGTCGGCGCAATGCGCGTTGACCATGTATTCGACGCTGTCGGCGATGATCTCGCGCGAGGGCAAGCTGTAGAGCATGCCGTCGTGACCCATCGCGATGCCATCGTCGACAGCGATGGTGTTGAACTCCTTGGCGACGCCGCCGGCCTTTTCGATTTCGCGCGCAACCAGCTGGCCGAGGTCCTTCAGGTGGACATGACCCGGTACGAACTGGGTGAAGGAATTGACCACGGCGATGATCGGCTTGCCAAAATCCTCATTCTTCATGCCCGTCGCGCGCCACAGGCCACGTGCGCCGGCCATGTTGCGGCCATGGGTGGAGGTTCGGGAGCGATAGGCTGGCATGACGGTGTCCGTTTTGGGAATGGAAGCTGGCGACCATACAAACCCGCCGGATAAGGTCAAATGGCAGGATGCGCATATCCGCTATTCACCCCGATAGCGGTTCAGGCAACCAGGACGGGGCAAGCAAAAAGCGGCAACGCAAAAGCGCCGCCGCTCATCCCTCTCGGATTGTCGAAGCGTTCCGTCAGTGAACGCTTACGGTCTCAAGCTCGTTGCTCCATGCATTCGCGATCGCCGCCTCCCGGCTGTCGGTCAACATGATCGGCGTGCCGTCGGCCGAGTGCAGCGCAAACAGTTTCACGCCGGGCGCAATTTCCGGCGCCTGTGGAAACAGGTTCGGCACGTCTTCGGAGCGGATCTCTTTGACGTAGGCGATGTGGCCTTCGCCCAAAGCAGCCAGGGTCTCGCGGGAGACATCAGGCTCGAAGTGGATAGTAGCAGCCATGTCCTCGACTCCTTCAAAGTCAGACAGCGGTCGAGTCCGCCAAGTTGTTATTATTCGTGCTCATTGATGGCTATCGTCTTAACGACCCGTTCCGGTTCCGGCCGGGCAAGATCGATCGACAACAGTCCGTTTCTCAAGTCCGCGCCCAGGACATACATCCCGTCTGCCAACACGAACGTGCGCTGGAAGTGCCGGGCGGCAATGCCGCGATGAATGTATTGCCGGACCTTATCGTCCTGCTGGCGGCCCCGGATGACGAGTTGGCTTTCCTCAATAGTTACATCGAGTTGGTCGCGGGTGAAGCCCGCCACAGCCAGCGTGATGCGGAGCCGCTCGGGCTGGCCGTTTTCACGCTCGCATCGCTCGATATTATAGGGAGGATACCCGTCGGCGCCTTTCACGACCCGATCAAGCACACGCTCGATTTCGTCGAATCCCAGAAGGAACGGACTGGATAACGAAGGAACACGAGACATTCCAAAGTCCTCTCGAAGCGACTTTGACTGACGCCGGGCTTGCTTCGAGACGATCTGTTCGCAAGCCTGACGCCGAGGGCCCTTTCTTCGGCACCCCCGCCAGCGGACATCACGCCCTCCGGCCCAACAGATATGGCGTGGGCGACGCGGCGGTTCAAGCCCATCCGGGAACCGGTGTGGTCACGAGCTTGTTTTCAGGGAAGAAACCGGGATCAGGAAAGAATTGGTGGAGCCAGGCGGGATCGAACCGCCGACCTCTTGCATGCCATGCAAGCGCTCTCCCAGCTGAGCTATGGCCCCATTTGGTTTGGAATCATGCCTGACACCCGAACCGTCCTGACGGCTGAATCGTCAGGACGTTCCTGAAATCACAGATCAGGACTGATCTCAAGTATCTTCGTCGTCAGAAACGTCGCCGATGATGTCGGTGACGTCTTCGTCCTCATCCTCTTCCTCGGGGATGAAGGTCGAATCATCGTCATCGTCATCGTCGAGCGTTTCGTCGACTTCGATGTCGTCCTCGGATTCCGGCACAACCGCCTTGACCTTGCCGGTGTTTTCCTCGGCATCGGCCTCCTCAAGCGGAACCAATTCCTCCTCGGCCTCCACTGCCTCCGGTGCGTCGGACGCTTGCGCCTGAGCGGCGCGTGCGGCCGCCTCGCTGCTGCGGCCGCGGGGCGGTGCAATGGGCGCGATCGGTACGATTTCGCCGGTATACGGCGAGATCACCGGGCTCTTGTTGAGGTCGTAAAACTTCTTGCCCGTCACCGGACAAGTCCGTTTGGTTCCGAGGTCGGCTTTGGCCACTGGCTGGTCGTCCTGAAATTTCTGAAAAGCGGTGCTTCACTTGGGCGGTCAGAGCGCCGCTGTCAATAGTCGTTGTTGGGCCACGTGACGGGTGGGTGACGTATTTCGACCGCCGTGGTAGGAGCGCGCCACAAAGAAGGATCGTCCCTTGAGCCATTCCGGTCAGCCAATCCCCCTCGAGTCGCGAGGAAGCGCCCCGCTTGTCGGGAAAGTGCGTGTTCCCGGCGACAAGTCGATCTCGCATCGTGCCCTTATTTTGGGCGCTCTTGCCGTCGGCGAGACACGGATTACCGGGCTGCTCGAAGGTGAGGACGTGCTGAACACCGCCAAGGCGATGAAGGCGCTCGGGGCCGACGTGCAGCGAACCGGCGAGGGAGCCTGGAGCGTGCGCGGCGTCGGCGTCGGCGGCTTCAAGATCCCAGATGCGCCGCTCGATTTCGGCAACAGCGGCACGGGATGCCGGCTAGCGATGGGGGCGGTTGCCGGCAGCCCGATCTCGGCGACATTCGACGGCGACGCGTCTTTGCGAAAGCGGCCGATGCGCCGCATTCTCGATCCGCTGGAGTTGATGGGCGCGCGAGTCGAGTCGCAGGCGGACAGCGGACGGCTGCCGCTCTCGATGACGGGCGCGCGCGATCCGATCCCGATGGTTTACCGCACCCCGGTGGCATCGGCGCAGATCAAGTCCGCGGTGCTGCTGGCGGGCCTGTCCGCGCCCGGCGTCACGACCGTGATCGAGGCCGAAGCCAGCCGCGACCACACCGAATTGATGCTGTCGCATTTCGGCGCCGATATCGTGACCGAGCCGGAAGGCCGGCATGGCCGCCGCATCTCGCTCACCGGCCAGCCGGAATTGCACGGCGCCAATGTCATTGTTCCGGCCGATCCCTCGTCAGCTGCGTTTCCGATCGTTGCCGCGCTTCTCGTTGAAGGCTCCGATCTCATTCTCACCGATGTGATGACAAACCCGCTTCGCACAGGGCTTTTCAAGACCCTGACCGAGATGGGCGCGTTCATCGAGGAAAGCGAAGTGCGCGGTGACGCCGGCGAGCCGATGGCACGACTGCGCGTGCGGTCTTCGCGGTTGCGCAGTGTCGATGTGCCGCCTGAGCGGGCGCCGTCGATGATCGATGAGTATCTCGTGCTCGCGGTGGCCGCAGCCTTTGCGGAGGGCACGACGACGATGCGCGGGCTGAAGGAGTTGCGCGTCAAGGAATCCGATCGTCTGGAAGCCACCGCGGATATGTTGCGCGTCAACGGTGTGAAGGTGGAGATTTCCGGCGACGATCTGATCGTCCATGGCGGAGGGTTCGTGCCCGGTGGCGGCCTTGTCGCCACGCACATGGATCATCGCATCGCGATGTCCGCGCTGGTGATGGGATTAGCGTCGGACCAGCCGGTGAAAGTGGACGATACCGCGTTCATCGCGACCAGCTTTCCTGACTTCATTCCCATGATGCGTTCACTTGGGGCGGATTTCGTATGATCATCGCCATTGACGGGCCGGCGGCGTCCGGCAAGGGCACGCTCGGCAAGCGACTCGCCGCACATTACGGCTACCGCCATCTCGACACAGGCCTCATCTACCGTGCCGTGGCCAAGGCAGTGATCGACGCGGGGGGTGATCTCGCGGACGAAGCACGCGCAACGGCGGCGGCGGTCGCGCTGGACGTGGGCCAGCTTGGCGATCCGGCGCTGAAGACTGACGCCGTCGGACAGGCGGCATCGATTGTCTCGGCGTTTCCCGGCGTCAGGGCCGCGTTGTTCGACTTTCAGCGCGATTTCGCTAGTCATCCGCCGGGAGCCGTACTCGATGGCCGCGACATCGGGACCGTCATTTGTCCGGACGCCGACATCAAGATTTTCGTGGTGGCCTCTCCCGAGGTGCGGGCGAAGCGCCGAACGCAAGAGATCGCGAGTCGGGGCGAACCGGTCGACGAGGCCGCGGTTCTGGCGGACATTTTGAAACGCGACGATCGCGACCGGAACCGGGCGGCGGCGCCGTTGCGTCAGGCCGATGACGCCCATGTGCTCGACAACTCCGCCCTCGATATTGAAGGCGGAGTACGGGCCGCGATTGCGATCATCGAGAAAGTTAGGGCCGGGCGCTGAGGTCTTTGGCTGTGGGCCAACTGAGCGAAAGCCTCATGGCACAGCGCTTTTCGGCAGCAAAGCCTTGCTCGACCTCCCCACGAAGATATCGCTGAGGCGCGCGTTGATTTCATGGGTTGAAAGGGTCTTGAAGCCGAGCTTGGCATAGAATTTTTCATTCCAAACCACGTCTCGCCATGTTGTCAGTGTCACGGCCGAAAGTGCGCGGGCATGGGTGTCATCGATGGCGCGCTGAATCAGCTTGTGGCCAATGCCGCCACCTTGCAGGTCGCTCCGGACGTCGAATTCCCAAACGTGAATCTGGCCAGCAATGGCTTCCGCGCTGACAAAGCCAACAGGACGATCGTCGCGATCGACCACTAGCCAGCATGCGTCCAGTTCGATCAAGTGGCGGTGGCGCTCCGCCGGGATGTTGTCGCCGTCCGCGAGCCACGCCAGTTCCGGGATCAACCAAAGGTCTCGCCTGCTGATTGTTCAATGTCGGGAAGAGCGTCGGCGGCGCGCATTTTGGCGCGGCGAATGGTGATGTTGGTCATGCGGCCTGTCATTTTGCGATGTGGATCGGACGAAAACCGCTATCGGGGCCTCGTCACATACTAGACCGGATGTGGCTGTCAAAAATTCTCACGGCGAGCGATTATCGCTGGGGCTGCCTGCGACCTCCCAGTTGCCCCGAAACCCGCAAAAACGGCACTTTTGGCCGTCTGCGGCTATGAATCGTCTTGTTCGGGACGATCAGTGGGGCTATATCCACGCCGTCCGGGTTGCCATCGACCACATCGAGGCCATTCCCGAGCGGGCCGGTTCAGGGTTGATCCCTGCCGTTATTGGAGGAATGCCCGCTCCATGGTCGTCGAGGTCGTTTTTAGTCCAACCCTGGTCTGAAATCATCGCATCGTTCGTGCAGGCACCTGCCGGCCCGTTGCTGCTGGACGTTCGTCCGCAGCATGGTCGTCAAAGGTTGCGGACCTTTGGCACTGCAAGCCCGATGCGTTCATCAACCTAATGCCGGCAACCGCGATCTGGAGAACAAATGGCTTCCACTGCGACTTCCTATCATCCCAGCCGCGAGGATTTTGCGGCCATGCTCGACGAGTCCTTCTCGGGCGGCAACCTTCAGGAAAGCTCTGTCATCAAGGGCAAGGTTGTAGCGATCGAAAAGGACATGGCCGTCATTGACGTCGGCCTGAAGACCGAAGGCCGCGTTGCGCTTCGCGAATTTTCGGGCCCGGGCCGCGAGAGCGAGCTGAAGGTTGGCGACGAAGTCGAAGTATTCCTGGATCGCATCGAGAATGCCCTCGGCGAAGCCGTGCTGTCGCGCGACAAGGCGCGCCGCGAAGAGAGCTGGGGCAAGCTTGAGAAGGCCTTCAACGGTAATGAGAAGGTCACGGGCATCATCTTCAATCAGGTCAAGGGCGGTTTCACCGTCGACCTCGACGGTGCCGTTGCCTTCCTGCCGCGCTCGCAGGTCGATATCCGTCCGATCCGCGACGTTGCTCCGCTGATGAACAATCCGCAGCCGTTCCAGATCCTCAAGATGGACCGTCGCCGCGGCAACATCGTCGTGTCGCGTCGCACCGTGCTCGAAGAGACCCGCGCCGAACAGCGTCAGGAACTCGTGCAGAACCTCGAAGAGGGTCAGGTGATCGACGGCGTGGTCAAGAACATCACCGATTACGGTGCGTTCGTTGACCTCGGCGGCATCGACGGC
>JAIENY010000007.1 GCA_019750915.1 Xanthobacteraceae bacterium
GAGCGCCATTTGCCCCTGATTTCGGATCGGCTTGCTCCTTAATCTCGGTTTTTGATTTTGCGGGTTATGTACTCCCGCGGTTGTTCCAATGTTTTCGTTGCGCTTGTCCTTCCAGCGGTCTTATGGGCCGGGCAGGCGTGCGCGGAGGTCGTTCCCGTGACCTGCACGATACGGCAGGACTCAATCTCTGCCTCCGTGTCTGTGACGAACACCTTGAAAACAGACGCATCCTGCATGGCGTCCTGCAGTTTCGCTACTGAGGCGACGAACGACACCCCCCAGATCATCTGTTCGGGACCTGTGCGATCCGGACGCGAAGCCGAGCTTTGCGTTCTCCATTCCGGGAAGAACAAGCTGGCAAAATTTCTTCAGGGGGCCGCTGACTGCCAGAAGTTCTAGGGCAGCAAAAAACCCCGCCGAGGCGGGGTTTTGATTAGCGGCCGAACAGCAGCCACAGAACAATGATCACCGGGATCGGTACACCCAACAGCCACAACAGAAGTCCGCGTCCCATTTTCTTTCCTCCTCAGCGATGAATGTCATGAAAAGGATCGACGAGAGATCAAGTTCCCGCGGACAGGACTTTGAAAAGCTAGCCTACCAGTGACCGGTATTCTTCATTGACAGCCATGGCTCCTGAGGCGGCAGAGCGGCGCCCTTCTGAAGAAACTCGATCGAGTGCAGGTCAGGCGAGCGTACGAAAGCCATCTGGCCATCGCGCGGTGGACGATTGATGGTGATACCGCGTTTCATCAGCTGTTCGCAGGTGGCGTAGATATCGTCGACCTCATAAGCCAGATGGCCGAAATGGCGATCTTCGCCGTAAGTCTCTTCGTCCCAATTGTATGTCAGCTCGATCAATGGGGCGCCGCGTCCCTTGACCTGCTTGAGCAGATGCTCGTCTTCCGGCGCGCAAAGAAAGACGAGGGTAAAGCGTCCCTGTTCGCTTTCCTTGCGGTCGACCTCCTTGAGGCCCAGCGCGTCCTCGAAAAATTTGAGGGCCACGTCCAGGTTACGGACACGAAGCATGGTGTGAAGGTATCGCATCGAAAAATCCTTATTTGGGCGATCCGTTTGGCATGGATCGGTGCAGTGCATATATCGGCACCGCCCCCACAAGGAAAAGCCCTGCCAGCGGGGACTGGGCAGGGCTTCCTGTTGGGGTGAAGCCTTGGGGGAAGAGCTTCGCTGGGTCAACACGAACAGGGCAAAAGCGTTCCCGGGATGCTGGAAAATGACCTGCGACAGATTGGCAGCCTGCTATTTGTTGGCGATATGACGGGTGTGAGCGGGGTCGATCTGATCGGACGACTGCGCCGCCGCGCCCCCCGGGGTGTCGGGCGGGCAGGGTTTGATCTCGTAATCCTCGTCAAGGACCCTGGCCGGCGTCGAGTTTGTCTCCTCTGGGATGGATTCGACGACCAGCCCGGCATCGTCGGCCTTTTTCCAGACCTCTTGTCTGGTCCTGTAGGCCTTGCTGATCTGCTCGTCGTTGACGAAAAGCGCGTAGGGCATCGATAAACCTCCGGCGCGTTCAACGCATTTCCGTGAATTCAGGTTCCACATTCAGGTTTGGCTGAATCCAATGATCGCTCAAGATGTTCACACCGCCGTCAACGCTCTCGGTGATTTGATCGCTTCCTCAAAAGTTATCGTGCCCTTCACGGGAGCAGGGATTTCGACCGAGTGCGGAATTCCGGATTTTCGATCACCTGGTGGTTTGTGGACTCAGAACCGGCCGATCCCGTTCAATGAATTCGTCGCAAGCCAGGAGGCTCGCAACGAAGCCTGGCGCCGACGGTTCGCCATGCAGTCCTGCTTCGCCGACGCCACTCCGGGGCGCGGACACCTTGCGCTGGCCGGTTTGTATAAAACGGGCAAGACACCCGCCGTCATCACCCAGAACATCGATAATCTGCATCAGGCGTCAGGCGTTGCCGAGCATGACGTCATCGAACTGCACGGTAACACCATGTATGCGACCTGCCTCGATTGTAGCCGCCGCCATGAAATCGACTGGGCGGAACAAAGTTTTCGGGCGACTGGTGACGCGCCGGTGTGCATCGCCTGCGGCGGCATGGTGAAGACCGCGACAATTTCCTTTGGTCAGGCCATGCCGGCACCGGCAATGACCCGCGCGGCTGATTTGGCGTGCAATTGCGATCTGTTTCTGGCGGTCGGTTCGTCTCTTGTGGTCTGGCCCGCGGCAGGAATTCCACTTCTCGCGCACGACAGTGGCGCGCGTTTGGTCATCATCAATCGTGAACCAACCGACCTCGACAGCGTTGCCGATCTTGTTATCAGGCAGGACATCGGCGAGACGCTCGGCGCGTTCATATCGAATTGATTCGCGCGGACGCAATCTGTTCATAGCTTTTGACGGATTCGTTTTTGGGCTTTTCCGACTATCGCGGAATGTTATCCTCGAATCACGCGATTCGTGTCGCATCATCGTTGAAGCGTCAAAGATGATCGCAAATGAGCCGGATCGCAGGAATGTGTCGATATCGGCGATGTGGGGTCCGGGATCATGGGGACGGACAATTTTGAGTCCAAGCGGATTCTCGATCAGCAGAGTGGTGCTGTTTCGACGTCCGGGTTAGCCACGAACGATATTTCTTCGCAGGGGCGGAAGACATTCGCCGATCCTTTCGCGGGCGTGGACGAAGGAACGACTGCAAGTCTTGTTGAACTCAGCGGCGTCATCAAATGGTTCGATGCGTCCAAGGGATACGGTTTCATTGTTCCGGATAATGGCTGGCCGGATATTTTGCTTCACGTGACGGTGCTGCGCCGCGATGGCTATCAGACCGCCTACGAGGGGGCCCGTTTAGTTTGCGAGTGCATCCAGCGCAACAAGGGATATCAGGCGTTTCGCGTTCTCTCGATGGACGAGTCGACCGCCATTCATCCGGCGCAGATGTTGCCACCCCGCACCCATGTGAACGTGACGCCGACCAGCGGGCTGGAACGCGCGCAGGTCAAGTGGTTCAACCGTCTTCGCGGGTTCGGTTTTGTGTCCTGCGGAGAGGGGACGCCGGATATTTTCGTGCACATGGAAACGCTGAGGCGTTACGGCATGACGGAGCTTCGTCCGGGCCAGTACGTTATGGTTCGGTATGGACCAGGCTCGAAGGGCATGATGGCGGCTGAAATCCAGCCGGAGGCCGGTTCGGGCGGCTTGCAGTCTCACTGATTTTCAAAAATGTCCAGAAACGGCCACGCGATGGTGATTGCGTGGCCGCTGGCGTTTTGCGGTCGATTTGCTATGCGTGCGCCAAATCCGGATGAGGTGTGAGTACGATGTCCAAGGTCGGCATATTTGTCCGCGCGTTGGTTGCGCTGGTGGTGTTGGGCGGGGGGTGCGGCCTGCGGCCATCACATGCGGCCGATATCGAGCCGGTGGAGATCGTTACCCAATCGGGCGTGAAGATTTTCAGCGTGGAAATGGCGCGGACGGTCGAGGAACGGGAAAAGGGCCTGATGTTTCGCAAGTCCGTGCCAGACGGAAGCGGGATGCTGTTCGACTTCTCGCCGGAGCAGGACGTGCAAATGTGGATGAAGAACACATACGTCTCGCTCGATATGATTTTCATTCGCGCGGACGGGCGCATTCTGCGAATCGCGGAAAATACCGTGCCGTTCTCGGAAAAGATCATCTTCTCCGGCGGACCGGTCAAAGCGGTCCTGGAAGTGGCCGCCGGAACCGCCCGCCGGGACGGCATCAAGCCGGGCGACCGGGTTGCTAACGCTTTATTCGACAAGCGTTAATCGGGATTGGGGCAGGGCGCTTGCTGGCGACTGCCGAACGGTGTAACCACTGGCCCATCGGGGTATAGCGTAGCCTGGTAGCGCGGCGGTTTTGGGTACCGCAGGTCGGAGGTTCGAATCCTCCTGCCCCGACCATCCAATCAGACAGTCTTTCCAGACTTTTGTGCGATGACACGCTCGTAGATGCCGTCGCAGGCCGCAGCGATGGTGCGGATGTCAAAGTTCGCAACCGCGTGGGCATGTCCGGATGCTGCCAGCCTGGTGCGCAGCGGCTCGTCGGTTATGAGGCGTTCGATGGCTTTGGAAATCGATTCGGGTTCGACATCATCGAGATAAAGCGCGTTGTCGCCGGACACCTCGCGCAAACCGCCATGGCCGGACGAAATCACGGCCGCGCCACCTGCATGCGCCTCTAGCGCCGTTCGGCCAAATGTTTCCCGGATCGTGGACGACACGATGGCGATTGCGGCGCGTTCCATCCATGCCTTCACATCGGATATTGGCCGCTGCTCCAGAATTTCGACACGCGATGCGATCGCACTTAGCGCCGAGCGAACGCGCTCTGTGTAGTCCTTGTTGGAACTGACGGCACTGAGAATGAACACTCCGCGCCAGTCGGGAAAGCGCGGGAGGCACTGTGCGAGTGCCTTGGCAGCTTCAAGAATTCGCTTTTCCGGAATCGCGCGGCCGACGACGAGGATGGCCTTTCGACGTTCAGCCTCAGGTTTCCATTCAACCATGTCCAGCGCGTTTGGCACGACGAACCGTGGCACTGTGACATTGGGCCATGTGTTCTGGAACGAGCGCATGTGATCGTGACTGACGAACAGCAGACCGGCGAGGCGATTGAGCGCGCGGCCGCGTGCAAGTCTCTCAAACGTATTTTTCGGCTGTCGGACCGGATTGTGCAGGTGAAGCAGAACAGGAGCCGCGAGCTTTTTCGCAAGGTATCCGGCGGTACCGAGATGTTCCTGCACCGAAATCACGTCCGGTGTCATTTGGAGAATGACGGGAAGGAGCCTGCGCATCCGGAAATAAAAGTTGTCCGGTATCCCCAGCGACCGGGTCTTATAGGCAATGCCTTCGAAGGGCTTGTCGATGGGATCTCCCACCACGGTCGTGGAGGCAGCAAACCTGCTGTGCCGGATCAGGTCGCGAATACTAAGATCAATTGATGTCGCGCGTTGTTCGCCGAAGTGCATGCCGCGCGGATTCACGACGACGAGTTTGGTCATTTATCTCTGGCGTGGGCTGGTGAAATGTCCGGATTTTTCGCAGGTGCCGGGCGCAGGGGTTTATCCTGTTTTTTCGACCAGCTGCCGTAATACGCGACGATTGTGAGGATCGCGATTCCTGCGACGCTCACGATGATCTGAATGAAGACTGTGCCCGAACTCATCATGAGAGTGAAGTGCGCGACGAATGAGAGAAACACGCCGACACAGAAGACTTGAAGCGATTGTTGTCCGCATTTTATCAGCGGATCGAAGATTTTCCACTCCAGGCCCGGCCAATCCTTGCGAATGAATCGTGTCGCGAAGAACGCGAGCACGGCGAAATGCAGGAAACGATAGGGGGCGAGGTTGGTTTTATCGTTGGGATTGAAGAAGTTGACCAGCCACTCCGGGAAGAGCTCGCCAAATTCAGGGAACCGCCCCGCCATCGTCATGAGAAGCGCTAAGATCAGATAAACTCCGCCGAGCGCAAGCAAGACGCGCGAGCGGATGATGATCTTTGATTCGCGATAGCCTGCGAGCGCGAACCATGCACCGAAAACAAACAGGATCTGCCAGCAAAAGGGATTGAAGTACCAAGTCCCGTAGGGATAAGCCGTCAGGTTCCAGCCGTAATGCCGGGCGGCGAGATACAGCGCAACCGAGCCGAGCATCGTTAAATTCGGGACGCGAAGCATCAGCCAAAGAACCGGTGCAAAGAACGCCATCAAAACGATGTAGAGCGGAAGCACATCGAGATTGAGCGGCTTGAACCGCAACAACAGACCTTGTCCGATTGTCTGAATCGGGCTGTCGACGAACCCCGCCACATTGAACTCGTTGATGATCTCCGAATCCATGTAATGCAGGCCGGCCCAACCGATCGCGGCGATATAGATCACGAACAGCAGCACGTGAGCGACATAGAGCTGCCAGACCCGCTTCAACAGCCGCGTGGCGCCCACGATGAAGCCGCGCTCGATCATCATCCGGGCATAGACAAACGAGGCCGTGTAACCCGAAATGAAAACGAACAGGTCGGCAGCATCGCTGAAGCCGTAATTACGGGTCGTGATCCAATTCACGACGTTATGGGGGATATGGTCGAGAAATATCGCCCAGTTCGCCACGCCGCGAAAAAGATCGAGCCGAAGATCGCGCCCTTTGGGGATATGCGGCGGGGTGCTCATGTCAGGAACCGTGAATTCGGCCGGTTGGTGGTTTCAGGCTGAGATACAGCCTTAAAGCGAAGATTGTTACCCGATAAAATAACGATTATACGATGGGAATGGCGAATTGTCCGAAACGGCGATTTGTCAGCCGGAAGAGCAATACAGGATCACGACCACGATGACAGCTCGTATCTTCAAACCTGCCAAAAACGCCATGCAATCCGGCAAGGCGAAAACAAAAGAATGGCAACTGGACTATGAGCCCGAGCAGCCTCGCGTGGTCGAGCCGCTGATGGGCTGGACGAGTTCTGGCGATATGAAGCAGCAGATCACGCTGCACTTCCATACCAAGGAAGAGGCCATCGCCTACGTTGAGAAGAACGGCATTCCTTATCAAGTTCTGGAACCCAAGGACTCGGTTCGCCGCCAGGTTGCTTATGCGGATAATTTCGCGTTCCGCCGCACCGAGCCGTGGACGCATTGATCCGGGCAGCATGAGGTTCGAAAACGGCGCTCTTCAGCGCCGTTTTTTTTAGCGAACAGCTTCCGCGCCCATAACGAGGTCCGGAAGGCCGGTTGCGATCTGCGGGAAAAAGCACATTAACAGGACGGCCACGGCCATCAGCACGACGAATGGCAGCGTGCCCCAGATGACTTCGCTCAGCGGAATATCGGGCGCAACGTTTCTTATCACAAAGATGTTCAGCCCGACCGGGGGGTGAATCAGCCCCATCTCCATGACGATGGTCATGACGACGCCGAACCAGATGATATCGAAATGCGCGGCGCGCAGCGGCGGAAGTATGATCGGCGCTGTCATCAGAATGATCGAAACCGGCGGCAGGAAAAAGCCCAGCACGATCACCATGCCGAGAATGGCGGCGAGCAGCCCCCATTTCGGTAGATGCATATCGACCACCGCCTGCGCGGCTGACTGCGAGATATGCAGATAACTCATCACGTACGAATAGAGCAGTGACATGCCGATAATCAGCATCAGCATGGTCGATTCGCGGATGGTGGCGCGCATGATCGGCGTCAGGTCCGCCGGCTTCCACACGCCATAGATCACCGCAACAAGGAGCAGGGCCAACAGGCCGCCGAGCCCAGCCGTTTCTGACGGCGTGGCATATCCGCCGTACAAAGCAATCATGACACCGGTGAGTAGTGTCACGAACGGCAGAACACGCGGAAGAACCTTGAACCGGTCGGTGAGGGTATAATTATCCTCCGCCAGAATCGGCGAGGACTGGCCGGTGGATTCATAGGCCAGCTTGGCGGTCGCGTATTCCTTGCGGAAACGCACCATTGCATAGCAGGCGAACAAGGCCACCAGCAGAAGGCCGGGACCAATTCCTGCGAGGAACAGCCGCCCCAGTGATTGCTCGGCCGCCACCGCATAAAGGATCATCGTGATCGAGGGCGGCAGCAGGATTCCGAGCGTGCCGCCGGCGGCGATGATGCCCGCGGCGAAACCGCCAGAATAGCCCCGTTTGCGCATTTCCGGGATGCCGGCCGATCCAATCGCCGAACATGTGGCCGGGGATGAACCCGCCATCGCGGCGAACAGAGCGCAGGCGAATACGTTGGCGATCCCAAGGCCGCCGGGGACCCGGTGCAGCCACGCGTGCAATGCTGTGTAGAGGTCCTGGCCCGCTTTGGATTTTCCGATCGCGGCGCCCTTCAAAATGAAGAGCGGGATCGAGAGCAATGTGATGGAAGCAAGCTCCTCATAGACGTTCTGCGTCACTGTATCGAGTGATGCGGCCGGCATGTAGATCGCCATGAAGGCGACAGCGACGGCTCCAAGCGCGAATGCGATTGGCATTCCGGAAAACATCGCGACCAAAGTCGCCACGGCGTAGGAAACACCAATTCCCAGGACAGTCATGCGATCGGCTTCCGGTCAAACAGCGACTTCAGAATTTGGAGCAGGATCTGGAGTGACAGCAGCGTCATCCCGATTGCCATAAGGGCGTAGGGAACCGCCAGCGGTGGGCCCCAAATCGAGTTTGATATCTGCCCATCGACATAAGCTTCGTGTGTCAGCGTCCACGATTTCCAAGCGAAGAATGTACAAAAGGCGAAGCACACGATATCGACGATCAGTGCACGGATGCGGTTAACGCGCGGCGAGATCAGCGAGGTAAATGCCTCGATACCGATATGTCCGCGATAGCTTTGGACATAAGCGGCGGTCATGAAGGTGGCGCCGACCAGCAGGAAGACCGCTGCTTCGTCCTGCCAATATGTGGCGCTTTGAAACAGGCTCCGGCTGATCACGCTGTAGCTGAGAATCCCGCAGGCGAGGATCATCGCAATCGCAGCCGCAACTGCGATGACCCGGTTGAGCAACTGAAGTAAGCGATCGAGCACCGCCAACATGGGATGATTGGCAGTGACTTGCGTGCTGCTCGACGTCTCGACAGGTGCGTGCATCAGGTGACGTTGGATGCGAGCTTCATCAGATTAGCGGCAAGCGGCGTTCGGGCGGAATAGTCCTTCCACGCGGTTTCGCGAGCGATATCGCGCCACAGGCCAACCGTTGCCGCATCAAGCTCGCTGACTTTCGCGCCCGCCTTTTCGTAAACCTTGGCGACCTCCACATCGTCTGCCTGAGCGCCCTGACGGCCGAACGGCTCCATCGCCTCGCCGACAGACACAATGATATCCTGATGGTTTTTAGGAAGGCCGTCGAAGATCTGCTTCGACATCAGCAGCGGCTCGAGCATGAACCAGTAGGATTGGCCAGCGCCCGACGTCAGGCTTTTGGCAATCTCTTCAAGCCGGAACGAAATCAAGCTCGTCGAAGACGTGATGCCCGCATCGCACGCACCGGTCTGCATCGCAGCGTAGATTTCGTTCGAAGGCAGCGACAGCACTGCGGCGCCGGCTTTTTGCAGGACCATATCCATTTCACGCGACCCGCCGCGCACCTTCAATCCCTTGGCATCTTCGGGGGCGACCAGCGGCTTGGAGCGGCTGGCGACACCTCCGGCCTGCCAGACCCAACTGATGATCATGATGCCCTTGTCGGCGAGAAGGTCTGTCAGCGCCTTGCCGACGGCCTCCTTCTTCCAGGCCATGCCCTGATCGTAATTGGCGACCAGCCCGGGCATCAGGCCAATGTTGGTTTCGGGGACTTCACCGCCCGCGTAGGGAAGCGGGAAGAGGCTCATGTCAAGTGCGCCCTTGCGCATTGCCGAGAATTGCGCGTTGGTTTTCATCAGCGACGAGTTCGCGTAAATGTCGGCTGTCAGTTCACCGCCGCTGCGCTTGGTGATTTCGGCAGCGAACATTCGCACCAAACGGTCGCGAAAATCTCCCTTGTCGATCGTTCCCCCGGGGAATTGATGAGAGATTTTCAGGTTCGTGGCGGCATGGGCCGGGCCGAATTTCAGAATGGCAGGCGCAGCAATCGCGGATGCCAGAACGTGGCGGCGTGTGAGCATGTTTCTCTCCCAGATCACTTTTATTGTTAGTGCGTGCAGCTTAACAGGAAGGGCATTCCTGCCAAACGGCTTTATTTCAATCCTTCGTATGACCCGCGCGGGGAATAATCAGCGGATACGAGGCGAGTGCAGCGCACGCGGTGCGACCGTTGGGCGCAGCGGGCACCGGTTTGGGCCAGGGCGCCATGTAACGAATTGGGGAGCGGCTCGTATCCCTCAACGTGAACGCATGTGGCGTTGCTTAAACATGAGAGGATAATTTATGAGCCGTTCTTCACGGATCGCCCTTGGTCTTTCGGCTGGCTTCGTCGCGCTTGGTCTGATGCTCCCTTCTGCCACGTTCGCGCAGGACGCGATGAAGAAGGAAGTCGACGCCATGAAAAAAGAAGATACGATGAAAAAGGATGATGGTGTGAAGAAAGAAGACGCCATGAAGAAGGACGAGGGCGCGAAGACCGAAGACGCCATGAAAAAAGAAGATGCGATGAAGAAGCAATAAACTCGCTTTTGATATCGTCTTGATCCGAAACAGGCTTGCGCCGATCGCGGGCCTGTTTCAGTTTGGGGATATAGTCAGGACGACCTCCCCATGCAGATCGATAAATACGATGCGCTGCGCGATTATTTGCTGCGGCGAACCGAGACCGAGTTTTCTCTCTCCTTCGCGGAGATCGAGGAAATCATAGGTTTTCCGCTGTCGAGAAGCTCACAGCGCGCGCGCTGGTGGGAGAAGGAACGTAATCCGCAGGATGCGATGCCGCAGAGAAACGCCATTCGTGATGGCGGCTATGAGGCCACCCGTCTACCGGATGGCACAGGCGTGCGCTTCAGGCGGATCGGGGTGAAGTTCAAACACAGATCCTGATGGTCACCGGCAGGCAGCGTTCATCGGATCAATAACGCTGCCGCGCTGAAAATTCGCTCAACGATACCGGATTGGCCGCGTCCTCGAGCGACACAAAAACCCCGATGGTCAGTGCCAGGATCCACATCAAAACCAGACAAATCCCGATTGTTTCTTTCCGCAAAATCACCTTGGCTCGTCCCAAATATGCCGCTGACGACGATTGTCAGTTATCATATTTATCGCGGGCGTAAAGACGGAACGCGATGTGTGCGCCAGTCCCAAAAAGGCCTCAAATGCTGACGAAAGCCCCCCAAACGGCGGCAATACCGACACCGACCAAAAGATAAGAGGGGTGGCTGCAGAAAGTATCGCTGTAGCTGCAAACGGTGCGCCCGAACGATCCGAAATCACCGTTGCCAGAGGCGTAAAACAGCCCCGTCAGGGCGGCGAGAAGGCCTGCAACGTAAAACATGGCTTTTGCGTCCTGAGATATCGGCGGTGCGGTGCCCGCGATGGTGGTTTATGGCTGCTCATATTTGGTCAAAAAAATCCAAACATGGCATTAAGGCGATGGAGGGCAATTGAGGTGGGGCGTAAACCGCTGTTTTCTCGCGGAAATTATTTGTTCAGTTGGCCGGGAAATCAACTCCTGTGTAAAATACGCATCGCAAGTTATCCGGATGTCGGCCGGAACCCGGAATCTCGCGGCAAAATCTTACTCTTTTCCATAACGCGGGCTTTGGCGAGCGGTCCACGCAACAGATAGACCTCTTTGGCCTGGACAAGGAACGATGAACAATTTCAGGATTGCGATCGTTGTTACCTGCGTTGTGGGTTTGCTCTTCGCTTACGGCCTCTATCAAATGCCGAATAAGGGAACAGCCGCGCCACGCAGCGGGATTGAACAGCCAATCGCAAAATAGAGACGGCGTACGAGAAAATTACGAACACCTTGGTGCTTCGCCTCAAATTGTTTTGCGCAATGGACGCATCAGCGTGGTCCGCTTGATGTCTCCATCTTCCTGGTGTTGCTCGGATCGAGATACTCGACCGGGCTGAGCTCGGAAGGCTCCATCGGTGGATTAATCTTGTTCACCAGCGAGTCTTTTTCCGCTTCGTGGATCGGTCCGCTGACACCGACCGTTGGACTTTGGAAAGCATCCATTTCAGTCTCGCCAGCGGGCGGCGTCGGCGTATTCTGGGCAAAAGCGGCGGAACCCGTGAATGATATCCACACCGCCGTGATCAAGATGATTTTCGTGCGCATCGGACGCATCCTCTGACTATGCCGTTCACGTGAATGAAACCGCATGCGTCAAATGCCATGCGTTGATCGTCAAGACCTGCTCCCGAAGCACGTTCCGGAATCAGCCAACTGTATACGCATGGCTACCGTGGCACCCGTGCGTTTTGTCCTGATGAGATGTTTATTGCCCGTGCGATTCGACTACCTTCATGCAGGCCGGCGACAACTTCTCTTTATGTTGCGCGAGGCATGCGATGATCCGGCCGCCTCCGGGCATGACATTCGGGCAGAACTTTTTGAAATCGTCTTGACACGCGGCACGCTCGTCGGCGGTCTGGGCATAGGCCGCCGGTGAGAGGAGCATCGAACTCACCGCAACGATTCCGAGAACTCGAAACATTTTGAATCCTTCAGGTTGGCTGACGGGCTTTTGGTGGTCAGCCCGTCGCGGGAAGGTCAAGCTTTTCAAATTTCTGCGCGCAGTAGTCTTGCAGGCACGAGCAACCATACTGGAGCGCAATCTCGCTGACCAGACGGGCCCGCGCGATGCGGGTGCCGCTGATGACCCGGTCGACCCATTGATCTGGCACAGTCAATGACATCCCAGGCTCAAGCAGGCACAGGATTTTTCTCAGCTCATCACCGTTCAAGCCGGACTCCATTAAAGGGCTGGCGATCCCGGCAGGATTCGAACCTGCAACCCCCAGAGTAGAAATCTGGTGCTCTATCCAGTTGAGCTACGGGACCGTGGCGCCCTTCATACCACCGCCAATCTAAACGGCTAGTTCCTGAAAGCGGATTGAACCGTTTTTATCGACCGGCGATCAGGGCCGACGCGTCACCGTCGCCGTTGCCTTTGGCGGGGAGCCTCTTACAGTTGCCCGTCCTGCCGCCGGATCAGATGAACGGGCCGCGCGTCCGAGGTTAGAAGCCGGGGCCATGATGTCGGGAGGAGGTCTCCATGATGAGCTTATTGCGGTATGCGGCGGCTCTATCCATCGCGGCTGTGCTCGCCATAGGGACAACTGCATCGGCCGCGGACAAGGCATTCCGGCGTGATGATCTCGCGGACCAGGCGGTCAGGCTCGAGGCCCAGATCAAGACCGAATCCGGCTCTGTGTCGAAATCCGCGCCCGCGCTCAAAGCCGATGCGGATGCCGCTTTCAAACGAAACGATTTTCGCTCCGGCCTGGTGCTGCTTGGGCAGATCGCGACGGTCGCGCCGCAGGACAGCAGCAACTGGCTGAAGATCGCGCGCACAATTTTCCAGATCAAGCCGTCCGATGCCCGAGAGAAGACATTCCTGCAGGGCCGTGCGTCAACGGCTGCCTATCTTGCGTATCAAACCGCCGCCGACAAGCCCTCGGAATCCGAGGCTCTGGCGGTGCTGGGAAAATCGCTGGCGAACCAGACGCTCTGGCGGCCGGCGCTCGATTCATTGCGGCTGTCGCTCGACCTGCGAGAGAGCGCCGACGTGCGGGAACAATATGAGACGATGCGGACCGACCACGGGTTCCGTTTGCTGGACTATTCGATCGATTCTGATTCTGCGTCACCTCGCGGCTGTTTCGTCTTCTCCGAAGATCTCGCCAAGCGCACCGACTTCACGCCCTATGTTGCTGTGGCGGGTTTCGACAAGCCCGCACTGACCTCGGAGGGGTCGCAGCTTTGCGTAGAGGGGCTTAAGCACGGCGAACGCTATACCGTTAACCTGCGCGCCGGGCTGCCTTCGACCGTGCGCGAAAGCTTGGCGAAGTCAGCGGAGTTCAACATCTATGTGCGTGACCGCAAACCGTTTGTCCGCTTTACAGGGCGGGCATATGTGCTCCCGCGCACCGGGCAACGCGGCGTTCCGCTGGTGAGCGTTAATACACCCGCAGTCTTAGTGAACGTTTTTCGGATCGGCGACCGCAATCTGATCGACACGGTCATTGGTGGCAATTTCCAGCGCACGTTATCGCGTTACGAACTGAGCGATCTCGGTGACACCAAGGGCGTAAAGGTCTGGAGTGGCGAGGTCGCAACCGAGCAGACATTGAATGCCGACGTGACCACGGCCTTTCCGGTAGATCAGGCGGTCGGTGACATGCAGCCGGGCGTCTATGTCATGACCGCCGCCCCCAAGAGCCCGGCATCGAGCGATGACGAATCCGGGGCACTGGCGACGCAATGGTTCATTGTCTCGGATCTCGGGCTGACCGCATTTTCCGGTAATGACGGGATTCATGTTTTTGCCAACTCACTGGCGACGACCGATACGCTCCCCAATGTCGAGGTGAAACTCGTAGCGCGCAACAACGAGATTCTTGCGACCCGGAAGACAGACAGCGCCGGACATGTGCTGTTCGAATCCGGGCTGGCGCGGGGCGAGGGTGGATTGTCGCCTGCGTTATTGTCGGTCAGCAGTGCAAAGGGCGACTACGCGTTCCTCAGCCTAAAGACGGATGCCTACGATTTGTCCGATCGCGGCGTCAGCGGCCGTGAGGTTCCGGCAGGACCGGATGCGTTCGTTTATGCCGAGCGAGGGGTCTATCGCTCGAACGAAACTGTCTACCTCACCGCGCTGTTGCGCGACGGGCAGAGCAACGCCGTCATCGGCACGCCGCTGACGCTTGTGGTTGAAAGGCCGGATGGTGTCGAATTCAGGCGCAAGGTGCTGACCGATCAGGGAGCGGGCGGCCGCAGCATGGACCTGCCGCTGAATTCTGCGGTCCCGACCGGCACATGGCATGTGAAGGCTTATACCGACCCGAAGGGAGCCCCGGTCGGTGAAACCACTTTCATGGTCGAAGACTACGTTCCGGACCGGATCGAATTCGACATCAATTCTAAAGCCAAGCAGATAGCCGCCGATGTTCCTGCTGAACTTGAAGTCAGTGGGCATTTTCTTTACGGCGCCCCTGCATCCGGGCTTTCGCTCGAGGGCGATGTTCTGGTTGCTCCCGCAGCAATCCGTCCGGGATATGCGGGCTACCAGTTTGGCGTGGCCGATGACAGTTCCACGAGTAACGAGCGCACGCCACTGGAGGATTTGCCGCAGACCGACGATAAAGGAAACGCCGCTGTCAAAGTCAGCCTGCCGAAACCACCGTCCTCGACCCAGCCGCAGGAAGCACAAATTTACATCCGCATGGTCGAGACGGGAGGCCGTGCGGTCGAACGCAAGATCGTGCTGCCGGTAGCTCCGAGCGATCCGATGATCGGGGTCAAGCCGCTATTCGGCGACAGCAATGTTGCCGAAGGCGCTCCTGCCGTCTTCGATGTGGTGTTTGTCGCGCCCGACGGCAGACCGCTGACCCGAAGCCACGTGCGGTATGAGCTATTGAAGCTAGAATCGCGTTACCAGTGGTACCGGCAGGGTTCGTCGTGGGACTTTGAGCCCGTGAAGACCACAAAGCGCGTGGTGGATGGCGAGATCGAAATCAACGCCGACAGACCCGCGCGGGTTCAGGTGACACCGCAGCCGGGCCGTTATCGACTTGATGTGAGATCGGCAGACGCCAATGGTCCGCTCACATCCGTCCAATTCGATGTCGGATGGTACTCGGACGGAAGCGCCGATACGCCTGATCTTCTGGAAACATCCATCGACAAGCCCGAGTACAAATCGGGAGAAACGATGACGGTCACTTCAAATGTGCGAACCGCTGGCAAGCTCACCGTCAATGTGATCGGTGATCGTCTGCTGACCACCCAGTCCGTGGATGTCAAGGAAGGCACCACCAGCGTCAAGCTGCCGATCGGCAAGGATTGGGGTACGGGAGCTTATGTTGTCACAACGCTGCGACGCCCAATGGACGTTGACGCCCATCGGATGCCGGGCCGTGCGATCGGCGTGAAATGGTTCGGCATCGACAAGACCGAGCGGACTTTGAAAGTCTCGCTAACGCCGCCAGATCTGATCCGACCGAATACCAAACTTATATTGCCGGTGAAGGTCGACGGTCTGTCTGCGGGCGAGGATGCCAAAATTGTGGTCGCCGCGGTCGACGTTGGCATTCTCAACCTGACCAACTACAAGCCGCCAGCCCCCGACGACTACTATCTCGGCCAGCGTCGTATGACCGCCGAAATCCGCGACCTTTACGGTCAATTGATCGACGGCATGCAAGGCACACGCGGGCAAATCCGAACCGGTGGCGACAGCGGCGGACAGGAATTGCAAGGCAGCCCGCCGACGCAGAAGCCGCTGGCGCTTTATTCAGGGATCGTGACCGTCGGACCGGACGGCAAGGCGCGTGTTGATTTTGACATTCCGGACTTTGCCGGGACCGCACGCGTCATGGTGGTGGCGTGGACTGCAACAAAAGTCGGTAAAGCCTCGGCAGATGTGACCATTCGCGATCCCGTGGTGCTGACGGCGACGTTGCCGCGCTTCCTGCTCAATGGCGACCGCAGTAGCATCAATCTCGATCTCGACAATGTCGAAGGGGCGGCAGGCGATTATGTCCTCAACGTCAAGGCATCTGCGCCCCTGAAGTTGTCGGGCAATCCGGTGACCACCGTGCGGCTCGCGGCCAAACAGCGTAGTTCAACATCGGTCGCCGTCGAGGCTGCCAACGGTGCAGGGACGTCTCAGATCGAGATCGAAGTCATGGGGCCGAACGGTCTTTCGCTCACCCGGCATTATGCGCTCGACATCAAACCGGCCACACAGATCCTGGTTCGCCGCTCGGTCCGAAAGCTCGCGAAGAACGAGAGCCTGACGCTGACGCAGGACATGTTTGCCGATCTTGTCGAAGGTACGGGCGGAGTACAGATGTCGGTCGGCCTGTCAACCGCGCTTGACGCAGCGACAATCCTGCAAGCTCTCGACCGCTATCCGTTCGGCTGTTCCGAGCAGATCACCAGCCGCGCGATGCCGCTGCTCTACGTGAACGATCTCGCCTCGCAGGCGCATCTGGCGGATGACACGGCGACAGATCAGCGGATCAAGGACGCGATCGATCGGCTGCTGGCACGTCAGGGATCGAACGGTTCGTTCGGGCTGTGGTCGTCCGGTGGCGATGATGCATGGCTGGACGCTTATGTGACGGACTTCCTGACCCGCGCGCGGGAAAAGAATTTTGCCGTCCCGGACATTCAGTTCAAGTCGGCGCTGGATCGCATCCGCAACTCTGTGGTCAACTCCGATGAACCCGAAAAGGACGGCGGACGCAACCTTGCATACGGACTTTACGTGCTGGCGAAAAATGGTGCCGCACCGATCGGCGACCTTCGTTATCTTTCCGACACCAAATTGGATGCGCTCTCGACGCCAATTGCAAAGGCACAACTCGCTGCGGCGCTTGCCCTTGTTGGGGACCGGGCACGTTCCGAGCGGGTCTATGCGGCGGCTGTCGATAGCCTCAATCCAACGCCGACCCTTGAATTCGGACGGACAGATTACGGATCGCAACTACGCGATGCCGCCGCGCTTATTTCATTGGGCAGCGAAAGCGGTGCGGCGCCTGCGAAGCTTCATCTTGCAGTCGAGCGTGTGGAGACCGCGCGCAACCTAACGCCTTATACTTCGACGCAGGAAAACGCGTGGCTTGTGCTCGCGTCACGCGCGCTCGCCAGGGAAGCAAACTCGCTGTCACTCACCGTCGATGGGCAGCCGCTGACAAATTCAATATATCGCAGCTACAAGGTGAGCGATCTTGTGAACAGGTCAATCAAGATCGTGAATACCGGAGAAACTCCAGCTCAGGCGGTGATTTCGGTAACGGGAGCGCCAATCGTGCCTGAGCCCGCAGTGTCCAACGGTTTCAAGATCGAGCGCAATTACTTCACACTCGACGGCAATCCGGCCGACCCGGCAAAGGCCCGGCAGAACGATCGCTTCGCAGTGGTCCTGACTGTCACCGAGATGAGTCCGCAATACGGACACATCATGGTGGCGGACTATCTGCCCGCGGGTTTCGAGATCGACAATCCCCATTTGGTGTCGTCCGGCGACAGCGGCACCCTGGACTGGATTCAGGACGGAGTTGATCCCGCGCATACCGAATTTCGCGACGACCGCTTTAACGCAGCGATCGACCGCAACGATAACGACAAGGCGATGTTCACTGTTGCCTACATCGTGCGTGCCGTCTCGCCGGGAAAATATGTGCTGCCGCAGGCCTATGTCGAAGACATGTACAATCCCTCGCGTTATGGCCGCACAAAGACCGGCGTTATCGAGGTTCAATCTGCAAAATGACTAACGCCGAGACTGCAGGTGGATTGAGCGGCCGCAGACGAAATATCAGAATCGTCCTGATATCGTTTGCGGCAGCCGCTGCCGTGATTCTGGTCGCGGCGTCGGCCTGGGTCATTTCGCTCGGACCGCTGCCGCTGAGCGACGCGCAACGCGTGTCGACGACTGTCTCCGATCACAAGGGAAGGCTGCTGCGTGCTTATGCGATGCAGGATGGCCGCTGGCGTCTTCCAGTGAATGCGAGAAAGGATGTCGATCCTGGGTATGTGAATTTCCTGCTTGGTTATGAGGACCGGCGTTTTGAATCGCACTTTGGCGTGGATGTACTGGCGTTGGCGCGCGCCGCCTTTCAACTGGCCTCGCGTCACCACATTGTCTCAGGCGGCTCCACCATTACGATGCAGCTTGCACGCCTGATGGAGCCACGGCGTGAACGTTCGATGTCCGTCAAACTGCGTCAGATCGTTCGTGCCATCCAGATCGAGCGGCAATTCAGCAAGGATCAGATACTCGATCTTTATCTTACGCTTGCAACGTTCGGCGGAAATCTCGAAGGCATCCGCGCTGCGTCGCTTGCGTATTTCGGAAAGGAACCCAAACGGCTGACCTTGGGCGAGGCGGCGGTGCTCGTCGCGCTGCCGCAATCGCCTGAAACGCGCCGTCTCGATCGCTTCCCGGATCGGGCGCGGCAGGCGCGGGATCGCGTACTGACACGCATGGTGTGGGAGGGGCGGATTTCAATTGAGGATGCGTCGCGCGCCTACATCGAGCCATTGCCGCGTTCGCGCAGGCCGATGCCACTGCTGGCTCCGCACGCGACCGATGAAGCCGTCGCTGCGATGAAGGATGTGTCCACCATTCGTTTGACGCTCGACGCCGGCATTCAGCAAAAATTTGAAGGGCTCGCGCGCGACCGGGTGAGTGCGTTCGGGCCATACGTGTCGATTGGAATGCTCGCGGTCGATTATAAATCAGGTGATGTGATCGCACATGTAGGCTCTCCAGATTACTTCAGCGAGCGGCGCGCGGGGCAGGTCGACATGACGCGCGCGGTGCGTTCGCCCGGCTCGACGCTGAAACCGTTCATCTACGGGATGGCCTTCGAAGACGGCTTCGTCAATCCTGAAAGCCTGATCGACGACAGACCGGTGCGTTACGGCAATTACGCGCCGCGCAATTTTGATGCCACCTATCAGGGCGCGGTTTCGGTCCGCCGCGCGTTGCAGCTTTCGCTTAATGTTCCCGCAGTAGCCCTTCTCGACAGGGTGGGTGCAAGCCGATTGTCAGCACGCTTCAGGCAGTCGGGCGCGAGTCTCGTTTTGCCTGAGAACGAGGTACCGGGTCTTGCCATGGGTCTTGGGGGAGTCGGAATTACCCTGACGGATCTCGTGAAACTCTACGGCGGCCTTGCACGGCTCGGCACGACGGTGCCGCTGCGCGAAATCGTCAGCGGCGATAACCGCGGCATGGAGACGCGCCGCCTGCTGGATGCCGGCGCTGCCTGGCAAGTCGGTCAGGTGTTGATTGGAACGCCGCCTCCGGAAAACGCGGTCGCTCACCGGATCGCGTTCAAGACCGGCACGAGCTATGGGTATCGCGACGCATGGTCCGTGGGATTTGACGGACGTTATGTGATCGGCGTCTGGGTAGGGCGGCCGGATGGAGCTCCGGTTCCGGGCTTGATCGGCCGCGCTGCGGCCGCTCCTGTTTTGTTCGATGCCTTTGCTCGTACCGGCAAGATGATCGCGCCGCTTCCGAAGGCACCAAAGGACGTTCTGATTGCGACCAACGCCCGATTGCCGTTGCCGCTCCAGCGGTTCCGTCCCGCGGGCGACTTATTGAAAACCGGCGGGGAACAGGCTCTGCGTATCCAATACCCGCCAAACGGCTCACGGATCGACGTAGCGGCGGCTGTTCCGACCGAGCGGATACCGCTTCCTATCAAGGTCTCAGGCGGTGTGTTGCCGATGACCATGATGGTTAACGGAGTGGCTGTCGGCGAACTCGACAGCCGTCGCCAGCGCATGATCGATCCGCCTGGTCCGGGCTTTGCGCGTTTGACGGTCATGGACGCCACTGGCGCTGCGGACACAGTGGTGATCAGAATCCAAAGTCAGTAGCTTATGGTATTGTTGGGCCATCGGTTTCATCGTATGCGGAACCGATGAGCGATACCTACCAGAGGCCGCGATTTGGGATGCCGCGCGAGCCTGCCGATACCCAGAATCCCGGCCGTATTTTGCAACGGATCGTCGATTTTGTAATCGGCAGCCACCTGAGAGCTGTGGTGTTTTTGGTCATCTGCGGTGCTCTGTTCTTCCTGCCCGGCTTTTTCAGAATTCCGCCCGTGGATCGCGACGAGGCGCGCTTCGCCCAAGCCAGCAAGCAGATGGTGCAAAACGGCGATCCTGTGGACATCCGCTTTCAGGACGAGGTGCGTTACAAGAAGCCGATCGGAATCTATTGGCTGCAATCCGCGTCGGTCAAAACGGCATCTGCTCTCGGCATTCCGCACGCGCAGTTGCGTATCTGGGTTTATCGCATTCCCTCGCTGATCGGAGCGATTGGCGCGGTGCTTCTGACTTATTGGACCGCGCTGGCATTCGTCACGCGGCGCGGCGCTCTTCTCGCAGCGCTGATGATGTGCAGTTGTATCCTGCTCGGCGTCGAAGCACGTCTTGCGAAAACGGATGCCGTGCTGCTGCTGACGACAACAGCCGTGATGGGCGCGCTGGCGCGTACATATCTATCATGGCAGCGGGGCGAACAGCAAAGCCGTTCGCCGTGGTTGAACTCAGCGATCTTCTGGACCGCAGTGGCGGCCAGCATTTTGGTCAAAGGCCCGCTGATTTTAATGTTCGTGGGCCTGACGGTTGTGACGCTTGCAGTGCTCGACCGCTCGGTCGAGTGGATATGGCGGCTTAAGCCGCTTGCCGGGATCCCCTGGGCTCTGCTGTTGATTTTGCCGTGGTTCGTCGCAATCTATCTGAGATCCGGCTCGACCTTCTTTAGCGACGCGGTCGGCGGCGACATGCTCAGCAAGGTCGCGGGCGGGCGTGAGTCCCATGGCGCGCCGCCCGGTCTCTATTTCCTGCTGTTCTGGGTCACCTTCTGGCCGGGCTCGGCGCTTGCCATCATGGCGACGCCTGCGATCTGGCGGGCCAAGCGCGAGCCGGGCGCGCAGTTTCTGCTCGCTTGGCTGGTCCCGTCGTGGATCGTGTTCGAACTGGTCATCACCAAGCTGCCGCACTATGTGCTGCCGCTCTATCCCGCGATTGCGATCCTGATCATCGGGGCGCTGGAGCGGAACGTGCTGTCACGCGTACCGTGGATCGCACGCGGCGTCTCCTGGTGGTTCGTGGTGCCGACCTTGTTTTCGGTAGCGCTCGTCGTCGGTGCAATGGTGATTACGAAGCGTCCGGTTTTCGCAGCGTGGCCGTTTGCAGCCGCAGCGATGATCTTCGGACTGTTCGCCTGGTGGATGTACGACCAACGACATGCGGAGCGCTCGCTTCTTAATGCGTTTGCCTCGGCGCTGGCATTCGCGTTTTGCGCTTACTCGGTGGTCGTTCCCTCGGTGAAATCATTTTTTCCCGCGGTCCAGATCGCACGTGCGCTGCGCAGCGTGGAATGCAAGGGTCCGCTCGCTGCCGCAGCGGGTTATCAGGAACCAAGCCTCGTCTTCCTGACGGGTACCGGAACGCTTCTCACCAACGGCTCGGGAGCGGCTGATTTTCTCCAGCAGGGAAGCTGCCGTTTTGCGCTGATCGAGGAGCGCGAGGAGCGGCTGTTCGCACAGCGCGCCGAGACCATAGGGCTCCACTATGCAGTCGTGGCTCGGGTTGACGGCTACAATATCTCCCAGGGCAAGGAGATATCAGTTGCCGTCTTCCGATCTGACTCGGACGAATGATCGTCCGGTCAACGTGATGGCGTCATGAACTATATCGCGACGATAGCGTCTTTGGCGCGGCAGGGAACTGGCGCAATCTTCCGCCCGCCCACGCACTCGCGCCGCGCCGATGCGCGACGGCGCCTGGCGCGCCACTGGCTTTGGTCGCTCACCATCGGCGCCACCGCCGTCATCGCGTTGATGATCTTGGTCGATGCCCCCGAAATCCGCCTCATGCCACCGCGAGGAACGGCCTATCTGTGGCCGGTGCGAATCCTCACCGATTTCGGGAAATCGAGTTACATTCTTTCGTTTTTAGCCGTTATGGCAATGCTACTGCTTCTTGCCGCGCCTTTGATGGGGCGCGTCGAGAAAATGGCGGCGATCGGCCTGTCGCAGCGGTTTGCATTTCTTTTCCTGGCCGTCGGTGTGCCTGTCGAGATCGGAGAACTGATCAAGGGCGTCGTTGGCCGTGCGCGCCCCTTTGTGGGTGGCGTGGCCAACCCGTTCAATTATTCACACTTCAGTTGGTCCGAGGCCTATGCCAGCTTTCCGTCCGGCCACGCGATTGCGGCCACCGCATTGGCCTTTGGCGTGTCTGTGCTCTGGCCGCGAGCCATTTTTGCGATGGGTTTATACGCGGCGGCTATTATCGCCACCCGTCTGGTGTTATTGGCCCACCATCCGAGCGATGTCGTGGCAGGGGCCCTCTTGGGAATCCTCGGAGTCATGTTCGTCCGGTATTGGTACGCCAGCCGTCATCTGCTCTTCCGAATCGGTTCCGTTGGGACCATTCATCCGCTACCGGGGCCTGGTTTTCGGCATTTGAAGGGGTTGCCGAGGACGCAGCAGCCCCATAAAGAGGGCGCCGAAAACCCATAAATCGTCCGACCCAACTTGGGACGATAGAATTGATTGGACGATGAGCGAGACATTGTCAGCCAGTGAGGGCGCCGTTCCTGCGGTGTCGATTGTTGTTCCTGTGCGCAACGAGGCCGAGAACGTCGCGCCTCTGATCGCTGAGATCGACGCTGCGTTGGCCGGGCGCTGGTCCTATGAAATCATCTATGTGAACGACGGTTCGACCGATGCAACGGGAGACCGGCTGCTCGAATTGATGAAGACCCGTTCCAATCTTCGGCAAATCCGCCACGCCCAATCGTGTGGTCAATCATCGGCGGTTCGAACCGGTGTTCGCGCCGCGCGGGGCGAGGTTGTTGCCACGCTCGATGGAGACGGCCAGAATGATCCGGCGTTTTTGCCTTCGTTGATTTCCGCAATAGAGAGCGGTGGATCGCGGGTTGGGCTGGCAGCCGGGCAACGGGTCGGACGACAGGATACCGGATTCAAGAAATTCCAGTCACGCGCGGCGAACGGCATTCGCAATGCGATTCTTAAAGACGGCACGCGCGACACGGGCTGCGGTCTGAAGGGCTTCCGGCGCGATGTGTTCCTTGCGCTTCCGTATTTCGATGGATTGCACCGGTTTCTCCCGGCGCTGGTGAGGCGTGAAGGTTTCGAGATCGTCTATGTTGACGTGAAGGACCGACCGCGCCGCTCCGGCGTTTCGAATTATGGTTTTTTCGACAGACTATGGGTCGGAATCATGGACCTCGCCGGCGTGTGGTGGCTGATCCGCCGTAAGAAAGCGACACCTGTTGCAACCGAGGTGAAGTGATGCTGATCCATTGGGGTCAAGATATCAGCGCATATTTCTACGATGTCTTTGTTACGAAATTCGACTTCTGGCTTGCATTCGGACTCATTGCGCAGCTGCTGTTCGGTGCCCGCTTTCTTGTGCAGTGGATTGCCAGCGAGCGTGCTGGCAAGAGCGTCATTCCGATGGCGTTCTGGTTTTTCTCGGTCGGCGGCGGCCTGCTCACGCTGGTCTACGGCATCGTCCGGCGAGAACCGGTGATCATCATCGGACAGGGACTTTCCACGGTCATCTACCTGCGCAATATCATGCTGATCGTGAAAAACCACGCCGCATCACAGGCCCTCGACGAGTAACTGGCTGGAAATTGGCGGTTCTTATTGAGCCGCGTTGAACGCAGCGAAGCCTTGCTCGATATCCGTTTTCAGGTCGTCGAGATTTTCCAGTCCGATATGGAAACGCAAGGCTGGCCCGTCAGGCGACCATTTTGTCGCGGTTCGATAGGCCGAGCAATCGAACGGGATCACAAGGCTTTCGAACCCGCCCCAGGAATAACCCATGCCGAACAATTTCAGCGTGTCGAGCATGGCATCGACTGCCTTCATCGGAGCCGGGTTCAGAACGACGCTGAACAAGCCGCTGGCGCCCGTGAAGTCCCGTTTCCAGATCGCATATCCGGGATCGGTCTCAAGGGCAGGGTAGAGAACCTGCGCGACTTCTTTCCGTGTCTGAAGCCAGCGGGCCATTTCGAGCGCGGACCGCTGATGGTGTGCAAGCCGAACCGAAAGCGTCCGAAGACCGCGCAGCGCGAGGAACATGTCATCCGGCCCTGCACACAACCCGAGCAGATAGACCGTCTCTGACAATTTCGGCCATGTCCCGGAGTTGGCAGAAATCGTGCCAAACATGATGTCGGAATGGCCGCCGATGTATTTAGTCGCTGCCTGGATGCTGATATCGACGCCCTGATCGAGCGAGCGATGATAGAGCGGCGTTCCCCAGGTATTGTCATCAAGAACGACGGCACCGTGCTCGTGAGCAACCGCTGCAATCGCAGGGATGTCCGGCATCTCGAACGACTGTGACCCCGGTGCTTCCACCAGCACGGCCTTTGTGTTCGGTTTGAACAATGCCGCAATCCCCGAGCCGATCATCGGATCGAAGTAGGTCGTTTCCACGCCATAGGCAGCGAGCACACCGTTACAGAAATTCCGGGTTGGCCGATAAACACTGTCGATAACGAGCAGGTGATCGCCAGCCTTCAGGACCGAAAACAACGCCGCGGTAATTGCAGATACGCCGGAGGGCGCCAATGCAACTCCTGCGCAGTTCGGCCCTTCCAATGCAATCAGCGCTTCCTGTAAGGCCTTGCTGGTCGGCGTGCCGATGCGCCCGTACTGGAATTCCCCGCGATGGGCATGCAAATCGGCGGCTGTCGGATATAGCACGGTTGAGCCACGGACAACTGGTGGATTGACAAAACCGCGTTGGGCCAACGTGTCACGCCCCGCTGTGACCAGCGTGGTGTCAATTCCTTGATTCCGGGAATCAGTTTTATCCGATCGGGACGCCATTGCCGGACAATAAGCTGCCACGACACCAAAAGGTCAACCCCTGTGCATACCGGCTGATGAAAAGGCATCGGAGTATTAGCCAGCAGCCCTGCAGAAATGCTAAGTGTAGTTCCAGCATCGGCAGACTGAGAGGTTTTTTCATGAAATACATCTCGTATGGGATCGTTGTCGCTCTATTGGCCTTTGTCGGGGGCGGGTCTGTCCGCGCGCAGACGCTCAAGGCGATCCAGGACCGCGGTGTCCTGTCATGCGGTGTCAGCCAGGGGCTGCCTGGCTTTTCGGCGCCAGACGATACAGGCAAGTGGAGCGGTCTTGATGTTGATGTGTGCCGCGCGATTGCCGCGGCCATTTTTAATGATCCCATGAAGGTGAAGTTTGTGCCGCTATCGGCCAAGGACCGCTTCACTGCGTTGCAGTCCGGAGAGATCGACGTGTTATCGCGCAATACGACATGGACGTTGTCACGCGACGCTTCCCTTGGATTGAATTTCACCGGTGTGACCTATTACGACGGCCAGGGATTTCTGGTTCGCAAGGCCCTAAAGGTGAATTCGGCGCTGGAGTTGAATGGCGCGTCCGTTTGCGTCCAGACCGGCACGACGACGGAACAGAACCTCGCCGATTACTTCCGTGCCAACAATATGAAATACGAAGTGGTCGCGTTCGCCACCGCCGACGAGACGATCAAGGCTTACGAGTCCGGACGGTGCGATGTGTTTTCCTCCGACATCTCGCAGCTTTACGCCGAGCGCCTCAAGTTCAGCAATCCGGATGATCACGTCGTATTGCAGGATATCATTTCCAAGGAGCCGCTCGGTCCCGTCGTTCGCCAAGGCGACGATCAATGGTTCGACATTGTCAAATGGACGTTGTTTGCGATGATCAGCGCCGAGGAGCTCGCCGTCACTCAGCGCAACGTCACCGAAATGGTAAAGTCCAACAAGCCGGAAATCCAGAGGCTGCTCGGGGCCGATGGAAATCTCGGCGAGCAACTCGGGCTGCCGAAGGACTGGGTCGTCAGGATCGTGAAGGCGGTCGGCAACTACGGCGAAGCCTTTGAACGCAACGTTGGAGCGGGCTCCAAGCTTCAAATTGCGCGGGGTCTCAACAAACTCTGGAATCAGGGGGGCATTCAGTTCGCGCCGCCTCTTCGCTAGCGGCGGAACGGCAGCATGCCGATGGAGGCGCGTAAACCGCCACGCCAATTTGGTACAAGGCTGCGTCGTCTTGTGCTGGGCGACGTCGACCGGATCGGTATCGTTCTTCAACTGGCGTTCGTTGCGCTGCTTGTATGGCTCGCGCGTGATATTGTTCTGAACGCCCGTGAGAATTTGCGCGCCCAGCATATATCGTCCGGGTTCGGCTTTCTGTCGAACTCGGCGGGGTTCGCGGTCAACCAATCGCTGATCCCTTATTCGGAGTCCGATACTTATCTGCGTGTTTTCGTCGTCGGGCTGCTGAACACTTTGCTTGTCTCAGTGATCGGCATCGTGTTCGCGACTATCATAGGCTTTGCTGTTGCGCTGGGGCGCTTGTCACCCAACTGGCTGTTGTCTCGTATTTGCACCGGCTATGTCGAATTGATCCGTAACCTGCCGCTGCTGTTTCAGATCCTGTTCTGGTATCTCGCTGTTCTTGCGGCGTTGCCGTCACCCCGCCAGAGCATTTCGGCGTTCGGGTTGGGATTTCTGAACAACCGCGGCTTTGTTATCCCTCATCCGATTTTGCAGAGTGGATGGAGCGTCTTTGCCGTGGCGGTCGCGTCGGGAATCTGCGCTTCGCTCGCCATGAGTTATTATTCTAGGCGCCGCCTCTTCGCGACGGGCGAGAAACTTACGATCTGGCCGTTTGTCCTCGCCATGCTGTTGGGATTGCCTCTGTTGAGCGTCGGTCTGTTTGGCTCGCCGTTGCATTGGGAGATTCCACAGCTTCGCGGGTTCAATTTCGTCGGCGGCGTCCGTATTGTGCCGGAACTGGTTGCGCTGACGCTCGCGCTGTCGACATACACCGCCTCGTTCATCGCCGAAACCGTGCGAGCGGGCATCCTGTCGGTGCACAAGGGACAGATGGAGGCGGGCGCATCTCTCGGACTGTCGCGTCGGGAAGTCTTGCGACTGGTGATCGTGCCTCAGGCGATGCGGGTGATTCTGCCGCCGCTGACCAATCAATACCTGAACTTGACGAAGAACTCATCCCTGGCGGTCGCGATCGGCTATCCCGATTTGTTTTCGGTATTTGCGGGCACGACTCTCAGTCAAACAGGTCAGGCCGTCGAGATTATCGCGATGACGATGGGCTTTTATCTGGCGATTTCACTGCTCACCAGCGCTGCAATGAGCATTTACGGTTGGCGAATCGATCGGAGCCTGCGCGCATGAGCGAACGCCCGGCGACTTTTGTGCGAACCGAGCTGGTGCCGCCACGATCTCCGCCGATCATCATGACCGGGCTGATCGGATTTCTCCGGACACGGCTGTTCAATTCCCCTTTCAATATTGCACTGACGATCTTCAGCGTCGCCCTGCTGTGGGTTCTGGTCGTCCCGACTGTGAATTTTCTGTTTGTCGATGCGGTCTGGCAGGGCAGAGACCGGACAGCGTGTTTGGAAGCCAGCGCGGGACACCCGGTAGGCGCCTGCTGGCCCTTCATTCAGGCGAAACTCATGCAGTTGATTTACGGCTTCTATCCGGAAGATCAGCGCTGGCGGGCCAACCTCACATTCGCGCTCGCGGTCATTCTGCTGGTGCCGCTCCTCATTCCCCGCATTCCGGGCAAGACCATTAACGCAGCTTTGTTTTTCATCGCTTTTCCGTTCGTGGCATTTTTTCTGTTGCACGGGGGAGGCCTCAACGGCTTTGGGTTCTACTGGTTGGCTGAAGCTACCGGGTTGGCATGGACACCATCCGTATCGCGGTTCTGGATCGACTTTATCGCAACGGCCGCAATTGTTGTTCTCGGTACAGCATGGATCTTTGGCCGTCGCAGTGGCAGCCGGCCTGTGCTGATCGCAGCGATTACCTTCGTGGCGATCGCCGCGGTTATCCTGCTGATGCATCTTGACCGTGGAGGTTTGTCTCGGGTCGATACGCGGCAATGGGGCGGCCTGCTGGTCACGCTCGTTGTGTCCGTGACTGGGATTGTCGCTTCAATGCCGATTGGCGTTGCGCTGGCGCTCGGCCGTACTTCTAAGATACCGCTCATTAAAATGTGCTCGGTCGTCTTCATCGAGTTCTGGCGCGGTGTACCCCTCATCACGGTGCTTTTCTTCGCAACTTACATGTTGCCGTTGTTCCTGCCGGGTGACTTCACGATCGACGCGCTTGTGCGCGTGCTGGTCGGGACCGCACTGTTCGCCGGGGCCTACAACGCCGAAGTCATACGCGGAGGACTGCTGGCGATCCCGCGCGGGCAGGGGGAGGCAGCCAAGGCGCTCGGCCTTTCTTATGCGAAGACAACGGGTTTGATCGTCATGCCGCAGGCCCTGCGGCATGTCATTCCTGGGCTGGTGAATAGCTTTATCGCTCTGTTCAAGGATACAACGCTGGTTCTGATCGTCGCGATTTTCGATCTTCTGGGATCGTTGCGGGCGGCATTCGCCGATCCGAACTGGGCGACGCCGACGACGCTGTTCACCGGCTTTGCATTCACCGGCCTGATTTACTGGGTCGGTTGCTTTGCGATGTCGCGCTATTCGCTGTTTGTCGAACGGCGTCTCAATGCACATCGCCAGACGTGAGATGGGAATTCGATGACAAACGATCCGATCATACGCATCCAGGGACTGAACAAGTGGTACGGCCAGTTTCATGTGCTGCGTGATGTCAACCTGGATGTCGGGCGTAAGGAGCGCATCGTCATTTGCGGCCCGTCTGGATCTGGCAAATCGACACTCATCCGCTGCATCAATGCGCTGGAGGAGTTTCAGGAGGGCCAGATCGTCGTCGATGGGATCGAGCTTGGTCCCAAGCTGAAACAGGTCGATGCGGTCAGGCGCGAAGTCGGCATGGTGTTCCAGAGCTTCAACCTGTTTCCGCATCTGACGGTGCTGGACAATTGCACGCTGGCGCCGATCTGGGTTCGGAACATTCCGAAAAAGCAGGCCGAAGAAACCGCGATGAAGTACCTGGAGCGCGTACGTATTCCGGACAAGGCCGGCAAGTATCCGGGCCAAATCTCAGGCGGCCAGCAGCAGCGGGTCGCGATTGCCCGTGCACTGGCGATGAACCCGAAGGTGATGTTGTTTGACGAGCCGACCTCCGCGCTCGATCCAGAGATGGTCAAGGAGGTGCTCGACACCATCGTCGATCTTGCCGACGACGGCATGACCATGATGGTCGTGACGCATGAAATGGGCTTCGCACGCGAGGTCGCAAACCGTGTCGTGTTCATGGACGCGGGGCAGGTGATCGAGATCAATACGCCGAATGAGTTTTTCGCCAACCCGCAGAATGAGCGGACGAAAAAATTCCTGAGTCAGATATTGCGGTAATCAGGCTTTTTCGTAGGGGACCGGGATATCGACCTTTCGCTCCAGCCACTCGGGCACAGGCAGATGCTTGGAGCGCAGGAATTCCGGATTGAACAGCTTCGACTGGTATCGCGTGCCGTAATCGCACAGCACAGTCACGATGGTGTGTCCGGGACCGAGATCCTTGGCCATGCGGATGGCGCCAGCGATGTTGATGCCGGATGACCCGCCAAGGCAAAGCCCCTCATGTTCGAGAAGATCGAACACAATCGGAACGGCTTCTTCGTCGGGAATTTGGTAGGCGAGATCGACGGGGGCGCCTTCGAGGTTTGCCGTGATACGTCCCTGACCGATACCCTCGGTAATCGAGGAGCCTTCCGCCTTCAGAACACCCGTCGTGTAATAGCTGTACAGCGCCGCTCCCATCGGGTCCGCGATGCCGATCTTGACGTCCCCGCTTTTGGCCTTGAGGCCAATGCCGACGCCAGCCAGCGTGCCGCCTGATCCGACCGAGCAGATGAAGCCGTCGAGTTTGCCGTCGGTCTGCGCCCAGATTTCAGGCGCCGTCGTCTCGACGTGCGCCTGCCGATTGGCGACGTTGTCGAATTGATTGGCCCAGATCGCGCCCTTCGGTTCGGTCTTCGCCAACTGCGCGGCCAGACGGCCAGAGAGGCGAACATAATTATTGGGATTGGAATACGGGACGGCAGGCACCTCAACCAGCTCCGCGCCGCAGAGCCTGAGCATATCTTTCTTTTCCTGGCTTTGAGTTTCCGGAATGACAATCACGGTCCGGAAACCAAGCGCATTTGCAACCAGCGCTATGCCGATGCCGGTGTTGCCCGCAGTTCCTTCGACGATGGTGCCGCCCGGTTTCAATGTACCGCGTGCGACGGCATCGCGGATAATGAACAGCGCGGCGCGGTCTTTGACAGACTGCCCGGGGTTCATGAACTCGGCCTTGCCAAGGATCTCGCAGCCGGTCTGCTCGGAGGCCTGTTTGAGTCTGATCAGGGGTGTGTTGCCGATCGCATCGACGACGTCATTTCGAATAAGCATGGGACCGTGCTAAAACAGTTGGGCGGTCAAACTAGTGGCCGCCGACGCAGTTCACAAGACCGACAATGATGACGCTTTTGGTGGGGCGGACTGCCCGACCCGTTGCGGATCGGCTTTGACGTCTCCACAATCATCTGCCCGATGCGATTCGTGACTTTTCCGCCACACGGCATAATTCGATGAAATCTTTGTAAGAAACGTGGACTTCACCGCCCGGGGAGCAGACCTGCGTTTCGATTCCGGGCATAACGATGCCGAGCCTTAGCGTCCTGTTTCGGCACGCATAACGAGGCTTTTGGGGAAATGGTGCGGTCGCCGGTGTACCGGCAACTGGTTTAGGGAAAGCCCAGATTTTTGCTCGCTCAGCGCAAACAACAGGGAGGCGGCGCGATAACGTCGATCCGGGACGTGGTGGCGCGGGCAGGTATGACGTTCGCCATGGCCGGATTGTTGTCCGGCTGTATCTTGAAGGCGGACTTGCCAGATCCCGCGCTGGATATTCCCGGCGCCTATAAAGCCGATCGCAACAACAACGCGGATGCACCTCCCTCGCTGGACTGGTGGCGAGGCTTCAAGTCGCCTGAGCTCACGGCGCTGATGGAAGAGGGGCAGCGGGTCAATCTCGATGTTGCTGCTGCCGCAGCCCGCATCTTTCAGGCTGACGCGCTGGCGCGGACCGCGGGCGCCGCGCTGTTGCCTTCCGCCGGTCTGAACGGATCGGGGACCCGATCTAGATCGCCGTCCGGATTCTTGAACAATGGAGCGGTCAATAATCGTGGTGAAATAAGCACTTACGTGGCGTCTCTTAATGCAAGCTATGAAATCGATTTCTGGGGCAAGAACCGCGACGCTCTTCTCGCGGCGCAAGAAACCGCGAATGCGAACAGGTTTGCCCGCGACACGGTTGTCCTGTCGACACTTGCGAGTATCGCGAACGCTTATTTCACGGTCCTTTCGGCGCAGGACCGCCTGAGGACGGCGAACGAAAACGTTGCCAGTGCTCAGCGGATCTACGATGCGATCAAAGCCCGCCTGAACGCGGGGACGAATTCCGATCTCGATCTGGCACAGCAGGAAAGTGTTCTTGCCCAGCAACGGGCGTCTATTCCACCGCTTCGGCAGGCGTTGAACCTGAATATCAACACGCTCGCGACACTGGTGGCCAGGCCGCCCGAGAGCGTGCGGATCACCGGCGGCTCAATGAGGCGTCTGTCTGTCCCGCGGATTACGCCCGGACTGCCCTCGGAACTTTTGACACAGCGGCCCGACATCCGGCAGCAGGAGGCGACCCTTGCCTCGGCGACTGCAAATGTCGGAAGCGCGCGTGCCCAGTTTTTCCCAACGATCCAGCTAACGGCGCAGGGCGGCTATCAAAGCGCAGCGCTGGCTGCGCTGTTCACGCCGCAGTCGGCCTTCTTCAATCTTGCCGCCGGTCTGACACAGCCGATCTTTGACGGCGGCCGCATTCAGGCCAATTTCGACCTGACCAAGGCGCAGCAGGAAGAGCTGTTGCAGACCTATCGCAAAACCGTGATCTCGGCTTTTGCCGATGTCGACAACGCTCTTGATGCGATCCGTCAGACGACGGATCGCTTGCGGCTGCAGCGAGTGGTGGTTTCCGCCTCCCGCCGTGCCTTCGAATTGTCCGAAAAGCAACTGCAGGCTGGCACGGCCGACATCGTAACTGTGCTAAATACCGAGCTGACTCTGTTTCAGGCCCAGGACGCGCTTTGGCAAGATCAGCTCGCCTGGCTGCAAGCATATGTCAGCCTGTTTCAGGCCCTAGGAGGCGGTTGGATGCCGAACACGACGGAGCCGGCGCATGCTCTTTAAGCCGGACTTGAACGGAGCGTCGAAGGCCGCGGGTGAGAAGGTCGCTCTGGTTGCAGGGGGAGCGCGCCGACGCACCGTGTCGCTGCTTCTTGCGCTCGTGGTGATCGGAGGGCTCGGGTATCTGGGCTGGTCCCACTTCTTCTCTGGCGCAGGCACTCAACATACTCGTCCCGATTTAGCCATTCCCGTTCTCGCCGCTTCGCCAAAGATCGAGGATGTTCCGGTTTATCTTGACGGCGTCGGCACCGTGAAGGCGCTTAACACCGTAACCGTGCGCGCGCAGGTCGATGGCAAGCTGATCGCGGTCAATTTCGTCGAAGGCCAGGATGTCAGGGCGGGTGACGTGCTCGCCGAGATTGATCCTGCGATCTATCAGGCGCAGTATGATCAGGCCGTTGCCAAGAAGGCACAGGACGAAGCGCAGCTTGCGAACGCGAAAATCGATCTTCAGCGTTACATGCAGCTTGCGACAGCCAAGGCAGGTTCCGCGCAGCAAGCCGATACGCAGCGTGCACTGGTCGCCCAGCAGGAAGCGTTGGTCAAAGCCGATCAAGCCGCGATCGACAACGCAGCTGCGACCTTGAGCTACACCAAGGTCGTCGCGCCGCTGTCAGGGCGTGCCGGTTTACGGCAGGTCGACCAGGGCAATATCGTTCACGCGTCCGACACCACAGGTATTGTCGTCTTGACCGAGCTTCAGCCGATTACAGTGCAGTTCAGCCTTCCGCAGCAGGACGTCAACCGCGTCAACACGGCGTTCGCAAACGGCAAACTTGAAGTCGATGTGTTCGGTAATGACGGCCGCACAGTCGTCGATCAGGGATCACTGGGCAGCGTCGATAACCAGATCGATCCGACGACCGGGACGGTGAAGCTCAAGGCGATTTTCCCCAACGCCAAGTACCAGCTTTGGCCGGGCCAGTTCGTGAACGTACGCCTTAAGGTCCAAACCTTGCCGCAGGCCCTCGTTGTTCCGACATCCGCCGTGCAACGCGGCCCGGCGGGAACATTCAGCTATGTCATAGGCGAGGGCGACGTCGTCACCGCGAAAGCCATCACCGTGACACAGCAGGACGAGAACAACGCCGTGATCGCGTCAGGCCTGCAGCCGACGGATCGTGTCGTGACGACCGGATTTGCCAATCTGACGGACGGATCGAAAGTCTCGATCGGCACGGACGCGAACACACCGTCCCAGGATTTGGCTCCCCGCAAGCGTCAGCCAAAGAATGAAGGCGGCAGACGTCCACCCAGATAAGGAGCGCGCATGAGCGTCTCTGAACCGTTCATTCGGCGGCCGATCGCCACGTCTCTGCTCGGCATCGCACTGCTGATGGGCGGAGTGTTGGGGTATTGGGCACTGCCGGTGTCCGCTCTGCCACAGGTGGATTTTCCGACCGTTCAGGTCACAACCCAGTTGCCGGGCGCCAGCCCGGATACTACGGCTTCGCTGCTGACTGCGCCGCTCGAGCGGCAGCTCGGGCAAATTCCGTCGCTGTCGATGATGACGTCGACAAGTTCGTACGGCGTCAGTCAGATATCCCTTCAGTTCGACCTCAACCGCGACATCGATGGCGCGACACAGGACGTCCAGGCCGCGATCAACGCGGCTGCGGGCGTGTTGCCGAAGAACCTGCCGTATCCGCCGACCTACGCGAAGGTGAACCCTGCGGATGCGCCGGTACTGACGCTGGCGCTGACGTCGGACAATGTCTCGGTGCGCGACATGAGCGACGTCGCCGACACCACGATTGCGCAGCAACTGGCTCAGATCAGCGGCGTCGGCCGGGTCTCTGTGCTGGGCGGATTGAAGCCTGCCGTGCGCATTCAAGCCGACCTGGCGCGGTTGGCCGCCTATGGCATCGGCATGGAGGATCTTCGAAACGCCGTCGTGAGCGCCAATGTCTCGGGTCCCAAAGGCTCGCTCGACGGCAAGCAGCAGTCCTACACGATTGCGGCGAACGATCAGGTCACGTCCGTCGACGTCTACAAACAGATCGTCATCGCTTATCGCAACAACGCGCCCGTGACGGTCGGTGACGTCTCTCATATCATCGACGGGCTGGAGAACGAGCGGACCGGCGGCTGGTACAACGGAACGCCCGCGGTCATCATTGAAATACAGCGCCAGCCCGGCGCCAACGTCATCGATGTCGTCCAGCAACTCCGCGCGGAGCTTCCAAAATTGCAGCGGGCTCTGCCGGCCGCAGTTAAGCTGACGGTCGTGAGCGATCGCACCGATACGATCCGGGCATCGGTGCGGGACGTCCAGTTCACGCTGGTGCTGAGCGTGGTTCTTGTGACGCTGGTTGTGCTGCTGTTCCTGCGTTCGATGCGCGCCACGATTATTGCGGGCGTCGCATTGCCGCTGTCGCTGATCACGAGCTTCGGCATCATGTGGTTCGCAGGCTTCAGCCTCGATAACCTGTCGCTGATGGCGCTTACTATCGGCACTGGTTTTGTGGTGGATGATGCCATCGTGATGATCGAGAACATCGTGCGCCACATGGAGAATGGCGAGACCGCAATGGAGGCCGCCTTGCGCGGCGCGCGGGAAATCGGGTTCACTGTGATCTCGCTGACCGTTTCGCTGATCGCCGTATTCATTCCGCTATTGTTCATGACGGGACTGGTCGGCCGGATGTTCCGCGAATTCGCGATGACATTGACGATTGCGGTCGTCACCTCCGCGGTCGTGTCGCTGACACTGACGCCGATGATGTGTTCACGGCTGCTCAAACGCCACGGTGAGGAGTGGGAGCTTCCGGGGTTGCAGTTCATCAGCAACCAGATCGACCTGATGATCGAGTTCTACCACCGTACGCTCCTCGTTGTGCTCCGGCATCAGCGTCTGACGCTGGTGGTCACGTTCCTGACCCTCGCAGCAACGATGATTCTTTACGCTGTTGCACCAAAAGGATTCCTGCCTCTGCAGGACACGGGCTCGATTGTCGCCGTGACTGAGGCCGGTCAGGACGTGTCATTCGCGGAGATGCAACGGCGGCAGGGGGAGGTGGCTTCGGCCATTCAGTCAGATGCCGATGTCAGCGGTGTGGTGTCCTCCATAGGTGCAGGATCGGTCAATCCGACCCCCAATGTCGGGCGCATCACCATCACCCTGAAGCCGCGCGAGGAGCGGCACTCGGGAATCGTGCAGGTTCTCGCACGCCTGAAGCAGCGGGCAGCCTCCATTCCCGGCATCGCGGTCTATCTCCAGCCCGTGCAGGATATCCAGATCAGCACCACATCGAGCCGCTCGCAATATCAATTTACGTTGACCGGGACTGACCGTGACGCCGTCGTCAAATGGGCGACGCTGCTGGTGCAGGAGATGCGGGACAATCCGATCTTTCAGGATGTGTCATCCGAAGCGCAGGAACGCGGACTACGCGCGGCTCTGAAGGTTGACCGTCAACGCGCGGGACAACTCGGCGTCAATCTGCAGGCGGTCAACGACACCCTGAACGACGCCTTCGCACAGCGGCAGATTTCGACGATCTACGGTCAGGCCAATCAGTACCGCGTGGTGCTTGAGGCGATGCCCGATGACCAGCGCGATCCGAACATCCTGTCCAAACTTTACGTACCGGGGGCTGCTGGCGCGACGACCGGTACGCCGACCTCCCAGGTGCCGATTTCGGCTATTGCGACGTTGACCCGAACCACTGCGCCGCTGGCGATCTCGCATCTGGCTCAATTTCCGGCGGTGTCACTGAGCTTCAATCTGGCGCCCGGCGAGGCGCTCGGCAATGCGGTCGAAACAATCGGACGGATCGAGAAGCAGATCGGCATGCCCGACACCATCACAGGAATCTTTTCGGGCGACGCGGCGGAATTCTCCCGCTCCCTGTCCGGTCAGCCTTGGCTGATCCTGGCGGCGATCGTTACGATCTATATCGTGCTGGGAGTGCTGTACGAAAGCTACATTCACCCAATCACCATTCTCTCGACGCTGCCTTCGGCAGGTGTCGGCGCTATCCTGGCGCTGCTGTTGTGCGGTCAGGACCTGTCGGTGATTGGCCTGATCGGCATCATCCTGCTGATGGGTATCGTGAAGAAGAACGCGATCATGATGATCGATTTCGCGCTGGAAGCCGAACGTCACGAGGGCATGTCCCCCTATGATGCAATCGTGCAGGCCTGCCTCCTGCGCTTCCGTCCGATCATGATGACGACGCTCGCGGCGCTGTTCGGCGCGCTGCCGCTTGCGCTGGAGAGCGGAACGGGGTCGGAGCTTCGGTTTCCGCTGGGCGTATCGATCATCGGCGGCCTTCTCGTCAGTCAGGTTCTCACGCTCTACACCACGCCGGTGATTTATCTTGCGCTCGACCGCATCAACCGGCGGCTGGAGCGCGCGCTTCCTCCAGCCGGGGACTATCCCACGCCGCCGGTCGCGGGCGCGACGGAGGGCGTGCAGTAGATGTCGCTCTCCGATCCATTCATCCGCAGGCCGGTCGGCACAACGTTGCTGGCGGTCGGACTGTTCCTGCTGGGATGCGTGGCGTACGTCAATCTTCCGGTCGCAAGCGTGCCGAATGTGGATTTTCCGATGATCCGTGTTTCGGCCTCGCGTCCGGGGGCCGCGCCGTCGGTGATGGCATCGACCGTCGCAGCGCCGCTGGAGCGGCGTCTGGGAGAAATCGCCGGTATTGATCAGATTACTTCGACGAGTTCGCTCGGGTCGACCAGCATTCAGCTCCAGTTCGCTATTGGTCGCAGCATCGACAAAGCGGCACGCGACGTGCAGGCCGCGATCAACGCCTCGCTGGCCGACCTGCCGAGTGACCTGCCTACACTTCCCAATTTCCGCAAAGCCAACCCCTCCGCAGCGCCGGTCTTCATCATCGCGCTGACGTCGAAGACGATGTCGGCAAGCGCGATCTACGATGTCGCCGATACGGTCGTCGCTCAGCGTCTGGCGCAGGTACAGGGCGTGGGCGAGGTCACCGTAAGCGGAGCCGACCAGCCGGCGATCCGCGTTCAGCTCAATCCGGTACTGCTTGCCAACACCGGTATAGCAACGGACGATGTCCGGACCGCAATCGTCAACGCGCAAGCCATCGGTCCAATCGGGATGTTCAACGGGGCCCGGCAGGGCGAGACACTCGCACTCAATCCGCAAATGCGAACGGCCGCAGAACTCAAGACCATCTTGATCAAGTCATCAAACGGCAACTTTCTTCGGCTATCGGACATCGCCAATGTCATTGACGCCACACGCAACAGCCGTTCGATCGCGTGGTTCAACAAGCAGCCTGCTGTTCTGCTTCAAATCACCAAGCAGAGCGATGCGAACGTCCTCGACACAGTTGACCGGATCAAAGAGCTGTTGCCCCAGCTCAAGCAATGGATTCCGGGAGGCGTGGAGGTTTCCGTCCTGACCGACCGCACCGGCACGATCCGGGCGAGTGTCGACGATATGCAGTGGACGCTGGCGGCAACGGCTATTCTGGTGATGGCCGTTGTTTTTCTGTTCCTGCGCCGCGGCGTTCCGACGCTGGCGGCAGGCGTATCGGTCCCGCTTGCGCTCGCCGGCACCTGCGCGGGAATGTGGGCGGCGGGATTTTCGATCGACAACCTGTCGCTGATGGCGCTCGCGATTTCGATCGGTTTTGTTGTCGATGATGCCATCGTCATGATCGAGAATATGTATCGCAATCTTGAAGCGGGAATGACGCCGCTGCGCGCGGCGATCGAGGGCGCAAAACAGATCGGGTTTACGGTATTCTCGATCAGTCTGTCGCTGATTGCGGCATTCACGCCGTTGATTTTCATGGATGGGATCGTCGGCCGACTGCTGCGCGAGTTTTCGTTGACGCTCGTCTTCGCGATTGCTGTTTCGACCGTGGTTTCCCTGACCGTCACGCCGATGATCTGTGCTCGGTACATCAAGGCATCGTCGAGCGAACGTGTGACGAGGCTCGACCGTGCGGTTGAGGGTGTGCTGTCGCGCGTTCTGGTGGTTTATGAGCGGACCCTGCGCGTGGTCCTACGGTTTCCGATCGTCACCGTCATGGTGTTTTTGGCGACGATTGCCCTTACCTGTGTTTTGTTCGTGAAGCTGCCGAAGGGATATTTCCCGACCGACGACAGCGGCTTCATTTTCGGCGCCACACGCGCATCCGCCGACGTTTCGTTTCAGTCGATGGAGCAACTGCAGCAGCGCGTGGCCGATATCGTCCTGAAGGATCCAACCGTCGCCTCGATAGGTTCGATCATCAGCGGCGGAGGCGGGCCGGGCGGCGGGGGCTCCAACAGGGGAACAATTTTCATTTCGCTCAAACCGCCTGGGGAACGCACCGGCTTGTCGACGACGCAGGTGATCGATCGATTGCGCCGTGAACTGACAAAAATTCCCGGCATCCGCCTGTTCATGGTGGCGGCGCAGGATATCCGCTCGGGCGGACGCCAGAGCGACTCTGACTACCAATACACGCTCACCAGCGCCGATCTTTCGTTGCTGCAGAAGTGGGGACCGATCGTCGCCAAGCAGATGGAAACTGTCGAAGGCATCACCGATGTTTCTGCCGACTCCGATCCCGGAGGCCTTCAGCTTAATCTGACGATCGATCGCCAGAAGGCCGCGAGTCTGGGCGTCGCCGTGCAGGATATCGATACCGCGCTCAACAACGCATTCTCCCAACGGCAGATTTCCTACATCTATACCCAGCGCAACCAGTACCAGGTCATTCTTGAAGTCGACCCGCAATTTCAGGATGACCCCGCCGACCTTGCGCATGTCTACGTTTCCGGATCGGGCGACAGTCAGGTCCCGCTCTCAACTCTGGTGCATTACAGCCGCGGCCTCGCACCGCTCGCGGTGCTTCACACGTCGTCGTTTCCATCAACGACGGTGTCCTTCAACTTGCTGCCGAACGTGCCTTTGCAGGTTGCGACCGACAACATTCAGCGCGCGGTTGCCCAGTTGCATATGCCGGAGGGAATTCGCGGGGCCTTCGAGGGGAACGCGGCCGACAGCCAGAAAACAGCAAGCCGACAGCCGTTGCTGATTCTGGGCGCACTGATCGCGGTCTACATCGTACTCGGCGTCCTCTACGAAAGCCTCGCGCATCCGTTGACGATCATTTCGACGTTGCCGCCAGCGGGGCTCGGCGCGCTGTTGGCTTTGCTCATCACTGGGCTTCCGCTGACGGTGATTGCGTTTGTCGGCATCATTCTCCTGATCGGCATCGTCAAGAAGAACGGCATCATGATCGTCGACTTCGCGCTCGAAGGCGAACGGCAGCGTAATCTATCGTCGGAGGAAGCGATTTTCGAGGCGAGCATGACGAGGTTTCGTCCGATCATCATGACGACGATGGCAGCGCTTCTTGCGGCGGTGCCGCTGGTGGTCGCAACAGGGCCGGGGACCGAATTGCGGCGTCCGCTCGGCGTTACGATCATCGGCGGGCTGCTGGTATCGCAGGTGCTGACGCTTTACACGACGCCGGTGATCTACCTTCTGATTGATCGCATGCGTCTGGGGCGGGGCCGCGGGGCTGCGGTACAACCCCTGCCTGCGGAATGAGACCGGGTTTCGGCTGCAGTGGATTTATGAGAGATGCCCGGCTGGTTTGCGCCGCGCTGTTGCTGTGCCCCCATGACCCGCGTATAGCGTGCAGATGACCGATCCAGTTGCGCCAGATACAGAAATTCCCGAATGCCCCAGATGCGGAAAGCCGTTGCCGCTCTGCGTTTGCGACAGCATTGCGCCGATCGAGAACAGGATCGAGGTATTGATCCTGCAACATCCGCAGGAACAGGATCGTCTGCTTGGTACCGCCCGGCTCACCGCGACACTGTTGGCGAACGCGACCCTGAAGATCGGGCTTTCATGGCCAAGCCTTTCGAAAATTCTTGGACGGGACGTTGATCCGCTGCGCTGGGCCGTCGTGTATCTCGGCTCGTCGAAAGTCGCCGACCTGGATACGGATCAGGATGTCGTCGCAATCACGCGCAATGGAGAGTTAGAGCACGGGCAAAACGCGATCCTGAAAAATATCGAAGGCATCATACTGCTTGACGGCACATGGAGTCAGGCAAAGGCGTTGTGGTGGCGCAACGCATGGATGTTGAAATGTCGACGGGTGATCCTGGGTCCGAAGCGCGCGTCGCTTTATGGCAAATTACGACGAGAGCCGAGGAAGGACGGTTTGTCGACCATCGAGGCGGCCGCAGTGCTGCTTGGACGGCTTGAAAAGCGTTCTGAAATCGAAGCGGCGTTGATGTCGGCGTTTGAGCAGATGCTGGCAAGATATCGCGACGTGCAATCTTCGATGCCGGAATTGCTGCCGAAGCCAAAGCCGAAAAAGGACTGGCGTCGGAATCGCGGGAGCAACCGGCGCGCTGCGCCAGTTAAAGGCTGATAACGGACGCCGCCACGATTGCCGCCATGGCAATGGGGACACCGATCATTACGATTGCGACCGCAGTCGCCAGTCTCACTTTCTGTGAATGGCTCATCTTCTTTTCCTGAAGGCTGTTCGCAGCACCTTGCCTAGCGCCACGCGATGCCTAATCCTCTTAATGTCTGGGCCGGGCTAACCGGAAAGTGGGATCAAAGTTCACTTTTCCTGAGCGATTTCGCGAATGTTTTTCGTGGGAATTGGGAACTTGTTTACGGTACTGATTTGGCGACCCAACATTCGATGTGAATTTCTCTGGCGCCTGAGGTCGCATTGCTTTTCGGAGTTTGCTAATCTGTGCCCATGACAGGTGATCAGGCTATTCAGAACGCTTATATCGATTTACTCCGCTACGCGGACGCTCACGCTCAACATGGCGACGCCGGGAAGGCTGACGCGATGCGGTTCGCAGCCGCGATCGTTTTGCGCCAGCACAGCGACCCCGATGGCTTCCGCAGGGAACTGGCTGCCGCCAGAACGGGGTGACCGGGCAGGTCGGTCTGAACGGCGCTGCGATCGGCGTTTACGCTGCCTGGAAGGTCCGCTGGATAGCGCGCAATTTCGGGTTTCGCAAAGGTTGCTCAAGCCGTTGAATGGCTGTAACAGTTCGCCACCTTGGGGCCACGTGGCGGAGTGGTTACGCAGCGGTCTGCAAAACCGTTTACACCAGTTCAATTCTGGTCGTGGCCTCCAAGCTCTTATCCAAAATCGCTTTTTTGCGGATTTGAGCTTGCAAGAGGCGCGGCCTTTGTTATATCGGCCCCCACGACTGCTTCGCAGTATTCCTCGGTAGCTCAGCGGTAGAGCATTCGACTGTTAATCGAATGGTCGCTGGTTCGAATCCAGCCCGGGGAGCCAGCCTCTCGCAAAATCGGCCAGTTGCCGTGTTCCGCAAAACGCGGTGCCCCATCATTGTCCCGACAGTCTTTTGCTGCGCCCGGATAAGGCAAGCCCGTTGCTTGCCTTTCTGCTTGCGTTGCATCAAATATGCGCTCGCGCGAACCAATACCGTGTGCTGACGAAAGAGGATGACGATGTCGAATACCGCGGCTGCCCGCCAGAAGATGGTCGATTCTCAGGTGCGTACTGCCGATGTGACGGATTTGCGTCTGATCGAGGCACTGCGGGAAATTCCGCGTGAGGCGTTTTTGCCTGAAAGCCAGAAAGCCTTGGCGTATCTCGATATCGACATTGCTTTGGACGGCGCCCCGGACGTTTATTTGATCAAGCCCGTCGTTCTCGCGCGTATGGTTCAGGCTGCTGAGATCGGCTCAGGCGACCGCGTTCTTGTGACCGGAGGCGCAGCCGGATACGCAGCTGCCATTGTCGCAAAGCTGGCTGCCGAGGTCGTCGCCGTTGTAGGAAATTCGTCAGTGGCCGAATTGACGCGGACAGGGCTGAGCGACGCGGGAGTCTCTAACGTCACCGTTTCGGTGGGTGAGGCGGCTGCGGGCGATGCCTCGAAGGGGCCGTACGACATCATCGTGCTGGACGGCGCGACCGAGGTCGTTCCGGAAGGCCTTTATCAACAGCTCCAGATGGATGGACGTCTTGTTGGCGTCTTTGCCTTGTCGAAGCCGTCGCGGGCGACGCTTGTGACAAAATCGCCTGGTGATTTCGGCGGCCGGACCCTTTTTGATGCCTCAGCCCCCGTGCTTTCAGGGTTGAAGCGGTTGCCAGCGTTCAGCTTTTAACGATTTTAAGGCCCGCCGCCTCAACCTTTAGGGGTGTGGCAAAGAAGTCCCAATCCAACAGCTTTCAACCGACCCGGATTGCTGACGACTTACACCGCCCTGCCGGTGAGCTTATGTTGGCCTCATGCTGACCTCGATACCTGAGTCGTGGTTCGGTTTTCCTTTGCGGGGTCAATCGCTAAGGTAAGTTCGGAAGTGTGGGATGCCTTTTTCTAAAAGAGCGGTGCGTTTGGCGTTGGCTGCAACTGCGGCCCCTTTGTTGATTCTGCACCCAATGTTGTCTCATGCCGAGACGATCGAATGGGCTCTAATCCAGGCCTACCAAAGCAATCCACAGTTGAACTCTCAACGCGCTTCGGTCCGCGCGACAGACGAGAACGTGCCGCAGGCGCTTTCCGGCTATCGCCCCAGCGTCGCGGTGACGGCAAGCGGCGGCTACCAGCGCACCGATGTCAGCGAGGGGTTCGGCGGCGCTAATCAGAAGCTGCATGGCGACCTGACACCCACAGGCGTTGGCGCCACGATTTCTCAGACCCTCTACAACGGCGGCCAGACTGGAAATCGCACCCGCGCGGCCGAAAGCCAGGTTTCGGCGGCACGAGAAGGCCTGCGCGTTCTTGAGCAGAGCGTGCTTTTATCCGCCGCCACGATCTACATGGATTATCTGCGCGACTCGGCGATCGTCGAGGTGCAGATTTCCAACGTCAACGTGCTCGAGCAGACCCTGAAGCAGACACAGGATCGGTTCAACGTCGGCGAAGTGACGCGAACAGACGTTGCGCAGTCCGAAGCGCAGCTCGCAGCGGGTCGCACACAGTTGCTGGCGGCGCAATCGACGCTCACCGCGACGCGGGCAAACTTCCGCCGCATCATTGGCTTCGATCCCCAGAACCCGCAACCGGGATCGCCGGTCGACCGCTTCCTGCCGAAAACATTGTCCGCCGCCGTCAATATGGGGTTGGTCGAAAATCCGAACGTGACCGCCGCGCTGTATGGAATCGATGTCAGCTTCCTGCAGGTCAAGGTCAACGAGGGTGCTCTGTTTCCTACGGTGACGTTCCAGGCTTCGGCGCAGCAGGGGTTCGAACAGTCGATCACGGTCAGTAAGCAGTTTGTCGGTTCGGCGATCGCCCAGATTTCAATCCCGGTCTATCAAGGTGGCGGCGAGTATTCGTTGATCCGGCAGTCGAAAGAGTCGCTGGCCCAGCAACGGCTCAACCTTGACCAGGTTCGGGACCAGACCCGCGCTTCGGTAGCGCAGGGATGGGGACAGTTGGTTGCGACCAAGTCTCAAGTCGCATCGGCACAGGCACAGGTGACGGCGTCCGAGATTGCCCTCAACGGTGTGCGTGAAGAAGCGCGCGTCGGCCAGCGGACCACGCTCGACGTCCTGAACGCGCAGCAGGCGCTGGTCAATGCGCGGATCGCGCTTGTGACCGCGCAGCATGATCGTGTTGTCGCCTCATACAGCGTCCTGAATGCAATCGGCCGATTGTCGCCAGTGACGCTGAAGCTGAACACCTCGGTCTATGACCCCGCTGTGCACTATCATCAGGTGCGAGATAGCTGGGCAGGCGTCCGCACACCCGACGGACGTTGATAGGGTCCGGCTGCGTTCCGCGGTACGCGCGGGATGCACACTCCGCTGTGATGAACTGAGCGCGGAGCCGGGTCGATTGCTTGCAATCGTTTGATGCCATGACATACCCTTTTTTGGGGCTACGAGGCGATTCGTGGCGGAGAGTACGGCCTCGCATGAATGCGGGCCGATGATGTGGAGTCGGAGATGAGCCAACCGGCAAAGGCACAAGAGCCGTCGATGGAGGAGATTCTTGCGTCGATCAGACGCATTATTTCCGACGACGAAGCCAAGCCTTCGGCGGCGGTTGCTGTTGCACCAACGCCGGCTGCGCAGCCGGCGCCTGCTCCCGCTCCGTCGAAACCTGCGCCGTTAAAATCGGCGGGTTCGAATGCCGTGAAAGCGCCGGCTCCCCCTGTAAGTGCTCCGAAACCTGCGCCTGTTGCTGCAAAAAACAGCCAGGATGACATCGATGCCATGCTTGCGGCGTTCGAAACGTCGCAGCCGGCTGAAGTGATGCCGGTCGAGGACGATAACGACGATGTTTTCGAGCTAACCGAGCAGATGACGATACCGGCCCCTGCGGCGGGTTTTCACAAGATCGAACCGCAGGACGATGTCGAGTTTTCAGAACAGCCTGCGGCTGCTCCGATCGAGCAGCCGCAGGCCGTGATCGAGCCCCGGCCTGCCACGCAAGCCCAGCCGTCGCCTTCCGTCCAAGCTCCCGGAGCGCCGGTCCTGACGGGATCGACTGCTGCTGCGGTAGAGTCCGCATTCAACATGCTGGCGAACACTGTTCTGAGCAACAACGCGCGCACCCTTGAGGATCTGGTTAAGGAGATGCTGCGACCGATGCTCAAATCGTGGCTGGATGACAATCTGCCGACCATGGTGGAGCGTATTGTCCGGGCCGAAATCGAGCGCGTGGCCCGCGGCCGGTGACAGGCGAAATACGTCGCATTTCAGCTATATTGCAACTGTTGACTTGACGTGCCCCGGGAGGCTTTTAAAGCCAGCCCTGCGACAACAAGCACGTTTCCACCCCACCTTATGCCGGTTGACCATTGCCGTCTCCGGCTGCTGATTGCATCGTAATGATCGAGAAAAATTACCAGCCTGCCGATATTGAACCGCGCATCAATGCTGCGTGGGATGCTGCGGATGCGTTCAAGGCGGGCCGCTCCGACCGCCGGGATGCCGATCCGTTCACGATTGTCATTCCGCCGCCGAACGTCACCGGCTCGCTGCATATGGGGCATGCGCTCAACAATACGCTCCAGGACATTCTGTGCCGGTTTGAGCGGATGCGCGGCCGCGATGTGCTGTGGCAGCCAGGCACCGACCATGCGGGCATCGCCACGCAGATGGTGGTCGAGCGTCAGCTTGCAGAACGCAAGGAGCCCGGCCGGCGCGATATGGGCCGTGCCAAGTTCCTTGAACGGGTGTGGGCATGGAAAGCCGAGAGCGGTGGCACCATCGTTAATCAGCTCAGGCGTCTCGGGGCCTCGTGCGATTGGTCGCGCGAGCGCTTCACGATGGACGAGGGCCTGTCGCGCGCGGTGGCGAAGGTGTTCGTCACGCTTTACAGCGAAGGACTGATCTACAAGGACAAGCGGCTGGTCAATTGGGACCCGAAGCTGCTCACCGCGATCTCGGACCTCGAGGTGCAACAGGTCGAGGTAAAGGGCAGCCTCTGGCATCTGCGCTATCCGATTGCGGGGCGTAAGTTCGAAATCGAAAATCCGTCGAGCTATATTGTGGTCGCGACAACGCGGCCCGAAACGATGCTGGGCGACACCGCAGTTGCCGTAAATCCCAACGACGAGCGTTACCAGCATCTGGTCGGCATGGATGTCGTACTGCCGATGGTGGGACGGAAGATTCCTATTTTGGCCGACGAATACTCCGACCCTGAGAAGGGTTCGGGCGCGGTCAAGATCACGCCTGCGCACGACTTCAATGACTTCGAGGTTGGCAAGCGCCACGATCTGCCGCAAATCAATGTGCTCGATATCGAGGGCCGCCTGAATCTGAACGGCAACGAGGAATATCTGCGCGGTTTGCCTGAGAGTGCGCTGATCCTGGCCGAAGAACTCCATGGCATGGACCGGTTCGCCGCACGCAAGCTTATCGTGTCTCGCCTCGAGGAATACGGCTTTCTGGAAAAGATCGAGCCGAACACGCACATGGTGCCGCACGGCGATCGCTCGGGCGTCGTAATTGAACCTTTCCTGACCGATCAATGGTATGTCGATGCCAAGAAGCTGGCGCGGCCTGCGATCAACGCGGTGCGCTCCGGTGAAACGGCTTTCGTGCCGAAGAACTGGGAAAAGACCTACTTCGAGTGGATGGAAAACATCCAGCCATGGTGCATCTCACGCCAGCTCTGGTGGGGGCATCAAATTCCTGCCTGGTACGGCCCGGACGGAAAGGTGTTCGTTGCCGAAACCGAGGAGGAGGCTGTCGCCAAGGCCCTCGGCTATTACGTCGAACAGGAAGTTATTACGCCAGAGCAGGGCCATGACATGGCCGTCGATCCGGAAAAGCGTGAGGGCTTCATCACGCGCGACGAGGACGTTCTCGACACGTGGTTTTCGTCGGCGCTGTGGCCGTTCTCGACACTCGGCTGGCCGGATACCGATGAGGATGTGAAGCGATATTATCCCACCAACGTGCTGGTGACGGGCTTCGATATCATCTTCTTCTGGGTCGCCCGCATGATGATGATGGGCCTTCATTTCATGAAGGACGTGCCATTCCCGACCGTATACATCCACGCCCTCGTCCGTGACGAGAAGGGCGCGAAGATGTCGAAGTCGAAAGGCAACGTCATTGATCCGCTGCACCTGATCGACGATTACGGCGCGGACGCCTTGCGCTTCACGCTGGCGGCCATGGCCGCGCAGGGACGCGACATCAAGTTGTCGACCCAGCGCGTCGAGGGATATCGCAACTTTGCGACCAAGCTCTGGAATGCGTCGCGCTTTGCTGAGATGAACGGCTGTGCGCTGGTTGACGGGTTTGATTCGACTGCGACAAAGGAAACTCTCAACCGCTGGATCGCTCACGAGACGGCGCGCGCCACGCAGGAAGTCACAGAAGCTATCGAGGCCTACCGTTTCAACGACGCAGCCAACGCGATCTATCGCTTTGTCTGGAATGTCTATTGCGACTGGTACCTCGAACTGGCCAAACCGGTGCTGACCGGACCGGACAACGCGTCGAAGGCAGAGACGCAGGCTGCTGTCGCCTGGGCGCGAGACGAAATTCTCAAGCTTCTGCATCCATTCATGCCCTTCATCACCGAGGAGCTATGGGCAGTCACGACCAGACGCGACACCGTGCTCGCGCTGGCCGAATGGCCGCTGAAGAAAGTTGCTGTCTACGATCCGGCGATCGAGGCCGCATTGGCCGGCGATCCGATCGCGGTGCCGCTGTCGATCGTCGTCTCAGAAGCACCAGAGCCGTTCAGCGACCCGAAGGCCGAGGCCGAGATCGGCTGGCTGATTGATCTTGTGACTTCCATCCGCTCAGTTCGAGCCGAAATGAACATCCCGCCTGCGACCCTATTTCCACTGGCTCTGATTGGCGCATCCGAGGAATTGAAAGCCCGCGCGCTGCGCTGGGAGGACGTTATCAAGCGGTTGGCCCGCGTCGCCGAAGTTTTCTTCGCGGATGTCGCCCCGCAGGGCGCGTTGCAGTTGCTGGTACGCGGCCAGGTCGCCGCCATTCCGCTCAAGGGCGTGATCGATCTTGGCGCCGAAAATGCTCGGCTCGAAAAGGAACTCACAAAGGCAGATGCCGACATCAAGCGGATCGATGCCAAGCTCGGCAACGCCGATTTCGTCGCGCGTGCGCCAGAAGAGGTCATCGACGAGCAGCGTGAGAAACGCGAAGAAGCCGAAGCACGCCGATCCAAGATCGTGGACGCCATCGAGCGCCTGAAAGGCGCCGTATGACAGAAAAAGACGCGCCGGGGTTTGGCGCGCTCTTTCTTCTCTGGATTGCCGGGAGCGGATTGCGACTGACTATCCTCGCCGTTCCTCCCGTTTTGGCGCTCATCATTCTGGATCTGAAACTATCGGGAACGGAAGTCGGGATTTTGAACGCGATCCCGGTATCGTTGTTCGCATTGGCTTCAGTGCCGGGCTCACTCCTGATTGCCCGCATTGGCGCTGTGCCGGCGCTGGTGGCGGGACTTACTGTTGCGGCGCTAGGCTCGGCGCTACGCGGACTGGCGGCGGACCCCTTCGGCTTGTATGCGACAACCGCCTTGATGGCGATTGGCATCGCCGTGATGCAGCCAGCCATGCCGCCAACTGTCCGCCAATGGATACCCCATCGGATCGGCTTTGCGACCGCCGTTTACACCAACGGTCTTCTGATCGGTGAAATCGTTCCAGTCGCGCTGACAGCGCCGTTGCTTCTTTTTCTCGGGGGAAGCTGGAGAACCAACCTCGTCGCTTGGTCGATCTTGCCTGTGCTGATAGCGATTACGATCTTCCTGTTTCAGCCCGGCGGCTCCGGTGCTTCGACCTCACGCCATCGCCGCTGGATGCCGGACTGGCGCGATCCGCTGCTCTGGAAGGTTGGGCTGATCATGTGCGGCGCGAATGCGATGTATTTCTGTACCAACGCTTTCATACCGGGCCTTCTGCTGCAAACAGGCCGTACCGATGAAATTCCGCAGGTGCTGACGGCTTTGAACGGTGGACAGATTCCGGCGTCCTTTTTGCTGCTGGTGATGGCGAGCCGCTGGGAGCGCAGGAGGTGGCCGCTGTTTTCGTCGATTCTCCTGGGTATCATGGGAGTTTGCGGCATCGTGTTCAGTACCTCGCCATGGATCGTTGCAACGGGAGGTGCAGCGATCGGGGCTGCCTGCGCGATGATCTTGACGCTTGTTCTGACGCTACCGGCTCTTTTTGTTGCACCGGACGACGTGCCGCGAATGTCTGCCGGCGTTTTCACGATCGGCTACAGCATCGCGATGGTCGTTTCAGTTCTCGGCGGAATCGCATGGGACATTACCGGCAATGCGGCATTCGCATTTATGCCGGTCTTGCTTTGCGGCTTCGTGAGCTTGGCGTTTACGCAGCTTACGGATTTTTCGACACGGCGTTTGGAAACGGCTTGCTGAGATACTTCGAGCCTTTGAGACCGTAGCGCCATGGCAGGTCTGCGGCCTTTGTGATTCCGATCCGGACACCCACTACGACCTCAACCTTGCGGGGTCTGGCGTAAAAGGCGAACGGAGCCTCATCCAGCGCAAGACCGTTGTGATCGCGCGTCACCGCTAACGCCTCGCAGAGTTTTCCCGGTCCCGAACACAACGCATGCTCATCGTCCATGCCACGCCGCCGCCGCATCGCTGCGAGACCATGGGTCGGTTTGATCGCCCGCAGCAGAATCGCGCTGGCAGAACCTTCCTTCTCGCAGACAAAATTCATGCACCAGTGAATGCCGTACGACCGATATACGTAGAGATAGCCCGGCGGCCCGAACATGACCTGATTGCGCAGCGTTGGCCCCCGGTAGGAGTGGGCCGCAGGATCGGTGTGGTGATAGGCCTCGACCTCGACGATGATTCCACCGACGCCGTTGAACAGAAGTGTCGCGCCGATCAGGTCCGGCGCAACATCATGAACGCTTCTCGCGAAAAAGCGTCTGTTCAGGGTCTTTCCAAGCTCAGGCCGTTTGGGTGTTTCAGGCATCCGGCGTCGGGGAGGGTGCGGCGGGGGCATGCGAAGGTCGCCAAAACATGATACTATCAACCACTTACCACGGATGGGGACGGTTGCGATATTCGGCGATCGAACCCACCTAAAGGGGGCGCGGGAAACCCGCCAGATACAGGTCCTTCATGGTCGTTTTGATCGATACGGTTTCGGAGACGCAGGTGCGGCCGCGCCATCCTGAAAAGGCCCACCGGCCCGACTCGATTTCGCCCCCCAAGCCGGACTGGATCAGAGTTCGCGCGCCAACGTCGCGTGGCTATGCCAATACCCGGAACATTGTGAAGGAAAACGGTCTCGTCACGGTCTGCGAGGAGGCGGGTTGTCCGAACATCGGTGAGTGCTGGGACAAGAAACACGCTACCTTCATGATCATGGGCGACACCTGCACGCGCGCCTGTGCGTTCTGCAACGTCAAGACCGGCTTGCCGAATGCGCTGGACATGTCGGAGCCGGAACACGTGGCCATGGCGACCAGTAAGCTGGGGCTCGCGCATATCGTGATTACCTCCGTGGATCGCGATGATCTCGACGACGGCGGCGCAGAGCATTTTGCGAAGACCATCCGCGCAATTCGCGAAAGTTGCCCGACCACGACCATTGAGATCCTGACACCGGATTTCCTCCGCAAGGACGGTGCGCTGGAAAAAGTTGTGGCGGCGAAGCCCGATGTGTTCAATCACAACCTCGAAACCGTGCCGTCGCGCTATCTTACGGTGCGGCCGGGTGCGCGCTATTTCCATTCGATCCGTCTGCTGCAACGGGTCAAGGAAATCGACCCGACGATCTTCACCAAGTCAGGCATCATGGTCGGGCTTGGCGAGGAGCGGCATGAGGTGCTGCAGGTGATGGACGATCTTCGCTCGGCGGAGGTCGATTTCCTCACAATCGGTCAGTACCTTCAACCCACATTGAAGCATCATGCCGTGATGCGTTACGTCACGCCTGAGGAGTTCAGCGGCTACGAGCAGGTTGCCTACACCAAGGGCTTCCTGATGGTGTCGGCGAGCCCGCTGACGCGGTCTTCGCACCATGCGGGTGAGGATTTCGCGAGGCTGAAGGCCGCCCGCGAAGCCTTGGCGCGCTGATCGGTCGATGCCGCAGTTTTCCAACAAGCGCCGTGTTCGCCACAGCGCCGAGAAGATGTTCGATCTCGTCGCCGACGTCGAACGCTATCCAAAATTCGTGCCGCTTTGCCAAGCGCTGAAGGTTAGATCCCGAACCCAAAATCCTGACGGCACGGAAGTCGTCATTGCGGACATGATGGTTTCATTCCAGCTTGTGCGCGAATCATTCACCAGCCGCGTGACGCTCGACCGGGCCAACCGGAAGATCCTGGTCGAGTATCTGAAAGGACCATTCAGCAAGCTCGAAAACCGCTGGACCTTTGAGCCGCAGGACGACAATTCCTGCGATGTCGGCTTCTTCATCGCCTACGAATTCAAGAGTCGGATGCTCGCGGTGTTGATGGGCGCGATGTTCGATGCCGCTTTCCAGCGCTTCGCCGCGGCGTTCGAGAAACGCGCGGATGCGATCTATGGGACGCCGCGCGTTGGCGCTTGACCGGCGGTTTCGGGCCGCGCGCCATCTCCATTAACATCTTCAAGGCTTCAACGACCGACTGATGACGCACGTTGTCGCGTCCAACAGCACCGAACCTTTGCTCCTTGTGGGTGATACGTCCGTCTCGTGCGGCGACAGCGAAATGGACGAGTCCCACGGGCTTCCCCGGGGTTGCCCCGCCGGGCCCGGCAATGCCAGTGATCGCTACCGCAAGATCGACATCGGCGTGCTCAAGCGCGCCGAATGCCATCGCGATGGCGACTTCCTTGCTGACAGCGCCAAATGTTTCGAGCTTCGAGGTCTCAACGCCAAGCATCTGGTGCTTGGATTCGTTCGAGTAGGTGACGAAACCGCGGTCGACAACGTCAGACGAGCCCGGAACTTCAGTCAAGGCCGCAGCAACGAGACCGCCGGTGCAGGATTCCGCAGTGGCGATCTTGAGTTTCCGCATCCGGCAGAGATCGAGCAGGGTACGCGACAACGCGCGAGTCGCGCTGCCGCTCATCTTAGTTGCTCCCGACGGCATCGCCCGATTCGACCCATGGCAGGCGAATGGTCGCAGCCGCCGTCGCGGCGATGCCTTCCTGCCGTCCGGTGAATCCGAGACGCTCGCTTGTTGTTGCTTTCACCGCGATGCGCGAGATCGGCAGGCCGGTGATTTCGGCGATTCGTGCGCGCATGGCATCGCGCAATGGACCGACTTTCGGCGCTTCGCAGATCATCGTCACTTCAAGATTGGCGATACGGCCGCCGCGCTTCTTCACGAGTTCGACCGCGTGGGCGAGGAACTGATCGGACGCAGCACCTTTCCATTTCGGATCGCTCGGCGGGAAGTGTGAACCAATGTCCCCGTCAGCCAGAGCACCCAAGATCGCATCGACAATGGCATGTAGTCCGACGTCACCGTCCGAATGCGCCAGAAAGCCACGGCTGAACGGCACCCGAAGTCCGCACAGCATGAGGTGGTCGCCGTCACCGAAGGCGTGGACGTCGTATCCAGTGCCCATGCGGATATCACCGAGCGTGGCAGCAAGCCTGCTTTCTTCACGAGCAAAATCTTCGGGAGTCGTCAGCTTCATATTTGCAGCATCGCCTTGAAAGGTTGCAACCGTCAATCCCGCCCATTCTGCGAGAGCGGAGTCGTCAGTAAAATCATCGCGGCCTTCGCGTGCTGCGCGCCGGTGCGCGTTCAGAATTGCATCGAAAGCAAAAGCCTGTGGTGTTTGCGCGATCCGCAAATGCGCGCGGCTAGGGGTGGCCTCCACCATCTCGCTCTCGCCCACGAGCTTAACTGTGTCGTTGACGGGAATCACCGGAATCGCCGCGCCCGTTGTCAGCGCCGCTTCGATCGCGCGGGAGATCACGGCGGGGGTGACAAAGGCGCGAGCTGCATCATGGATGAGAACCACGTCCGGAGGATCCGCCGCCAGGGCTTCGAGACCGGCGCGGACCGATGCCTGGCGGGTCGCGCCTCCGTTCACAGGTGCACAATAGGTAAGGCCCATGGTTGCCTGATCGAAAATCTCTGCATCGTCCGGGTTGCGCACCGGCTGAACTGCTGCAATGTCCGAGTGGGTGCAAAAGGGAATCATGGCGCGGGCCAGAACGGTCTGTCCACCCAAGGTTCGGTATTGTTTTGGGCCCCCGGCTCCTGCGCGTAGGCCGCGGCCCGCGGCTACGATGATGGCGGCGGCGCGTTTTGAGGCTGTCATGGGAATGCTTTGAACGGCGGTTGAAGAACGGGGCCGTCCTTTACCACAATGCATTCCCAATCAGCAGAATTCTGTCAGTGTGAGTGATTTCCGGACTATGTTGCGGCGCACTTGCATTCCGGCGGGGGTTGTCTAAACTCTAGGCAAGATGTATACATGCCCAATAAATGTGCTACGATCCTGCAGCGGCGCGGGGACGTAAAGGCGAACATGGTGGTTGACGGGTCGTTAAGGGTGACGGGCGAGCTTCGAATTGGCGATGTCACAATCGCCAACAGGGTGTTCCTCGCACCGATGTCCGGCATCACAGATACCCCATTCCGGCGCCTTACAGAAAGCCTTGGGGCCGGCCTTGTCGTCTCGGAAATGACCGCCAGCGATGATCTCGTGCGGGGACGAGCGATGTCTGTGTTGCGCTGCGAAGCGACTGGAATAGGTCCCCACGTTGTCCAGCTTGCGGGCTGCGAGACACATTGGATGGCGGAGGGCGCACGGGTTGCCGAATCCGGCGGTGCCGCCATCATTGATATCAATATGGGGTGTCCGGCTCGCCATGTCACAGGCGGACAGTCCGGTTCTGCGCTGATGCGCGATCCTGACCACGCGATGCGGCTTATCGATGCGACCGTCTCTGCGGTGCGTGTGCCGGTGACGCTGAAGATGAGGCTGGGCTGGGATCATCATTCGATCAATGCGCCCGAGCTGGCGCGTCGGGCCGAGAGTGCCGGCGTGCAGATGATCACGGTACATGGCCGCACGCGCTGTCAGTTTTACAAGGGCGAAGCGGACTGGAGCGCGGTGCGTGCGGTGCGCGAGGCCATCAAAATTCCACTCGTCGTCAACGGCGACATTACGTCGTATGACGATGCTGTCGATGCCCTAAGCGAATCCGGCGCCGACGCCGTGATGATCGGACGAGGCGCACAGGGTCAGCCGTGGCTGCCCGGCCAGATTGCGAGGCAGCTCGAGCAAGACAACGTGGCCGAGCCGACGCCCGCCATCTCGGTTCAGTTCGATTATCTCTCGGCTCTCTACGAGGACATCCTGCAGCATTACGGCGTGCGTATCGGCTTGCGTCATGCGCGCAAGCATCTTGGCTGGGGCCTTGATGTCGCCGCCGCGACGGCCGGCGTCCCGACCGATACCCTCAAGCACTGGCGGCGGAAAATACTCGTCAGCGAACAGCCGGCCGAAGTGCGAGATTACCTGGACGAGGCTTTCACACAATTTGAATGGAGTGCAGCGGCGTGAGCATAATCGCCCAGCAACGTTCGCAGGTTGAAAGTCTCAGTGAGGCGATGCTCAATGCTCTGCCCAATCCGGTCATACTGATCGGGCAGGAGGGCAAAGTCGTCGATGCCAATATCGCTGCAGAATCGTTTTTCGAAGCGTCGCTTCAGCACCTGAAGCGGATGTCGTTCAAGGACCTCGTACCGTTTGGCAGCCCATTGCTCGAATTGATCGAGCAGGTGAAAGCCTCGGGCAGCGCCGTCAATGAATACAAGGTCGATCTTTCGACGCCGCGGATCGGTGTCGATCGCCAGGTCGATATCCACGTCGCGCCGCTCCCGGAGCGCCCGGGCCACATCATGGTGATGCTGCAGGGCCGCTCCATCGCCGACAAGATGGACCGTCAGTTGACGCATCGCAGTGCCGCGCGATCAGTGACCGCTTTGGCAGCGATGCTGGCACACGAGATCAAGAATCCACTCTCGGGCATCCGCGGCGCAGCGCAATTGCTGGAGCAGGCGGCGCCGCCCGAAGATCGCACGTTGACGCGGCTGATTTGCGACGAGGCCGACCGTATCGTGACACTGGTCGATCGCATGGAAGTGTTCGGCGACGAGCGGCCAGTGGCACGCGGCGCTGTGAACATCCATTCTGTGCTGGATCACGTCCGCCGGCTGGCTCAGTCGGGATTTGCGCGAAACATCAAATTTATCGAGGACTACGATCCGTCGCTGCCGCCCGTGCTGGCTAACCAGGATCAGCTGATCCAGGTGTTCCTGAACCTCGTCAAGAACGCGGCTGAAGCCGTTGTGGATGTTGAAGAACCGGAAATCTCACTGACCACGGCGTTTCGCCCCGGTGTCCGCCTGTCCGTTCCTGGAAAGGCCGCGCGCGTTTCGCTGCCGCTGGAGTTTTGCGTCAAGGACAACGGTCCGGGCGTACCGGAAGATCTGCTGCCGAACCTGTTCGATCCGTTCGTGACCACAAAGCCGACGGGTAGCGGGCTCGGCCTTGCTCTGGTTGCCAAGATCGTCGGCGACCACGGCGGCATCATCGAATGTGAATCACAACCACGCAAAACAGTCTTTCGCGTGCTGTTGCCGATGTTTCATCCAACAAAGAACCAGACCGAAGAGGCCGAGTCGGGAACGGCCTCTCAGCGTGACGGCGCGAAATGAGGACTAAAAAGAATGCCCGCAGGTAGCATACTCGTTGCAGACGATGACACCGCAATACGGACGGTGCTCAACCAGGCACTGTCTCGCGCTGGTTACGAAGTCAGGCTGACTGGAAATGCCTCAACGCTTTGGCGGTGGGTAAGCCAGGGGGAGGGAGATCTCGTTATCACCGACGTTGTGATGCCTGACGAGAATGCTTTCGACCTGCTGCCGCGAATCAAGAAGATGCGGCCTAATTTGCCGGTGATCGTCATGAGCGCGCAGAACACGTTCATGACGGCGATCCGCGCGTCCGAGCGCGGTGCCTACGAATATCTGCCAAAGCCATTCGATCTCAAGGAACTGATCGCGATTGTCGGCCGTGCGCTGGCGGAGCCGAAAGAACGCCCGATCGGGGTGAAAGACGATAGTGAATTCGAATCCATTCCGCTCGTCGGACGATCGGCGGCGATGCAGGAGATCTACCGGGTGCTCGCACGCCTGATGCAGACCGATCTCACGGTCATGATCACCGGCGAATCCGGCACCGGCAAGGAGCTCGTGGCGCGCGCGTTGCACGACTACGGCAAACGACGGAATGGTCCGTTCGTCGCTATCAATATGGCGGCTATTCCACGCGACCTGATCGAGTCCGAGTTGTTCGGCCACGAACGTGGAGCTTTTACCGGCGCCAATAACAGGGCGACGGGACGATTTGAACAGGCCGAGGGCGGCACGCTGTTCCTCGACGAAATCGGCGACATGCCGATGGAGGCGCAGACGCGGTTGCTTCGCGTTCTCCAGCAGGGCGAGTACACGACCGTCGGCGGGCGCACTCCGATCAAGACTGACGTTCGCATCGTCGCGGCATCGAACAAGGACCTGCGCATCCTGATCCAGCAGGGCCTTTTCCGCGAGGATTTGTTCTTCCGTCTCAACGTCGTACCGCTCCGCTTGCCGCCGCTGCGCGAACGTATCGAAGACTTGCCAGATCTGGTTCGCCACTTCTTCGCGCTCGCCGAAAAGGACGGATTGCCTGCCAAGAAGCTGGATATGCAGGCGCTTGAGCGGATGAAACAGCATCGCTGGCCCGGCAATGTCCGCGAACTTGAAAACCTCGCACGGCGGCTTGCGGCTCTCTATCCGCAGGATGTCATTACAGCATCCGTTATCGAGGGTGAACTGGCGCCGCCGACGTCGGTCTCGAACGGTGCCGGCGCGCCGCAGACCGTGGATAATCTGGGCGGAGCGGTGGAAATGTATCTGGCCTCGCACTTTGCAGGATTTCCGAACGGAATGCCGCCGCCAGGTCTCTATCATCGCGTTTTGCGCGAGCTGGAGGTGCCACTGTTGACGGCGGCTCTGACGGCGACCCGTGGTAACCAGATCCGGGCCGCCGATCTGCTCGGCCTGAACCGGAATACGCTCCGCAAGAAAATCCGCGATCTGGACATTCAGGTTTACCGGAGCGGCGGGTAGGCCTGTTTCCAAACGACCGCCCGGCAGTCCGCGAGATAGTTTCGAAAACTACGTGGACTGCTGTCGGGCCGCCTAGGAATTGTCGCAATTCGGCAACAATGTGGTATGTATGCATCAGTGATGCGGTTCTGCCGCATTTACTGTCACCATCCCCATTCATTCCTGAGCATGATCGCAGCAGAAACCTCGGCATCGATCGAATCTGGTTTTGCTGAACGGCGCGGCGCGCTGCGTCGGTGGATCGTTCCGTTTGCAGTCGCGATCGCCCTGATCTCGGCCTTCCTGACGTTTGTGGTGCTTACCGGCCTGACGCCGATCGTTCCCACCCACAAGGTCGTCATTACCTTTCTGCTGATCAATGCTGCGACCATTCTGTTGCTGATTTTGATCATCGGCCGGGAAATCTGGCTCGTCGTGCAGGCCCGTAGGCGCGGGCGAGCGGCCGCCCGGCTTCACGTCCAGATTGTGGCGTTGTTTTCGATCATCGCGGTCATTCCGGCCGTATTGGTGTCGATTGTCGCCAACGTCACGATCGACCGCGGTCTGGATCGCCTGTTTTCCGGACCGACCAAGGCCGTGATCCAGAACTCGCTGACGATCGCCAACGCCTATCTCTACGAGCATGCCCAGCTTATCCGCGGCGACATCATCGGCATGGCGAATGATATTGCGCTGGCCCGGCCGCTTTGGGATCAGGATCGCCAGAGCTTTCGCGAATTACTGACCCAGAGCGCCCGGTCACGAAACCTGCCCGGCGCGATGATCATCGACAAAGACCGTAACATTCTGGAAACGGCCGCGACCGGCATCCGCCAGGACTTCACGACGCCCGCGCCAGAGTTTCTAAACAACGTCAACGAGAGCGACCCCCAGATCGGCGTTTTCATCGAGCAAAACTATGTTGCGGCGGTGATCCGGCTCCGCGGATTTCAGAATACGTTTCTCTACGTCGCTCGCTTGCTGGATCCGCGGGTTGTTGCCCAACTTCGGCAGACGCAAGCCAGCGTCGCAGAATACGCCGAACTGGAATCCCGCAAGCTCGGCATTCAGGTGGCGTTCGCGCTGATGTTTGCCGTCATCGCCTTGACCATCCTGATGTCAGCCGTGTTGATCGGTTTGAATTTCTCGAACCGCCTCGTCGCACCCATCCGACGCCTGATGAGCGCCGCGAATGTGGTCTCGACCGGCGACCTCCATGTGCAGGTGCCTGTCCATAGGTCGGAGGGCGACCTTGCGACGCTGGGTGAGACCTTCAACAAGATGACGCAGGAATTGCGCACCCAGCGTGACGAGCTCGTGAGCGCGAGTGACGTGATCGACAGCCGCCGTCGTTTCATCGAGGCTGTATTGTCGTCGGCGAGCGCTGGCATCATCGGTGTCGATGGAAAGGACACCATCGGTATTCTCAATCGCTCGGCGGAGAAACTGATCGGGCTTGTCGAGTCCGAGGTTCTTGGAAAGCCGCTCTCCGAAATCGTTCCGGAGCTGAATGAGTTGATGATCACGGCGAAAGCCGGATCGCAGCGGCTGCTGCAGGGGCAAATCGAAATTCATCGCGCCGGTTTGGACAAAACACTTTCCGTGCGGGTCAGCGCCGAGCAATCAGGACAATCGCAAGACAGCTATATCATCACGCTGGACGATATCACCGAGCTTGTCTCCGCCCAGCGGACCTCTGCCTGGGCGGATGTAGCACGGCGTATCGCGCACGAGATCAAAAATCCTCTAACGCCGATCCAGTTGTCGGCCGAGCGTATCCGCCGCAAGTTCGGTAAAATCATCGTCGAAGATCGTGCGATATTCGACCAGTGCACCGACACCATCGTGCGGCAGGTCGACGACATCCGCCGGATGGTGGATGAATTCTCGAAATTCGCACGCATGCCGAAACCGGTCATCGAAGGCGAGGACGTCGCTGACACTGTGCGGCAGGCCGTGTTCTTGATGCGTGTCGGACATCCCGATATCGACATCGAGGCGGACATCAAGAAAGATCCGATGCCGGCCAAGTTCGACCGACGGCTGATTTCACAGGCCCTGACGAACATCATCAAAAACGCGACGGAAGCGATCGGAGCTGTCCCGGCGGCAGAACTCGCAAAAGGCCGCATTACGGTCACCGCCTTTCAGGACAACGAGGACATCATTATCGATGTTGTCGACAATGGCGTAGGACTGCCGAAGGAAAGCCGGGCAAGATTGCTCGAGCCTTATGTCACGACCCGTGAGAAGGGGACCGGTCTCGGTCTGGCGATTGTCGGGCGCGTTCTCGAAGATCACGGAGGCCGAATTGAACTTAACGACGCTTCGAACATCAATCCGGATGCGACACGTGGCGCCTGGGTTCGATTGAAATTTGCAGTTGCCGGCCGTCCTGCGGACGCCGACGTCACACCACAAAAAGAAACCTCTCAGAATATAGAAACAGCGGAAGCAACCCATGGCGAATGATATTCTGATTGTCGACGACGAAGCGGACATCCGCGACCTTGTCGCCGGTATTCTGGATGACGAGGGGTACAAGACACGGACGGCTCGCGATAGCGACACGGCGCTTGCCGAAATCACGGCACGACGGCCGAACCTGATCTTTCTCGATATCTGGATGCAGGGCAGCAAGCTCGACGGCCTTCAGCTTCTCGAACAGATCAAGAAGGACCATCCCGACGTCCCGATCGTGATGATCTCGGGCCACGGCAACATCGAGACAGCCGTTGCAGCAATCAAGCGCGGCGCTTACGATTTCATCGAAAAGCCATTCAAGGCCGACCGTCTCGTGCTGGTGGCGACGCGGGCGCTCGAGACATCCCGGTTGAAACGCGAGGTGCGCGAACTCAAGCAGCTGGCACCGTCATCGGGCTCGCTCATCGGCAAGTCACCGTGCATGAACCAGTTGCGGCAAACGATCGACCGTGCCGGAAAGGCCAATAGCCGCATCATGATCGTGGGCCCATCGGGGGCGGGCAAGGAGATGGTCGCGCGCACGCTGCACAACCTTTCTACGCGGGCCGGCGGTCCGTTTATCGTGATCAATGCTGCGGCAATCACGCCTGAACGAATGGAAGTCGAGCTATTCGGGGTCGAGATGCTCGATGGCGAGAGTGGGCGTAAGGCAGGCGCTCTTGAAGAAGCGCATGGCGGCACATTGTTCCTCGATGAGATCGCGGACATGCCGCGCGAGACGCAGAACAAGATATTGCGCGTTCTGGTCGATCAGACGTTCCAGCGTGTCGGGGGCACCACGAGAGTGAGTGTCGACGTTCGCATTATCTCATCCACCTCGCGCAATCTCGAGGCGGAAATCGCGGAGGGACGCTTCCGTGAAGATCTGTATCATCGGCTCTCCGTGGTCCCGATCCGGGTGCCCCCGCTATCTGAGCGGCGGGAGGACATTCCCGAACTGGTCGACTACTTCATGGAGCAGATTTCGGGTTCGACGGGGCTGCCAAGACGCCAGATCGGTGAAGACGCCATGGCCGTGCTGCAATCGCATGTCTGGCCCGGCAACGTTCGCCAGCTTCGTAACAATGTCGAACGCGTGATGATCCTTGCTGGAGGCGATCCTGAAGCGGCGATCACAGCAGACATGCTGCCTCAGGACGTCGGCTCGATGATTCCGACCATGCCGACAGGCGTGAACGGCGAACACATCATGGGGCTGCCGTTGCGTGAAGCGCGTGAGGTGTTCGAGCGCGATTATCTGATTGCACAAATCAGCCGTTTCTCCGGCAACATCTCGCGGACGGCGGAATTTGTGGGCATGGAGCGCTCGGCGCTGCATCGCAAGCTAAAAGCGCTGGGCGTCGGCTGATCGATCATGTCCCGTATTGCTTATGTGAACGGCCGCTATCGCGATCTGCACGACGCATCGGTCAATATCGAGGATCGCGGATATCAATTCGCAGATGGTGTTTACGAAGTCTGTGAGGTGCGGCATGGCAAGATCGTCGACATGCCGCGCCATATGGTCCGGCTTGACCGATCGCTGCGCGAACTGCGCATCGGCAAGCCGATGTCGGACCCCGCTCTGCAGTTCGTGATCCACGAAGTTGTCCGCCGTAACCGCGTGACATACGGCATGGTGTATCTGCAGATCACGCGCGGCGTCGCGCATCGGGAGCATGCATTCCCGCCGAACACAGTCCGGCCGAGCGTTGTCGTGACCGCGAAGAACCTGAATTTGGAGAAGAGCGAGAAAAGCGCGGCGCATGGCATTGCCGTGATCACCCTGCCTGAAAATCGCTGGCCGCGCGTTGACATCAAATCCGTCTCGCTGCTTCCGAATGTTCTGGCCAAACAGCAGGCCAAGGAGCAGGGCGCTTACGAGGCATGGTTCGTGGATTCGGCCGGCTACGTGACCGAAGGGTCATCCAGCAACGCCTGGATCGTGACGAAGGACGGCAAAGTCGTCACGCGGTCGGCCGCGGTCGGGATCTTACCGGGCATTACCCGCGCGGTTTTGATCGAGGCGCTTGCGGCTCTGCAGTTGCGGCTTGAGGAGCGGCCCTTTACGACGGAGGAGGCCAACGATGCATCCGAGGCATTTATCTCGGCCTCGACCCAGCTCGTGATGCCCGTTGTCAAAATCGACGGGAAGGCGATCGGAAATGGGCTGCCGGGACCTATCACACTGAAATTGCGGACTCATTTTCACGAATTTTCGACATTTTCATAAGAATTTCCAGGTTTTGCGGGCCAAAACCGCGAACCGGCCTTGCCTATCGGGAATCTCTGCCGTCTAATTGCAGTGCAACACCCCAAGGGGGACTTGGGTTGGGGCAACCGGCCGCCACCAGGCGGGCGGATAAAACAAAAAACAACGACTGCGGAAAAAATAACAATGGCGGCCGACCGCGCACAAAATCTGCAAGACACATTTCTCAATCACGTCCGTAAGGCTAAAATCCCGCTGACAATCTTTCTGGTCAATGGCGTGAAGCTTCAGGGCATTGTTACCTGGTTCGACAATTTTTGCCTTCTGCTTCGCCGCGATGGACATTTGCAGCTTGTTTACAAGCACGCGATTTCGACCATCATGCCGGGGGCACCGATCCAGTTGTTCGAGGGCGGCGAAGACGCCTAGGCACGAGGTAAGACTGATTGGAACTCCCTAGCTTTGGCGGGGGCACAGACAGACCTGAGGCGACCGATCATTCGACCGGCCGCGTTCTTGTTGTTGGGCCATACAAGCGCGTTAGCCGTGGCGCAGCGCATACAAAAGCATCCCGCGATCCACAGGCTCGTCTGGCAGAAGCCGTGGGCCTTGCGCGGGCGATCAACCTGATCGTCGTCGACGCAATCATTGCAACACTCAGCCAGATCCGGCCTGCGACCTACCTCGGCAAGGGCAAGGTCGAGGAAGTCCTCGGTCTGATCAGGGCGCACGAGGCTTCGCTCGTGATCATGGATTGCGCGCTGTCGCCGATCCAGCAGCGCAACCTCGAGAAGGAATGGAACGTCAAGGTTCTCGATCGCACCGGTCTCATTCTCGAAATTTTCGGACGCCGCGCCAAGACACGTGAAGGTACCCTTCAGGTCGAGCTTGCCCATCTGATTTATCAGCGCAGCCGTTTGGTCCGCTCCTGGACCCACCTCGAACGGCAGCGCGGCGGCTTCGGCTTTCTCGGCGGTCCGGGAGAAACCCAGATCGAAGCGGACCGGCGCCTGATCAGCGAACGGATCATGCGGATCGAAAACGACATCAAAAAAGTCGAAGCAACGCGGCGGCTGCATCGCGCGGGCAGGCAGCGCGTGCCTTATCGCGTGGTCGCACTCGTCGGCTACACCAACGCTGGAAAATCGACCCTGTTCAACAGGATGACGCGGGCGGACGTTCAGGCTGCGGACATGCTGTTCGCGACCCTCGATCCGACGCTGCGGGCACTCGCGCTGCCGCACGGCGGCAAGGCCATGATTTCCGACACCGTCGGATTCATTTCGGATCTTCCAACCATGCTCGTCGCCGCGTTCCGCGCCACCCTGGAAGAAGTTATCGAGGCAGACGTTATCCTGCATGTCCGCGACATTTCTCACGAAGATGCCGAGGCGCAGGAGCGCGATGTCGATCAAGTACTTCGACAATTGAACATCGATACAGACTCCGGTCACATCATCGAGGTCTGGAACAAGATCGACCGCTTTTCGCCCGAAGAGCGTGAGAACCTGGCGAACATCGCTGCCCGCCGTCCACCCGAGAGGCCTTGCTTTCTTGTTTCGGCGGAAACGGGAGAGGGCATCGAGAAGCTTCTTGCCGCGGTCGAGGATCGTCTCGCGCGGACGCGGATCACGCTCGATCTGTCGATCGACGCCGCGGATGGTGCAGGCGTAAGCTGGATTCATCGCAACGCCGAGGTACTGGACAAACACCTCCACGATGGACACTTCGACATGGTGATCCGGGTTGATGAAACCAAGCGTGATATCGCTATTACGCGCTTTGGCGCACGAGTGCGTGAAACTCCCTCGGCAGCGGACTAAAGATTTTTCCGGGGTTTCTTCTCGCCGTTCTTGGCTTCATTCCAGAGTTCTTCCATTTCATCGAGCGATGCCTCGGCGAGGGGCTTCTTACGCGCCTTGAGTTGTTGCTCGATAAACCCGAACCGGCGCTCGAACTTGGCGTTGGCGGCGCGCAGCGAGATCTCGGGATCCGCGCCGGCGTGCCGAGCAAGATTGACGACGGCGAACAGCAGATCCCCGGCTTCGTCGGCGATCTCGTTCTTGTCGCCCTTGTCGAGTGCCACTTCAATTTCATCGGCTTCTTCACGTATCTTGCGAAGTACGGCGCGGGCATCATTCCAATCGAAGCCGACGGTCGACGCCTTGTCCTGAAGGGCCAGCGCACGCGACAGCGTCGATTGTCCAGCCTTGACGCTGGCGAGCAGCGACTCTTCGACTTTGGGTCGGCGCTGTGCCCGCTCAGCCTTTTCTTCCGCCTTGATACGATCCCACGACGCCTTGACCTCATTGGGCGTCATCCGTCCGGCCTCGTCACCAAACACATGCGGATGCCGCCGGATCATCTTGGTGACAATTGCCTGCACGACGTCCGCAAAAGCAAAAGCGCCTTGCTCCTGTGCCATGCGGGCGTGAAAGACCACCTGCAACAGCAGGTCGCCAAGTTCTTCCTTCAGGTCGTCGAGATCATGCCGTGCGATGGCCTCGGCGACCTCATAAGCCTCCTCGATGGTATAATGAGCGATGGTCGCAAATGTTTGTTCCAGATCCCACGGACATCCACTGTCAGGGGTCCGTAGTTGGGCCATGATGTCCAGCAGAGTTGCGATATTGTCGGGGTTTGGCGGAAGTTTCATGAAGGCAAGCCTCGGTGGCGGCAGATACGCCTCTATGCCGCATCGGTCGCGGTCAGCCCAGCCATGATTTCGCTCGCGCGAAATGATTGGCGGATGCTGCATCGGATGTTACATGCTGCTGCATGAACTCCTCTGAGCAAACCAGCGGTGCGGCGCTGGTGTTATTTTCCGGGGGGCAGGATTCCGCGACCTGCCTTGCCTGGGCGTTATCGCGATATGAGCGCGTCGAAACCATCGGCTTCGATTACGGTCAGCGTCATGCCATTGAACTCGACTGTCGTCAGCGCCTGATCGACGGCATGAAAGCTCTGAAGCCTGCATGGGCGGACAAGCTCGGCGAGGCGCATACACTCGCCATTCCGACACTGGCGGAAATTTCCGACACGGCGCTGACTCGGGACATCGCGATTGAAATGGGCGAGGGCGGCCTGCCCAACACATTTGTACCCGGACGCAACCTGATCTTCCTGACGTTTGCAGCCGCCTTGGCTTACAGGCGCGGCATTCGCAACGTGGTCGGCGGAATGTGCGAAACGGATTATTCGGGCTATCCGGATTGCCGGGATCAAACCATCAAGGCGCTGAACACTGCGCTCACTCTGGGCATGGATCGCGAATTCGAACTGCATACGCCGCTGATGTGGCTCGACAAGTCACAGACATGGGCGTTGGCGCAAGAGCTTGGCGGTGAGGCACTGGTCAACCTCATCGTGGAGCAATCGCACACTTGTTATCTGGGCGAGCGTGGCGCATCGCACGATTGGGGATACGGGTGCGGAGAATGCCCGGCGTGCCGACTGCGCGCGGATGGCTGGACCAAGTACGCTGAAAATCGCTAGTCGCCAGTGTAGGACGCGGCGTCGTGATAACCCTGCGCGCGCCATTCCGAAGGCCGGATGAACTTGCTTGACGAGATACCGCGCGAAGCGATGCTCGCGTCGCGCTGCTCCTTCTCGTAGGCATTGTCGAGGTTGTAGGTGAGAGCCCATCCCTCGCGAACGGCCCAACTGTTGATGTCGGATCCGTCGGGCAGGGAACACAACCCAAGCAACCGGTGATGCCGGTCGTAACCACGTACGTTGCAACTGATGACCTGTCCTGCGAGATGCTTCCTCATCGCCTCGGCGGAGCTCTCTCCACACAGCCAGATTTTGCTGCGATCTTCACCGCAGGTCTGATCGAGTTCAGGCGCGTCGATATCGACCAGCCGAAGCCGTTTGCCGGTGATGACCAGCGTATCGCCATCAACCACAGTCACAATCCCCTCGACGTGGGTCGCAACAGCACCTGACGATGTCTCATACAGATAGTAGCCCAACGCTCCATAGAGTGCGATCAGGAGCGCAGCCGACCGGGCCATGGGAAAAATAGGATGGCGCAAAACCACTGCCAGTTGCTCCAAACCCCTAATGAACGGCTGACCGATCAACCATTTGGAATCGCATATCAGGAGCTTGACATGCGAACGCTGGGACAAGGCGTCGCAGCGACATTCCAATCACCCTGAAAAAGCAATGTTTCCAGCCAGATGGCAGCTTTATTCAATGGGGTATAAAAGGCAGCCAGAACGTTGGGTTGTATAACCTTTCTACCGGAGGTCTTTGGTTGTAGGGTTGACGCTCCCGCGGCTCAGGAGGCGTTTCATGGACTGGTTCATTCACAGTCAGAATCTCCAGCGTTACCGGAAGCTTCTGGAAGAGACCAAGGACGGGGAAAAGCGCAGGATGATCCTCGCGCTGCTTGCAGAAGAACAAGCGAAGGAAGAAAAATCCTCTCAGCTTGCTGGGGGCGATGTAGCTGCTCCCATTGAAAGCGATAAAAGTGGGTTGGCTTAGACTGCAAACGACGATTTTTCATCTGACACGTTTCAGCTAAAGGAGGCTGATGCCTACCGTTTGGATGCATAATAAGGAAGCATGTCTTTCGCGGTCAAAGGCGTGCCCGACCGTCGTCCGAAAAAGAAGACCCCGCTGGCGGCGTCCGATTTTGGACCAGGCTTTGCAAAGCCATCGATGAATCGGAGCCAGAAAAACGGAAGCGCGAAGAGGGTGGCCAGCCGTGTACTGAGCCCCATCGACAGCGCCACATAGCGGATCGACCAGACAAGCGCTTTTCCAGCGCCACCGACGGGGCCGGAATCGATTTCCTCGAAGCGTCGAAACAGCCAGCGATGCCCGCTCAACGTGAACCGCGTAAAGTCGTAAGCCTCCTCGTGGACTTGCTGGATGAACGGAGTATCCGCGTAAACAATCCCGTTGGGTTTGAGCACGCGATAAATCTCGTTGACCACAACAGAGGGGTCCAGCACGTGCTCCAGCACGGCCTGAATCCACACTCCATCGAACATTTCATCGCGGAACGGCAGGAAATGGCCGTCGGCCACAAGATCAGTATTCATGGAGGCGTAGACGTCGGTGCCCACGATCCGAATGGCGGGACAGCTATAGAGCGGATCAGCTCCCGCACCAATCGCGCCGCCGCCAATGACCAGGACCGTAGGCGTTGAGGTTTGCTGCTTTAGCAACTCGACCATCTGGCGTGATTTCGCAGGGGTCACGGGGTTGGGGCCGGTGAGCATCCGCCGCAGGCGAACGCGAAGACCTCGGCCGGTATCGTCCCGGTCAAAAACTGAACCACTGTCGTCGTCGTAGGCCGCGCGCTCAAAGATGCTGCGCTCGAAATCGATCAGCACCGGCTGACCTGACGCACGGGGAAATCCTGTCCAGAAGAACGAGCAATCCGGACTGGTACATCGGAGCAATGTCTCTCCGAGGTCCACATCCGAATGGCACCGTGGGCAGCAAAGTAGGTCCGCGATATCCACCAGATGAGCCTCTGAGAAATGCCAATGGAGAAGTGCATTCACACCACCGTGAGCTTCGCGCCAAATTGGGTTTCTTGAGGGCGCGTGCAGCGACGAACACGCACATCGGCGCATATCCATAATTCGCATAAGGTATATTATGGAATATATTTATACAGGAAGATTTTGAGTTTTATCAGCGGCTTGAGCCTTCCAGCTCAACCACGGACCTCGATCTGCATCCCGTCGAACGCTGGGATAACGCCTTCCGGCAACTCACTCCAGAGCGTCTCATAATCCAGGTCAGCATGCATGTTGGTGATGACCGCGCGCGCCGGCTTGAAGCGTCCAATCCAGAACAAGGCGTCTTCCACGCTGAAGTGGCTTGGATGCTTGGCGTAACGAAGCCCGTCGATAATCCACAGGTCGAGGCCTTCGAGCGCTGACCAGCTTTCACGCGGAATGTCGTTGAGGTCGGGCGTATAGGCGGCATCCGCGATCCGATAGCCTAGCGCCGGAATGCCGCCATGCTGGACGCTGAAGGCGGACAGGGCGATTGGACCACCCTTCCCGTCGATCGTCTTGGTTTCGCCAGCCTCGACCGAGCAACGGTCCAGGATTGGCGGATAGTCGCTGCCAGGTGGCGAGCGGAAGCAATACGAGAACCTCAGATCGATGTCCTTCGCGGTCGAGGCATTCAGGTAAGCCGGAATCCGCCGGCGCTGATGCATAACGACGGAACGCAAATCGTCGATGCCATGGGTCTGGTCGGCATGCTCATGCGTGAGAAACACCGCATCGATGTGATCAACGGAGGCGTTGATGAGCTGTTCGCGAAGATCGGGCGAGGTATCGACAATCACGCGCGTGACCCCGTCCGGAGATGTCCGCTCGGCCATCATCGAGCAGCGAAGACGGCGATTACGCGGATTTTCCGGATCGCAGGCGCCCCAGCCAAGCGCCGGGCGCGGCACGCCCGCCGAAGACCCGCAGCCGAGAATGGTCAGAACCAGACTCATGCAGCTGCGGCGTCCGGTCGTGGAACTTTGTCGAACAGGCGAAAGAAATTCTCAGTGGTCTGGTTGGATATTTCGGCCAGCGACACACCACGCGTCTCTGCCAAAACCTTCGCCGTTTCGACCACATATGATGGCTCGTTGCGTTTGCCCCGAAACTTGCCCGGAGCGAGAAACGGCGCGTCGGTTTCGACCATGATACGATCTGACGGAAGCGCTGCGGCGATATCGCGGATCGCCTGCGAGCTCTTGAAGGTCAGGATGCCGGTGAACGACACATGCAGGCCAAGCTCGACGGCGCGCATCGCAAGGGTGAGCCCGCCCGTGTAGCAATGAAGCACGGCTTTGAATGGTCCCTTCGCGACTTCTTCCTCCAATATGCGCTGGCAGTCGTCGTCGGCGTCACGGGTGTGGATCACCAGCGGAAGCCCCGTGGTTCGCGCGGCGGCAATATGAGTGCGGAAACCGCGCTCCTGTGCTTCGCGTGATGCCTTTGTATAGAAGTAATCGAGCCCTGCCTCGCCCAGTGCAACGGCCTTGGGATGCATCGTCAGTTCGACCAGCCTTTCCGCCGGCAAACCATCTTCCTCATCAGCCTGATTGGGATGCGTGCCCACCGAGAAATAGACATTCGGAAATCGCTCGGCAATGGCCTGCAACGCCTCGACCCGTTTTACGAGCGTCGAGATCGTCACCATGCGGCCCACGCCTGCGGCCTCGGCACGCGCGACGACCTGATCAATCTCGTCGGCGAAGTCAGGAAAATCGAGGTGACAATGGCTATCGACGAGCATCACGCTTTCACCGCAGCTGTTTCGACCGGTTCGACATAACGCGGGAAGACCGGTGTGGGCGGCGGCAATATCGTTCCCGGCGAGATGCGGGCGGCTCCGCCGACCTTTGCAAAATCCCTGTCGCTAGCGGCGATGCCAAGAATGTCCAGAAGTTTGGCGCAGCCATCCGGCATGATCGGCTGAGCCAGAATGGCGATTTGGCGGACGACTTCTGCCGTCACGTAAAGAACAGTTTTCTGGCGCCCGGGGTCAGTCTTGGCGAGCGCCCATGGCGCCTCGCCCGCGAAATAACGATTGGCCTCGGCAACAACGGCCCAGATCGCGTTGGCGGCGAGGTGAATCTGCTGGCTCGCCATGGCCGTACGTGCCTGCTCCAGCATCGCATCCGCCATCGCTAGAATGGTCTTGTCGCTGTCCGAATAGGCCCCCGGCTCCGGCAGAATGCCGCCGTGCTGCTTGCCGATCATTGACAGAGATCGTTGCGCAAGATTGCCAAGATCGTTGGCGAGATCGGCGTTGGTGCGCGCGACAATGGCTTCGTGATTGTAGTTGCCGTCCTGCCCGAATGGCACCTCGCGCAGGAAGAAATAACGCATCTGATCGACGCCGTACTGATCGGCCAGCGTAAACGGATCGACGACGTTGCCGACCGACTTCGACATCTTCTCGCCGCGGTTAAACAGAAAGCCGTGCGCATAGACGCGTTTGGGTACAGGCAGGCCAGCCGACATCAAAAACGCTGGCCAGTACACGGCATGAAAACGAATGATATCTTTGCCGATGATGTGCGCGTCGGCCGGCCAGTAGGCCCAGTTCTTGTCGCCGTCATTCGGAAACCCGATGCCCGTGATATAGTTGGTGAGCGCATCAACCCACACATACATCACGTGTTCCGGGTCGTTCGGCACCTTAACGCCCCAGTCGAAGGTGGTGCGCGAGATCGACAGATCCTTCAGACCGCCTTTGACGAAGCTGAAGATCTCATTCCTGCGCGAGTCCGGTCCAATGAAATCCGGCTGGCTTTCGTAGAGCGCGAGCAGCTTATCCTGATAGGACGACAGCTTGAAGAAATAGCTTTTCTCTTCAACCCACTCGACCGGCGAACCCTGCGGACCGCGGCGCACGTTGTCCTCGCCGACAACTGTTTCGTCCTCGGCGTAATAGGCCTCGTCGCGCACCGAATACCAGCCGGCATAATTCGCTGGATAAATATCGCCGTTCGCTTCCATCCGTCGCCAGATTTCCTGCGACGCCTTGTGGTGTTCCGGCTCGGACGTGCGGATGAAACGGTCATAAGAAATGTTCAGGCGCTGGTCCATGTCCCTGAAACGGCCCGCGTTGCGCGTCGCCAGCTCTTGCGGCGTCAGGTTTTCTTTCTGCGCGGTCTGAATCATCTTCAGGCCGTGCTCGTCGGTCCCGGTCAGAAAGAAGACGTCCTTTCCGTCCAGGCGCTGAAAGCGTGCCAGCGCATCGGTCGCGATCGCCTCATAGGCATGGCCGATGTGAGGCGCCCCGTTCGGATAAGCGATCGCGGTCGTGATATAAAAACGCTGACGGGTCGGACTTGCATTCGCCATTCGTGCGAAGGCCTTTCATGGCAATTTGACAGGACAATGACGACGGGCGGGGTTCAGGCCGTCGCTTCCGCAAGCCATCCAAAGACCGAGAAAACCAGCGGTTTTCGTTCCAGATTGAAGGATTCCGTCTCACGGGCGGCTTGTGTGATCTTTTCCCATACCTCCGCCAGCCGTGCAAGACGAGGCAGGTTTGCCTCCAGATCCGGGCGCCGGAGCTGCCCCGTGAGCCATCGATCAATGGAATCGACAAAGGCCCGCAGGGCCACGCGATCGCTCAGCGGCAACGCATCGCCAAGCGCATGGAGCGCACGCGGATCGAGGTTAGGGAGAGTATCCAGCAGCGCAGCGGTCCTGTGGTGAAGGCCCAATGCGTCACCGGCCATCAGTGCCATGGCGCGAGCAACGCTCCCCTCGGACGCCTCCGCGGCTTCACGCAGTGCTGGCTCATTGGGGTTTATCCCTCCCGCTTCGGCTGCCACGCGCGCAACATCCTCGACATTTAATGGGCGCAAGGCCAGCTTCCGGGTCCGCGACTGAATTGTGGCCAGCACCCGAGCGGGCGCATGGCTGATCAAGAGAAACAGAGATCGTGAAGGCGGCTCCTCAAGAATCTTGAGCAACGCATTCGCGGCATTGGCATTTAGCTCATCGACCGTATCGACAACGCAGACGCGCCATCCCGCGACCGCAGCAGTCGATCCGAAAAACGAAATCGTCTCGCGCGACTCGTCGACGGTGATGACGCTTCGCATCACGCCTTTGTCGTTCGCGCTTCGCTCCAGCGCCAGAAGTCCGCCATGGCTTCCTGCCGCAACCTGCCGCGCGACAGGATGTGCAGGATCGACGGCGAGATTTACCGCCCGCTGCACCTCAGGCATTCGCGGTTCGGGATGCGCAAGGACGAAACGCGCCATCCGGTAGGCCAGCGTGGCCTTGCCGATACCCTCAGGCCCGCCGATCAGCCAGGCGTGCGGCATATGTCCGCTGCGATAGGCCGCGAGCAGCGCCGCCTCGGCGGCCTCGTGACCATAGAACGAGGCTGTCTTGCGCGGGCTGCCAGCACTCTCGGCTAAATCGTCGTTGCGGCTAGCCATGGTGTGCAGGCTCTTGCTCTGCCGGCGCCGGTAGACGTGCCTGAAGTTCATCCCGAATACGACGCCCAACTTCATCCGCATCGGCGTTCGCATCGATCAGGACACAGCGTTTTGGATCGTCGGCTGCGATCTCGCGATATGCCATACGCAGCTTTTCGTGAAACTCCAGGTTTTCCTGCTCGAATCGATCCGCCATGGCTTTGCCTCGGCGATTGATCGCGCGTTGCAGGCCGACTGCAACCGGTACGTCTAGAATGAAGGTGATGTCGGGCTTCAGACTGCCGATGGTCACGCGCTCCAGCGCCTCGATCATCGCAGGGTTCACATTGCCGACTTTCCCCTGATAGGCGGCTGTTGAATCCGTGAACCGGTCGCAGAGCACCCAAGTGCCCTGCTCCAGCGCCGGCTTGATAACCTGATGAACATGATCGTCGCGGGCAGCCGCGAACAGCAAGGTTTCAGCCTCTGGTCCCAGCAGCTTGCCCATGCCCGACAGCAGCAGATGCCGGATGATTTCGGCACCCGGCGAGCCGCCCGGCTCCCGTGTCAGGATCACCTTGATCTTCTGTTCCTCAAGATAATCCGCAAGCATACGGATCTGCGTGGACTTGCCGGACCCCTCACCGCCTTCAAATGTGATGAAGCGGCCGCGCGGTGCTGGCTTGTGTTCAATGTCCTTCATTGTCAGAGCTTTTCGAAGCCCGAACGAAACAACCCGATCATCATCTCACTGGCGCCATCGAGCGCACGGCGCGTCATCGAACCGGTGCCGACCGTGTCCCCGGAATAGACGGGAACCTCCACGGCAAGCATTCCGTTACGCCAGACCTTGAACATGCCGATCTGCTGCCCGCTCTTGACCGGTGCGCGAACCGGCCCGCGGTACACGATACGGGCGTTCAGTTTGTCGTTTCCGTTCTTCTGAACCATGACCCTGATCGGCTCACCGGTTTGCAGTTTCACCGAGCCATTATCGCCGCCGAATACTTTGGCATAACCGAGCGTCTGATCGGCGTCGAACAGCGTTCGCGCTTCAAAATTGCGGAAGCCCCACTCCAGTAATTTTTTCGCCGCCACCGCGCGATCGTCAGGAGACTGCAGCCCATTCACGACGACAATGAGACGTGTGTCATTCTGTACGGCCGAGCCGACCATGCCGTAGCCGCCGTCCTTTGTGTAGCCAGTCTTCAGTCCGTCCGCACCGTCGAGCGAGGTCAACAACGGATTCCGGTTGTATTGGCGGATCTTGTTCCAGGTGAATTCCTTCTCACCGAACAGCTTGTAGAAATCAGGATAGGTCAGGATGATATGGCGCGCGAGTGTGCCAAGTTCGCGAACGGACATCTTGTTCAAGGGATCGGGCAGCCCGTTGGTGTTGCCGAACGTGGCTTGGGTCAGCCCCAGTTCCCGCGCCCGCGCCCGCATCTTGTCCACGAACGCCGCTTCGCTGCCGCCGTAACCCTCCGCCAGCGCGATGCAGGCGTCGTTGCCGCTTTGAATGATGGCGCCATGAAGCAGATCGTCGACGCTGACCTGGCTGTTGAGGATCGCGAACATCGTTGAACTGCCGGACGGCGCGCCGCCCTTGCGCCAGGCGTTCTCGCTGATCCGGTAAAGGTCGGTGAGTTTGATCTCGTCCTTTTTGAGCGCGTTGAAAATGACCTCGATGGTCATCAGCTTCATCATGCTCGATGGCGGCAG
>JAIENY010000039.1 GCA_019750915.1 Xanthobacteraceae bacterium
TCACATCTGGAACGCTATGCGCACGCTGCCGCGCGACCAGAAGACACAATCAGACTTATGCAAACTACATTGCGACCGGACAATGAACCGGAAGAAGTCAATCCAGCGCGCGATGGACGATCAGAAAAACACCCGCCCGATTCCTAAGAAGAGTTCGCTTTGCTCGGACTGCAAGATGTGTGCGGTATTACCCGCACATCTTGGCAAGGGGGCCCGCTGCGCGCCCCCGTTGCATCCCCCCGGTCTGTGACGCGGCAACCACATCGAGCCGATTGACCGCATCATCGAAACGTCTGGCCGTTTCATCACCACGTCAGGACGCCTCCGCGCTCCCCGAGACCCCATGGTCAGCGTCTTGCCGCTGAACGACGCGCGGGAGACTTCTGCTCTCCCTGCACCCATCGAGCCAGGGTCGTCTTGCCGCCCCGACACCCCACGCGCAGGACTTGGAGATTTTTCTCTCCACCTGCACCGAACCATGAAACGCCATCGTCGCATCTTAAATATGAAAAAGCCGGACTGGAAACCTAGCCAATGACACAAACACTTATCCTTTGCTGCTACTGAGCTGATCGCTATAAATGAACGTGTGGCTGTAGCGCGATGGTAGCGGTGTGAGTCGCCCTGGTCCGGCTCCAATCCGGACGCCCACGCCGAGTAATGCAAAGCCGCCAAGGCGCTAGGATAGTTACGGGAATGGCAGTCAAGAAATCTGAAATCTACAGCTCGCTTTGGGCAAGCTGCGATGCACTTCGCGGCGGCATGGATGCATCGCAATACAAAGATTACGTCCTCATCCTGCTTTTCGTGAAATACGTTTCCGACAAATATGCTGGAAAGCCAAACGCCCTCATCGAAGTGCCGAAGGGCGGAAGTTTTGCCGACATGGTGGCCCTCAAGGGCAACAAGGAAATCGGCGACAAAATAAACAAGATCATCGCCAAGCTCGCCGAGGCGAACGATCTCAAGGGCGTCATTGACGTTGCCGACTTTAATGATCCGGAAAAGCTTGGCTCCGGGAAGGAGATGATCGACCGGCTCTCCAGCCTCGTCGCTATCTTCAACCGCGCGGAACTTGACTTCCGCAAGAACCGCGCCGAAGGCGACGACATTCTCGGCGACGCCTACGAATATCTAATGCGGCACTTCGCAACGGAGTCCGGCAAAAGCAAAGGGCAATTCTACACCCCGTCCGAAGTCTCTCGCATCATGGCGAAGACCATCGGAATCAACGCGGCCCGTAGTGCCGCTCAAACAATTTATGACCCCACTTGCGGGTCCGGCTCGTTGCTTTTGAAAGCTCATGACGAAGCTCCCTATGACTTGACCATCTACGGCCAAGAGAAGGATGTCGCTACACGCGCTTTGGCAAAGATGAACATGGTGCTGCATGACTGCCCTACCGCCGAAATTTGGCGCGACAACACATTATCTACGCCGCATTTCGTGAACAATGATGGAAGCCTGAAGACGTTTGATTTCGTCGTCGCCAATCCGCCCTTTTCGGATAAGGCGTGGAGTACAGGAATCGATCCGTCCAACGATTTGTTCAAGCGTTTCGCTGACGGTGTGCCGCCCGCCAAGAACGGGGACTTCGCATATCTGCTTCACGTCATCGCTTCACTTAAGACGACCGGCAAAGGCGCAATCATTTTGCCCCATGGAGTCTTGTTCCGGGGCAACGCTGAAAGCGACATACGCAAGAGCATCATTAAGAAAGGTTACATCAAGGGCATTATCGGTCTACCCGCAAACCTTTTTTATGGCACTGGCATTCCAGCCTGCATCGTCGTGCTCGACAAAGAAAACGCTCATGCCCGTAAGGGTATTTTCATGATCGACGCCTCAAAAGGCTTCGTGAAAGATGGCAACAAGAACCGTTTGCGTGCCCAAGAACTTCATAAGATTGTTGATGCTTTCAACAAGCAACTTCCTATCGACAAATACTCGCGCATGGTGCCTCTGGCGGAAATCGCCAAACACGATTTCAATCTCAATATCCCGCGCTATATCGACAGTGCGGAGCCCGAAGACCTTCAAGACATTGAGGCACATTTGAAAGGCGGCATTCCGTCACGCGATTTAGACGCGCTTTCCACTTATTGGAAGGTAATGCCGTCAGTGCGAGGCGAGCTCTTCGGCGCTGGAGATCGCGCTGAGTACGCAAGTCCCAACGTCGAACCTTCCGCAGTTAAGGCAACGATTCTCGGGCATCCCGAATTTAGGGCGTTTTCGAAGAAGGTTAGCGCCGTTTTCACCGGTTGGCGTGCCGCCCATCTTGAGCGTCTCAAAGGCCTCAAGGTTGGCGACAAACCTAAGTTATTAATCGAGGAATTGGCCGAAGATTTACTCGGACATTTCGCCAATGTGCCATTGATCGACAAGTATGACGTTTATCAACACCTCATGAGCTATTGGGCTGAAACAATGCAGGATGATGTCTACATCATCGCGCAGGACGGCTGGGACGCAGCGCGCCAAATTCGCGAACTCGTAAAAACTTCGGAAGGAAAATTTACGGAAACGCCTGACATCACGATAGGGAAACAAAAGTTAAAAGCAGAACTCATTCCTCCCCAGTTGGTAATCGCTAAGTTCTTCGCGAAAAATCAAAGCGCGCTCGAATCTCTAGAGGCCAAATCCAAAGAAATTGCGCGTTTCATTGAAGAAATGGACGAGGAACATGGCGGAGAAGATGGTCTTTTGTTCGAAGGCAAGACAGACAAAGGCAAGCTCACGGTAAAAAGCGTGAAACAGCGATTGGCGGATATCAAGAAAGACAAGACAGCCGATGATGAACGCGAGGCTCTGACCGCCTGCCTGAAACTACTCGAGCAAGAAAAAGAAACTTCCGATGCGGCCAAGGAGGCCAAAACGGTGCTCGATGATAAGACCGTCAAACAATATGCAAAACTTACTGAAACTGAAATTAAGCAGTTACTCGTGGAAGATAAATGGTTGGCAGCACTGAATTCAGATGTCGCCAGCGAACTCAATCGCGTCGGTCAACGACTAACTGGTCGATTGAAAGTGCTAACCGAGCGCTATGCGGCGCCACTTCCTAAGCTCATAGAGAATGTTGATGACTTAACTCACAGAGTCGATGCTCACCTTAAGCGTATGGGCTTCGCATGGAATTAAATCCGCAATACAAGACAACAACGGTAGGCATAATTCCCAGTGATTGGGCTGTTGAACGCATCGTTGATGTTGCTTCCATAACAACTGGGTCTAAAAATACACAAGACCGGATCGACGACGGCGCATTTCCATTTTTCGTCAGATCTCAAACGGTCGAGCGGATCAATAGTTACGCGTTTGACGGCGAAGGCGTTTTAACTGCCGGTGATGGCGTCGGAACCGGTAAGATTTTTCACTACATCGTCGGAAAATTCGATTTTCATCAGCGAGTGTATTTGATTTCGGAATTCTCCGAACGATTGAACGGATATTATTTTTACATCTATTTCGCTAATAAGTTTTTTGATCGCATCATGTCTATGACCGCGAAGTCTTCCGTCGATTCAGTTCGGCGAGAGATGATTGCGAATATGTCGCTTCCCTTGCCGCCTATTGAAGAACAGCGCGCCATCGCGATGGCGCTATCCGATGCAAATAGCCTCGTTGCATCTCTGGAGGATTTGATCGCTAAAAAGCGTGTGCTTAAGCAGGCTGTTATGGAAGAACTACTAACCGCCAAAAAACGGCTGCCAGGATTCAGCGGTAAGTGGACAGAGCGATCGCTTGAAAGCATATCTGCATTCATCACCAAAGGAGCGACTCCGACAACCTACGGATTCAATTGGCAAAGCGACGGAGTTCTGTTTCTCCGAAGTGAATGCGTATCTGAGCGAGGACTTGATTTATCTCAATCGATGTTCATCTCCCCGGAAGCTCACTCTGTATTGAAGCGCGGCGAAGTTTGTTCGGGAGATTTGCTCATAACGATTACCGGCAACGTCGGACGCATTGTGCGGCTGCCAGACGAGTATGGTATTGCGAACATCAATCAACATATCGCGCGAGTTCGAATAACATCGGAAAGCGCCGACCGCGATTACATTTTCCATCAGTTATCTCATCCAAGATATACAAAGTATTTTAACTCAGTTGTTACAGGTCAGGCGTATCCACAAATCAGTCTCAAACAAGTAAGGGATACAGTCCTCCCTATGCCCTCAAGAGACGAACAGGCTGCTATTGCCGCCTTCCTTTCAGACATGGACGCCGAACTTGTAACGCTCGAAGCCGAGCGAGACAAAGCGCGAGCGATCATGCATGGCATGATGCAGGAGCTACTGAGTGGAAGGATCAGGCTAAAATGACTTCCGCGCCGACCCACTACTTCCGCATAATGCTGGGCGCGAAAAGCGTCTATGCGCACCAGTGCCACGAAGAGAAGTGGTTTGGCGGCGGCTGGGGTATCACTCAGAACTTGACCGGCGAGCTGACCGAGGATTGGCGTGAATTCAACGCCAAGTTCATTCCCATTTACCTTGCTGCCAACCCTGGAAAGTCAAAGGTTGCCGCCGGGCTCGCTTGCGGCATGCTCTATACAATTTGCAAAGGCATCAAACAGGGTGACACCGTTCTCTGTCCTGATGGCAAAGGCGCTTATTGGATTGGAAAAGTCGTCAGCGATTATCAATATACGCCGGGCCAGCCCTTACCGCACCGCCGTAAGGTTGATTGGCTTTCCAAAACAATTCTGCGCCCGGAAATGAGCGACGGGCTGCGCAATTCCTGCGGTGCGATTGGAACTGTGAGCAATATCACGAAGCATGCCGTCGAGATCGAGGGCTTCATTGCTGGTAGTGCTCTTCCGGCCCTCATCGCCACGGACGAGTTAGTGGAAGACCCGTCGGTGTTTGCGCTTGAAAAGCACTTGGAGGATTTCTTGGTCGCCAATTGGGCAGCGACCGAACTTGGCAAAAGCTACAATATTTTCGTCGATGAAGGCGAAGCCGTCGGGCAACAATACCCGACCGACACCGGCCCCATCGACATTCTTGCACTCAGCAAGAACGGCAAGGAACTCCTCGTCGTCGAGTTGAAGAAAGGCCGCGCCAGCGACGCGGTCGTGGGTCAAGTTCAGCGATATATGGGCTATGTACTGGATGAACTGGCTGAGAATGGCCAAACCGTTCGAGGCTGCATCATTGCACTCGAAGACGACCTCAAGTTACGCCGCGCTCTTAGGGCCACCACCAATATTGATTTTTATAGATACGAAGTCAGCTTCAAACTCAAGAAAGGTCTGGCATGAGCACTATTGGCCAGATCGAGAAAAAGACTCAAAGCCGGGTCGTTGCTCTGTTCAGCGAGCAACTTCGCTACGAATATCTTGGCAACTGGATTGATCGGCCCGGTAACTCGAATATCGAAGAGAAATATCTTCGGCCCTTTTTGAAATCTCAAGGCTACGACGATGCGCTGATAAATCGCGCGTTGTTTGAAGTTCAAAAAGCCGCGAGTGACCAGTCCCGCAGCCTCTATGACGTTAACCACTCGGTCTACGACCTCCTTCGCTATGGCGTGAAAGTGAAGACCGGTGTTGGCGAACACACTCAAACCGTTTGGCTTGTCGATTGGAAGAAGCCCGAGGCCAACCACTTCGGCATTGCTGAAGAAGTCGCCGTTCAACCAGCCAGCTCCGATGCTGCCGTTAAGGCCTTCGGCAAGCGTCCCGATATCGTATTGTATGTGAACGGCATTGCTTTGGGCGTATTGGAATTGAAGCGCTCGACTGTTTCGATGTCGGAAGGCATCCGTCAAAATCTTGACAATCAGAAGAAGATATTCATCCAGCACTTCTTTACGACGATGCAACTCGTGATGGCAGGAAACGATACCGAGGGCTTGCGTTACGCTGCCATCGAGACGCCGGAAAAGTATTACTTAGGTTGGAAAGAACCGAGCGCCGTTGAAAATCCGCTCGACCGCGCGCTTTTGCAGATGTGCGAAAAACGTCGGTTTCTAGAACTTATTCATGACTTCATCGTCTTCGATGCCGGCACTAAAAAAACCTGCCGCACCAATCAGTATTTTGGCGTCCGCGCAGCGCACGAGCATGTGCGCCGTCGCGAGGGCGGCATCATTTGGCATACGCAGGGCTCTGGAAAGAGCCTGACGATGGTGTGGCTCACGAAGTGGATTCGCGAGCACGTCAAAGACTCGCGGGTGCTTATCATTACCGACCGTACCGAACTCGATGAGCAGATCGAAAAAGTCTTTAAAGGCGTGAACGAGAATATCGTTCGTACCAAGAGCGGTGCTGACCTCATCGCCAAGCTGAACGATACAAATCCGTGGCTGTTATGTTCTCTGGTTCACAAATTCGGCGGCAAGGAAGACGACGATGAAGGTGGGAACATTGCAGGTTATATCGAAGAAGTGAAGCAAGCCCTTCCGAGTGATTTTAAGGCAAAGGGCGACATTTACGTTTTTGTGGACGAGTGCCACCGCACCCAAACAGGCGATTTGCACAAGGCCATGAAGGCCATTTTGCCGAATGCCATGTTTATCGGCTTCACTGGCACACCGCTTCTTAAGGCCGACAAACAAAAAAGCGTCGAGGTGTTTGGGCCATATATCCACACCTATAAATATGATGAAGCTGTCAAGGACGGTGTAGTCTTGGATCTTCGCTATGAAGCACGAGACATCGACCAAAACATCACATCACAGCAGAAAATTGATCAGTGGTTTGAGGCAAAGACTAAGGGTCTTACCGATCTTGCCAAGGCGCAGCTCAAGCAACGCTGGGGCACGATGCAAAAGGTGCTTTCAAGCCAATCACGGCTTGAGAACATCGTTGCAGACATTTTGCTGGATATGGAGACAAAGGACCGATTAAAGAGCGGCCACGGAAACGCAATTCTTGTATCGGGCAGTATCTATCAGGCTTGTAAATTCTATGACTTGTTCGCCAAAGCCGGGCTCGGGGACAAATGCGCAATCGTCACCTCGTATCGGTCTACGCCAGCCGACATTAAAGGCGAAGAAAGCGGCGAAGGGCTGACTGAGAAGCTCCATCAGTACGAAATATATAACAAGATGTTGAGCGGCAAAGACCCCGACACGTTTGAGAAAGACGCGAAGAAGAAATTCGTCGAAGAGCCGGGGCAGATGAAGCTGCTCATTGTCGTCGATAAGCTTTTAACCGGGTTCGATGCTCCCTCCGCGACCTATCTCTACATCGACAAACAGATGCGCGACCACGGCCTTTTCCAGGCGATTTGCCGCGTTAACCGCCTCGATGACGACGACAAGGAATACGGGTACATCATTGACTACAAAGACCTCTTCAAAAGCCTTGAAACGTCCATTCACGATTACACGTCTGGTGCACTGGACGGATATGCGAAGGAAGATGTCGAAGGTCTCCTCAGCGACCGTATCGATAAGGCAAAAGAGCGACTTGAAGACGCGCTGGAAGCCGTAAAGGCACTTTGCGAGCTCGTCGAAGCACCAAAGGACAGCGGAGCTTACCGCCGGTATTTCTGCGCTGCCGATACCGCAAGCAAGGATGCGCTTAAAGAGAACGAGCCCAAACGCCTTGCTCTGTACAAGCTGGTTGCCGCGCTTTTGCGCGCGTATGCGGCGATTGCCAACGAAATGGAAGAAGCTGGTTACACGGCGTCTCAAGCCGCCCAGATCAAAGCTGACGTGACGCAATTTGAAAGCATTCGCGAAGAAGTTAAACTGGCCAGCGGCGACTACATCGATCTCAAGATGTATGAACCTGCCATGCGACACCTTATCGACACATACATTCAGGCCGAAGAGAGCGAGAAGGTTTCAGCATTCGACGATATCTCTCTTATCCAGCTCATCGTCGAGCGCGGTGCGTCCGCGGTGGATGCGTTGCCGAAGAGCATTCGCGAAAATAAGGAGGCCGTGGCCGAAACGATTGAAAACAACGTCCGCAAACTCATTATCGACGAGACCCCCGTAAACCCGAAATACTACGAGAAAATGTCCCAGCTTCTGGATGCGCTTATTGCGCAGCGCAAGAAGGAGGCTCTGGATTACGAGCAATATCTCAAGAAGATTGCCGACCTCACCAAACAGGTAGCCACGCCTTCTGCAACTTCATATCCAGCAGCCCTTAATACCGCCGCGAAGCGCGCCCTGTACGACAATCTTGGAAAAGATGAATCTTTGGCTATCGCCGTGGACGCAGAAATTCGTCTGGTGAAAAAAGATGGCTTTCGAGGCAACAAAATTAAAGAGCGTGAAGTCCGCAATGCCATCAATAAACACATCAAAGACGAAGCACTTGCTGCGCAGATATTCAACATCGTTGTAAGCCAGCATGAATATTAGCCAGCGGAACATCACTGTCAGTGGAATGAAGATTGATGTTGTTCGTAAGGACATCAAAAATCTGCATCTCGGCGTTTATCCGCCTCACGGCAGAATTCGTGTGGCTGTTCCACTTACCGTGAGTGACGATGCGGTCCGCCTCGCTGTGATTACGAGGCTCAGGTGGATTAAGCGGCAACAAACCAGATTTAAGTGTCAGGACCGCCAATCCAAGCGCGATTATGTGTCAGGTGAAAGCCACTACTTTCTTGGCAAGCGCTATCGTCTGCAAATTTCCGAACATAATGGACGTTCGAAAGTAGCCGTTCGAAATGCAAGCCGAATCGACCTTTTAACGCGCGGCCGCAGCAGTAAAGTTGAGCGAGAGCGCATTTTTATGACTTGGTACAGAAAAGAGCTTCGCCTTTTGGCAGCTCCCATCATTGAAGCATGGGCTCATAAACTGGATGTCCCCACCCCAAAATGGGGCATCAAGCGTATGAAAACAAAATGGGGAACGTGTAGAATTGAAGCGCGCCGGATCTGGCTCAATCTTGAATTAATCAAAAAGCCTGCTCAGTGCCTGGAATATATCATTGTCCACGAGTTGATTCATTTTCTTGAGCGGCACCACAATGACCATTTTGTTTCATTGATGGACCAACACATGCCCCTATGGCGTCATCACAGAAGCGTTTTGAATTCGGCCCCGCTCGCACATGATGATTGGCAGTATTGAAATTTACTCGAATTAACTCAGTGACCGACCTCGCCGACCTGCCAAAATCGCCAAAAGATTTACAACAGAAAGAGTGCCTTCCGCGCAAAGCGCAGCCATGCGGAAATCAGCAGTACGCTTGTGCTGAAGTGCTAAAGCTAGTCGGATTGATGCCCGACCATGCGCGCGAGCTTCCTCGTTTGCGGAGCCAGATAATTCTGCGTTGAATATCGCTTCCAAAATACGTTTTGCATCGGTATCGCTTGGGGTAATCCCGTCCTCAGTGTGGTGTGCCTCCGCGTCATAGACTTCTTGCCCTGCCGATATCATGATCTCCCGGCACAGAAGTCCTACGGCCTGAAACTGCTCTTCGTTTGTTGCAGAATCTAGCCGAGCTCTCATTTCCTGAACTTGCCGATCCACCTTCTGCCAGCCGGTAGGCTCTTCGAAGGTTACGGCACGCCCGTCTAGCTTGCGAAAGCCGAAAACGGGTTTTCCTGAAATCTGTTTGACCTCAACAATTTCCCAGCCATCCACCCGCAGATCGCCATTGTAAGCGGCAACTAAAGCGTGAGCCTGTTCAACTTCAGGACGCACAAGCGGGTGAACGGTTTCGCACAAAAATCGCAGAACATCATGATCGGTTCCATGAAGAAGATTGAACCGGGAGTCGCTAAAAACCCAGTCGGTCGGCCAGTCGTAATTGTTGACACGATGTTGATGAATATCTCCCGCTGCATTCCGATAGCGATGATCGTATGAAGGCAACTTAGTGAGGTCATAAAGTCTTGACAGAAAATCGTCGTCCGAAAGCCGCCCGCACCAACTGATCTCGCTTGCGGCTAGATAGTCGAAGATGGCTCTGCGCGTTACTTCAGTGATCTCGTTATTGTTCAAAAGAAGCCTCGCTAAGGTTCAAGTGATACCGCGTATGCCGCAGCTCGCCTGTCTTTGTGAGCGCCCCTTTTTCAACAAGGTCTTGTAAGTCACGTGTGGCGGTCGCGCGTGACGCCTGGGTGATGCTGATGTAATTTTCTGCGCTGAGCCCACCTTTGAAACCATCGATTCCTTCTCGAAATACACGCTCAATAGTTTTTTCCTGACGTTCATTGAGCTTGCCGCGCAATTTTTCGTAGAGCTTCGCTTTGGCGACGTGGAAGTCCACACGCTTGATGGTGCTCTGCTGCGCCTCAAGGATCGTGCTGGCGAAATACTTCAGCCAGTTTGTAATCTTAATTTCTTTGTTGTTGCGCTCTAGCGCCGCGTAATAGTCCTTGCGCTTGCGTTCGATGGTGTAGGCCAGCGCAATCAGACTTGGCTGACCAAGGTTTTGCGCCAGCGATTTTTCTGCAATCGCGCGGCCTATGCGGCCATTGCCGTCTTCAAATGGATGGATGCAGACAAAATACAAATGCGCGATACCAGCACGCGTTAGTGCGGATAGCGGATTTTTTCCTTTGGGTGCGGTGTCGTTAAACCACGCGATGAATTGTTTCATCTCAGCCGTCATCCGGCTTGATGGTGGCGCTTCGAAATGGACGGTTCGCTTTTGGATGGGACCGGACACGACCTGCATCGGGTCAGCATGCGTGCGGTAGCCACCAATGACTTGAATCGTCTTGTCGCCGCTCAGCAACATGCTGTGCCAGTCGAACATCGTTTTATCGGACAGCGCATCTGCAAAGCCGCGATACAGATCAACCATCATTTCGGCGATGCCGCGCTCCGCAGGCGGGACGCGCGCCTGGTCATCGCCAAGCCCGAACTGGTGGCGCAGCGATGATTGCACGCTGTCCCGATTGAGGATTTCGCCCTCGATTTCGGAGGTCTTCAGTGCCTCATCGCTGATAAGCTCGATTTTCAGGGTGTCTTGGTCATCTGGGCCGACATGCCGGAAAGCGCCGATGAATTCACCCGATTGAAGCAAAAACTGCTTCTCCAACGGCTCTAAAATCGTTGAATCATATGTGAAATTCGGCCAATCAGCCTGTTGCCAGTTCCAAGTCATGAGTTATAGCGGACCTTTCTATAGCTCATAATATGCCAGAATATTGAGTTATAGCAAGATATTCTATAGCTCAGGGCGCGTCGGCCAGCCGACCGGGCTTTATTCGCTAGTCGCTCACCAAGCCACGCTGCCGCTTTGTCTTGGCCATCCGGTAACGATCCCTCGCGCCACTCCGGGGCTGCCGCCCCCGGCCATCAAGGCAACCCCTTTCTGGGGCGGGCTACGCCCGGCCTATGACGACCACCCCTGCTCATTGCCGCAGGGCTAGTTGGTTTGCTGTCGCAAACCCGATTGACCATCAGGATAGATTCCAAGTCTCGACTTCGCCGTTTTCTTTCACGGTCAGGACTGCCACGCCAAGGCGCGTCAATCCCGCACAGGTCTCGTCGAAGAGTGTGCGGTATCGCGGAAAATCTGGGAATGCCAAAGCAACGCGCGCTTGAGGATGCTCTGTCTGTAAGCGCATCGCTTTCAAGACTGCGTGCGAATACCAATGCTGTGCCTGAAGACTTGGATTGGTGCGCTTCGTTTCTCCGGCCCGCGCCGGGTCACGGTAGCCGACCGATGGATAGCCCTTCGCTTCAATCAATAATACCACGCCGTCTTTGGCCGCGTGAATATCAACGCCGCGCTCTCTAGAATGCGTGTCCGCCTTGCTCACAATCTGCCAACCCGTCGCCAGCAAATGCCGCGCCAGTGCATCGACAACATTACCCTCCCAATACCAGTCTGCCGTCGCGTCCATTCATCCTCCAGGGCAAGTCCATCCTAAAGATCGCTTCATCCCATTTACAAGAATAATACCCTGTTTGTTTTGTCGTTTACTCTGCGTGTCTGCTTCCAAATGCCGGTCCACCATAACGCCTTTCATGATGGGTTCTAACCGCGTGCGGCTGCTATCAGTCAACGGGCTGCCCGCTCCATTCGCTTCGCTCCCGTGTTGCCGCGTGTGACTTGCATCCTGCCTACGGTTTTTTCGTCCCCATAAGGCTGACAATGGTGTTGGCCAAAAATGGAGACAGACATGACAAAAACAGCAAACGACAAACGTCCGACGCATATCGTCTGGCAGGTGATGGGTGAAGGCGATAAAGCACGATGGACCCGCATTGGAGCCGGATGGGCCAATCACGACGGCAAAGGCATCACACTGAGTTTCGATGCCATTCCAATGAACGGTCGCACCGTTGTACGGGCTTTTGCGGAAACTGAAAATGCTCAAGAAGGCGGTGCGCAATGAGCCCGGAAGATAAATCAGAAAAATTCACGCTGACCCGCGAACAGCTCGAACGAATTGTCTATGAGATGGGCTGGGACGACATCGATGCAGATGCCTTCTGGGATCTGAACAAAGAAATCTTTCCCGACTCATTTACGAATTAAAAGAACGACCAATCCGAATATTCGGATTGGTCGATTTATCAAACGGAAAGCACTTCGCTCCAGCTAGTCGTGTATCGCGGTGACATGAAATCCCGCCGTAACTTCCAAACCTTGCTCTGCCCGGCCCTTCCGAGGGCCGGAAGGCTGGGACTTGCGGGGACAAACCCTGTGCCGGGGCCGCCCTAACTAGCGAATCGACGGGAACTCTTGCCAACCCTGCGTGGACTCCTATATCCTATCCCAGAGGATAGGATATCCATGAAACATGCATCTCACCCGGACGTCATCAAGCGGCTCAAACGCGCGCACGGCCATTTGGCCTCTGTCATCACCATGATTGAGGAAGGTCGTCCATGCCTTGAATTGGCGCAGCAGCTTCATGCCGTTGATAGCGCGATCAGCAATGCCAAACGCGAACTCATTCAGGACCACATGGAGCATTGCCTCGTTGACGAAACCGGAAGCAAAGAGTCTAAAAAAGCGCTGAGTGAGTTCAAAGCGCTCGCCAAGTATCTTTAGGAGGCCGGATGACATCGCTTCCCGACCTTCTCCAGCAAAGCACCGCGCACGCGTGGCTGTTTGTACCTACCGCTATTTTGCTCGGAGCGCTGCATGGGCTTGAACCCGGCCATTCAAAGACGATGATGGCTGCGTTTATCATCGCCATTCGCGGCACAGTGATGCAGGCCATCCTCCTCGGCGTCACGGCTGCAATTTCTCATACAGCGGTTGTTTGGGTCGTGGCGCTCGGCGGCCAATATCTGGGCCGCGACCTCGATGCCGAGCAGACAGAGCCCTACCTGCAACTCGCATCGGCTGTAATTGTTCTTGGCGTTGCCGCGTGGATGGTTTGGCGAACATGGAAAAGCCAGCGTGCAATGGCGGCGGAGCATCATCACGGGCACGACCATGACCATCATCCTGAGCATGCCCATCCCCACAATCATTCGAGCGGGTTAGACCTAAAAGTAGCAACTGCATACGCTGACGACCATGAACGGAGTCACGCACAGGACATCGCGCGCCGTTTCAAAGATTCAAAAGTTTCGACCGGACAGATTGTTATATTCGGCTTGACCGGCGGTCTCATTCCTTGCCCGGCGGCAATAACGGTCCTGTTGCTTTGCCTTCAACTCAAACAACTCACGCTCGGCGCAGTTCTTGTTTTGTGTTTTAGTATCGGGCTCGCAATAACGATGGTCGCCGCAGGCGTGTTTGCCTCGTTAAGTGTCCGGCATATCCAAAAGCGCTGGTCAGGATTCAGTGCCTTCGCGGCGCGCGCACCTTACGCATCGGCAGCGCTCATGTTGCTTATCGCCGTTTACATGGGCGTGTCAGGCTGGAATGGCCTTGCTCATCATCTTTGATTGATGAAGCTCCCCAAAACAACAAAAACGGGCGTGCCGCCCAGCCGTCAAGGCGACCTTTCAGGCTCGCAACGCTCGGCCTTGACCGCTTCCTCGCTCATTGCCGCATGGCTAGTCGGTTTGCTGGTGCAAACCCTTTCAACATTCAACGACCGAAGAGTTTGAAGCCAAAATAGATCCCGGTGCCAATCGCGGAAAAGATAAGCAGTCTCCATGTCCAGAAAACAACATTCTCGACAAAGAGAAAGAAAAAGGCCTTTCGCCGTGCGCTGGCATTCAATTTCATTTCCGCAGCTTCTCTCAGCACCGCCTCTTTTGCGCATTGCTCAGCCCATCTTTGAGTGCTGACCGCAAGCTCGGCTTTGCGAAGTGCCTGTGCTGTCAGTTCCTCAGCGATTTTGATTTTGAGTGCAGGCAGCGCAAGCGGCTTGGGATGGTTGACGTTGGCATCGTATAGTCCGCGCAGGCTTGCGTTGCGGTGATAGAGGATGCGCTTGAGCATCAAGGGCTGTTGACCGGATGCGAGAACAAGAACCATTGGGTTATCGCGTTGCCCGAATATTCTTCCGACTTCGTCCGGCGTCAGCAAGGCCCGTTTGTGCAAGGTTTCGGAACGCCCGTTCGAAAACGACATGTTGAAGCCACTCGTATGGCCCGACGAAAACCCTGACGATGCGCCCGTCGTGATGTTGCCCTTGGAATGGGACGAAGACGAACCGTGATTTCTTGAGCTTGATGTGCCGGACGAACTACCGACAGACGCATTGCCGCTTGTCACCTCACGTATAACCTCGCACTCGCCCACGTACTTCGAGATATAGTCGCGCGTAAAGTGGTCATCATTGCAGAAAAACAACTTCGTGCTGCACGTCGCGACCAGCGTTTCCCAGTTGTCTTTGTAAGTGTCCTTGAGCTGCGCCAGCGTCTGCACCACGAACATCATCTTCACACCGAACCCGCAAATCTGGGCCGCCGCGTTCTCGATAACCTGCATGCGCTTGAGGCCAGCAAACTCATCAAGCACCATCAACACACGATGCCCGCATAGCGGCTGGTGCGCGACACGCTCCATCTCGCCAAGCATCAGCGTGGTCATCATGCGCAGCCAGCGGAAATGCGGATTCTGGAATCGCTGCGGCAGGCAGAGATAGAGACTGGTGCCTTTGGGGTCTGTTTTGAGTTCGCTTAAGGCAAAATCCGACCTGGAGAGAGTGAACTGCATGCCCGGCGACCTGATGAAATCGAGGTTGGTGCGCAGAACCTGCATCACCGACAAGCGCATCTTGGGGCTTGCTTCCATGTCTTCCAGCACGGCACCCGCTTGGGCGACCGCGCCACTGAAAGCAGGATTCCGCTTCATGGATGCTGCCAGCAAAGCAAATCCCGAAAGCGGTTCGCTCGTCTGCTTTTTTGCAATCGCGGCAGCGTTTGCGTCACCCACCATCGCAAGGTCATAGACCGTCACCAGATTGCGATCTTCCGGCAGAAAGTCCCATGAGCTTGCAACATGCAGGATGAAGCCGACGAGCAGGCTTCTAGCCGCGTCGTCCCAGAACGGGTCAGAAGAATTTTCTGAAACAATCAGCGCGTCTGCAATGCGTCCAGCATCATTGATGCTTTCGCCGCGCCTTGGGTCGATGAGGTCTAGAGGATTGTAGCAAGCCTTGAGGTCAGCAAGGTCATCGTCGTTGCTTCCTGCCTCATTCATAGGGTCGAGAATACGGACCTTCTGGCCCATGCCGTGGCAATAGAGCGAGCCGCCAGCCCGCCGCCGTGCCGTGACCATTGCATTCTCGCCCTTGGGGTCGATGACAACCACCGAGCCCGGATACAGGCAAAGGTTCGGAACGATAATCGACACGCCCTTGCCACCGCGTGGGCCGCAGCACAGCAATACATGACCTTCATCCGCCAGACCGACCACTCTGCTGTCGTTCACGCCAAGAAGAACTTGTCCCTGCTTGTATGTTTGAAGGATGCCATCGCGCCAAGCGGCGGTGCCGAGCAGCACTGGCTTGGGCTGTCTCGATCGCGCTTGCACACTCGCAGCCATCAATACCGATATTGGAAGCTGACTCATTGCGTCCTCCATTTTGCGTAAATACATGCCTTGATGAGTGCAGAGCGGCTGCACGCCCGAGAAAATTCCGATGGCCGACAAGGACGAACGAAAGAACGCCAAGGCGACCCGACTGCTGTTTGGGGTGAAGGATGCGGAAGTGCCGCCATCGCCTTTGTATCGCCGAGGCTTGCACCTGACGCCGGGCGGTACGTCGGCTCCGCTGGAGCCGACGCCCGAAGCCCGCAAATACATGAACCAGCAAGCCCGCGACAAAGCCGCAGATGCGTTGGCGCGGTCGCGTATGGAAACACTCACGCCGCGTGTGCCGCCGAAGGCCAAATCGCAAGAACGAATTATCCGTCGCGAACCAGACATGACGCATGGTAAGATGGCGCAGAAAGATAAAAGCGACGACTTCGAGCGTTGATGGAAGAAAAACTGGTTTACGCACCGCGTCCCAACGAAGAGACGCTTTTGAATATCATCACCAAGGAATTCGCATTCCCGAACGGACGGGCATGCCGCCTGTCCATGTCGGAATGGCACTGGCAGATGATTGACTTCGTTGAAATCTGGAATGATTTCTACAAACGCGAACACGGCATCCTCTACCAATTCCTGAAAGCACACTCATCCATCAGCGATGACGCATTCGCTCGCGTCGTTATGAGCATCCTGCGCGACGACTACAACGGCTGGCTTGCCGAGACGCCCGAAGGCGAAGAAATCTCGTTTCCCGACCCGCGCGCCTAAATCTCCATCCCGAAATCACGCTTGGCATTTCTCGATTGCTGCCGCGATGCCCCTTGGCCCGAAACGCGCAACATACTGACTAAATGCCTTGCAAGCCGCATCCGCTCGAAGCGCAGCCGCGCAGCACGGTCATCTATCCCTTTTTGCAAAATCACCCGCTCGCGCATCTGCGCTGCGAACAGCGTCTCGCGCTGCGCGCGGTCGCGTTTCAAACCTTCAAAGGCTTCCTGTTCGTTTTCGCGGCGCGTCTTGAAGTGCCGACCCGTCAAAACGTCCATGACCGCGCCAAGCCCGCGTCTGAATCGCGCGGCGCGAATTGTGGATTCCGCCTCAAAACGTTTTTTCTGACCCTCATCAAGCCGGGCGCGCTCCATCCGGTGGCCTTTGACCATCCGCGCCTGCGCATCCTTGAGCGGTTTCATGTCCTGCTGCTTTTGCGCCCGGTCTTTAGCCAAGTAGCCGCGCAACTGCTTGGACATCCGCTTGCGCGTGTCCAGGCGCACGGCTTCCACGCCCGGCAGCCGCACGGCGTCACCCAGCTTTGCCGTCACGTCTTTGGTTTTGACTCCCGCCCAGCGGGCGACGGCAAACGCCTCGCCGTGAATGTCGAGGGCGACGAACCCGCGCTTGTCGCCTTTCGCCAGAAAAAATCCCCGCTCTTCGAGCGCGTGCCGGAAACTAGCGAGGTTGTCAGATTGCGCCCACGCGTCCCGGAAAACCATTTTGATTTCCCTTGGGTCCATATCGAGTCGCTTGGCCTGCTGCCATTCCGCCAATGTGAAGTTCAGTGGATTCTTCCACTGGTTGGTCCGATGGCCTTCCGGCAACTCCCAGCCGTGTTCGAGGTAGAGGTCTTTCGAGAGGTTGCTCAGCCGGATTTTGAAATGCGGAAGGTTGATAGCCTTCATTTGTTCGGCGTCGATGCGCGACCAGACCACATGCGCGTGGCGTCGCCCGTTCTTTTCATGGACCACCATGGCCCTCGGCTGCCCGGAGAGCCCCAAGGCCTCCTCAGCGCGGTCCGCAGCGGCATACAGAGCTTCTAAATTCACCGCCTCATCCTTCGGCGGGCTCATGCTCAGCGAAAAAACGGGCTGGCGGCAGCGCGTGCCCTTGGCGATAGCCTGCGTCTCAACCAGCGCACCATAGAGGTCGCCAGCCATGAACCCGCGCAGCTCCTGAACAACGACGTGGTCGTTGTCCCGGTCATTCAGCAGGTGAAGCGCGAGCTGACGCGCGCCCCCGCGCTGGGAGCCTTTCAAAATCATCTGCCGTCTCCTTCCGCCGCGTTCGCGAAAAGGGGCGACAGCGAATCCGGGTACGAGGTCTCGACGGGTTTCATGCCCAGCGCGGCCAACAGCAGGTCGCGCATGTGGGCAATTTGTTTGCAGGCAGCTTTGAGGTCGTCCTCCGTTTCGGTTGTCACCGGGAGGCTGCCAATGTGCGCTGCCTTCGCGAGTTGGTTCAGATTGTTCGCGAGGCGCGACTGACCTACCAGCCCCAGCAATCGTCCGAGGGCGGCGCTATCGCCAACGGGGCGTCGTTGGCGGGACTGGGACGGTGCACCAAGAGCCGCCGACCGAAGGAAGGTGCCAAGCGGCAGGCTTCCGGCCCGTTGAAGAAGGATTTCCTTTTCAGCGGGGGTAAATCTTACGGAAAACGGACGGGAATCTTTGCGTCGAGAGGCCCTCATGGGACCAACTCGTCAAGTTGCACGCCTTCTTGGGTAAGTTGATGGTTCCAGTCGGCTAGGGTATCAAAAAGAGGGTTCGAACTTTCGTTCAACTCCTCCGCCATATCGCGGATTAGGCTGCCGTTTTCACCCCGATGACTCACCCGGGGCGCTGCTAGGACCGGGGCATATCCGCCATAAACAAAACTTCTGATCAACCATTGTTGTTCGCTTAATATTTCCGGACCAGGCGCCGCCGATCTGCCCGCCAAGGTGTACACAAAGGTGGTTACAGCGACGGCATTGGCAATCAAACGATCTCAACGGCATTTCATTTCTGAATGCGCCGTTCGGCCCGACCAAGATCAACGGCGGAAATTACGGTGGCGTGATCGGGTATGATTATCAGTTCGCACCATCTTTGGGTAATCGGTATCAACACCGAATTTAACGGCGGCAAGATCAAGGGCACGTTCGACAACGGCATCGCACAAGGTTTTGGCCGCCGGCGGCGATGACATTTATCAATCGGAAGTTCGCTGGTTCGGCTCAACACGAGCGAAGCTCGGTTATGTGTTTCCGGCAGCCAGCCCGTTCTTGATTTATGCGCAGGCTGGCGTCGCCTACGCTGAATTCATGCGGCAAATGGTGACGGAGCGAATGGCGTAACGGCGCTCCAACACAGGTCGCGGCGTGCTAAGCTACAAGTTCTGATAGATCTCAGCTTTAGAAAATCTCATTCAAGCCCGGCCTAACCCGCCGGGCTTTTTCGTGGAAGCCCGCTCGCGCCGCATTACCGATCGTTTGCGATATGTTACGCCATGCGGAAAAGCGGCCCATCCAAATTCAACCGTCCTGCTGCACCAGCAACCACATCTCCTCTGCCTTTGGCGTCAATCGTTCACGTGGCCGGAACAGCCGCACAGCGACAGCCACCTCCCACTCCGTACCGGCGAATGCGACGAGCCGGCCTGACGCCAAATCCTCGGCCACCAGCGTCTCAGGCAGCCACGCCAGACCCCGGTTATCGAGGCAAAGCGCGCGCAATGATCCCGCGAGATCTGCTGTCAGCGCGGGAGCAGCCATCAGCCGGGGCAAGCGCACGCCGATCACCCCACGCACGATCCGTCCAAGCCCCGAACCCGCGCCATAGGCGAGCAGCGGCGCTTCGGCGAGCAATGCAGCTCCGGTTGCTCCCACCGCCAGCGCCGGCGCCACACAGGGGATCAGCCGGTCGTTGGCGACAATGGCCGAATCGAACTCCGCGGCAGGCAGCCTCAGGGGAATATCCTCGTGCTCATGACAAAGCAGGAAATGCGCTCGCCCGTCCGATAACAGCGTCTCAACCGAATCGAGCGTGTCCGACGTCAGATGCACGCAGCAGATCAACCCCTTGGCCTCCAGGAGCTTGAGCCAGCCGGGGAAGAAGATATGAGAGAGAGCGTGTGTCGCAGCGATCCGTATCGTCGCCGCCTCCACAGCTGCGACCTCACGCACATGCGCCCGAGCGTCTCCGATCCGCCGGATCAGCATAGCGGCCAGCGGCTGGAACTCTCTCCCTGCCGCCGTCAGTTGCACTGGCTGCGCCGCGCGGTCGAACAGGGTGACACCGGCCCAATCCTCCAGCGCGCGGATTCGCCTGCTGAAGGCAGGCTGCGTGAGGTTACGGGCCTCGGCGGCACGCGAGAAATTCCCGGTTCGGCAGAGCTCGAGATAATCCTCAAGCCAGATCATCTCCATGGTCAATTCCCGGGCCCATTCCACAGGCCATGCCGTTTACGCCTCGGACGATACCAAATCGGCATTGGCCTCCCCAGGGGATCGGGTGCCACATCCGTCCCCAACAACAAAAGGAGGATCATCTTGCGCATCGTTGAAGTCCGCGAACGGACTTACCCCATCGCTTCGCCAATCGCCAATGCGTATATCGATTTCAGCAAGATGACGCTAAGTCTTGTGGCCATCATCACGGATGTGATCCGGGATGGCAAGCCGGTGGTCGGATACGGCTTCAACTCCAACGGCCGCTACGGGCAAGGCGCCCTGATGCGCGAACGGTTCATTCCGCGCCTGATGGAGGCGGAGCCGGCGAGCCTGCTGAACGACGCCGGCGACAATCTCGATCCGCACAAGATCTGGGCCACGATGTTCCGCAACGAGAAACCCGGCGGCCATGGCGAGCGGTCGGTTGCGATCGGCACCATCGACATGGCGGCGTGGGACGCGACGGCCAAGATCGCCGGCAAGCCGCTGTTTCAGTATTTAGCTGACGCTCACGACCGCAAGGCGAACCCGAAAGTCTTCGTCTACGCCGCCGGTGGTTATTATTATCCCGGCAAGGACAACACCAAGCTCAAGGACGAGATGCAGAGCTATCTCGACCGCGGGTATACGGTAGTGAAGATGAAGATCGGCGGCGTGCCGCTCAAGGACGATCTTGGCCGTATCGAATCCGTGCTCGGCATGCTTCCCTCCGGCTGCAAACTCGCGGTGGACGCCAATGGCCGGTTCGACACCAAGACCGCTGTGGAGTACGCCAAGGCTCTCTCGGCCTATAACCTGTTCTGGTACGAGGAAGCCGGCGATCCGCTCGATTACGAATTGCAGGCCGAACTCGCGCATCACTACGCCAAACCGATGGCAACGGGCGAAAATCTGTTCTCAACGGCAGACGCCCGCAATCTCATCCGCTACGGCGGCATGCGCAAGGACATCGATTGGCTACAGTTCGATTGCGCGTTGAGCTACGGACTCGTTGAATATCTGCGCACTCTAAAGATGCTCGAGTCCTACGGCTGGTCTGCGTCACGCTGCATTCCGCACGGCGGACATCAGATGTCACTTGCGATTGCGGCCGGCCTCGGCCTCGGCGGCAACGAATCCTATCCCGACTTGTTCCAGCCCTTCGGCGGCTTCCCGGACACCGTGCGGGTGGAAAACGGTCACGTCAACTTGCCGCCCCTGCCCGGCATCGGCTTCGAAGGCAAGGCTGATCTCTACAAGGTGATGTCCGAACTCAGCGCCTGAAATCCCTCGTCTGACCCAAGCGTTGCTTTCCTGCCCAAAGATGCACGCTGTAGTCGTCGAAATCCTTCGTGACGTACCGGTCGAAGCGTTTGAAAAGGTTAAGTAGATAAAGCATCGAAACCTCCTGTTAGGGAGGTGAGGTACGTCCGGTTGGGTATTTTATCGATATGGTGCAAAGGCCGGAAATATAGGAACCTCATAAGAAATCGGGGCCGCCGCCAAAAACCGGCGACGGCCCGCACTTCTTAAGGTGTGAGGATCAGCCCTGACGTGACGCACCACGCACTCGTATCAACGATCGACGTTCCGAACGGATCCCGTCATCGCATCCACATCCACTTCCATGTACCGCCCCTGGAAGTCCCGGCCCTCGATCTGCCATTCGTCATCAGAAAACTCGGTATCCGATACCGTGACGAGCCCAAGGTTCGTTGCGACGGCCAGCGCCTGTTGCATTGAAATCAGATCACCGGAATCGTAAGCCAATGCAGGCGTGGCGCCCGCGATGGCTACGGCCGCGCCGAGCGCCATAAATGATTTTCGCATGGGAATCCTCCATTCCGTAAGCGTGATCGTCCGATCACCGCGTTTGCGGAACGTCGGAGCTGTGATGCTGTTCCATAGGGAAGACAAGGTAATGCGTGGCGACTATTCGACAGGGACGCGACCGTCAAAAAATTGGCATTCAAACGCCATCATTTTTCGCGAAACGCACGCATCAGCTGGTCGCTTAGAGGTTTGGCAAGATAAGAGATCATGGTCCGGTTGCCGGTCTGAACGAAAGCCTCAACCGGCATGCCCGGCATGAGTCTGACATCGCCCAGGCGGGCAACTTCGTTGGGCGGCAGCGAAATGCGGATCGTGTAAAAACTCTGCCCGGTGCGCTGATCGGTCGTGGTGTCCCCCGATACACGTGTCACGACGCCATTGAGTTCGGGGGTTGTTCGCTGATTAAACGCCGACAATCGCAGAAGTGTACCCTGCCCCAATTTGACCTGATCAATATCCTGCGGATTGAGCTTGGCTTCCACGGACAGGCTGTCGGCATCGGGCACGATCATCATGATCGCGTCGCCGGCGGTGATAACACCGCCGACGGTATGAACCGTCGATTGCAACACCATGCCGTCCTGAGGCGAGCGGATATCGATCCGGCGAAGCTGATCCTCCGCGGTGATCTTGCGCTCGACAAGCTCGCCGATCTTGTCATTCGTCTCACGGAGGTCCTTCGAATTCTCGCTCGACATGTCTTTGTCGACCTGAATAATCTGAAGTTCCGTCTCGGCGATCTTCCCCTTGGCCTGCGCTTTCTGTGACGAAAGCAGAGCTCTGTCGCCCTCGAGCCGCGCGGCATCCCGTTCGAGCGTCGTCAGTCTCGAAATCTGCACAAGGTTTTTTGAATAGAGATCGCGAACTCCGACCAGTTCCTGCTGGATGAGTTCTATTTCTTTTGTTTTGGCCTTTTCCTGCGCTTCGAGACCTCCGATTTCATCCTTGAGCTGGGAAATACGCTCCCTCAGCTGTGCCTTCTGTCCAGCACGTCCGCTTGAACGCGTCTCGAACAATTTGCCTTCACTGGCGATGACGTCAGCCACGTCGCGATCGGACGATTGCAACAGCATTGAAGGAAACGTCACATGCTGTGCACCGATCAATTCGGCCTGCAAACGCGCGCTGCGGGCAAGCAAACCGTTGAGGTTCTTTGTGATGATGGCAAGGCTGGCTTTCGGAACGGTGTCGTCGAGGCGCACCAGAACGTCGCCGGTTTTGACATGATCGCCGTCGTGGACGAGTACGGCGCCAACCACGCCACCCGTTGGATGCTGGACCTTCTTGAGGTTTGAATCGACAACGATCGATCCTGGCGCGATTAATGCTCCCGAAATCTCGGCTGTCGATGCCCATCCCCCGACGACAACAAAGAGGAAACCCACGAGGACCAAGCCAAAGAGGAGATGTAATCGGATCGCCTGACGTGAGCCCGGAACGTCGAGATCCTTGAACAGAAAGACACGACCGAGCAACGCGGCGGGCCAACGAAAAAGATATCTGATGCGGTTTTCGATGCTGCGGATCATTGCGCGGCCCTCGGCGTGTCGGCGACCACTCGAACAGTTGGCGGAGCGACCCGTTGCAGCACCTGCCCCAGAACTGCGTCCTTGGGGCCGAATGCCTGTGCCCGGCCGCCCTTCAATACCAGCAACAGATTGACCGCCGCTATTCCTACCGGGCGATGAGCGACGACCACCACAATCCCGCCACGTGCGCGAACGGCACCGATCGCGCGCGTCAACGCTTCGTCACCTTCGCTGTCGAGATTGGAGTTCGGCTCGTCGAGCACCACCATGAATGGATCACGGTAAAGAGCACGTGCAAGCGCGATGCGCTGGGCCTGGCCGGCCGACAACACGCTTCCCTGCTCACCTACCTGGGTATCGTATCCGTCCTGCATGTCCGTGATCAGGTCGTGTACGCCCGCCTGACGGGCGGCTGCGATGATCAGACTTGAATCGGCATTATTCTCAAACCGCGAAATGTTCTGCGCGATGCTACCGGCGAACAATTCAACGTCTTGCGGCAGATAGCCAACATATTTTCCGAGCTCTTCGGTCGCCCATTGATCCAGCATGGCGCCATCCAGCCGGACGGCGCCTTTCGCTGGCCGCCAGACGCCCACAAGCGCCCTCACCAGCGACGATTTTCCCGAACCACTGGGCCCAATCACGCCGAGAGCGTCACCCGCTTCCGCAGCAAAGCTGACGTCGAGGACGACCGGCTTCTGATCTCCGGGCGGCACGACCGTCAAGGACTCTACCGCGAGCTTTTCCTTCGGTGCTTCCAGCAATGTTACCGGTGCATCCTCAGGAAGCATTGCGAGCAGCTTGTTGAGCCTGTTCCAGCTTTGGCGCGCGGCGACAAAGCCCTTCCAATGCGCGATCGCCAGATCGACAGGCGCCAGTGCCCGTGCGCTGAGGATCGAGCCCGCGATGATAATGCCCGCCGTCGCTTGCTGATTGATCACCAGCCACGCGCCAACGGCAAGCACGACCGACTGCAGCAGCATACGCAGAACTTTCGAAATCGCGCCGAAGCCGCCGACAATGTCGCTGGCCCGCTGATTTCGTAAAAGATAGGCATCATTGGATTCCGCCCAGCGCGCACCGAGCCGGCCCGTCATGCCCATGGCCGTGAGCACTTCCGCATTGCGACGTGCTGAAAGGATCAATTCCTGACGGCGTGTGGCGAGCAAAGACAGACGCTTCAGCGGCTCATGCGTCATGTACTCGGTCAACACCGTCAGAATGGCCAGAACCACGGCTCCGCAGAGCGCCGTGATACCGATCAGGGGATGGAATGCGAAACAGATCGCAAGGTAAAGCGGCAGCCATGGCAGATCGAATAGTGCGCCCGGCCCCATGCCGGACAGGAACGAACGCAGGCTGTCCAGATCCCGGAGCGGCTGAAGTCCCTCGCCGCGGTTGCCAATCAAAAGCGGGAGACGAACAATCGTGTCATAGACCCTGCGGCTTAATAGCTCGTCCAGAGTCGAGCCGATCCGAACCAGGATGCGCGATCGCAAAAGATCGAGAATGCCTTGCACGAGATATAGTCCGGACGCCAGAATAAGCAGCCCGATGAGCGTGGGAATGCTCCGGCTGGGCAGCACCCGATCGTAAACCTCCAGCATGAAAAACGAGCCGGTCAGGTAAAGCAGGTTGATGACCGAGCTCATGATGCCAACGCCGATGAACGCCGTCCGGCAAACCCTTAAGGCATTGCCGAGTTCGGATCGACCGGTGACAGAGGTTGCCGGACGAACGGCCTTTTGCATCTACGTCGGTTCCAGTTCACATGCCGAGCTCATTGAATAAGCAACCCCGGCATAACTCAACCGCTTCGACCGGCAGATTCGGCTCTGAAACGGCATGGGGTTAACAGTCACGCCATGCCGGAATTAGGTTGATGCAGCTGTATGCCCTTCAAGAGGATGCTGTCGAAGGGGTCGTGCGGCACGGTGATCAGGGTATCGGCTCCGACCATATGCGAATTGGCAATCAGATCGTTGATCGACTGAACGACGCCGTTGATCGAGATCGTATCACCGGTCGGATCGAAGCCCTGAATGGTATCGTGGCCGAAGTGATTGTTGAAGACGAACGTATCGCGTCCTCCGTTGCTGACCATGGTGTCATTGCCAGCACTTGAGACGAAGACATCGTGGCCACTCGTTCCATTCAACGTTGCCGGTTGAAGAGGCAGAGCGTCCTGCCGGAAAATAAAATTTACGGTTCCGCTTGCATCATGGGAGTCGGTCAGCGTCACCGCGATCTTCTCGGTCCCGGTCTCGAATGAGCTGACCGTATAGTCGAACCCATTGGACCCCTGCGAGAGTGCATTGTTGATATCCTCGAGCGTGCCGCTGAGGGTCAGCGAATGAACTCCGCTATCAACATCAAGATCGTTATGCTGACCATGAAGCGATAGCAGCCCGTCGGACGAGGCAAGCGTCAGCGTATAGTTGCCGCCGTTGTCACTATCGATATCCGAGCCGAAAACTCCGTTGAACGAGAAAGTATGCGACAAACCGAAATGGCTGAACCCTTCCGATTCATGGGCGCTCACAGCATTCAGAACAGGTGAATCGTTGATACCCGCGATCGTGATCGTTTCATGCTGAAGGGCAAAGCCGCCGTTACCGTCCTCGATCTTGTAGGACACGGTAATTGTTTCGGTCTCGCCGGCGGCGAGATGATCGAAGGCTGGATTTTGTGGATCGACATGCAACGTCGATCCATCAAGCGACAAACCGGTTGGGGCATCGCTGGACGGCGCGCTGCCGTCGACCTGATATGAGACGTTGGAAACGTAAAGCTGGCTTCCCGCATCCACATCTGAAGCACCGGACAAAAGATTCGTGCTGAAAGGCCCGTCACCCTCATGGGTCGAAGCAGTCAGGTTGCCCGAAACGGCGGGATCGTCGTTAAAGCCGGTGACGTTCACCACGAACTTGGAGATGTCGGTTGCGCCGTGACTGTCCTTCGTCTCGATGTAGAACGTATCCTCGTATTGGCCGCCCTGAAGCGCGTTGATCGCTGCGGAATTCGGTTTGTAGGTGTAATCACCGTTCGCCGAAACGATCAGTGTACCGAACTGCCCATCGACGCTTCCGTTCGTAAGCTGCCCCTGCTCCAGCACTCCATAGGAGAGTGCTTGCTGGTCGCCATGATCGATTTCGTGGCCGTGGAGTTGCCCGGTCAAATCCGCGAAAGAGTTATACTCGCCGGTATCGGTCAGCGTACCGGCATGGACATCTTTAAGGAACGGGCTGTCGTTGCTGCCGACGAGCGTTACGACGACCGGCTGAGTAGTCGTGCCGCCGTGTCCGTCACTGACAGACACGGTGTAGGTCAACTGCAGGGTTTCACCTTGCCCCAGGAAATCGAGCGCCGAATCCTTGGCATCGAAAATCCAGGATACGGAGCCGTGATTTGCCGACGCACTCTGAGTAAAGGCCAGCTTGGACTCGAGCGCCTCGATGGCCGAAAGAACCTTGCCACTCGGTGTAACCGCGTGGCCCTCGCTGTCCGTGTAGGCAAAATGACCGAACGCCGTTGTCACGGTCAACGAGTCGTTCTGATCAACATCGGAAAGGGTCAGCGAGCCGCTGGCGATATCGTGCGCGTGATCGTGGGTGTGATAGTTTTGTTCGTTGATGGTGGCTGAGGACACCCCTGATATTACCGGCACGTCGTTCTGGCCCACGACCTTAAAGCTCAGGGTCTGCGTTGCGGTGTCCGGACCGGATCTGCTGAGAAAGCTCAGCGTGAACTCCAACTTTTGCTCGACACCCAGAAAATCGAATGCCCCGTGCGGAAAGCTCACATAACCCGTTGATTGATCGATCTGGATCAAACCTTCGAGAAAAGCCACCGTCACGGACGTCGGAATATTGCCCGTGACACCCGTGATCCTCCCGCTCCCGGCCACGAATGGCGTTACGGTGTCGGCAAACAGGGGTGCGCCTGTATCGGGATCAACGACGACGACGTGATCTTTGACAAAGAAGCCGCGCGCGTTGGGTCCCAGCGGATTTCCGCTGCTGGTACCGTCCTGCAGCTCGGTTTCGGAGATCGTGAAAAACTGTGCCTGTGTATTTTGGACAAAACTAAATGTGTATGTCGTTATGCCCGTCACCGGATCGGTATGTGGCGTTTTCACCTGAATCAATGACGGGGCACCTTCGGACGCAGCCGCCTGAATATTACCCGCGTTGACCTGAGCGAGGTTGTTGCCGCTTGAACCCGCGTCACCGCGATTGTTCGATTTGGGACTGGAATCGGGGGTGTAGTTAGGAAAATACAGCTGGAAGACCTGCTGAATGATTGCTTTTTCAGCCGTCTGGTCGGCCAGCGACTTCTGTGAAGTTGTCAGCGAGCTTTGATCGCCGAGAACCGAGACGAGCGACACCTGCCCGGCTTGCGACACCGAACCGATCAGCTCACCGGTTATCTTGTTGTAGAGATTATAGGAGCCAGTGTGACCATCGGGCTCGACCAGAACCGAGAACTTTGTCGGACCGTCGTTTGAATCGATTTCAACAAGAACCGCGGTGCCACGGATACCCATGGTGGCGACCGGCGTCTCGACCTTCATGTTGCCGTTCTTTGCTGTCTGTCCCGCAACGAACGTGATGGTGCCCTGCACCAGACTGATCAAGGACGAGTTCGCCGATCCGGTCTCGCTGTACACCATGTCATTGAGGACCATGCGCGCATTCGAGGTCATGCCGAACGCGCTGCCGTCAATGAACGTCATGCCGATCGAGGAATTCGATCCGGTCTGCACGACGTCGCCCTTCATCACGGCGTCGCCGATTCCCAGTTCGACCGTCACGCCGTTGCGGATGACGCTGGCGCCGCCGGAAAGCTTCAGAACGTGGCCAATCACCTGGCCTGCCGCAGGCGCTGCGTTGTCCTGCGCGTAAGCCGTGTGCCCGGTCAGCGCATCGACGATCGCAGGCGACAGAGTGGCTCCATCCGGCGAAGACAGCGTCGGATGTTTTTCACCGCGGAAATAGTCATGGACGACATATTTCTGGTTTGCGTCCGTCAGGACAAGATCGACGCCGGCGCGGCTGTAGGAGCCGGAGAACAGCAGGTGCGCGTCCGGGATCGTGACGACATCCCCGGTCGCTCCCTCATGGTGCGAATGCCCAAAATGGAATTGATCCCCCGTGGCCGAAACGGACGCCGAGGAAAAATCTTTGTCGTCAAATCTGGCCGTAAGGCTCATCTCGACCACCGACGGAAAAGGTTAAACCGATATTAATAAAATCTACTCAGGTCATATCACCGTCTTAAGCTTCACAATAGCCAATTGAGGCCCCAACGGCCCCTAACAGTTGATTTTAATGCTTTTGACCGGGGTATAGTTAAACGGACAGAGCGGCACACCCGGCACGCGACATCGGTGGTGATATCATGACCGATCGGTCAAAGGTTATGGGCTCCAAACAATCATTAAAATTGTCACGACCGCCAAAACCATCGGTTTTGGACAGTAACCGAAAAGCCCGCGACCGACTACCTCCCTAAAGTCCCAAGCAAGCTTTGAACCTTAGCGTGCCCTGCAACAGACCGGGGACACGAGCGGCTTCAAGCCTGACCGATGCCCCGGCGACAGGGGCGTTGTTATGTTGCGTGGGTTCAGGGTCTCGAGGGGGGCTGCCGCCATGACGTTGGCGCTGGCTGTCATAATTCATGTGACGAACGCCGGTGCGGTCCCCGCCTCAACGCCAACCGACTCCAGTTCGGCAGCCTTCGCAGCCACTGAACCCTTCGGCCTTCTCACCGAGAACGTCATCGAAGGTCCGCTGCATGCCAAATGGCAGGCTGCATTCGCGTCCATGGCCGCGGACATCGCGATTATGTCGGCCTGCGAAGGCCAGACCGTCCCCTGCGCCGCCTCCACGGCCGAAACGCAAATGTTCGCCATCGCAACCGCCGCGCGCGAACGAAGCGGCCTGGCGCTGATCGGCACGGTGAACCGAGCGGTCAATCTGACAATCCGGCCTATCAGCGATATGGCGCAATATGGCGTCGAGGATCTTTGGGCAGCCCCATTGGCGACGATGACATCGGGCGCCGGCGACTGCGAGGATTATGCGATCGCGAAGCTGGCTCTGCTGCGCATCGCCGGTGTGAGCGCCTCGGATCTGCGGCTCGTGATCCTGCGCAATCTTGTCGCCAACGAGGACCACGCGGTGGCGGCGGTGCATTTGAAAGGCGACTGGTACCTTCTGGACAACCGGCACATGATGCTGGTGAAAGACCTGCAGCTTGACGGCTTCAGGCCCCTGTTCGTCCTCGGCTTTGACGGAGTCAGGCGCTTTACCGAACCCTTGTTGGTGGCTGACGCAGTGCGGGCTGCGAAGCCCGTCGCCTTCGCCGGCGACGACGCCACGCGGCTGGCCAGTGCTACGTTTCTGTCCATTCCGCCGCTCGGCAACGACATTGCCAGCCATTCGGATCCCGGATCGATCTGGGGATTCCCGCTCGCTGGAACTCTTTGAGCTCAGCCAAGTTCTCGACATGCGGCCAATCAACCGGCCGGGCATTCGAGGTCCCCTTGCGGAAACCGGAATACGAAAACAAGCTCCGAAACAAGGAGATCGCCGACAATGAGGCCGTCAGCTCGGCGTTCAGTCAGGCTCGCCTCTCCGTATGGGCTGTGATGAGTTGCTGTCTGGCCGTTTTGGGGACCGTGTTTTATTTCCTAACACGATAACGTCCGACCGCCCCCGGCTTACTTGCTGAACGTCATGTCGATGCATTTCAGAATGTCAGGTTCGATACCCATGACCAATCCGATGCACCCTCGGACACTTTGCTTTGCCGTGTCGGTGACCCAGATCGCCGTGCCGCCGGATCCGAAAAAGGCGTTGGTGTTCGGCGGCTCAGTTTCGGTCGCATCGAAGCTGTAGCTTGAATCGACCGGGAAAACCCGTGTTTTCAAAATACAATTTCCATCGGAATCGGTTTTCAGGATTTCCTTCGCATTCCGCGTAACGCCGACGGAAACCTGACAGCGATAGAACTCGGATGTGTGAGCGTTCAGGACATAGGCGAAGGATTTGCAGCTGATAACCTGCTGTTTTCCGGGCAAGAGTGCGCGCGTGCAAGCGATCCTCTGGAGAGGTGCAATCTTGAAAATATCGTCGGCCAGCGCGGCGCGCGGCGCGGCCATCCCGCACAGACCCGTCAACATTCCCAACGCTGATAACACCGAACAGGCAACACGGCTTTTCATTCGCACTTCCTGACCAAAATCCAACATGAAGCTAGTTTGCGCCAGCCTCAGCATTCTCGCCGATGATCTCTACAAGAAGATGATCAAATTGGCGACTGTCAGGTATCGTACCCGCCGCTTTCACCGCCTGCTGCACCGTCCCGGCCATATTTTCCAAACATAGCACCCCATCGCAGGCGGGCTTGATCAAACGGTCAACGATGGCATGCCATCGATCAAGGCCCTCATGATAGGTCGCGCCCGTGCCATTGATGAGATCCGCAGATCGAATTACCTCGACCGCGGCGTCGTGCTGTTTGAGCATGGTCCGATCCACCATATGCAGCCAACGCTCCACCCATGCACGTTCGATCCTGGCGCGTTTGGAATACATCCGCACACGCTTCAGCAGCGCATAAGTCCCGGCCTTTTTTCGCCCGCCGGGTGTCGATCCGTCGAAACTGACCGACATCGCGCGCCTGGACCATCCCAGATAACTCAACACCGGCGTCACCTGGTCCGCAGCATTCGGGGGCAACATGCCGACCATATCGATCAGACAGACGGCACCGGCAGGAGAGCGTTCTCCAGTCTCGAGTGCCCGCATTGCCAGCGCGGCAACATCGTCGAATCGCATCCGGCGATCCATCCTTACGGCGAGCTCCGACAGAAAAGGACAGCCCGCTTTCTTTGGCCCCACATAGCGGGCAAGGCGCTCAAGATACAGCAACGCGTAATCCGGATCTTGATAGGCGCTCAGGGATACGACCGCCCTCTCGGCGATACTGGCTACCTCTGGCTCCATGTACGCCGACAATTCCGCCAGCCGCCCCTTCGCGAAGGCCTCGCTCCGCGATGATTCGCCGAAATATCTATCCTTGAGCAGCCGTATCGGGACGGGAAGCTTCACGCTGCAGCCTGGGCCTTAAGATCGGCCAACTCGGTCTGGAGCCGCTCAACGTTCTGAAACAGCCGGGCGCTCACCAGCCGCAAGAAATAAAAGCCGAACTCGGGGTTTTGAACGTAAAGCTCCTCGACCTTCCGGTAGCTGACGCTGAGGACGAGACCATCTTCGACGCATTCCAGAGTCTGCGTTCGCGAATTGTCTGGAGAGAGCATACCCAGCTCACCGACAATCGTGCCGGTCGGCAATTCAATGCCCGATTCAACAAGCTGGTATTTGCCGCTCACGATGTAGAACATCTCTTCGGCCTTCTCGTGTTTGTAGAACAGCACGTCACCGGCCTTGAAGCGCCGCTCTGTCATGAACGGGCGCAGCCAACTCATTGACAGATTGCCGCTCACCGACCGCTTCACATTCCTGACCAGAAGAAGCATTTCCCGGAGGCGATAGACGTTGAGCGGCAGAAGGATGATATGCAGCGCCATGATCGGGTAATTGTTATGGTGAAGTGCATAAACGATAAGAACGACGTTTGTGAGGATTCCGAAGACGCGCAACGGAATCATGGTGCGCATGGTGTAACCGGCGACGATGAAGGCTGATGCGATCAGCCCGCCCGCGCCTGACGCCATTCCTGACATATCCATGGAAGCCAACCCGGTTATCTGAAACTGTTGACGAGTGCCAAAAGACGGCCGGAAGCCGCCAGTGCCGCTGCCGTTTTACGACAGAGTCCCCCTTAGACCGAAACTGTTTTCGCAAAAGGGTCATCAAACATCCCGTCTTAACCGTCGTCTTCGTTGACGAAAGCCAAAAGGACGGGCAGGTTCTGCGCGCTCAAACGTTATTCTGGCTATGGAAATCCCGCTGCCTCAACCCGCCGCCGAAGTTGCCGAAAACAAAGGCGTCCAGACGTTCGAACACCCCCGCCTGACGTATGCCGTTATCGCTGTTGGCATCGCGGCCATGCTGGCGTTGTCGATGCCGGACACCCAATACGTCGTGTCGGAGTGGTTGGAGGCGGCCATCTACGGATGCGTGATCTTTTTTGCCGTGCAGTGGGGCCAGGAAGTCCTTCAAAGCGCACGGACCACAGGAATCCGGTCTTACGTTTTGTCGGCCGTGGGAATTATCGATCTCGCTTCCGCCCTCGCTATTCCGCTGGTTCGCCTGTCGGGTGTGAGCGCAAAATCGGCATCGCTGCTGACCGTCCTGTGGCTGCTGAAGCCGGTGTCGCGGATCCCCGGACTGAAACAGCTTCGCCGGGTTCTTGTGAGGGAATCCGGTCCGCTTATCAGCGTGCTCGTGCTGTTCTTGATTGTTCTGTTCATGGCCGCGGTCCTGATCCATGTGATCGAGCGAAACGAACAGCCTGCTGTGTTTGGCAGTGTCCCCGCGTCGCTATGGTGGGCAGTCGTCACTCTGACCACGACAGGCTACGGCGACGTCGTCCCGGTGACGCCCGCGGGCCGGATGGTTGCGGCGATGCTAATGATCTGCGGCCTCGGCGTCTTCGGACTATGGACCGGTATTCTGGCAAACGGCTTCGCAGCTGAAAACCGTCGGCACAACTCCATTCAGACCTGGGAGTCGCTCGGCAAAGTCCCGTTTTTCGCCGCCCTTGGCCCGGCCATCCTGGCTGACGTGGCGAGTTCGCTGCGCCGGATCGATCTCAGAGCCCGGACCGTCGTGATCCGGCGCGGCGATCAGGGTGATTGCATGTATTTTGTGGCTGCGGGCGCGGTCGCCGTCAATTTGCCCTCGAAGCGCATTGAGCTTGGAGTCGGCTCGTTTTTCGGCGAGCTGGCGCTGCTGGAAAATCACACCCGAACAGCGGACGTCATCACGGCCAAAGCGACAACGCTTCTGGTTCTCGATGTGGCAGACTTCCGCACCCTGATGGCGCGCCATCCCGATCTGGCAAAAGCTATCGACAACGAAGCCGCGCGCCGGGCCACCGAAAATGCAGGAACAGCCTGATCGATCAGACCTCGATGATCTCTCCTTCGCGGGCAACAATCGTACCGGGCCGTGCCTCGGTCACCTCGGCACCTATGCGGTCCATGATGTCGTCGGAATGGTCCGGATCGTGATGAAACAGGCACAAGGTTTTAACACCGGCTGCGTCCGCGAAATCGACAACCTGCTGCCAGCTCGCGTGGCCCCAGCCCTTGTGCTCCGGTAGTTCTGCGTTCGTGTAGGTCGAATCCATGATCAGAACATCGGCATCTCGCGCAAGAGAGAGCCAAGCGGAATCGATATTATCGAGCTCTGTATCGGTGAGGTAACACACCGCCAGGCCGCCATATTCGACCCGGTATCCCGTCGCTCCCCCCGGATGATTGAGCGCGGCGGTTCGAATAATAATCCCCTCGCAAGGCAACAACTCCTCACCGCGCTGAAAGTCATTGAACGACACGCCGTCACTCGCCGTCTCCAATCCAACGGGAAATAACGGAAAGCTCATCAGCCGCGTGATGGCGGCCTTTGTTCCACCGATCTGGTCGAATCCCCCTGCCCAGATCCGCAGGTTCTGTCCGCTCCTGAACAGGGGTGCGAAGTACGGCAGCCCGATGAGATGATCGATATGACCATGACTGAGGAACATATTGATGTCCCGTGTCGACCCGGACTGAACAATCTTCTCGCCAAGCTTTCGGATTCCCGAACCCGCGTCGAAAATCAGCAGATCATCGCCGCAACGCATCTCGACGCACGACGTATGACCGCCGTAACGCGCCGTCTCCGGACCCGCACATGTGATGCTGCCGCGCACGCCCCAAAATTTGATCGTAATGGACTTCGCCAAAGCACGTTCTGAAGACAAATCAAATTCCGGAGGAAGGAGGGATTGGGACTGCACGAAGTAGAGCGATATTGGCGAGAACGCTACTTGGTCGTCAATGCAAAAACTCCATTCCAATCGGACGCTGGAGGATTGACTTGGAACGCCGCGATGCGTTGGCTGTATAACTCAAGCAGCTCTTTCAACCGGGGCGCAGCGTCGAGACCTCTGGCTCTATCGATTGCGGCCAGCGCGCCTTCCCAATCCCGACTGCGGTAACAGGCAAGCATCTGGATGGTCAGATTGCGCAATTTCTGGAAGCCCTCCGAATTCGCGACATCTTCGCGTCCGATAATTCCATAGATCACCTCCGGCTCGGTCTTTCCCTTCACCGTAATGAAATCCAGCTCGAGGATCGCAAACTTGTCCTTGGCAGCCATTGCCGTCCGCGAGCCGGCGATAATCGGCAGGCCGTAAGATTTCGACTGTCCCTCCAGACGTGAAGCGAGATTCACGCTGTCCCCGAGCACCGAATAATCGAACCGCAGGTTCGATCCCATATTGCCGACCACACAGGTGCCGGTATTAAGGCCGATACCAACGTTGAGCGGAATAAAGGGCTTGCCCTGCTTGTTTGCCTCGATCTCGCGCTCCGCATTGAGCTGATCGATGCGGTCGAGCATGTCGAGTGCGGCCTCGCACGCATGAATCTGGTGCGACGTATCATCAAGCGGCGCATTCCAGAACGCCATGATGGCGTCGCCCATGTATTTATCGATCGTTCCTTTGCGATCGAGAATCGCATTGGTCAGCGGCGTCAGAAACCGGTTCATCAGCGATGTCAGGCCCTGCGGATCGCTTTTGAAGGATTCCGAAATCGTGGTGAAACCGCGCACGTCGCTGAACATGATCGTCATGTCCCGCTCCTCGCCGCCAAGCACCAGCTTTTCGGGTGACTGAGCCAGTTGTTCGACCAGTGCTGGCGACAGGTATTGGCCGAACGCGGCACGAATCCGCCGCCGCTGTGCCTGTTCACGAAAATAGCTGCCGAACACCATGGTGAGGTAGACAGCCGTGCTGGTGAGCATCGGAAAAGTGAAGTCAATCAGCAGCCGCTTTTCCGAAAACATGTACCAGGAGCCGCCGGCCAACAATGCGGAAACACACCCGCCAAGGACCAGAAGTGTGATCGGGCTCAGAACCGGCGCGAGCAGGACGATAATAAGGCTGAACAGGATCGCTGCCAGCAGTTCAATTGCGATCGCGTAGCCCGGCTGCGACAGCATCGAACCCGTCAATGCAGATTCCAGGATTTGGGCATGAACCTCCACGCCGGGAAGTACGCGGTCGAGCGGGGTTGTCTTCGTGTCGAGAAGACCAACGGCCGATGTGCCGATGATGACAAGCTTCTGCCTGACTGCGTCCGGATCCATCTTGCCATCAAGGACGTCAAGGGCCGAAATGTAGCGCGACATATCGTGCTTGCTGAAATAGACCCACACTTGGCCGTTGCGATCGGTCGGTAACTGGAAACCGGGAACGGCGACACTGACAACACCTGCCTCGTTCGATTTGACCAGGATCGTATCTGCCTTGGTTACGACCCGAAGCATCTCGAACGACAGCGATGGCATGAGCTTGCCCTGCGCCATCATGATGATCGGCACCCGCCGAACGATGCCGTCCCGTTCCGCGCGGATCGTAAACAGGCCGCGCCCCGGCGCGGCCTCCTCAAGAACCGGGATGTTGCGCAACAGACCGGGGAAGTTCAGGAGAAAGGGCTCCGGATTCTCCCCCAGTGTCGCAAGCCCGGTGATCGGCAGCTTCACGTCCGGTTCGGGCACGGTGTAAGGCAGCCCGGACTCGCCCAGCACGACTGGAGCATGACGCAGCGCATTGGCGAAGACGTCGTCATTGTCGGGGAGTCTTTTGAGTGTGTTCTGGGTGGCCTCGTCGAGGCCCCGGAAGGTATCCACCGCAATCTTGGGCGACAGGCGGTCACGTTCGGCGAACACGACGTCGAAAGCGATAGCTGCCGCACCGGCCTCCGTCAGGCGACGGACGATATCGGCCATCCGTGTACGAGGCCAAGGCCACTGCCCGATTTTCTCAAGGCTTTTCTCGTCAATGTCGATAATCGCCACGGGGCGCTGGATGGCTTCGCGCGGCTTGAGCATCTGGTAGGCGTCGAAAACGCGCAGCCGCAGCTCTTCCAGCGCAACCGGATCGGCCACCCGCAGGGCCAGAAAGCCCGCGAGCAGTGCCAGACTGAGCAACCGGGCATAACCGAATCGACGCGCCAGCCGGTAGACCTTCAGCAAAGCGCTCCGCAGAATAGCCATGATCGAACGACGGTTTCCGAGATCTCGCAGGAGCTAATGCTCCGTGTCCGCCTGCGGATAGTGTCGTGTTCCGCGGCGCAAATCCATAGCTGGCCGGAAGATTTTCCCAGCCGCCCACCCGCCTGGACCGCGGCGCGATCACGCCTCGGACATGCTTTGAACCATCGCGACCGCGATCAAAAACGCGGAGGCGATCAGCAGCCAGCCTGGATGCTCGCAAAGAGGCCCTCCCTGTGTGCAAACAACAGAAGACCAATACCACCCCGAATGTTGAGTGGCGCTTGCAAAATAAAAAAGACCAGTCGTTCCCAGCATAATGATAATGAGCAAAAACATCGGCGCTCTCCGTGTTTCTGAACCGCAACAGTTTCCCTCCCAACGGTAAATCAATCTTTGTCGTGATCCGAGAAACTCGCGCCTATCCCACAATTAAGCCCCACCCACATGTTCCCCTGATCAGGGGAACGGGAACTGGACGGATACGTTTCAAACGCCATGGAGGTATGCCGCATGGCAACACGCGCTCAACGTCTGGCGGAATTCAACGGGGCCGGCGTGCCGCCGGAGGACCTGTTCGCGGAATTGCTCTGCGAAGATAAAAGCGGCACCTACCAGCTCCCCTTTACGTGCAGATGGCGCGCGGGCGCATGGGAAAATTGTGAAACCGGCGACATGGTCGAGGCAACAGTCATAGGTTGGCGTCAGTTGTCGACGCTCGCACGATGACGCCCCGCCGCTTCCGCTGTCAGCCGCCAACAAACCGCTGGACGATGTCTGTCATGGATTGCATCGTCCGGCCATGGAGTTCGAGTCGTCCCCCCGCTATCTGCCGAACGGCGACACCGGTCTGACCGTCGAATTCGGCTCGGTGATTGATGACGCCGTCAACCGGAGGGTTCTTGCGCTGGACTGCGCGTTACAGAAAAACCCTATCAAAGGCATCATCGAAACGGTCCCGACCTATCGCTCGTTGCTTGTGCACTACGATCCGGCGGCCATAGGGTTTAACGCGCTATGCGATCTCATCCGTCCCATTGTCGCGCGACCTTCTTCAAACGAGCCGGTGACAAGGCGTTGGCGCGTCCCGGTCGTCTACGGCGGGGCGTTCGGTATCGATCTCGACGGCGTGGCGCGCGCGCATGAGCTCACCACAGCCGAATTGATCGCACGCCATACCGGCGCCGATTACCGCGTCGCCATGCTCGGTTTTACCCCAGGCTTTGCGTATTTGAGTGGTCTTTCCTCTTCACTCGCAACACCTCGGCGGCCGAGTCCGCGCGGGCTGACGCCGAAAGGCACGATTTCGATCGGCGGTCATCAGGCCGGCATTCAGTGCCTTGCCGGGCCGAGCGGATGGCACCTCCTAGGGCAAACACCTGTGCGGACCTTCCATCCTTCACGCGATCCGATGTTCTTGCTGGAGCCGGGTGACGGCGTCACATTCGTCGAAATCAGCCCGGTTGAATTCGAACGCTTCGATCGTATGGCCGAACGCGGCGAACGGGTCGCAGAGTTGATCGCGGCATGAGTGCGCTGGAAATCGCGATCGCCGGCATTGCCACATCAGTACAGGACGCCGGACGTTTTGGCGCCCAGCGTTATGGCCTGCCGCCGAGCGGCGCGATGGACCGCTTGTCACTCGCCGCAGCCAACAGCCTCGTGGGGAGCGGTTTGCTGACCGCAGCCATCGAGATCGGTCCTGCCCCCGTGACGCTGGTTGCCCGCGGCGGCACACTTAACATTGCGATCACCGGTGCGCTTCGTCACGCAATGATCGGATCTGCGGCTTGCCCGCTGTATCACTGCATCGAACTTGCCAAAGATGCATCGCTCATGCTGGGTGCAGCCCGCAAAGGGATGTTCAGTTATCTTGCCGTTGCGGGCAGCATAAAAGGCGAGCCGGTCTTCGGAAGCGTGTCAGTGAATGCCCGTGCGGGCCTCGGAAGTCCACTGCCCCGCCCTCTGCGGGGCGGCGACCTTCTTGAGATCGAGCGCGCCGCTGCAGCCTGCCCGGCACGTACGCTCGCGCCTCCAGTCTTCCACAACGGCCCCATCCGCGTGATCCGGGGTCCCCAGGCCGACGAATTCGGTGACGCGTACATGCAGTTCCTAGAGTCCGAATGGTCGATTTCGCCCAGCAGCGACCGCATGGGATATCGCCTCGAGGGCCCGATGCTGTCACACGGGGCGGGCTTTAACATCGTGTCCGATGGTACGGTCGATGGCAGTATTCAGGTTTCCGGAAACGGGCAGCCGATCGTGCTGATGAAGGATCGCGGCACGACCGGGGGGTATCCCAAGATTGCGACCATCATCTCTTCGGATCTCGGGCGTTTCGCTCAAAACCGGCCGCACCAATCAATCCGTTTTGAAGTCGTCGGCGTTGACGAGGCACAACGCGAAGCGCGATTGTTTCACGACCTGATTGAATCGCTGCCCGGCAGGGTGCGACTGAGAGCGGAGACGTCGCACAAATGAAAGTCGATTTGAACTCGGATCTCGGAGAGGGATTTGGTTCTTGGCAAATGGGCGACGATAAGGCGATGCTGGATATCGCAACCAGCGTCAATGTGGCCTGTGGCTTTCACGCGGGTGATCCGGACATCATGTGTGAGACCGCACGGCTTGCGAAAGAGCGTGGCGTCAGCATCGGTGCGCATCCCAGCTACCGTGACCTCGCGGGCTTCGGCCGCCGCCCGATGCCTGATATCACCGCGCGGGAAATCGAGAATCTCGTCGCTTATCAGATCGGTGCGCTGCAGGCCGTCGCCGCGCTTGCGGGTCATCGCGTCACCCATGTCAAACCGCATGGCGCGCTGTCGAACGTCGCATGCAACAACGACTTGACCGCGGATGCCGTCGCGTCGGCGATCAAGGCCGCGGACCCAAATCTCCTGTTCGTCGTCCTGCCGCACACGGCGATGGCACGTGCAGCTGAAAGAGCTGGACTGAAGGCGATCAATGAGATTTACGCCGACCGCGCTTATGAAGACGACGCCCAGCTCGTCTCCCGCAGAAAAAACGGCGCTGTCCTTCACGATCCCGCGCTTGTCGCAGGTCGCGCGCTGAAGATGATTGAGGATCAGGCAATCTTTTCGGTCGATGGAAAGCGAATTCCGACAAGGATCGACACTATCTGTGTCCACGGCGATACACCAGGCGCCGTGGCGATCGCAAAGACCCTGCGCGCGACCCTTGAGCGCAATGGCGTCAAAATCCTGCCCTTCAACTCGCGCTGATCACTTCGCATGTATCCGTCTCAGTTTCCTTATTCTGCATCGACTGCGCCGCGAGCCGCTTCAGCTCGGGAATGCATGATCCACAATTGGTGCCTGCCCCGAGCTGAACCCCGATGTCCCGATGCGATCGGGCAGCACCACTTTTTAGCCTTTCGCAGATCGTGTTGCGCCCAACGCCGAAGCAGGCGCAAACAATCGGACCTTGGCCCGCCGCGCCGCTCATCTCCCTGCCCGACAGCAGGCTCCGACGCTGCTCGTCACTTAGCTCGTCGGCTGCGAAAAGCACTTTGACAGCATCCCAGTCCGTATCATGCGACGATGGCTCGACAAACACACAGGTTTCAATCCGATCTTGATTGAACGATGCGGCGCGATAGATCTCCTGTCCAGCGTCGCTGTACTCAATGATTTCTCCGCCAAGAACTTCAGCGTCGAACCATTGTCGCCATGAGACGTCGTCACGCGACGCGAACAGATAGCCGTACCCCCCGCTTACAGACACGCGCGCCCACCACACACCTTTCGGCAATGGCAATTCCTTGCGTGACAGCACAAATCCCCGCAGGCCGAAGATGCAGCGCTCGAAGGCCGCGGGGGTGGCCTTGTTTTCAGGCTGGCCGGAATAGGGATCGGTGAATGGGGCAACCAATGCACCAATCCGCGCCGACGAAGAATTTTCGGCACTCCAGTGGATCGGTGCGAATAACATTCCGCGCTGCTGCCGCTCGGTAACCACGACCCGCAGGATACATTGCCCGAGGTCGGTCGCCACCCGTGCGAATTCGCCGTCCTCTACACCAGCGTCTCGTGCGTCCTGCGGATTCACCTCCACGAACGGCACCGGCAAATGCTGCCCCAGCCGAGGACTAAGTCCGGTCCGCGTCATCGTATGCCACTGATCGCGAATCCGGCCGGTGTTGAGCACCATCGGCCGTGCTGCGGATGTCATCCCACGGAGCGCCGGAATCTCGGGCGCGATAAACCGCGCACGGCGATCGTTTGTATAAAAGCCGCCTTCTGCGAAAAATCTGGCCTCCCCGCTGCCGTCGCTCCGCGCCGGCCAGGATAGCGGCACCAACTCGTCAAACGCATCTTCTCGGATATCGGCAAGTGCGCCAAGATCAAAGTCCCGGCGGCCTTCGTTCTCAAAGGCGGACAGCCGGCAATGCTCGCGGAAGATATCGGCCGCGGAGCCATACGCAAACGCCTCGCCGAAACCGAGCCGCTTGGCGACCTCGCTGACGATCCACCAGTCCGGCTTCGCCGATCCTGCGGCCTTCAGAAATGGTCGCTGCCGGGAAATCCGCCGTTCGGAGTTTGTCACGGTGCCCGACTTTTCTCCCCACGCATGGGCAGGAAGCAATACGTGCACGCCGGAGTTCACGGTGTCGTTCGAGCGAACATTTTCTGACACCACAAACAGATCGAGCTTTTTCATCGCGTCACGAGCCGCGTCTGCGTTCGGCAATGACACGACAGGATTGGTCCCCATCACCCACAGCGCCTTGATGTCGCCGCGGGAGATCGCGTTGAACATCTGTACCGCTTTCAATCCCTCGTGGGTTGCGATGCGCGGGGCCTGCCAGAACCGCCGAACCCGGTCGATGTCCACGGGCGTAAAATGCATGTGCGCTGCCAGTTGATTGGCCAGTCCGCCGACCTCTCGTCCCCCCATCGCATTGGGTTGCCCGGTCAGCGAGAACGGTCCCATTCCTGGCCGTCCGATCCGCGCGGTTGCAAGATGGCAGTTGATGATAGCGTTGACCTTGTCGGTGCCCTGCGCAGACTGGTTCACACCCTGCGAATAAAGCGTGACGACCTTCGGTGTATCGCTAAACATTCGGAAAAAGGCGTCGATATCCTGTTCGGAAAGACCTGTCGCCAGCGCGGTTGCCGCGACGCTGCCAGCAATAATCCGCGCCCGCGCCAACGCATCCTCGAAGCCCGACGTGTAGTCAGCGATATAATCCCGATCAAGGGCACCCTGTCCGGCCAGATAAGTCAGCAAGCCGCCAAACAGCGCCGTATCGGTCCCCGGCTTCAGTCCGAGAAACAAGTCGGCATCGCCCGCCGTCTCGGTCTGCCGAGGATCAATCACGACGATACGTGCACCTCGTTCCTGCTTGTTACGAAGCATCCGCTGATAAAGCACCGGATGACACCACGCCGCATTCGAACCGACCAGCACCAGCAGATCGGCCTCATCGAGATCCTCATAATTGCCCGGCACTGTGTCGGAGCCGAACGCGCGGCGGTGTCCCGCGACAGACGACGACATGCAGAGCCGTGAATTCGTGTCGACATTGGCGCCGCCGATAAACCCCTTCATCAGCTTGTTGGCGACGTAGTAGTCCTCCGTCAGCAACTGGCCCGACAGATAGAATGCGACCGAACCCGGTCCGTGCTTGGCGATGATGTGGCGCAGGCGATGAGCAACGTGATTGAGCGCATCGTCCCAGGCCACTTCCTCCATATCGCCGTCCGAGCAACGAATCATCGGCTGCAAGAGGCGTTGGGTCTCGGACAAAGTTTCTCCAAGAGCAGACCCCTTCGAGCAAAGCCGACCGAAATTGGCCGGATGTTCGGGATCGCCCGAAATGGACGCGCCGCCTTTTCCGTCCGGTGTCGCCAATACGCCGCAGCCGACGCCGCAATAGGGACAAGTCGTCTTGACCGATGCCGCAGACAGATCACTCTTCATGCGTGCAGGTCCTCAATAGACGTCCTGCTGATACCGGCCTTTTTTCTTCAGGTCGGCAACGAACGCCACGGCCTCGTCGGTCGAGCGGGCGCCGAACTGCGCGGCGATATCGACAAGGGCACGCTCGACGTCCTTGGCCATGCGCTTGGCATCGCCGCAGACGTAGACATGGGCTCCCTCCGCAAGCCACGACCAAAGCTCGCGACCAACTTCACGCATACGATCCTGCACGTAAAACTTCTCTCCGGTGTCGCGAGACCATGCCAGAGAGAGGCGCGTCAGGTGCCCCGACGATTTCATCGCATTGAGTTCGTCAGAATAAAAGAAATCGCAGTCACTGCGTTGATGGCCGAAGAACAGCCAGTTGCGGCCCGTCGCCTTTGTCGCTTGCCGCTCATGCAGGAAGGCGCGGAACGGCGCGATGCCAGTGCCCGGCCCGACCATGATGATGGGAATGTTTGGGTCCTCAGGCAAGCCGAAGCCATGCGCTTTCTGGACGTAGACTTTCAGCTTCTCGCCGGGCTTGACGCGGTCGGCGAAGAAGGTCGAGGCAACGCCAAGGCGTTTGCGCTTGCCGATGACGTAGCGCACGGTATCGACGGTCAGCGAGAGCCGGCCCGGCGTTGCGTTATGCGACGATGAAATCGAATAAAGCCGAGGCTGCAAAGACTCAAGCGCCTCAACAAACGCTTCTGGATGCGGGCGAACGCCGGAGAACTTCTGCAGCGTGGCCATGACGTCGAGATTGGCGGCATCGCCATCCGGATCGTCACCGGCGGCAAGCGCTCGCGCTTTTTCGCGCAAGGTCCCGCCAGTGATGAAGGACATCAGTTCGAACAACGAGTCCGGCGCGGGGGACAGCGACACGTCGTCCCGCAGCACATCGCGCAGTTTCTTGCCGTTGATCTGCGTTTCATGCGAGACACCGATCATCGCGATGATCTGGTCGACCAGACCAAGATCGTTGCTGGCGAATACGCCGAACGAATCCCCAACCACGTAGTCGAGCCCCGGCCCCGAAAGATCGAACTCAAGATGCCAGGTTTCTTTCTCGGAGCCCGGCCTGTTCAGCAAGCGCCGCGAAAGAAAAACGGCTTCGACCGGATTGTCCCGCGAGCGCCCCGGCTCACCTGCGGTCTTTGCTGGGATCGCCGAATTTGTCTCGGATTTCATCTCCCCGCTTGCGGTGGCCGGCGCTGGCGCCTTGTCCAGCTCTTCATGAAGCTGTTTCAGCATCCGGGCGGTTTCCTTGCCGCCTGGCACACACAGATTGAGCCGCGCCTCGGACTTACTGGCGATGACTTCCGAATAGTCGTTACAGTTGTATCCGCACTGGCCGCAATCCTGCTGTGCCATCGCTGCCATCATGCGGCGGCGAAGCGGGCGCCCTTCCGCAAGTTTCATGCGGTCGGCAAGCGGGATGGTTTGGTCGTGCCATGGCGCCTCGCCGTCGTCGCCATCTCCCGCACCCTGCATGACAGCAGCACCCTGCTCGGCAGACAGCGGCGTCACGGCGTTGTCGAGCGAGATCATGCCGGCGAAAAAGCCATTCAGCCAAGCGCGCTGATCTTCGGTAAAGGGCGCTGTGTCGGGGATGAGCTCGATGCGCGGCGGAGGACTAATCTGGTTCACGATGCCACCTCCTTGTCCGCCATCTGCTTGATCGCTTCGAGATCGTTGCGCTTGGCAAAATTGACGAACGTCTCTTTAGCCGAAGAGCGGTTCGCCACATATGCCTTGAGAATGCGCTCGACCGTCTGCGGAGCATCATCCGCCTTGACGTTCTGATAAAGCTCGCGCGCCATCATTCCGTCAGGCCCGTAACCGCCTCCCACCAGGACGTGGTAACCGTCAACGGTATCGCCCTCCTCGTTCACTGGCACCCGCGCGCCGATCAGGCCGATATCGCCGATATAATGCTGCGCACAGGAATGATGACAGCCGGTGAGATGAATATTGACCGGCTGATCGAGGGTGATGCGCTCATCGCACCATGAGCCGATCAAGTCAGCATTCTCCTTGGTATGGGCATTCGCAAAGCGGCAGCCAGTTGCGCCAGTACAAGCGACAAGGCCGGCGCGGACGACCGACGTTTGCGCGGACAGTCCGAGCAGCTCGATGCCCTTCACCACGATCTCGACATCCTGATCCTTCACGCCGGACAGCAGCAGATTCTGCCAGACCGTGAGACGGATATCACCGTCCCCCAGATCGGAAGACAGTTTCGCCAGACCGCGCATCTGCTCCGGCGACATCAAGCCGAGCTTCAGCGCAACACCGATCCAGTTCAACCCCTTCTGCTTCTGAGGATGCACTCCGACATGCGCAAGGCGATCAAATACCGGACGCTGTTCGACCGCTTCCGGCGCGACGCGCATGAGTTTGCGGCCAAGCTTTTCCTCGACTGCCGTCAGATATTTCTCGAATCCCCAGGCATCGAGAACGTATTTCAGCCGCGCCTTATTACGGTTGGTGCGATCGCCGTTCTCGATAAAGACCCGCAGGATCGCATCGGCAACGGCGATCGCCTCGTCTGGCTTGAGAATGACGCCCGTATCGCGTGCAAGATCGCGGTGCCCGGTAATTCCGCCAAGCGCGAGCCGATAGTAAACTCCGGGCTCGACGCCATACCCGTCCGCCACCTTCACTGCCTGAAATGCGATATCGTTGGTATCCTCGAGGACCGCGATCCGACCTGCGCCATCGAAGGCAATATTGAACTTGCGCGGCAGTCCATAGAGCGAACGATCGTTGAGGATATGGAAATGCATGGCGCGGGCATGTGGACGCGTATCCAGCAATTCCTGCGGATCGATACCGGCTGTCGGTGTTCCAGTGACATTACGGATATTGTCGGCACCAGAACCGCGTGAACACAGGCCGATATCCTGAATGGCCTCGATGACGTTAACGGCGCTCTTCGGCTCGATCTCACGCAGCTGCAGGTTGGCGCGCGTTGTCACATGCGCGTAAGGACCAGCAAACCGCTCCGCAATATCGGCGACCCCGGCAAGCTGCCAGTGCTTCAGGATGCCATTGGGAATCCGCAACCTGCACATATAGGAGGATTGCGTCGGCGCGACGTAGAAGATGCCGTAATACCGCCAGCGAAAATTGTCCTGCGGCTTAGGTGCCTCGTTGTTCGTTGCCTGAGCGATCAGGCGGGGATAGGCATCGAATGGATGTTCGTCCCGTTTGAACTTTTCCTGGTCAGACAGCTTTCCGCCCGCCGCGACGGTGCGGTCCTGCGCCTTGACATGAATGGCATCGGGTCCGACAGGTTCGGCCTTGGTGGCCGGCGCGCCTGTCCTTGTCAGGCGCGACGCGCTAAGGCCCGAGACAAAACCCTCAAGATAACGTTTCTGGTCCGGCGAAAAATCGTTCGACATCACTCATGCAGCTTTCAGCTCCGCCAGCGCGCGGCCAAACATCAGTTCGTTGCGCATTAAGGCGACAGGTTTTTGGGTGCGTATAAGATCCAGATACCAGAGGGCATCTTCCGTATCCCCGACCAGCACGGCTCCAATGAGCCGCCCATCGTCGACGATCAGTTTCTTGTACGTGCCACGTCGCACATCGCGAAACGTCATTGTTTCGCTGCCGTGCCGGCCCTCGAAATCTCCGGCCGAGAAAACATTCACGCCAGAGACTTTGAGATTGGTGGAGACGACGCTGCCTCCGTACCTGGAAGCCTTATCAGCGAGGACGTCCGCCAGAATTTTTGCTTGTTCGTAGGCCGGCTCGACCAGCCCGTAGCACGTACCGCGGTGCTCAGCACATTCGCCGAGCGCGAACACGTTTGGCGAACTCGTACGCATCTCATCATCGACCAGAATGCCCCGCCCCACATCAATACCGGCATTTTTTGCCAACCCCACGTTGGGCCGGATGCCTGCGGCAAAGATCACCGCGTCAGCCTCAATGAGGCAGCCATCGGCCAGCTCGACGCCGGTAACTTTGTCCGTGCCGATAATCTTCGTGGTGCTTGCCTCGAGAATGACCTGCACGCCCTTCGCTTCAACGCGCTGCTTGAGCATCGCTGCCGCGGTCGCATCAAGTTGCCGCTCCATCAGCCTGTCCATCAAATGCAGCAGCTTCACCGCAGATCCCGCCTTGGCAAGACCATAGGCTGCCTCGAGCCCAAGCAGGCCGCCGCCGATAACCACAATGCGCTTCCGATCGCCTGCAAGCTGCAACAGGGTTTCGACGTCACGGCTGTCGCGAAAGGTATGAACACCTTGAAGACCTGCGCCGGGGATATTCAGTCGCAGCGCCTGCGAACCGGTGGCAAGCACGAGCTTGGAATAACCAATGCCATTGCCGTTCGCGAGCGTGACGATGCGCCGGCCGGTATCAATAGCAGTCGCCGCGCAGCCGTAGGTCAGCGTCACGCCGCGAGTCCGCCACCAGTCCGCCGATTTCAGCTCAATCTCCGCGGATTCGATTTCACCTGCCAGCACTGACGATAACAGCACGCGATTATAGGCCAGCCGCGGTTCATCCCCGATCACGGCGATGGCATAGCGACCCAACGCACGGCTGGTCAATTCATCGACAAATCGCGCCGCCGCCATTCCGTTTCCGACAATAACAAGAGCTTCGCTCATGCGTGTGCCATCACTCCGCAGCCTGTTGGCCGTAGGCTTCGTTGATCATGTAACCTGACAACATGCCGTAAGCGGACGTCCAGGCCGCGGCGACGTCGCTCGTCCACGCCTCACCCAGGCCCTTTTCCAGGGTCCATAGCAGCGCGGCGCCCACCAGCGAATAATGTGCCGCCTCAACTCCGTAGCCGACATGCTTTCTCGCCAAAGCGCTGGCCGCGGGAAGCACCGAGGGCAGATCGGACAAACCGTTCACGACCACAGCTAGCGTTCCCATCAAGGCCTTGCGCTGAACTGCCATGTCGTCTTTGAACATTGGCCTCACCTGCGGAGCGATCTCGAACAGACGATCGTAGAAGATCGCCGCGGCCTGATCTGCGATCGGCACCACCTTGCGGAAGCTATCCTGCACAAGGGCGACTTGATCCGGCGTCATTATTTCCTCCCTCAAATGTCAGGCCGCCTCGACGAACCGATGCCGTTCGTAAAGGAACTCAAGAACGCGCTTTCGGCACTTCAGGTAAGTCGCATCCGTGGCCAGTTCGAGCCGTTTGCGCGGATGAGACAGGTCAACCTGCAGAATTTCGCCGATGCGAGCGCTCGGCCCATTCGTCATCATCACGATTCGATCGGACAACAACACCGCTTCATCGACATCATGAGTGATCATCAGCACCGTATTATTCAGTTTCTGATGGATCGCCATCACGGAATCCTGCAAGTGAGCCCGCGTGAGCGCGTCGAGCGCGCCGAATGGCTCGTCGAGCAAAAGCACTTTTGGCTCCATCGCAAGTGCGCGTGCAATGCCAACGCGCTGCTTCATGCCGCCGGAGATTTCCGATGGCCGCTTGTCCTTGGCGTGCGCCATCTGGACAAGGTTAAGGTTATGCATCGTCCATGCGTCGCGTTCGGCGCGCGATTTGCTCGAGCCGAATACCTTGTCGACACCCAGCCGCACGTTCTCATAGACCGTAAGCCAAGGTAGCAAGCTATGGTTCTGGAACACCACGGCACGATCCGGTCCCGGCGAATTCACCTCGCGGCTCTCGAGAATAACGCCCCCTGTCGTCGCGCGGGTGAGGCCCGCAACGATATTAAGCAGCGTCGACTTTCCGCAACCGGAATGACCGATAATCGAAACGTATTCGCCCTTGGCGATGTCGAGGTTGATGTCTTTCAGAACCTCGGTGCTCGCCGCGCCGCGGGTAAAGACCTTGTCGACGTGATCGAGTTTCAGATAGCTGTCCATTGCCTCTCTCCCTTAAGGCGCCGAGGTGCCGCGAGTGACCAAACCGCCGATCACCGCGATCAAGCGATCGAGGATGAAGCCGACGATGCCGACATAGACCAGCGCGACGATAATTTCGCTGATGTGCGATGAATTCCAGGCATCCCAGATGAAGAACCCGATGCCGACGCCGCCGATCAGCATTTCAGCCGCGACGATTGCAAGCCACGACAGACCGATTCCGATCCGCAACCCGGTGAAGATGTAAGGCGCAGCCGACGGCACCATGATCTTGAAGAAGAACTCGACCGGATTGAGCCGAACCACGGCGGCGACGTTCCGATAATCCTGCGGAATGTTACGGATACCGACGGCTGTGTTGATGATGATCGGCCACACCGACGTGATGAAAATCACGAAAATCGCCGACGGTTCACCATTGCGAAACGCAGCGAGCGACAACGGCAGCCACGCCAGTGGCGGAATGGTGCGTAACACCTGGAAAATCGGGTCAAGTCCGCGCATCGCCCAAACGGATTGACCGACCAGTGTGCCAAGCGCAATGCCGATCACAGCCGCGAACGCATAGCCCATGGCGACGCGTTGCAGGCTTGCCGCAAGATGCAGGCCCAGCCCCTTGTCGGTGCCACCATTGTCGAAGAACGGATGCAGGATCAGATCCTGACTGTCCTTCAGCACTTTCAACGGCGGAGGGAGCGCCGCGCCCGGCCCCTGGCAAAGCAGCTGCCAGGTGATCAGCAGCACCGCCAAGACAATCAACGGAGGCAGAACGTTCGCGGCTGCGTTCCGCACAGCCTTGCCGAGACCGTCAAACCAGGCGGTCTGTTTTGACGGCAATGGAATTATCGACGCCGCCGCCGACGGTACTTTGTCGGAGGTCGCTGCCTTTCCTGCCATGTTGGGCTTGAGAGCTGTCGTCTTCACGATCAATATCTCCAGTTGAGTTGGCGGACCGCGTTTTCGCGCAGCCCGCCTGCCGCACTCACGCGTCGATGCGCTTGATGGCGAGCGATTTCAGATACGCGGTCGGATCTTCGGGATCGAAGACCTTACCGTCGAACAACATTTCCTTGCCGCGCGACTTCGAGGCAGGAATATCGGCCGCGGCCACGCCGAGGTCCTTGGCTGCCTCGCGCCACAAATCCTCGCGGTTGACCTTGGCGATCAATGCCTTCGCGTCCGTGTTCACGGGCAACTTGCCCCAGCGGATATTCTCGGTGATGAACCACTGATCGTGACTCTGGAACGGGTATGAGGCGTGGTCACGCCAGAACTTCATCAGAAGCGGACTGTTCTTCTCGACCTTGCCCGTGCCGTAGTCGAAATTACCCTTGATGCGTTCGATGATGTCTTCGACCGGAACATTCATCCATTGGCGCTTGGCCGAAATCTCAGCCATCTCCTGTTTATTCTCGTCCTTGTCGCACCATTGGAGGGCTTCCATCACCGCCATCAACAGTGCCTTGGCCGCGTTCGGATTCTTCTCAACCCATGCCGCCCGCATGCCGAGCGCCTTTTCCGGATGGTCCTTCCAGATCTCGCCGGTTGTCAGTGCCGAATAGCCGGACTTCTGGTGAATGAGCTGCTCGTTCCACGGCTCGCCGACGCAAAGGCAGTCCATGGTGCCGACTTTCATGTTCGCCACCATCTGCGGCGGCGGGACCACGATGGTTTCAACGTCCTTGTCCGGATCGATGCCGCCCGCCGCCATCCAGTAGCGGATCCACAAATCATGGGTACCGCCGGGGAAGGTCATCGCAGCCTTCACGGATTTGCCGGACGCTTTCTTTTTCTCAAATGCCGCAGCCAGCGGCTTGGCATCGAGACCGATCTTCAGATCGGCATATTCGTTGCTGACGGAGATTCCCTGACAGTTCAGATCGAGCCGCGCCAGGATATGCATCGGCGTTGGCACGTTGTTCTGAGTGACAGTACCGGCGGAAATCAGATAGGGCATCGGCGTGAGGATGTGAGCGCCGTCGATACCGCCGCCTTCCGATCCCAACACAAGATTGTCGCGCGTCGTGCCCCATGACGCCTGTTTCAGGACCTCGACGTCCGGCATGCCGTATTTGGCGAAGAACCCCTTTTCCTTGGCGACAAAAAGTGGCGAAGCATCTGTGAGCGCGATGAAGCCGAGCTTGGCGCCCTTCACTTCAGGTCCGGCGCTCTGCGCAAAAGCGCCAGCCGGAAAATTCAAACGTGCCGCCGCGAGCAGCGCTGCCGTTCCGGCAGCCGCTTTCATCAAACTGCGACGGCTGATGCCGTCCGTCCCTGATCCCCGAATCGTCCTCATCGCCATCTGTGGTCCTCTCGACGGTCACCGTTGTGTGTTGTTGATCGGCTGCCACCCGGTGGAAAAAACAAAAGCCGCGCCCAAGCTGCGCGCAATTGCGTGCATTGGGACAGCGGCGTTGCTGCATTGGCCCATCAATGGGACCGGGTGGCCTCTTCGGCCTGAAGACAGATATTCAAACTCCGTGCCAGTTTGCGCGCAAAGTGAATTACTGCGTATTTCAGGGATTTACGTAGGGAAACCTGATCGCGGTGATAACGACCAACGGCTCGTCCAAGCGGCAATGCACCAAATTCTGTGCACTGCATAAACCTTGTGCAGAGACTTATCGCTTGAAACGGCTGACCGCAAAACCGGAAAGATAATGGTCGATCTTTGCCGGATCAAAATCCGGCGCAGCAAACAGATGCGCTTTGCCAATGTTGCGGCGTGCCGCTGGCCCAAGAGCGCTGTCGAAAAGATCAGGGCGGAAAACCCGCATCGCGCGGTCCAGCAGATCCTGGTTGAGGGGCGCCTGCCCCCACCGCACCATTTGAGCATAAAGCCATGCACCCTGGATTGGATCTGGCCGTGCCACACCATCTGTTCCGATCAGCAGGTGATGCTTGTTTTCACGAACTGCTCCGTCGGGCGAGATTCTCAATCGTCCGCTGATGGTGCGGTTGATTACCTCTGGGGGCACGCCGAGATACTCCGGCTGCGACAGGATCGAGAGCACCTCCTCCCGATTCTCCCCTGAGATGATGAAGTCCGCCGCACGCTGATGGGCGCGGACAAGCTTCACGACCGTATCCGGATTTTTCTCCGCCCAAGCTTGATTGATCGCGAGCACCTTCTCGACGGCACGGATCATGAATTCAGACACCATATGCAGGATGTAGCCGACGCCACGATCCACGGCGATCGAGTTCCAGGGTGCACCGACGCAAAACCCATCGATCTGACCACTCGCAATGCTATCCACCATATAGGGCGGCGGAAGAACCACGAGACGGACGTCCTCATCGGGATCGACGCCGCCTTCGGCCATCCAGTATCGCAATTGATAGTTGTGCGCTGAAAACGGAAACGTCATGCCGAACGTCAGCGGCTCCAGGCCGCTCTTGCGCCGTTCGGCAACCACGCGCGCCAGTGCCTTTGCTGTTGCAACCGGATCGGTCGCCGCGCCATCCAGCATTGCCATCAATGAGGCGTGAAGCGCAGGCGACACCGTGATTGCGTTGCCATTAATGGCGAGATTAAAGGGCGCGATGGTTGGAACCTTGACGTGTGCCAAGCCGAGACTTGAGGCGATGGCAACCGGCGCGAGCAGATGTGCGGCGTCGAACAGGCCGATATTGAGTTTGTCACGGACATTCGACCACGACACCTCGCGAACCAGCGTGACGTCCAGTCCCTCATCCCTGGTGAAACCCTTGTCGACCGCAACGATCGTTGCCGCCGCATCGACCAGCGGAATAAACCCGATGCGCAGCTGGGTCTGACTCATTTCAGCAACTCCGAGGCAGTGATAATCGACTGCGCGATCTCACCAATTTTCTTCTTCTCCCGCATGGCCGTGGATCGAAGCAGGACGTAGGCCTCGTCTTCGTTCAGGCCCTTGAGCTTCATCAAAATGCCCTTGGCCCGATCAATGACCTTGCGCTCCTCCAGGGCCGATTTGGTGCGGTCCAGTTCGTCCTGAAGCTTGGCGAAAGCGTTAAAGCGCGACACGCACAGATCGAGAATCGGCTTGATGCGCTCCCGCTTGAGTCCGTCGACGATATAGGCCGACACGCCCGCCTCGACTGACTGCTGGATCGAGGCCGCATCGCTCTGATCGACGAACATCGCAATCGGCCGCCGGACTGCACGGCTGACCTGAAACATCTGTTCCAGCGTGTCGCGGCTCGGGTTTTCGAGATCGATCAGGACCACATCCGGGTCGATGGCGTAGATTCGGGCCAGTAAATTGTGCATTTCGCGCAGGTGCTCAACCGCCGAAAAGCCGGCGTCGCGCAATCCCTCCTCGAGAATCGCGGCCCGGATGGGGTTTTCGTCGACAATCACGATCTTAAACGAGGAATCCGCCACCAGCCGTCACTCTGCAATAAGGCATTTCACCCTAACATGCCGCCATGAGCGCCTTAAAGCCTTGTATTCGCAAGTGAACAGAGATAGCTCGTGCGCTTCTATCATGCAGGGTCAAATGGATCAGGACGTCGCCCCAAAAATCAGCTTCGTATCCTTGGGTTGCCCCAAGGCATTGGTCGACTCCGAGCGCATCATCACAAGGCTGCGCGCGGAGGGCTATGAACTTGCACGCAAGCATGACGGCGCTGACATCGTGATCGTCAACACCTGCGGCTTTCTCGACAGCGCCAAGCAGGAATCCCTCTCCGCCATCGGCGAAGCCATGGCCGAGAACGGCAAGGTGATTGTCACCGGCTGCATGGGGGCTGAACCCGAGCAGATCGAGAGGGAATATCCCAACGTCCTGTCGATCACCGGCCCGCAGCAATACGAAAGCGTGCTCGATGCCGTGCATCGCGCACTGCCGCCGGTGCATAATCCGCATCTTGACCTGCTGCCCCCTCAGGGCATCAAGCTCACACCGCGCCACTATGCGTATCTGAAGATTTCGGAAGGCTGCAACAACCGCTGCACCTTCTGCATCATTCCGAAACTTCGCGGAGATCTGGTTTCACGGCAAGCGAACGATGTGCTGCGTGAAGCCGAAAATCTGGTCAACGCCGGCGTCAAGGAACTGCTTGTCGTCTCGCAGGACACATCAGCCTACGGCGTGGATCTGAAATACGCGACCAGCCCGTGGAAGGACCGCGAGGTCCAGGCGCGCTTTCTGGATCTGGCGCGCGAACTCGGCGAACTCGGTGCCTGGGTCCGCCTGCAATACGTCTATCCCTATCCGCATGTCGATGACGTCATTCCGCTGATGGGAGGCAATATCCTTCCCTATCTCGACATCCCGTTCCAGCACGCCAGCCCCGACGTGCTGAAGCGCATGAAGCGGCCCGCCGCGCAGGACAAGACGCTGGCCCGCATCAAAAGATGGCGCGAACAATGCCCGGATCTGACGCTGCGCTCGACATTCATCGTCGGCTTTCCCGGTGAGACGGAAGCGGACTTTCAATACCTTCTCGACTGGCTTGATGAAGCCCAGCTCGATCGCGTCGGCTGCTTCAAATATGAGCCTGTTGCAGGCGCAACCTCCAACGTGCTCGACGGCACCGTCCCCGACGAGATCAAGACAGCGCGCTGGAATGCGCTGATGGCGCGCCAGCAGAAGATTTCCGCCCAGCGCCTCAAGCGCAAGGTCGGCACACGCCAGCAGGTCATCATTGATGAAGTCGGCCCAAGCGTCTCGAAGGGCCGCTCAAAGGCCGACGCGCCACAAATCGACGGGGCGGTTTACGTGGCAAGCCGCCGGCCCCTGAAGGTCGGCGAAATCGTGACTGCAAAAATTGAACGTGCGGACGAGTACGATCTGCACGGCAGCGTGACAGGCTTTTAAAATCCCGTCACGGCTTCAGGATCGAAGCCCCGGTTGTCGCTCGCCCTTCCAGATCGATGTGAGCCTTGGCCGCGTCCTTCAACGCATAAGCCCGATTGATCGGAATATGCAGCATTCCGTTGATAACAGCAGCGAATAGCGCATCGGCCCCTTCGACAAGATCCTTGCGGGTCGCAATATGATCGGCAAGTTTCGGGCGGGTTGCAAACAACGAACCATGAGCGTTCAGTTCATTTATCGAGAATGGCGGCACCGGACCGGACGCATTGCCGAAGCTCACGAACAGACCGCGTGGCCGCAAAGATTTCAGCGATCCCTGGAACGTGTCCTTGCCAACGCCGTCGTACACGACATCGCAAAGTTCGCCTCGGCTGATCTGCTTCACGCGCTCAGCGAAGTCTTCATCCTTGTAGAGGATGACGTGATCACAGCCGTTGGCGAGAGCCAGATCGGCCTTCTCGCGTGATCCGGCCGTTCCGATGACGGTCGCGCCAAGCGCCTTCGCCCATTGCGATGCCAGCAGACCGATGCCGCCAGCAGCAGCGTGGATCAAAACGCGGTTGCCCGGTTGTACCTGGAAGGTCTTGTGCAAGAGGTACCAGACCGTCAGCCCCTTCAGCATCAGGACAGCACCCTGCTCGTAGGTGATGTGATCCGGAAGCTTCACCAGCCTCTCGGCCGGCGCGTTGCGCTCGGTCGCATAGGCTCCAAGATTGAGATAGTAAGCGACTCGGTCACCCGGATGGAAATTGGTGACGCCAGGCCCGACGGTCACCACCTCACCCGAACCTTCGTGTCCCAGCGTAAACGGCAAGCTCGGCGCTTTGTAGAGGCCGGTCCGGAAATAAACGTCGATAAAATTCAAGCCGACCGCGTGCTGACGAATACGGACCTCGCCGGGACCGGGGGGCGGAAGTTCGACATCCTCGTATGTCATTACTTCCGGGCCACCCAACTGATGGACCCGCACAGCCTTGGTCATATTTCACTCCCGCTTCTGATTTTCAGCAACGGAAGAATATCGCGAGCCTCTTGTCAACTTGGCGGTTGGGCGGAAACCTTCCGGGCCTGCTGTTTGGCACGATTTTTCCTTGCCAGAACGTTGAAAGCCTCGACCAACGCCGAGAATGTAATCGCCGTGTAGATGTAGGCGCGGGGAATGTGGAAGCTGAACCCGTCCGCGACCAACGCCACGCCGATCAGCACCAGAAAAGCCAGTGCCAGCATCTTGGTCGTGGGGTGCTCAGCCACGAACGCCGAAACCGGCCCAGACGATACGTACATCACCACACATGCGATCACCACTGCGGCGATCATGATCGGCAGGTCCTGGGACATGCCAATCGCGGTGATGATCGAGTCGAGCGAGAACACCATGTCGATCACGATAATCTGAACAATGACCCAGAAGAATGCGTTGCCGACGTTGGGACCGGTGCCCTCTCCCTCGTGCGCCTCCATCTCCTGATGGATTTCGTGCGTCGCCTTCGCAATCAGAAAAAAACCTCCCCCGATCAGGATGATGTCACGCCATGACAGCGCGGCTCCAAAGATGGTCAGAACCGGCTTCGTCAGACCGATCAACCAGACCAGCAGGCCGAGCAGCATGATGCGAAATACCAGCGCCAGCGCCAGGCCAATCTGCCGAGCTTTCTTCGCTTGCGCCTCCGGAATTCGCGAGACAATCACCGAAATGAAGATGACGTTATCGATTCCGAGCACGATCTCGAGCGCGGTCAACGTCAACAATGCGGCCCAGGCTTCCGGACTTGTCAGCAGATCGATCATGAACGTATCCAGTTGTAGGTCCGGAAACCAAGGTCAACGAACAGAATGTACAGTGCGATCGCGACAAGCGTGACCTTGACGGCGTTCCCGACATCGAAATTCATGATGAGGGCGAAAACCGCAAGCAGCGCCCAGACCGCGAGTAGCAGCAGCGTCAAGAAACGGCCTCGGCGCGTTCGCAGCGGGTGGATGGTATGAATGGGCACGAACGTCAATACCACCAAACCCGCAAGGACGACCGACGCCCACGCCGCCGTCGGTTTCAGCAGGAACAAATAGAACGCCGCCGCATTCCACAAACCGGGGAATCCACGGAAGTGATTGTCATATGTCTTCATCCGGCGATCCGCAAAATAAAGCGCGCCGGACATGACGATCGCCAACCCGATCACCGGCGCGACAACTGGAGGCAACAGATGACTGGTCGCAATCGCATAGGCCGGCACGAAAACATAGGTCAGAAAATCGACCACCAGATCGAGGGTGTCGCCGGACCAATCGGGTAAGACGGTAACAACGTCGAGACGCCGTGCGATCGGTCCGTCGATGCCATCGACCAAAAGAGCCACGCCCAGCCAGGCAAACATCAACGACCAATGCTCACGGACCGCTTCAAGCAGAGCGAGAAAGGCCAATCCCGCCCCCGAGGCCGTCAAAAGATGAACGGCAAATGCGCGGGCGCGTGCACCAAAACCGAAAAACTTTGTCGAGTCAGTCATTCTGCATCAAATGACTAGCAGGATTGCGCGCGGGTTGCACAGGCGATCTTGCGGCCTTCCGCCGCGGTGAACATGTCTTGAGATCGTAGCCGGTCATCGCACCGTCGACCAGCATATGAAAAGCTGTTATGCGGAACATCCAATGAACGACATCCAATCAGAATTCGGTGTGGTAATTGTCGGCGGCGGCCCTGTCGGCCTCGCCACTGCGATCGGCATAGCGCAGTCAGGCGTCTCAACGTCTCTCGTTGCGAGACGCGCCGCATATAACGACAACCGCACGTCCGCCCTGCTCGGCGGCTCGATCGATTTTCTGCGCTCGCTGGGTGTATGGGAGGCTTGCGAACAACACGCCGCCCCGCTGCAGACGATGCGGCTTATCGACGATACCGGCCGTTTGATCCGCGCTCCCGAAGTGCGCTTCACGTCCGACGAAATCGGCCAGGAAAATTTTGGCTACAATATCGAAAACAGGATTTTGGTCGAGGCGCTGGAACAGCGCGCCAGCGGTCTGCAAGGCTTGATCCGTTTCGACGACGAAGCGGCGAGCATCGAGCCTGCAGCTTCACATGTCGATGTTGTCACCCAACAAGGCGGGGCGCTCAAAGCGAGGGTTGTCGGCGGCGCCGACGGCCGTCAGTCCCTTGCACGACGAAGCGCGAATATCGGCGTACGCGAGCAGACGCTCAAACAATCGGCGCTGACATTCAATGTCAGTCATACGCGGCCACACCACAGCATCTCGACTGAATTCCACACACCGAACGGCCCATGCGTGTTCGTTCCACTCCCCGGACAAAACTCGAGTGTGGTTTGGGTCACGACGTCCGAACGGGCGGCACAACTGCGGGGACTGACCGATCAGGAACTTGGCGATGCGGCGGAGCGCCAATCCCACTCTATTCTCGGAAAAATGACCGCGGAAGGAGATCGCCACATCTTCCCGCTGACGATCCAGACACCCCACGCATTCGCCGCGCGCCGCATAGCGCTGCTCGGAGAATCCGCGCACGTTTTCCCGCCGATTGGTGCGCAGGGATTGAACCTCGGGTTGCGTGATGCAGCGGATTTCATCCGTATCGTCAGCAATGCTTTCCACGCGGGCGTCGATGCTGGGTCCGACACGATTTTGTCTCAATATGCATTGGCTCGGCGACTCGATATTACGACGCGTTCCGCCACAATCGAGATTGCGAACCTGTCTTTGCTGAGTGATTTTTTACCGGTTCATTCACTGCGGGCCGCGGGGCTTCAGCTTCTCAGCGCTGTCGGCCCGCTCCGCAAACTTGCAATGCGGGAAGGCCTCTCGCCGTGGTGGCGCCGGGCGGGTTGACGGTCAGTTGGCATTACAATTGCAGATCAAATCTGCATAGCCGCCCCTAGCAACGGCCATAATCATGGTTTATCGCAGAATGATGATCAAAGCACGCACCGCAAAATTTCAGATCGGCCAGATCGTTCGCCACCGGATTTTTTCGTTCCGCGGCGTGATCTTCGATATCGATCCCGAATTCAACAACACCGAAGAATGGTGGCTGTCGATTCCGGAAGAGATGCGTCCAAGCAAGGATCAGCCGTTCTATCATCTGCTGGCGGAGAACTCGGACTCCGAATACGTCGCCTATGTCTCGGAGCAAAATCTCCTTGCCGACGAAAGCGGTGAGCCCGTTCACCACTCGCAGATATCTGAGATCTTCATCAAGGATAAAACGGGTGGCTACAGACCGCGGAATCCATCGCTGAACTGATGCGGTAACCGCATCGCGCAAGCCGCCAAGTCTGGACAAATAAAAAGCGCGCAGTTTCTGCGCGCTTTTTTAAATCTCTATATTCCAGTTCGATTACTGGGCCGGGGTCGCCGATTGGCTTTCCAGCTTCTGGCGCGCTTCGGCGGCACGCTTCTGCAGCTCCTCCTGCAGCTTCTTCTGGCTTTCCTCGTATTGCTTCGGATCGGTCGGAGGACCGTCATAGGCCTTCGCGAATTCTCCGGCCAACGGCATCGGCAGCGTCAGCGGCGCTCCATTCGAATTGATTGCCTGGACAATGAGGTTCTGGCCTTTCTTCAAGTTGGCCAGAAGCTCGGGCGTCACTTCGTAATCCGACATACAGCCGTTGGCAAAGCAGATCACGTAGGGGCTCTGCAGCGGCGGGTTGTTATCGACCACAATGCGGGTACCGTAAGCGAGCTGCATACCGAGCGGCAGCGTGACGCGCAAAATCTTCTTCGGCTCGCCTTCAGGTTCGATGATCACTGCAGCAATGACAGGTTGGCCGGATTCGATTCGGCCGTCCTTGCCGGTGAAGCAAACCTGCTTCGCGTTGGCATCCTGACCCTTGAGACAGAACTTGGTCCAGGTTCCGTAGATCAACTGAACCTGTTGGTCACCGCCTGGCTGCTGCGCTTGAGCGGGCTGTTGGCCTTGCGCAGCGGCGGGTGCGGCAGCTTTCGGAGCCGCCTTGGGCGCAGCCTTCGGAGCCGCCCTCGGGGCTGCAGGTGCTGGCGCCTGGGCCTTGGCTGCGGCCGTGGTGATAGCAGCAAGCGCTGCAGCCGTCATAACCGTTGCGGCGAAACCCCGCGCGCGCGGCAAGGCCTGCGCGGCCAAGTTACGGAAACTCATGGAGAAACCCTTTCTGACTATCTGCTGCCACCAAGCCGGTGCGTCGCCAGTGAGACGTTGTCTCGGGGCGAAATGAGGCAGTTACGTGACACCCAATACGACCCGACGGAAATTGCACGCCTTCATACATCGGTGGATGGAAAGATCAATGGCGCCAGAGCCTTTGAGCGTCCGTGACAGGCCGGTTAGCCGTTATTCGTGGTAATTATTTTTGACAAGAGGCCGAATCGATCAGATCTGCATCAACATGAAGGAGATTCGGCTATTGCGGCGGATCCGCAGCATTATCGGTGCGGTTATGGCATTGAGCGGGCCTCTCCCGATGAGCGCCCTGGCGCAACCTGTATCGGCCATCGCCATGCATGGTAAGCCCGCACTGCCCGCCGATTTCGATCACTTGCCCAACGCGAACCCGTCCGCTCCCAAGGGTGGCCGGTTGGCCTGGGGAATTCTCGGCACCTTCGACAGCCTCAATCCGTTCATTGTGAAAGGCCTCGCGGTGCAGCAAATCCGCGGCTATGTCGTCGAAAGCCTGATGGGGCGCAACTCCAATGAGCCCTTCACTCTTTACGGGCTGCTTGCGGACACCGTGGAGACCGACGACGCACGCAGCTATGTCAGTTTTCACATCAACCCGGCCGCGAAGTTCTCGGATGGCACTCCGGTCAGCACGGACGACGTGCTCTTCTCATGGAAGCTGATGCGTGACCGGGGCCGCCCGAATTACCGACTCTATTACGCGAAGGTGTCAAAAGCCTTCTCACCGGCACCCGGCGTCATCCGGTTCGACTTCGAAGGCGGCGCCGACCGCGAACTTCCGCTCATCCTTGGGTTGATGCCGATCTTCGCTAAGCACGCCGTCGATGAGGCCTCGTTTGAGGACACCTCAATGACCGCGCCGCTCGGTTCAGGCCCCTATCGCGTCGGCGGAGTACAAGCCGGCTCCAGCGTCACTCTGGTTCGCCGTCCGGATTATTGGGGCCGCGATCTGCCGCTCAATCGCGGCCTGTGGAATTTCGATCAGGTGCGGATCGACTACTACCGCGAGGCAAATGGCGCGTTCGAGGCGTTCAAGCGCGGGCTCTATGACTTCCGGGTCGAAACCGAGCCGCTGCGATGGCATGAAGGGTACGACTTCCCGGCCGCCCGTAACGGCAACGTCATTCGGGAGAACATCAGGCTGGGAACGCCGCAACCTTCAGAAACGCTGGTATTCAACACACGCCGTCCGCTTTTTTCCGACGTTCGTGTGCGCCAAGCGCTGATCCAGTTGTTCGACTTCGAATGGGTGAACCGCAACTACTTTTTCGGCCTGTACGGCCGCTCACCCAGCTTCTTTGCGGGCTCCGAACTTTCCGCTGCCGGGCGCGATGCCGATGCGCGCGAACGGGAGCTTCTCGCGCCGTTTGCGCAGGAGATTCGCCCGGATGTTTTCAACGGCACCTATCGACTTCCCGTTACCGACGGCGCCGGGAGGGATCGCACCACACTTCGCAAGGCGCTGGAATTGCTTCATGACGCCGGTTACGACCTTGACGGCACCGTGCTGCGCAACCGCGCCACTCATGAGCCATTCAGTTTCGAAATTCTTGTCAGCACCCGCGATCAGGAGCGGCTGGCGCTGGCGTTTTCTCGCGATGTCAGGCGCGCCGGCGTCGAGGCGTCGGTGCGCGTTGTGGATGCCGTCCAATTCGACCAACGGCGGCTCTCGTTCGATTTCGATATGATCGAAAACCGGTGGGATCAGTCGCTCTCTCCCGGCAACGAACAGGCGTTCTACTGGGGCTCCGCGGCGGCCGATACCCAAGGCACGCGTAATTATATGGGCGCAAAAAATCCGGCCATCGACGCCATGATTTCTGCCTTGCTGGAGGTCCGGGAGCGGCCCGACTTCGTCAGCGCGGTCCGGGCGCTGGATCGGGCGCTGATCTCGGGAAGTTACGTGATTCCCTTGTACAACCCGCAAGCTCAATGGATCGCGCGGTGGAATCGGATAGAACGTCCTTCGGTGACTTCAATCGCCGGTTATCAACCGGAGACGTGGTGGTTCAAGCCGCAAAGGCAGCCGTGACGAATTCAGTAGACGGATTTCAACGCCCAACTTCGACGCCTGCGGATGGCTCGCCCACGCTCTGCGATCTGTTCGCGCGGACCGCAAGCCGGACCCCTAACGCGTTGGCATTGTGCGATCCGCCCAACAAATTGCGCCTGACCGGGCAGCCGGCCGCGTGCCTCTCATATGCCGAGGCCGACAGAGCCATTGCTTCGCTGGCGATGCAGATGACGAATACCGGGCTGCCCACGGGTTCGATCGTCGCGGTGCAGATGGCAAACACCATCGAATATCCTTTGATCCTGCTGGCCGCCTGGCGCGCAGGGCTTGTGGTTGCGCTTTTGCCGCAGCTCTGGCGTCAGGCCGAATTGACAGAAGCGCTAAATCGCCTGGGTGCCCGTGCGCTTGTCGTGTCCAGCCGCATCGAGATCATCGATCACGCCGACCTGGCCATGAACGCGGCCGCAGAAGTCTTTTCGATCCGGCATGTCTTCGGCTTCGGAAGCTCCCTGCCCGACGGCATGACACCGCTCGACTGGACGATCGAACCTGTCGATACGGTCATGCCTTCGGGCATCAGCGCGCGCAGGGCCGCCATCGCATCGTTCGACGTCACCAAGGACGGCATGATCGCCATTCCGCGCAGTCATCTCAATCTCATCGCAGGCGGCCTAGCCATCTCGATGCAGAGTGGCGTGCCACAAGGCGCCAAAATCTTATCGACGATGCTACCATCCTCCTTTGCCGGCCTTGTCTCTTCCGTTGTGTTGTGGCTGCTGACCGGCGGATCGTTATCGCTGCATCATCCGTTTGATCCCGCCTGCCTCGATGAACAGATCCGCGCTGACCAGTGCGACACGCTTGTTGTGCCTGGTCAATTGGCTCTGCGGATGTCCGAGGCGCAGACCATTGATGCCCAGCCGACCCTGCGGCATGTGATCGGATTATGGCGCACGCCCGAGCGAGTGGCATCGAGCACGGACTGGGGCAGCTCACCAGCGGTCCTGACGGACGTTTATCTTTTCGGAGAAATGGGCCTGTTCGCGCTGAACAGAATTCTCGACGGTTCAGCCGCGCCCATAACGCTCGGCGTAACCAGATCGCCCGAGGGTACTAACATCGGAGAGCTACTGCTCACGCCACAGGGAACTCTCGCCTTGCGAGGGCCTTCCGCCGCCCTTGCCGCTTATCGGGAACCACCTCGCCAGGAGCAATCGCTGCTGACTGCCCCGGCGGAGATAGACTATGTCGATACCGGCTATGCTGCGCGCCGCGCCGGAACCAACGGAACCGTACAGCTGACGGCAACGCCTCCAAACATCGCCAGCGTTGGCGGCTATCGCTTCCGGAATGATGATCTCGACCAGTGGGCACGCCGTCTGCCGTCTGGCACCGTCTTGATGGCCGTGCCGGATCAGCTCAACGGCTTCCGTATCGCCGGACGCTCGGGCGAAAATGCGCGGGCTCGCGGGGCACTTTCAGAGTTGGGGCTAAATCCTTTGATGACCGAAGCTTTTCGCCAGCGGGAAAGCTCGAACCCAGACTAATACAACTGCCCACCAAGTTTGGGAAACAGGATTGACGGCGCGTTAACGCGAGTGACCTAGACTTCGCGAAAATTGCCACCCAAGTGTGTCATGTCGCAGCCCGGTCCCGTCGTTGTCATTGCTGATGATGAACATCCAGCTCTCACTCGGGATTTAACCGAGTCCAGACTGTTTCCATTGGTGGAAACTTCCTGGTCCGACGCAGCTGAAGCGGTTTCGCGCGTGCGGCCCTCATGCGTCATCGTTTGTGGTCCCTATGATCGCATCGCGTTGCAAACCCTTTCAACCACCGTCGCAAGTCTCCAGCCTTACGTGCCTTTGATCGCGGTTGATCCGGCAGGCGATCTGCCGCTGGAGGCGCTTCCCTTCCGCAGCGAAAGAAACATCGCAGGGCGATTTAAGGCTCGGCTGAATGCGGCGCTGCGTGTCCGCACTCTGCATGCAACTGTTCTGCGGCGGCTGCAATCCGCACAGCTATCGCGGTTCCAGCTTCCCGAGGGCGATCCCTTGAGTGACTCAACCGTCTTGTTGGTGGGGCGCGGCGGCTCGTTCCCTGCTCTCTCTGTGGCACTAGGCGAACGGATGGGCATTGTCGGCGCATTGAGCATCGAGGCTGCTGCAAGTCATCTCAATACCCGCGCCGTTGATGGCATTGTCATTGGCGACGGCTTCAGCCCGCGTGTGATTGACGCCTTCCTGATGGTGCTGTCCGAGGATGCGCGGTTTCGCAATCTGCCCGTCATCCAGACCGCCGGATCGGTGGCCCATGTGAAGTACGACCTGCCCAATCTCGAAAGCGTGCATGGCCCGCTCGAAAGTCTCGTCTCGCATGCCCTGCCCTTGATCCGTCAGAGCGCGCTCGAGGCACGGCTCAACAGGGCGTTGCAGTCGCTCGATGCCGGCGGAATACTCGATCCACGCACGGGCCTCCTCACCCAGGCCGCATTCCTGCGCGACCTCGCCGACGCTATCGATCATGCGCTTGCAGATAGTTCAGGGCTTTCCGTCGCCTTGTTTACGCTCGCAACCCAGAGCGACCGCTCGCGATTTGACGCAGCGCGAATCATGGGCCGCCTGACACGGCGGATGGATTTTGCTACGCTGCGGGACGACGGCTCGATCATCGTCGTATTTTCGGGAACCGACGTGCGTGACGCGCGGATGATCGGGCGCCGCATTTCCAGCGTATTGCGGCAGACCGGCGTCAGCGACAAGCCGAACGGAAAACTGTCGAACGATGTCGCGATCACATCGGTTCTTCCAGGCGACGATTCCTCGACGATCATATCCCGATTGCGACAGCAGGATCAGCGCGCCGCGTCATAGAGGTTCCGGATCGAACCGCGGAACGATCAGGAGTCATCTGCATTGGCCCTTCATCAACACTGCTTGAAGGAGATCCCGATGATAAAAGCCGCTTCCATTATGGCCGTTGCAGGTACCCTGCTCGCGACGCCAGCGTTCGCTCAATCGCTCAACAGTACGACGAATCCCGGCAGCCCGATCACGACCGGGAGCGCACCTGCCAGCGTGCAGTATTCGAATGTCTCCGGAACCGACGTTTTCACATCGAACCTGAAGGGCCTCAACGTCTATAACCAGAACAACGAGTCCGTGGGCGAGATTTCCGACATCGCCATTGGTGCAAACAATCAGGTTCAGGCGCTGATCCTGTCGGTCGGCGGTTTCCTCGGCGTCGGCGACCGCTACGTTGCGATTGCCCCGTCATCGTTGAAAGTGACGTACGACGAGAGCAACAAAAAGTGGCATGCGACGATCAACGCTACCAAGGAACAGCTCAAGAGCGCGCCTGATTTCAAGTATCCGAACAATAAGGGCTGATGATCAGTCAACGCACGGCCGCCATCAGGCGGCCGTTTCGTTTTGATCGGCCTTGCGGTTCTCGGCAATGTTCGCAAGCTGGCGCAGGATATCGGTGACACCATCGACGCGGTGCACCGCAATCGACCAATCCTGAAGGAACACAACCTTCATGTCCGGCCGCACCTTCGCGGCCTGTCCGAACTGTCGAATGAAATAGACCAGCTTTTCGGGTTGCGCGAAGCTGTTATCCCGGAAGCTTAGGGACGCGCCCTTCGGACCCGCATCAATCTTCTCAACATTCGCGCGGCGGCAGTAATTCTTGATCGATGCCAGTTTGAACAGGAAGCGCACCTCATCCGGTAGCGGGCCGAAGCGATCGCGCATCTCCGCACCAAAATCAGCAATCTCGTCGTCCGTCTCCAGATCAGCCAAGCGGCGATACAGCGACAGCCGCACCGCCAGATCGGAGACGTATTCCTCCGGAATGAGAACCGGCATCCCCAGCGTGATCTGCGGCGACCAGCGATCTTGGACGGGTTCGGAGATACCCGCCTTAAGATTGAGTATCTCCTCCTCCAGCATCTGCTGGTAGAGTTCGAAACCGACTTCCTTGATGTGGCCGGACTGTTCCTCGCCGAGCAGATTGCCTGAACCACGGATGTCCAGATCGTGTGACGCGAGCTGAAATCCCGCGCCGAGATTTTCCAGTGACTGAAGCACCTTGAGACGACGCTCGGCCTGACCCGTGATCTTTCGCTGCGCCGGGAGCGTAAACAGCGCATAGGCGCGCAACTTTGAGCGCCCCACCCGCCCTCGCAACTGGTAGAGCTGCGCGAGACCGAACATGTCGGCACGATGAACGATCAGTGTATTGGCGGTCGGAATATCGAGGCCGGATTCCACGATCGTGGTTGACAGCAGGATATCGTATTTTCCGTCATAGAACGCCGAGATAATGTCTTCAATCACGGTCGGAGGCATCTGCCCGTGCGCGACTGCGACTTTCATCTCCGGCACAGTCTTGTCGAGAAACTCCTTGGCTTCCGCAAGATCATCGATCCGAGGGCAGACGTAGAAGGATTGGCCGCCGCGATAGCGTTCGCGCAGCAGCGCTTCGCGCACCATGAGTGGATCGAACGGCGCAACGAAGGTTCGGACCGCGAGGCGATCGACCGGGGGCGAGGCAATGATCGAAAGATCGCGAACGCCGGTCAGCGCAAGCTGCAGCGTGCGTGGGATAGGTGTTGCGGACAGCGTCAGCACATGGACCTCAGAGCGCAATTGCTTCAACCGCTCCTTGTGGGAGACGCCGAAGTGCTGCTCCTCGTCCACGATGATAAGGCCAAGATTCTTGAACTTGATGGTCTTGCTGAGGAGCGCATGCGTCCCAACCACGATGTCGGTTGTGCCCTCCGTTAATCCCTTCTTCGTCTCGCGCAGCTCCTTTGCGCTGACAAGGCGCGAGGCTTGCGCAACCGTGACAGGAAAGCCACGGAACCGCTCAGAGAAGTTCTTCGCGTGCTGCCGCGCCAACAGCGTCGTTGGCACAACAACCGCGACTTGTTTTCCTTCGAGCGCCACGGCGAAAGCGGCGCGCAAAGCCACCTCGGTCTTGCCGAAACCGACATCGCCGCAGACCAGACGATCCATCGGCTTGCCCGCATTGAGATCTTCCAGCGTCGTGTTAATGGCGGTGAGCTGGTCTTCTGTCTCGTCGTACGGGAAGCGTGCACAAAACTCGTCGTAAAGCCCCGGATGCACCGCGAATTTCGGAGCCTCGTGCAACTGCCGTTCGGCCGCGATCTTGATCAGGTCGCCGGCGATTTCGCGAATACGGTTCTTGAGCTTTGCCTTGCGGGCCTGCCAGCCGCCGCCGCCCAGCCGATCGAGTTCGACGCCGGCCTGCTCGGAACCGTAGCGCGACAACAGTTCAATGTTTTCGACGGGAAGATAAAGCTTGGTGTCGTTGGCGTAGTGCAGCTCGAGACAATCATGCGGTGCGCCGCCGACCTCGAGTGTCTGAAGACCCACAAAACGGCCGATGCCGTGCTCAACGTGCACGACAAGGTCGCCGGTCGCCAGGCTGGTGACTTCCGAAATGAAATTCTCGACCTTGCGGCTCGACTTGCGCGCGCGGACCAGCCGGTCGCCCAGAATATCCTGCTCGGTGATGAGCGCGAGCGTGTCCGTCTCAAAACCCGATTCCAGACCGACAACCGCCAGCATCGTCTCGTTGCGCGGTGTCGCCTGTACCATCCGCCAGGTATTGACGTTGGTTATGTTCACGAGTTTGTGGTCCTTGAGCATGCTCGCCATGCGCTCGCGCGAACCTTCGCTCCACAGCGCCACGATCACTTTCTTGCGCGCGGCATGCAGCGCGTTCGCATGCGCGACCACAGCTTCGAACACATTGGCGGAACTATCCGTGCGTTCGGGCGCGAAGTTGCGCCCCTGCCGTGCGGCGATATCGATCACGGTGTCGTCTTCGGGCATTGCAAACGCCGTGAGCCGCGCGACCGATTGGGCGACGAGCCGCTCCACCCACTCGGCCTCACCAAGATAGAGCCGGTCTGGCGGCAATGGCTTGTAGAGCACACCACCACTGTGATGCTCCAATGCCTCACGCCGGGCTTCGTAATAATCGCTGATCTGCTTGAATCGCTCGCGAGCGGCGTCTTCAGCCTGATGTTCGATCGCGAGCGGCGCACCGGCGAGATAGTCGAACAACGTGTCCATCCGGTCCTGAAACAGCGGCAGCCAGTGCTCCATGCCGGGATGACGCCGTCCCTCGCTCACGGCCTCGTACAGTGGATCGTCGCGCTCGGGCGCGCCGAATTCGGCAACATAACCCATGCGGAAGCGGCGGATGGTTTCTGTCACCAGTTGGAATTCGGAAACCGGCACAAGATCAAGCGCGCGCATATCGAGCAGCGTGCGCTGGGTTTCGGCGTCAAACGTGCGGATCGACTCCAGCGTATCTCCGAAGAAATCAAAACGAACCGGCTGTTCGAGTCCCGCCGGAAACAAATCGAGGATACCGCCACGCACAGCATATTCGCCGGGCTCGCGCACCGTGGACGTGCGTGAATAGCCGTTGTGCTCCAGCCAAGCCGCGATGGAGTCCATCGGTACGCGATGGCCTGGCGCGACCGACAATGCCTGCGCAGCCACCACCTCGCGCGCCGGAACGCGCTGAACAAACGCATTCACCGGCGCCAGCACGATCACCGGCTTCTCGCCTCCCTTGAGACGCGACAGCCTCGCCAGTGTTGTCAGGCGCTGCGCCAGAATGCCGCCGTGAGGCGAGACGCGGTCATAAGGCTGGCAATCCCACGCAGGAAACTGCATCACCTCCACGTCGGGAGCGAAGAACTCCAGCGCGCGGGCAAGCTGCGCCATGCGTGCGCCATCGCGACACAGCACTGCGAGGCTGACAGCGGGCGCATCCTTCCGTGCGGCAACCGAACGGGCGAGATCGGAGACGATGAGCCCTTCGGCACCCTCTGCGACCTGGGTCAGCGTGATAGCCCGGCCGGGCTGGAGGAGCGCCGCCGGCGAACGCACGGGAGATTTCATTCAGTAGAACCTGTCATCGCAAACGCCTTGATGCGGCGGAATATTCCGGTCACGAATTCAGGCGGCAGTTGTGTCTTGTCGTTGAAGGCGTTGTACAGATCGGGATCGGGAAGCTCGATCAATCGCTCGAGGTCATCCACATCGGAATCACCCAGATCGTCGATATGCGCATCGGCAAACCTTCCGAGGATGAAATCCATCTCCTTGGTGCCGCGATGCCAGCAACGAAACAGCAGCCGCTTGCGGCGGTCATCGAGCCCTTCGCTCGAACGGGTGGATGCCGACATGTCAAACCCTCTCGTCAACGCCAAAAGCCCGGACTTGCCGGGCGGGTTTGATATAACGATCACGGCGCCGGATGTCAGCATTTCTATCCAGATGCATCCGGGCTATGCAAAACCATCCTCGTGAGCGAGCCCGAGTCGCCTTTTCATGCGCCCTGCCGTCCTCAATCCGCTGTTTGCACCTGTTACAAGCCTCACGGGCGTGGGACCGAAGCAGGACAAACTGTTTCGCTACTTGCTCGACCGGACCGAAACACCGCGACTGGTCGATCTTCTGCTTCATCTTCCCTCGAATGTGATCGACCGGCGCAGGCAGCCGAAAATCTCCGAGGCCGAGATCGGGTCCGTGGTGACGCTGAAGGTGACTGTTGGCAAACATCGCTCACCGCCACCCGGACGCTCCCGCGCACCCCATCTTGTTTATGTGAGCGATGAAACGGGTTCTGCGATCCTCACGTTCTTCCGGCCGCAATCTGGCTATCTGGAAAAGCTGCTGCCGGAGGGCGAGGCCCGCTACGTCTCAGGCACCACGCAGTTGTTCGACGGCATGCTCCAGATCGTCCACCCGGACCGCATCGTGGACGAGGACGGCTTTGCGAAACTCTCCGGCATCGATCCGGTCTACCCGCTAACCGAGGGACTCGCGATCGGCTCGATCCGCCGCGCAATGACGCAGGCATTGCAAAAGCTGCCCAAGCTTTCCGAGTGGATCAGCCCCGACGTGATGCGCCGGTGTTCGTTTCCTTCGCTCGGCGAAGCCCTGCATCGCGTACACGAACCTTCGGAACTCACCGACATTCTGCCGGACAAACCGTTCTGGTCCCGCCTCGCTTTCGATGAGTTGCTCGCGGGCCAACTGGCGCTGGCGCTTGTGCGTGCGCAACTAAAGCGACCTGCCGGTGCGCGCAACGCCGGTGATGGCCATCTGCGCCGCAAGATCATCGACGCACTTCCCTACGCACTCACGTCATCCCAGCAGGATGCCGCCCGCGCGATCGCCGAAGACCTGAGCAAACCGATCCGCATGCTGCGGCTGCTGCAGGGCGATGTCGGATCCGGCAAAACAGTCGTCGCCCTGCTTGCGGCGGCAACGGTTGCGGAAGCCGGTAAGCAATCAGCACTGATGGCCCCGACGGAAATTCTGGCGCGCCAGCACATCAAGACCATCGCGCCGCTTGCGGACCGGGCAGGCTTACGAGTGGCTATTCTGACCGGCCGCGAAAAAGGCAAGGACCGCCGCGATATTCTGGAGCGCCTTGCCAGCGGCGAGATCGACATTCTGGTCGGCACCCACGCGCTCATACAGGACGATGTGATCTTCAAATCTCTGGCGCTCGCGATTGTCGACGAGCAACACCGCTTCGGCGTGCGCGAACGCCTCACTCTCACCGGCAAGGGTGATTGCGTTGACGTGCTCGTGCTCAGCGCGACACCGATCCCGCGTACGCTGGTTCTGACTTATTTCGGCGACATGGACATTTCAGAACTTCGCGAGAAGCCAGCCGGCCGCCAGGAGATCGACACCCGCACCCTCCCCGACAGCCGTCTTGGCGAGATCGTCGATGGCATCGGCCGCGCCATCAAGAGCGGCAAGCGGGTCTACTGGATTTGCCCGCTGGTCGAGGAGAGCGAAGGCGAAGGTATTGAACACCTAACTAACGCAACCAAACGCTTCGAGGTCTTGCAGAAGCGATTCGGCGACGCCGTGGGTCTCGTTCATGGCCAGATGAAGGGCACCGAGAAGGATCGCGCAATGGCGCAGTTTGCTTCTGGTGAAACACAACTCCTTGTCGCAACGACCGTCGTTGAAGTCGGTGTGGATGTGCCGCAAGCCACCATCATGGTGATCGAAAACGCAGAGCGGTTTGGATTGTCACAGTTGCACCAATTACGCGGCCGTATCGGACGGGGCTCGGAAGCCTCGACGTGCATTCTCCTCTATCACGAACCGCTCGGGGAAAGCGCAGCCGCGCGCCTTAGGGTCATCCGCGAAACGACGGATGGCTTCCGGATCGCGGAAGAGGATCTGCGGCTGCGCGGTGAAGGCGATATCCTCGGCACGCGCCAGAGCGGCATGCCCGGTTATCGAATCGCGCGCTCGGAGGTCCACGGGCAATTGATCACGCAGGCGCGTGACGAAGCGTTGCGTATCATGCAGGACAACCCGAAGCTCGAGGGCGAGCGCGGCGAAGCGCTGCGCTGCCTGCTCTACCTATATGAACGCGACGAAGCGATCCCTCTGATCGGCGCGGGTTAATTCTGCTCGATGTTTACGATTGATGGCTGCCGGCCGGCGTTTGCATCATTCGCCGCCTTCATGACCTCGCCCAGTGCAGCGATCTTGCGGTTCGGATCGCCGTTCGGCTGCACTACGCCGGCGGACATGATAAGGGTCGCCGCGTCCTCGGCGCTCATGTCCACTTCGACGATCTTGCTTTTCGGCACGTAGAAGAAAAAGCCGGTGGTCGGATTCGGCGCGCATGGCAGAAACACGGCGACGTGCTCTTCCTCGCCGGGGAGGGATTCGAAGATGTATTCGTTCGGTGCATGAGAGATCAGCACGACCGACCACATGCCCGGCGATGGAAACTCGACAAGACCGACCTTGCGAAGGCCCGAGCCCGAACTCGAAAAAATCGTCTCGAACACCTGCTTAAGGCCGCGATAGATCGCGCGAACCACCGGCATATGCCCAAGGATGGTTTCGCCGACCCCGACGAGCTGACGTCCGATGAAATTCGCGGTCAGAAAGCCGAGAAGCGTCAGCGCGATGACAGCGACGATCAGGCCCGAACCCGGCACGCCCCACGGCAGATACGTCTCGGGACGATAGGCAGCAGGCACGAACGGCCGTACCAGCCCGTCCACCCAGGTGACGAACCACCATGTCAGGTAAAGCGTGATCGCAATCGGACCGGCGACGATCAGGCCCGTCAGAAAGTAATTGCGCAGCCGCGCCATCAAGCCTCGCGGCGGGTCCGGCAGATCGTTCGGCAGCTTCGGCGTACTATTGGTCATGTCCTATCCGTATGGTCAATATTCATAGGCCGCGCAAGCGCGTCACATCGATAACCTGCCGAATAAACTTGAACAATATTTTCTGGACGCCGGTTCCCCTGTGGCAGCCTGTCACTCCACCGTCACCGACTTCGCCAGATTTCTTGGCTGATCGACATCGGTGCCCATCACGACGGCGGTATGATACGCGAGGAGCTGGACCGGTATCGCATAAACCAAAGGAGTCACGGTCGCGGGCATGTCGGGCAGGATGATCGTCTCAAGCGACTGCACGGTTGCCTCGCGGGCGCCCTCGCTGTCGGTCATCAGAATAATCCGGCCGCCACGCGCGGACACCTCCTGCATGTTCGAGACTGTCTTCTCGAACACACGGTCATAAGGCGCGATCACGACGACCGGCATCTTCTCGTCGATCAACGCGATCGGCCCGTGTTTCAGTTCACCCGCGGCGTAACCTTCCGCGTGAATGTAAGAGATTTCCTTCAGCTTCAGCGCGCCTTCCAGCGCGAGCGGATAGCTGGTGCCACGGCCCAGATAGAGCACGTCCTGCGATTTTGCGATGTCGCGCGCGAGCTTTTCGATCTGCGGTTCCAGCGCCAGCGCCACCGCCATCAGGCGGGGCACCTCAACGAGGCCGTGGACGAGTTTCATCTCGTCCTCGGCGCTCAGTTCGCCTCTCGCCTTGCCGGCCGCAATCGCCAGCGCAGCAAGCACCATCAACTGGCAGGTGAACGCCTTGGTTGATGCCACACCGATCTCGGGCCCGGCCAACGTCGGCATCACGGTTTCGCTCTCACGCGCGATGGTCGAGGTCGTGACGTTGACCACCGAAATCGTATGCAGACCTTGTGATTTGGCGTATCGCAGAGCCGCAAGCGTGTCGGCGGTTTCGCCGGATTGCGAAATGAAGATCGCCAGATCGCCCTTATGCAGCGGCGCCTCGCGATAGCGGAATTCCGACGCGACATCGATTTCGACAGGAACACGCGCAAACCGCTCGAACCAGTATTTGGCAATGAAACCGGCATAGCTCGCAGTGCCGCAGGCGGTGATCGAGATGCGACCAATATCCTTGAAGTCGAACGGCAGCTTCGATGGAAGCACCACGCGTTCGCTGCCCATGTCGACATAACGCGCCAAGGTGTGGCCGACCACTTCGGGCTGCTCATGGATTTCCTTGGCCATGAAATGGCGATAGTTCGCCTTGTCGACCATGAAAGTCGATGCGCCTGACTTGAGCACGTCCCGGCGAACGACTGCGTTGGTAACGTCGTGGATTACCGCACCCTTGCGAGTGAGCACCACCCAGTCGCCGTCCTCCAGATAACTGATGTCGTCGGTAAACGGCGCAAGCGCGATGGCATCTGAGCCGAGATACATCTCGCCGTCACCGTAGCCGATGGCGAGCGGCGAACCCTTGCGCGCACCAATCAACAAATCGTCTTCGCCTTCAAACACGAAGGCGAGCGCGAACGCGCCGCGCAATTGAGGCAGCGATTCTTTGACGGCGTCTTCTGGCTTGAACCCCTGCTTAACGTAGGAATTCACAAGATGAGCAACGACCTCGGTGTCCGTTTCACTGGAAAACACCACGCCCTGCTTTTCCAGATGAGCACGTAGTTCGCGGAAATTTTCGATAATTCCGTTATGAACCACCGCGACCCTGTCGCTGGCGTGGGGATGCGCGTTGCTCTCGGTCGGCTTACCATGCGTCGCCCAGCGCGTGTGACCGATGCCGACATTGCCGAGCAGTGGCGAGGCCTTAAGCCGCGCTTCCAGGTTTTTCAGCTTGCCTTCGGCGCGGCGGCGATCGATGTGCTTGTTGTCGAGCGTCGCGACGCCTGCGGAATCGTAACCACGATATTCGAGCCGCTTGAGAGAATCGACGAGTTGGTCCGCGACAGGCTGGCGGCCCAGAATACCTACAATGCCGCACATGCGGTTTTACGTCTCCAGATTCCGGTTTCTCTTAACGAACTATCGCACAAATCCGGGCTCAACAATTGTTGCCGATTGCGACAGGGTTAAGCGGTTAATAGCAACAAAAATCCCTATTTCTTGGGCTTTTTCGTTTCAGCCTTGCGCTCGCGGTAGCGTTTGGCCCAACCCAGCCGCATCACCTGTTCACTGCGCTCGACTGCAAGGGCATCTTCGGGCACTTCCCGCGTGATGACAGAACCTGACCCGATATAGGCGCCCGGCCCGATTTTCACTGGCGCCACCAGCGAAGAATTCGAGCCGACGAACGCACCGGCGCCGACTTCCGTGCGATGTTTATCATACCCGTCATAATTGCACATGATCGTGCCCGCGCCGATATTGGCGTTCGCTCCCACAAATGCATCGCCCACGTACGACAGATGGTTGACCTTGACGCCGCTCTCAAGAACGGCGGCCTTGGTCTCGACGAAATTGCCGATCCGCACGCCTTCGCCCAACGATGTGCCGGGACGGATACGCGCATAAGGGCCGATCGAGACGTTCTTGCCGATCGACGATTGCGTGATGTGTGAGAACGAATGGATCACCGCGCCATCATCGATGCTGACGCCCGGCCCGATGACAACAAACGGTTCAATCGTCACGTCGCGGCCGAACGAGGTGTCACTGGCCAGAAACACCGTTTCCGGCGCGATAAGGGTGACGCCCTGATCGAGCGCAGCCTTGCGCAGCCGTTGTTGCAGGACGGCTTCGGCCTCGGCGAGCTGCGCCTTGGTATTGATGCCCCGCACTTCGTCTTCGTCGGTTTCGATCACTGTCGCATGCAAACCAAGATCGCGCGCGATTCCGACGGCGTCGGTCAGGTAATATTCGCCCTTGCTGTTGGCGCTGCCGATCAAGTCCAGAATCTTCAAAATCGAATTGCCGGCAAACGCCATCATGCCCGCGTTGCACAGATTGACCTTGCGCTCGGCTTCGCTCGCTTCCGCCTGTTCGCGGATCGCCACCAGTTGATTGCCTTCGACCAGCAGCCGTCCATATCCCGTGGGATCAGCCGCGCGGAAACCCAACACAGCCATCGCAGATCCGCCCTTCAGCGCATCGCCCAGACGCGCGAACGTTTTTGCAGTGACGAGCGGCGTGTCTCCGAACGCGATCAGGATATCGTCCGCACCGCGCTCGATCGCCTCGCGCGCGGCCAGAACGGCGTGCGCGGTGCCCTTGCGATCGCGCTGCACAAAGGTCGACGCATCCGGCCGCGTCTTCCTGACCTCCTCGATCACCGCCTGATGATCCGGCCCGACAATCACCGCGACGGCATCGTTCGGTCCGCTCGGCGCTGCGGCCAGCACATTGGCAAGCAGCGATCGACCACCGACCGTGTGCAGAACCTTAGGCAGCGTGGAGCGCATGCGCGTTCCTTCTCCGGCTGCGAGCACGATTGTGAGGCTGGATCGTTCGACCATGACTGTCCTGTGGAAAGATTGCCGGTTGAAACCGCAATTTCGGAGTGCGACCTCTCATAAAGGGTTTTGGCTGCCGATGGAATCCTCCGTGTGGCCTCGTCCCGGCAGCGGCCGCAGATCCCGCCTTGCGAAACCGCGCGGCCAACAGGCATGTCCCGTGAGTTCCTGTTAATCTCGCCGATGATTCGGGGGATCGACGGCGTTATGCGAAAAGGCGACGCAAAGCGCGATCGGATCGGCAACGGCACCGATTCTGTCGGCTGGACGGGGAACATGTTCGGCGAGGAGGAAGAACACGGCAGGCGTCTGCTGTGGCGCCTCGGGACGTGGGCCGTTGCCACCGTGCTCACCGTCGCATCAGCCGCCTGGATTAACAACACATCCGCCGGACTGCGTCGCGAGCGCCAAGCCTATACCGAGCTGTCGCGGCAAGCCCAACAATTTCAGTCCGTCGCAAAGAATGCGCAGGACGAGACGAAGCGGCTGGCTTCGGCCATCACCGTTCTCAACACTGACCGTGACAGACTGTTCACACGCGTGACGTCGATTGAGCAAGGGCTCGATTCGGTCACCGGTTCGATTGCGAAACAGGCGTCCACGCCGTCGTGGCCACCCTTTCAGGCTGGACCGGTTTTGTCTGCACCTCCCTTGATTTCGGCCGCGGCTACCAGCCCGCCAGAGGAGACGGCGCCAATCCCCAAGCGTGATGCACACGCCGAACCGCCGCATAAGGAGACGACACCAAAGGAACAGAACGCTGCCGTGTCAGTGCCGCAGCATGTCATGGCGCCATCTCCCAAGCCGTCAGAGACGAAGCCGTCGCCGGCGCAGGAGCAAAAATCAGAACAGCAGCCAACGGCAAAGCCGCAGCAGACGGCCGCCTTACCTCCCGCCCCCATTGCCGCCGCTGCGCCGCCAGCAGCTCCGAACACCTCGTCTGTCCTGCGCACCGATTTTGCTGTCGATCTCGGTTCCGCCAATTCGGTCGAAGGCCTGCGCGCGCTGTGGCGAGGTGGCGTCAAAGGATGGCCGGCGCTGATCGGTTCGCTCACCCCGTTGATCGTAATCAAGGAAGGTCACGACGGTCTTGGTCTTCGATTGCACCTCGTCGCCGGTCCGATTCAGGACGCCGCGGCAGCGGCGAAGCTCTGCGCCAGCCTGATCGCCAGCCGGCACATTTGTGAGACAACCGTGTTCGATGGCCAGCTTCTCTCGGTCAACACGCCGCCCGTGACAACGGCCTCGGTTCCAACCCGCGAGAAGTCACGCCGAAAGTCTCGCGCACAACCCGAAAAGCCGGTAGAAGAACCTCAACGCCCGCAGCCGCAGCAACAACCTCCGCCGCAGCAGCAGTCGAGCGGCTTCCTGTCGATTTTCGGAAGCCGGTAGAGCGCCATCACACATTCGACCGGAATACGCATGACTGATCTACCTCCGACCGGCGACCCCACTCTTATGCGAGAGATCGCAAAAAAGGGCCCGTTCAGGCCGAGCGCTGTGCAGGTTCAGTGGCTGATCGTGGTCGGATTTGTCTCGGTCGGCTATGCGCTCTACCTGCGTTATTTCGCCGTCGAGTTTTCACAGGTGGCGCTGGCCTGTGAGGCGGGCCTCCCGACGATGCTGTGCAAGACACGCCTTCTGGCGACCTACCTGTTCAAGAACGAGGTTTTCGGCATCGCCGCGCTGATCGTCGCGCTGCTGCATTTCCTCCGGCCCTCGATTGTGACGCTGACGGTCGGGCTGATCGTGGCCGGGTTCGGTATCGTACTCTACAATATCGGGCTATCGGGCGTTGCGATTGCGATCATGATTTTGGGGTTTGCACGCCCCGCGCCAGCGACAGCGTAAACGCCAGCAGCACATAGACGCCACAAGTCCACAGCGACTCCCAGTTCGTCGAGCCCTCGTTGAAAACGATGTAGACCGCCGACAACGCAAGCAGGCCTGCAAAAGCTGACTCGGCAATCGGCCGCGGCCCGGTCAATGGCCTGTTCAGCAGCATCAGCAGAAACATCGGTACAACCGCGATCGTCAAGGCGGTGAACGGAAAATCGCGGTAACGCGGATCGAACACAAATCCGAGCGCAGTCTCGGTTGCCAGGATCACGACAATCCCCACCGCCAGTCCGAGCCATTGCATCGCGCGCGATGCGGTGCGTCCCTCGGGCGGTCCGATCAATTCCACGAATGTCGGCAGGCTTCGGCCCGACATGATCGCAAGCGAAGCAAGGATTGGCACGAGCAAGGACGACGCCAGCAGTGCGCCATGCGCGATCCATCCGCCGGCGCCAAAGCTCTCGATGTCGACTCTTTCAACTGCCCAGCCCGCGAGAATTCCCGCAACGGTCGCCGACACGCCGACGGCAAGCCATGACGAGAAGCGCGGCGACCACGGCCTGCGGCGAAGCCTCAGCCAAGCCGCCACGTACACCACGAGGCAGAGAACCATGCCGCCCGCCATTTGCATCTTCCAGAACGGATGATTCGTGATCGGCTCGCCCGGCGGGTATTTGAGCTGACGCGTCTTGCTCGTCAGCAGACCCCAATAGCCGCCGACCGTACCCTCCAACTGGCGTTTCCAGGGTTGGTCGTAGGCCTCGATGAGATTGACGCGAAAATTCTCCTGTCGCGCCAGATCGAGTATCTGCGACACGACCAGCGCCTGATTGGTGCGCGAGGGCAGCGCACCCGCGCGCATGCGGCCCGCGCTCGGCCAGCCGGTTTCGCCAATCAGGATTTCCTTGTTCGGAAAAGCCACCGCCATTCGCTTGCGGATCGCGTCGACATGTGCGGCTGCATTCTTCGCGCTGACCGGGAAATCCTCCCAGAACGGCAGGATGTGAATGGTGACAAAATCGACTGCGTCGTACACGTCGCGATTCTTCAGCCAGTATTCCCAGACATCAGCATAGGTCACCGGCACTTCCGGCGCGCGGGCTTTGACAAGCCGGATCGTCGCCACCAGATCGGTTGCGGTCATTTCACCCCGAAGGAGGACTTCGTTGCCGACGACAAGCGATTCGATGGTGCCCGGATATCGCTTCGCCAACGCAACCGCTGTGTCGATCTGCAAGCTGTTCTTGTAGCGATTGCTGCCGAGCCAGATACCCTGAATCACTTTCAAGCCGACCTTGGCGGCCTCCCCTGGCACCTGATCCAGACCGACGTCCGCCGAATAGGTACGAATGCATTTCGTGATCTTGGCCAGTTGCGCCAGATCCTGGGCAATCTGCTGCACGGACACGTGAAGTGTTGGATCCAACGGGGTCTGCAAACCGCGGAACGGGGTGTAGGAGACGCACTCCAGTTTCTGCGCCGGGTCGATCGGCGCGCGCGAAAGCGCCACCGGCCGGGCGAGCCAGACCCACGCGCCAGCGATCAGGCCGAGTGAGATGATGAGAAGCGCCAAAGGCGTACGAAGCGAAATGAGTCCGTCCTCCAGAAAAATCGATTAGCCGCTCGTCCCGCCACTGCCAAGCGTTCTTCCCCTCCTTCTCCACGCTTTGGTGTCAGTCGTGACCGGGAAGACGCTATCCGTTGGCCGCGCTGGACAAAAACCAATTTGTCCGTCATTGGAAAACTGGTGACCGGTTGGTTTCATCCGCCGCAATGGCGGCTCAATTGAGCGGCAACAAAACGATCGTGGCCAGCCGACCGGGAATCTATTGGGGAACCTATGCGTCAATTCGCCCTTCTGAACAACGTTCTGTTTCGCGGCATCATCCTCTCGGCTCTGCTGACGATCGCGGGTTTGACCACGGCTGCAGCCCAGAGCGGAGACCAGAAGGCGCAGCAGGACCAAGGCAAGCCACCGGCCGCGCAGGCGCCGGCCGCCGACGCGCGGGAAGGCCAGAAGCGCGCCGACGAGTTCGAGGAAGCCGGCAAGGCGATCAACGGCCCCGCCGGCAATCCGGAATGCGTCTGGCTCGGCCGACGCGTCGTCAATCTGATGTGGCGTGACGATCTGGATACCGCATTCCGTCACCTCGACCTGTATGATCGATTCGGATGCCCCGGCGGACATGTTCAGGCCACGTTCCGTTGTCTGGTCCGGTTCAGCGCGACCATCGACAACAAGATCGCCGATACCTTGAATTCGCGCATTCAGGCGTGCTGGATCAATCCGAACGCACAACCTCAGCCGGCGGCGAGCACGCCGGCACAACCTGCCGCGCAGCCTCCCGCCGCTCAGGCACCGGCCCCCGCAAAATAAGAACGCTACCCGGCGATCGAACAGATTTTTTCAAACGCCCTCAAAACGCCACGCGGCCATACGAGTTGTTAAATCGCGTGACGTAAAAAAGCGTGCGGGTGTAGGCTTTTGCTTTCGCCGTGCCCGGACCCCGGGGCCAGGTCCGGACACTGCTTGTGGGGTCCCTATGGTTTGTTCTTGATGCGCGCGGTTTTCGCCGTTCTGATCTGTATTGCCGCGGCCCACGCGGCCCTGTGGGCCCTCCTTCAGGACAAGGAGACTGCACCGGACTTCCACGGAATTCTGCCAAGCGTCTCCTACGCACCTTTCGAAGGTACCGGCCACCCAGACGTCGATAACATTCCAAGCTCCGAGAAGATTCGCGAGGATCTTAGGAAACTCTCCAAGATCACCAAGGCGATCCGTCTTTACTCCTCCACCGGGGGCGTCGAGATGGTTCCCCCTATCGCCAACGAGTTCGGTCTGAAGGTCACCGTCGGCGCCTGGATCGACAAAAATCCGGAACGCAACGAGCGCGAAATCGCCGCTGCCGTGGACCTCGCCAAGCACAACAGCAACGTCATCGGCGTCGTCGTCGGCAATGAAACCATCTACCGTGGCGAACAGAAAGTCGATGACCTGATTGAATACATCCAGCGCGTAAAGCGGCAGGTCAATGTGCCCGTGACCACCGGTGAAATCTGGAACATCTGGCGCGACAATCCGCAGCTTGCCTCATCGGTCGATTTCATCGCCGCGCACGTACTGCCTTATTGGGAAAACTTCACCGCCGATCAGGCCGTCGATCAGGCCATGTACATTCACCAGTTGCTGCGCGACGCCTTTCCCGGCAAGCGCATCGTGATCGCCGAATTCGGCTGGCCAAGCGAAGGCTATAATCTGCGCCGGGCGTTTCCCGGACCATTCGCGCAGGCCAAGGTTCTGCGCAATTTCGTGACGCGGGCCGAATCCATCGGGATGGATTACAATATCGTCGAAGCTATCGATCAGCCCTGGAAGTTTTTCGAAGGCGGCGTCGGTCCCTACTGGGGCATTCTGAACGCGGCGCGCGAACCAAAATTCTCGTGGACCGGCCCGATCGTCGATCCCGATTACTGGAAAATCGCCACCATCGCCGTTCTGGTCGGCGTCCTGATGTCGCTGCCAATCCTGAGGCTGGGGACGCCGACGGTGCCGCAAACGCTTGTTCTGGCGATAGCAGCCAACGGCGTCGGCGCCTGGGTCGCGAACGTCTTCGCTTACTGGAATACGCATTACTTCGTGTTCGGATCGGCTTTCGCGCTGACGCTCGGCATCATCCTTCTGGTGCCGCTGATCCTGATTGCGATGGCCCGCATCGAGGAAATCGCGACGGTCGCATTCGGACGCAAGCCTCAACGCCTGATCGCCAAGCCGTTGCCTGCATCCGCGGACGGAAAATTTCCGAAAGTGTCGATTCACATTCCCGCCTATTTCGAGCCGCCGGAAATGCTGAAGCAGACGCTCGACGCGGTTGCCGGTCTCGATTACCCGAATTTCGAATGCGTCGTGATCATCAACAACACGCCCGATCCGACCTTCTGGCAGCCGATCCAGGATCACTGCCGCGCCCTCGGCGAACGGTTCATCTTCATTAATGCCGAGAAGGTCAAAGGCTTCAAGGCGGGCGCCTTGAAGATCGCAATGGCGCGCACCGCCGCTGACGCCGAGATCATCGGCGTGATCGATGCCGATTACGTTGTGACGCCGAACTGGCTGAAGGATCTTGTGCCGGCATTTCAGGACCCGCATGTTGGCCTTGTGCAGGCGCCGCAGGATCATCGCGACGGCAACCAGTCGCTCATGCATTACGCGATGAATGGCGAATATGCCGGGTTCTTCGATATCGGCATGGTCCAGCGCAACGAACACGACGCGATTATCGTCCACGGCACAATGTGCCTGATCCGGCGTGCAGCAATGGACATGGCGGGTGGCTGGGCGGGCGATACGATCTGCGAGGACACGGATCTTGGTCTTGCGATCATCGAGCACGGCTGGACCACGCACTACACCAACATGCGCTATGGCTACGGCCTTCTGCCCGATACCTATGAAGCGTTCCGCAAGCAGCGGCATCGCTGGGCCTATGGCGGATTTCAGATCGTCAAGAAGCATTGGCGCCGCTTCCTGCCGGGCGCCAGCCGTCTTTCGCCGGATCAGAAGCGCGAGTTCGCACTCGGCTGGCTGAACTGGCTTGGCGCCGAAAGCATCGGCGTGGTGGTCGCGATCCTCAATCTGATCTGGGTGCCGGTGGTGTCATTCGCTGACATCGCCATTCCCGACAAAATTCTCACGCTGCCGATCATTGCCGCGTTTGTCGTATCGTTACTGCATTTCGTGACGCTTTATCGACTGCGCGTAAAAATCCGGCTCGGACAGTTGATCGGGGCTATGATCGCTGCGATGTCGGTGCAATGGACGGTGTCGCGCGCCGTCGCGAATGGACTCATCACCGAACACCTCGCCTTTGCCCGCACGTCCAAGGGCGGGCTATCGCGGATGTCGGTTGAATTCCAGGCTTTCTGGGAAGCGGTGATCGGCATCCTACTGTTGACCGGCGCTGTCGTGCTTGTCGCCTTCAACCAGAAGGAAGTTCGCGAGATCTACATCTTTGCTGTTGTGCTCGTGCTCGAAAGCCTGCCGTTCCTGTCCGCTGTAGCGCTCGCAATTCTCGAAAACTCGCGCGCCAATCAGTTTGGTTTCTGGAAGCAGTCCGCGATCCGTCTGGCGGAGCTGATTGGAATTCGCCGTGAAGCTGTGCCGTCCGTGGATATGTCCTTGAAGGCTCGCTCGGAAGCGGAAATCTGATTTCACCAATTGGCCGAAGGACGACCGCTGCGACATCAAGACACGCCGTCTGCGACAAGCGGTCCTAGAGACTTCCAACAAAAAACTTGAGTGAAAATTTCTTTTGCGGCGCAAAAAATTTCCAAAATTTGAAAGCAAGTAATTGAAAAGTATGCATTTTATTACTTGATTCGTTCATCGGCCACTTCGCGACATTCTCCTTGCCAATTGGTATCTGGAATCCCAGAATTACCGGATAACAAACGGTAAGGCTGCGGGCTCTGTCAGCCCTGAAAGCCGGGGAGGAAACCAAAATGGCAAACACAAGCGTAACGAAAGATGGCGTGGCGGCGTCTCCAAACCGCTGGGCAATGCTCGGGATCGGGGTCATCTGCATGGTCCTGATTGCCAACTATCAATATGGCTGGACGCTGTTCGTGCGGCCGATGGCGGAAGCGCACGGCTGGACGATCGCGGGCATTCAGCTCGCCTTCAGTATTTTTATCGCTCTCGAAACGTGGTGCACGCCGCTCACCGGTTGGATGACCGATGCGCTCGGTCCGGTTCGCGGTCCCAAGATCGTGGTTGCGCTCGGCGGCATCATGGTGGCGCTTGGCTGGATCATCAATTCCTACGCCGATTCCCTAACTCTGCTTTATGCAGGTGCAGTGCTCTCCGGCGTGGGCGCTGGTGGCGTTTATTCGGTTTGTGTCGGAAACGCCGTGAAGTGGTTTCCCGACCGTCGCGGACTCGCAGTCGGCCTCACGGCCGCCGGTTTCGGTGCAGGCGCTGCGATTACCGTTATTCCGGTCCGCATGGTGATCGCGGCTCACGGTTACGCATCAGCCTTCTTCTGGTTCGGGTTGGTTCAGGGCGCGATCATCTTTCTCGTCGCCTGGTTCCTGCGTTATCCGCTAGCGAACGAAGCCCCCGGCGCCGGAACGCCTGTTCGCGTCGCGCAGAGCTCGTCCAGTTTTACGCCTGGGCAAATGTTGACATCCCCAGTGTTTTGGCTGCTTTACGTCATGTTCGTGTTGGTGTCCGCGAGCGGACTCATGGCAACGGCTCAGATCGCGCTGATTGCCAAGTCCTATGGTCTCAACGATACCGTCTTCCTTTTTGGTGCCTCGACACTGACCGTTGCGCTGATCTTCGACAACGTCATGAATGGTGCGGCGCGACCGTTCTTCGGATGGATTTCCGATCAGATTGGTCGCGAATACACAATGGCCATCGCGTTCGGCCTCGGCGGCCTTGCTTACTTGCTGCTTGGCACCAATGGCGCCAGCCCGTGGTCCTTTGTGCTCTTCGCGGGCTTTATATTCTTCACCTGGGGTGAGATCTTCAGTCTGTTCCCCTCGACCTGTACGGATTGCTTTGGCCCGCGTTACGCAACGGTCAATGCAAGCCTTCTCTACACAGCCAAGGGAACGTCAGCTTTCCTGGTACCGCTTGCGAACGTGTTGAAGGCGTCAACAGGAAGCTGGCTGGCGGTGCTCATGGTGGCCGCGGTTGCCAACTTCATTGTTGTGTTGCTCGCCCTCCTTGTGTTGCGACCGTTGAGGGCGTGGCAGCAACGGCGCGCAGAGACGCTCGTTGGCCATCAGGTTCCTGCACAATAGCCCACTCCTAAGGGCGGCGTTGCGAAAGCCTGCGGTGATCCCACCGCAGGCTTTTTGTATGCATGCAGCGCATAGCTAGCGTTGCGACAATTTTGCACGGGACCCAATGAATCGCGTCTGTCAGAAATCCGACGAAAGTCAGCCGAGGAAGGAGTTCGAGCCCAAACCGGATATCTCTCAAAGCCGAAATCAAGAGATTTATCTAGCAATATCAACGAGAAAGGCTCGTCAGATCTCCGAACCGCTGAAGTCTTTCACAATGAATGATACTTCAGACCAGCTTGCGTGGTGGAATATAATATACCACACTGACCCCATTCCTGGGATATAATATACCAGACTTCAAGCGACGTTATGCGTGGAGTTCAAAATGAAGAACTCGCAGCAGGAGGAAATATGACGGCAGATTCAACTCAGCTCCCCGAGGGCGAACGCGGAAACTTCCGCTGGATTCAGTTGGCGATGGGCATCGTCTGCATGGCGATGATCGCGAACCTTCAATACGGATGGACACTGTTCGTCGATCCTATCGATCAGAAATATCATTGGGGTCGCGCGGCGATCCAACTCGCATTCACACTTTTCGTCGTTACCGAAACCTGGCTCGTTCCGGTCGAAGCATGGTTCGTCGATCGATACGGCCCTCGCATTGTGGTGTCGTTCGGCGGTGTGATGATCGCCATCGCCTGGATTTTGAACTCCTATGCCGACACGACCGTGCTGCTTTACGTGGCGGCTGTCGTCGGCGGCATCGGCGCGGGTTCAATCTACGGAACGTGCGTCGGCAATGCCTTGAAGTGGTTTCCCGATCGCCGCGGTCTTGCCGCCGGTGCCACCGCTGCCGGCTTCGGCGCGGGTGCAGCGATCACCGTCGTTCCGATCGCGAACATGATCGCTTCGAGCGGCTATCAGACCGCTTTCTTTGACTTCGGCATCGGTCAGGGTTTGATCGTGCTGGTGCTGGCCCAGTTCCTGCGCAAGCCGTCGGTTGACGTGCCGGTTCGGAAAAAGCAGCTCAACCTGCCGATCTCAGCCGTCAGTGTTGCACCGGGCCAGGTTCTGCGTTCGCCTATCTTCTGGGTGCTCTATGTGACCTTTGTAATGGTCGCCTCCGGCGGCCTGATGACGGCGGCGCAGATTGCTCCGATCGCGCATGACTACAAAATAGCTAGTGTTCCGGTGTCCATGCTGGGCTTCCAGATGGCCGCCCTCACTTTCGCGATTTCGCTGGATCGTATCTTCGACGGTTTTGGCCGCCCGCTATTTGGCTTAATCTCGGACACCATCGGTCGTGAAAACACGATGTTCATCGCGTTCGGCACGGCGGCGGCGATGCTGTTGCTGCTCTCGACCTACGGTCACAACCCGATGGTGTTTGTGCTGGCGACAGCGATCTACTTCGGCGTGTTCGGCGAAATCTACAGTCTATTCCCCGCGACATGCGGTGACACGTTCGGCTCGAAGTTCGCAGCGACCAACAACGGAATGCTTTACACCGCGAAAGGCACAGCATCGCTGCTGGTGCCGATCGCCAGCGTTCTGGCTGCAACCTACGGCTGGCAGGCCGTGTTCATCGTGGCAGTGGCGCTCAATGCAACCGCTGCATTGATGGCACTGTTCGTGATCAAGCCGATGCGCCGCGCCTACATCGAGCGCACGGAATCGGCGGCTGCAGCAGCCACCGCTTCGTCGGTGACCGGAACGCCGAAGGCTACCGCGGCGTAAGCGAACGCAACAGCGTTGCCAAAATACGAAAGCCGGCCGGGTCAATGATCCGGCCGGCTTTTTCGTGGGCCGGAATGCGCCCTACGCAAAAAAAAGCCGAGGAGGAAGTGACGGCTTCCATCTCGGCTGATCCACTGCCGCAAGGCGATTACGGCTTGGATCGCTTAAAAAGCTAGCATAGATGCGCGACGATTTGCCGCACAATTGTGTGATTATTCGTGGGATTGCAGCGGCGTCAAAATCACCCGTGTCGCGCTCTCAAATGATCTCGTAGGCGAAGAACAGCGAAATGAGGGTGATACCGACAAGCCCGACCAGGAACACTTGATCGGCGATCAGTTCGCAATGTTCACTGATCGGTTTTCCCTCATACCGGATCGACAGGTACGAGCTGATCGCGCTGACCAGGAATATCAGCGAGATGACGGATGCATATTCATCGACCCGACTTGGTCCGATATGCTCCTCGGCGATTTTCACCAGTCCGATCAGGGTCGCCGAAACGCCAATCAGCGTCCCCGAGGCTGGAAGGATGTGGCTGGACAGCCCGCGCGTCCGCCTCACTGTTTCGTTTTCCGATGCCATGCGCGACCCTCGATTCGGGGTTCGCAGACTATCTTAGGGGAAGATGAGGTTTGTCGGCGACAGGACTCGGCAAGCCAATCGAGATCAGACAACCGATTGAACTTGCTGGAAAAGAAGCGGTTGAGGGAGCTCTTTTACGGCGTCCTCGGGCTTGACCCGGGGGTACAGCCCCCCTACACACCGCGTCGAGTGAGCGCGTAGCTCAGGCGGTAGAGCACGTGACTTTTAATCATGGGGTCGAGGGTTCGAGTCCCTCCGCGCTC
>JAIENY010000022.1 GCA_019750915.1 Xanthobacteraceae bacterium
GTTACATCGCCTTGACGATGTTCTCGGTCATCTTCTTGGCATCGCCGAGCAGCATCATTGTGTTGTCGCGATAGAACAGCGGGTTGTCGACGCCGGCGTAACCGGAAGCGAGCGAGCGCTTGATGAACATCACGGTGCCGGCCTTCCAGACCTGAAGCACCGGCATGCCGTAGATCGGCGAGGACGGGTCTTCTTCGGCGGCGGGGTTGGTGACGTCGTTGGCGCCGATCACGAAGGCGACATCGGCCTGCGCGAATTCGGAGTTGATGTCCTCGAGCTCGAACACTTCGTCATAAGGCACGTTGGCTTCCGCCAGCAGCACGTTCATGTGACCCGGCATACGTCCCGCGACCGGGTGGATGGCGTACTTCACTTCGACGCCTTCCTTCTTGAGCGTATCGGCCATTTCGCGAAGCGCGTGCTGCGCCTGCGCCACCGCCATGCCGTAGCCCGGCACGATGATGACCTTCTGCGCGTTCTTCATGATGAAGGCCGCGTCGTCGGCCGAGCCGAGCTTGACCGGCCTGGCCTCGCCGGTGCCCGCCGCCGCGGGTCCGCCGCTGTCGCCGCCGAAGCCGCCGAGGATGACCGAGATGAACGAACGGTTCATCGCGTTGCACATGATGTAGGACAGGATCGCGCCGGAGGAGCCGACCAGCGCGCCGGTGATGATCAGCGCCGAGTTGCCCAGCGTGAAGCCGATGCCGGCCGCCGCCCAGCCCGAATACGAGTTCAGCATCGAGATCACGACCGGCATGTCAGCGCCGCCGATCGGAATGATCAGCAACGCGCCGAGCACCAGCGCCAGCACCACGATGGCCCAGAAGTCGAACGCGCTCTGCGACACCACAAGGCCGTAGATGAAGTACACCAGCGCCAGAGCCAGCGCGATGTTGATCAGATGGCGCGCCGGCAGGATGATCGGTGCGCCGCTCATGCGGCCCGACAGCTTGGCGAACGCGATCACCGAGCCGGTGAAGGTCAGAGCGCCGATGGCGACGCCGAGCGACATTTCGACCAGGCTCGAGCCGTGGATATCGCCGTGGGTGCCGATGCCGAAGGCGGTCGGCGCATAGAACGCACCAGCCGCAACAAGCACCGCCGCCATGCCGACCAGCGAGTGGAAGGCGGCGATCAGTTCCGGCATCGAGGTCATCGGCACGCGGCGGGCGATCACCGCGCCGATGCCGCCGCCGATGGCGACCCCGAGGATCACCAGGATCCAGCCCGTGGCGGAAGCCGGCGGATGGCTCGCCAGCGTCGTCGCCACCGCGATCGTCATGCCGGCGATGCCGAACCAGTTGCCCTGACGGGAGGATGCGGGGCTGGACAGCCCGCGCAGCGAAAGGATGAAAAGGACGCCTGCAACAAGATACAGCAGCGCCGAGAGATTTGCGTTCATTGGCCCTGCCTCGTCTTACTTCTGCTTCTTCTTGTACATCGCCAGCATGCGCTGGGTGACAAGGAAGCCGCCAAAAATATTCACACACGCGAAGATCAGCGCGATGAAGCCGAAGCCGCGCGCCCAGATCGGACCGTTGTCGTCACCGACAAGCCCGACCCCGACCGCCAGCAGCGCGCCGACCACGATCACCGAGGAGATCGCATTGGTCACGCTCATCAGCGGTGTATGCAGCGCGGGCGTCACCGACCACACGACGAAATAGCCCACGAAAACCGCGAGCACGAAAATCGAAAGACGAAACACAAACGGATCGACGGCCTCAAGACCATGCATGGCGGTGCTCCTTAAGCCTTCTCTATCAAGACTTGGGCTGGAAATTCGGGTGAATGATCGCGCCGTCTTTGGTCAGCGCGGTCGCCTTGACGAGCTCGTCGTCCCACTTCACGGCGAGCGATTTGCTCTCCTTGTCGAACAGCGTCTCGATGAAGGCCTGCAGATTCTTGGCGTACAGGTTCGAGGCCGAAGCCGCCACCTTGCCCGCAAGGTTCGGAAAGCCGACGATCTTGACGCCGTCGACGTCAGCGATCTCGCCCGACTTCACGCCCTCGACATTGCCGCCGCGCTCGACCGCAAGGTCGACCAGCACCGAGCCCGGCTTCATCGACTTCACCATGTCCGCGCTTACCAGCTTCGGCGCCGGCCGGCCCGGAATCAAAGCCGTGGTGATGACGATGTCCTGCTTCTTGATGTGCTCTGCCGTGAGAGCGGCCTGCTTGGCCTGATACTCTTTCGACATTTCCTTGGCGTAGCCGCCGGAGGTCTCGGCCTGCTTGAACTCCTCGTCCTCGACGGCAATGAACTTGGCGCCGAGCGACTCAACCTGCTCCTTCACCGCAGGCCGCACGTCGGTCGCGGTGACGATGGCGCCCAGACGACGCGCGGTCGCAATCGCCTGAAGGCCGGCGACGCCGACGCCCATCACGAACACCTTGGCGGCAGGCACAGTGCCCGCAGCGGTCATCATCATCGGAAAGGCCCGGCCGAATGCCTCGGCGCCTTCGATCACCGCACGATAGCCCGCGAGATTCGCCTGCGACGACAAAACGTCCATCACCTGCGCGCGGGTGATGCGCGGCATCAGTTCCATCGCGAACGCCGACACGCCCGCACCGGCCATCGCCTTCAGCGCCGCCTCGTTGCCGTAAGGGTCCATGATCGCAATCACGGCCGCACCCTTCTTGTAGCCCGCCAGCTCAGACGCTTCCGGCCGCTTCACCTTAATCACGATATCGGCGTCTTTCACCGCATCGGCGCTCACAACCGCGCCCATCGCCTCGTAGTCCGAATCCCGCAGACCCGACTTCAAGCCCGCTCCCGGCTCGATCGCAACGTCGATCCCGAGAGACTTGTACTTCTTCACAGTGTCCGGCGTCGCCGCAACGCGCGGTTCAGCCGCGTCAATCTCTTTCGCAATCGCAATCTTCATAAAGCCTCCCGCGATATCGCGTTCGCGTCTGACCAGTGCTTCCAAGCACGTTGATATTATGCGGGGGCGACGTGAGGCCGTCCCCGCGTGAAATCGATATAAAGCGCCACGCGTTAGGGCGTTTTCAGGTTAGGAAAATCGCCATCAGGACGAGGATGGCGACGACAAAGATGGTTCCGTACTTCGTCAGCTTGAGAAACCCCTCATAGGTTTGCTCATGCGCGAGATAGTCATTGCCATCCGCGGTCGTGTAGGCCACCTCATTGTGGTCAGCCATCGCTTCCTCCAGCCCTCTTTAATACCAGCGGGCAAATACAGCACTTGCCGCATTAGGGCAACGGTGTGGCAACTACCTTCTAAGCAAAAAGTTGTAGGCATGTTGCAGCGCAAAAGCGCTACCCCATGGCTTCCAGCTCGTTAATGAGCGCCTCAATCACCGACAAACCCCCGTCCCAGAACGCCGGGTTCCTGGCATCGAGCCCGAATGGCGCCAGCAGCTCCGAGTAGTGCTTGGTGCCGCCCGCCGACAGCATGTCGAGATACCGCTCCGCAAATCCCTCGTTGGCATTCTCGTAAACCGCATACAGCGAGTTCACCAGACAATCGCCGAATGCATAGGCATAGACGTAGAACGGCGAATGGATGAAGTGCGGGATGTACATCCAGAACGCCTCGTAGCCCGGCTTGATCTCGATCGCGGGACCCAGGCTCTCGCCCTGCACGCTGAGCCAGATCTCGCCAAGCCGCTCCGCGGTGAGTTCGCCATTGCGGCGCTCGGTGTGAACCGCGCGCTCGAACGAGTAGAACGCGATCTGCCGCACCACCGTGTTGATCATGTCCTCGACCTTGCCCGCGAGCAGTGCCTGACGCTGCTTCTTGTTCTTGGTCTCGGCCAGGAGGCGCTTGAAGGTCAGCATCTCGCCGAACACGCTGGCCGTCTCGGCCAGTGTCAGCGGTGTCGGAGCCATCAGCGCGCCCTGTTTCGCGGCGAGCACCTGATGCACGCCATGACCAAGCTCGTGGGCAAGCGTCATCACATCGCGCGGCTTGCCCTGATAGTTCATCAGCACATAGGGATGCGCGGACGGCGTGGTCGGATGCGAGAACGCACCGGGCGACTTGCCGGGACGTACCGGCGCATCGATCCAGCGATCATCGAAAAAACGCTTGGCGATGGCAGCCATCTCCGGCGAAAAATCGCCGTAAGCCTTGAGGATAGTGCTCTTGGCGTCGTTCCAGCCAATCGTTCCGGTGGCGGCGAATGGCAGCGGCGCGTTGCGGTCCCAATGCGCCAGCTTCTTCTTTTTGAACCACTTCGCCTTCAGCGCGTAATAGCGATGCGAAATGCGCGGATAGGCCGCGCGCACCGACGCCACCAGCGCATCGACCACCTCGCGTTCGACGCGGTTGGCGAGATGGCGTGAGTCGGCGACATCCTCGAAGCCGCGCCAGCGGTCGGAGATTTCCTTGTCCTTGGCGAGCGTGTTGGTGATCAGGGCGAAGGTGCGCTCGTTGGCCTTGAAGGTTTTCGACAGCGCCTGCGCCGCGCTCTTGCGCTTCTCGGGCGAGCGATCCTGCAGGAAGTTCAGCGTCGGCTCGATCGCAAGCTCCTTGGCCCCGACCTTGAAACGCAAAGCGGAGATGGTCTGGTCGAACATCCGGTTGAATGCGCCGTAGCTCGTGGTCGATTTCTCGTGGAAAAGCTGCTCGACGCGGTCTTCGAGCTGGTACGGCTTGTCCTTGCGCAAATCCTCGATCCACGGCCGGTAGTAACCGAGCGACGGCGTTTCCATCGCCTTCTCGATCAGCGCGTCATCGACGCGATTGAGTTCGAGGGCGAAGAACAACAGATGCGTCGAGGCGTTGGTGATGCGCTCGGAGACATCGCCATAGAATTTGCTGATTGCCGGATCGACGGTGTCGCCGGCATGGATCAGTCCCGCATAGGAAATCAGCCGCCCGGCCAGATCGTCGATCGCCTCATAGGCTTTCACGGCCTCCGCCAGCCACGCCCCGCCTTCGGGTCTGGCGACCTCGTCGGCGATCCTGCCCTTGTAGGCATCCTCGAATGCGGCGCAGTCCGCGTCCAGCCTGTCGAGGTCGGCCGTGATCTGCGGTGCGGAGATCGAGGCGTAAAGATCAGCCAGATTCCACTCGGGTAATTTGGCCGACGGCTTTGATCTGACCGACGATTTGGCGGCTGCCTTGACCATGGACGGTTTGCGTGAGGATTGCTTGGCTCGGGAGGCTGCTGATTTCGGCATGGACGCTTTCAAGGATTATTCGACAACGATTATGCGATGGCTTCAGGCTCTAGCATGACAATCTGGCGCGCATGCGACAAGCCGCCGCGTGGAACAGATCGCCAAATTTGCAATATCATGTTCGGCACCCCCGTGTAATTCATCGGGGGTGTCGATCGAGCTTTCGCAGCCTTTCGACCTTTCCAACGTCCAGGACCGGGCCCCTCTGGCAGTTCACGCGAACTGCGATGTCGGACTGGACGTCTCACAGAGGTGGCCCATGACCGAGATATTATCCGCAGAAGCTCTATCCGCCCTGCTCCAGGTGATCATGATCGACCTGGTGCTTGCCGGCGACAATGCCATCGTCATCGGCCTTGCCGCCGCGGGCCTGCCCAAGGATCAGCGCAACAAGGCGATCCTTGTCGGCATTATCGCCGCTACCGTTTTGCGAATATGCTTCGCCAGCATCACGGTGCAGTTGCTGCAGATCATCGGGCTGCTGCTGGCCGGCGGCATCCTGCTGCTCTGGGTCTGCTGGAAGATGTGGCGTGAACTGCGAACCTCCCACGCCCGAGAACATGATGCCGAGGAGGCGCTGGCCAATCAGGATCTCAACAGCGACGGCACGGTTTCCGGCCCGCCGCGCAAAACGCTCGGCCAGGCGATCTGGCAAATCGTGATCGCGGACGTATCGATGTCGCTCGATAACGTGCTGGCGGTCGCAGGCGCGGCCCGCGAGCACCCGCTGATCCTCGTGTTCGGTCTGGGCCTGTCGATCGCCCTGATGGGCCTCGCCGCCACCTTCATCGCACGGCTGCTGCAAAAACACCGCTGGATCGCCTATGTCGGCCTGATCATCATTCTCTATGTGGCAGTCGATATGTGTTATCGCGGCGCGCTTGAAGTCTGGCCTCATGCGACCAAGCTATCGGAACGGCTGGTATCGGCTTTATGAAGCGTTAACACTTTCGCGACAATGGTGGCTCAATTCGGGACAAGTCATCGGACAATTCGAACTGACAGTCCGCGTTGCGGAGAGTGCCATGGTTGCGACCATTTTGATTGCGGATGACGACGCCGTGCAGCGCCGTCTGGTCGAAAACATGGTGCAACGCTGCGGCCATCAGACCGTGGTGGTAGACGGCGGCGACGCCGCGATCGCCGTGCTGACCGACGAGACGCAGTCGATCGACGCCGTCGTGCTCGATCTGGTGATGCCCGGCCTCGACGGTCTCGGCGTCCTCTCCAAAATCCGAGAACTCGGCCTCACCGTCCCCGTTATCGTCCAGACCGCGCACGGCGGCATCGACAATGTGGTGTCGGCAATGCGTGCGGGCGCCCAGGATTTCGTGGTCAAACCGGTCGGCATCGAGCGCCTGCAGGTCAGCGTACGCAATGCGCTGGATGCCTCCGCGCTGAAAGGCGAGTTGCAGCGCATCCGGCATTCGCGTGAGGGCCGCCTGACCTTCAAGGATATCGTTAGCCGCTCCGAAGCGATGCAGAACGTGCTGGCGATGGGCAAGAAAGCAGCCGCCTCCACCATTCCGGTCCTGATCGAGGGCGAATCCGGCGTCGGTAAGGAAGTGATCGCCCGCGCCATCCACGGATCGAGCGAGCGCGCCAGCAAGCCGTTCGTCACCGTCAATTGCGGCGCGATCCCCGACAATCTGGTGGAATCGATTCTGTTCGGGCATGAGAAAGGCGCGTTCACCGGGGCGACCGAACGCCACGCCGGAAAATTCGTCGAGGCCGACGGCGGCACGTTGTTTCTGGACGAGGTCGGCGAATTGCCGCTTGCCGCGCAGGTGAAGCTTCTGCGCGCGCTGCAGCAGAGCGAGGTGGAGGCCGTCGGCGGCCGCAAACCGGTCAGGGTTGACGTGCGCATCATCTCCGCGACCAACCGCAACCTCCTCAACCACGTAAAGACCGGGTATTTCCGCGAAGACCTGTTCTATCGCCTGCACGTGCTGCCGCTGACGGTGCCGCCGCTGCGCAACCGCCGCGAGGACATTCCGCATCTGATCCGATACTTCCTTGCCCGTTTCAGCGCCGAGGAAAATCGCGCCATCGCCCGCGTCAGCGCAGGCGCAGTGGCCCATCTCACCCAGTCAGACTGGCCGGGCAACGTCCGCCAGCTCGAAAATGCGGTCTATCGCGCGGTGGTTCTGAGCGAAGCCGATGAACTGCGCGCCGAAGACTTTCCGACGGTGACCACTTCTTCTGCCGCCGACATCTCCATGGCCGAACCGCTGACGCTGGTATCCCACACACCCGTTCCTGGCCACGAGGTTCCAATCGCCCCGAGCCAGCCGGCTGCCGCCTTCATATCGGCCTACGGCAACCTGCAGATGATCGACAGTTCTGACAACATGCGCTCTTTGGAAGAACTCGAAGCCGAAATCATCCGCTTCGCCATCGCCCACTACCGCGGCCAGATGTCAGAGGTGGCGCGCAAGCTGAGGATCGGCCGCTCCACCCTCTACCGGAAGCTGGACGACATGCCGGAAACAGGTCCGCAATCCGAGGACGCAGGTTCCTGAAGCCGGGTTCCTTACCTAAGATCGTCTCAGAACACCTGCCCAGACCACCTGCTGCGCCTTGAACCGTTGCGGCGCAGTGACAGCCTCCAAGAAAGCGTTCCACCCGGCGTCCCGGTCGTTGCATGCACCGCTCCTTTGCGGTCAGTTTTGCGTGACCAGGTCCGGCGCACATATGGGCGCAACAATTTGACGCGTATACTGTGCTGCTGAATCGGTCGGACAGTGATGCGTCGGCGAGGACAGCCCGCAAGGCTGATCCCAGCAACAGGCTCGAACGAAACAACACATCCGCTGTTACCCTCGGGAACAGCCTCGCTCAAGGAACAAGAGAATGTTCGACTTCTCGACCGGCCGCAGCGGTTACGATCGCGTGCTGGCAGCCGTTGCAGCTACTTTCCTGCTGACCGGAGCAGCATCGCTGGCCCATGCCCAATCAGCTCCCGCGAACGCATCCGATGCTGCCATCGACGCAGCGGTTCCCAAGCCGGATACCTCCATCGTGCCACCACCGACCGCAGCCGATGTGAAGGCCGATACGTCTAAAACCGATACGTCCAAGGCGGATACAACCAAGACAGACGCGAAAGCCGACGTTAAGAGTGACGCCCCGAAAGCCGACACCGCGCAGGCCGTAACGCCTCCAGCCGAGACGCCCAAGGTCGCCGAAACGCCTGCTGACGCGTCCAAGCCCGCCGCTGACGCGTCCAAGCCCGCCGATGCTCCGAAGGCGGACACAGCCAAGACCGAGACACCCACCAGCACGGATGCTCCGAAAGCCGATACCGCAGCCGCTCCCGTCGCTGCTCCGCAACCCGCGGTCGCCGTTCTCGATCCGTTTGGCGAAAAGCTGCGCGACCTGATCGCGGACAAGGGATCCCGATATTTCGAGCGCAAGGCCGAGCGGGCCGCGGTGGAAGCCTTTTACAAGGACCGCAACTACACGCCGGCATGGACCAATGGCGCGGCCGCGACGGCTGTCGCCACCAGCGCGATCGCCCGCCTGAAGAAGGCTGGCGAGGACGGCCTTGACCCGAACGATTATCCGGTGCCTGATTTCGCCGCCGCGTCGACGCCCGACGCTCAGGCCGACGCCGAATTGAAGCTGACCGAATCGATCCTCGATTACGCGCGGCAGGCCCAGGCCGGGCGGATGCATTATTCGCAGGTCAGCGGCGACATTCAGTATCCGGAGCACTATCCCGATCCGGCTCAGGTGCTGACCAACATCTCGACCGCCAAGGACGCCGATACGGCACTCGACAGCTACAATCCGCCGCAGAAGCTCTATCAGGAGTTGAAAGCGAAACTCGCCGACCTGCGCGGCAAGACCGAAGAGACATCGAAGATCGCTGGCGGTGAAGCACTGAAGTTCGTGAAGGCGACCAAAAAGAATCCGAACCCGGATCTGATGGACGATCCGCGCGTCCCGGCGCTGCGCGCCAAGCTCGGCGTGAAGGAAAATACATCCGACACCCACTACGATGCCGACGTCGCCGCCGCGGTGCGCAAATTCCAGGACAACAACGACATCAAGCCAACCGGGATTCTGGACAGCCGGACCGTTGCTGCGATCAATGCACCGAAGAACGACCGCAAGGTCGATATCGTCCGCGTCAACATGGAGCGCTGGCGCTGGCTGCCGCGCGACCTCGGCGCGCCGGCGATCGGCGATGCCTACGTCATCCTCAATATCCCGGATTACACACTGCAGTTGATGCAAAACGGCCAGCCGATCTGGAAAACCCGCGTTGTTGTCGGCAAACCCGGCGTTCACGCCACTCCGCTGCTGACGGAGACGATGAAGTTCATCACCGTCAACCCAACATGGAACGTGCCGCCTTCCATCATCTACAAGGAATATCTGCCCGCCTTGCAGCAGGATCCGGACGTGCTGAACCGCATGGGCCTGAAGATCGAACGCAACCGCGACGGCAGCATCCATATTTCGCAGCCGCCTGGTGAAGGAAACGCGCTTGGCCGCATCCGCTTTAATTTCCCGAACAAGTTCCTGGTCTATCAGCATGACACGCCGGACAAGAACCTGTTCGCCAAGGAGGAGCGCGCCTATAGCCATGGCTGCATGCGGGTCCAGAATCCGGATCAATATGCCGCAAAGCTGCTCAACGTCACTTTGCCGAATGAGCGCTACACCCCCGAACGCATTCGCGGCATGTACGGCAAGGGCGAAGTGAACATCAATTTCCCGACGCCGATCCCGGTCAACCTCACCTACCAGACGGCCTTCGTCGATGACGCTGGCAAGCTGGAATTCCGCAAGGACATCTACGGCCGCGACGCGACCATGATCTCGATCCTGAAGAACAAGGGCGGCAAGAACCTCGAGGCCGTGATCTCCCACGCCCAGCCGAGCTACGCAAAGCCAACCGGACCGATCAATATTCCGGGCGACACCTACGCGCAGCAAAGTTCCGGTCCGAACTTCTTCGAGCGTTTGTTCGGCGGCTTCCAGCAGCAGCCGGCGCCGCAGCCGGTTCGCGACCGCCGCTATCGCTAACGGGCTCGGAGGCGGAGGTTCCCCCGCCAGCGACCGAAATCGCTTCATGGAATCAAGGCTCCGCTTGCGCGGAGCCTTTTTGTTAACCAAACCCGCCTTCGTTCATCAACCCGCGTGTGTATTCCTTAACGATCGGCAATCTTTCGCCATACTCACCCCGTTAGCTCTCCGATCAGGTGGTCGGGGACGGGGGTAAATTTCCGTTAACTGGCAATCGTTACACCCGGTTTACCGTCTCTGCTGCGTGGGGCAGCGGAGAGGCTTCTGGAGCTTCGGCTCCCATGCCTGAGCCCAGGCTCAGGTCCAGACTTGGGGATGTTTTTTTTGGTGGCGGGCGGACTTCCACGGGGATTGAAGCTTTCTGTTGCGCGCAAGAACAGCGCGCGCGTCGGGATGGCCGCTGCGCTGCTGTTGTTTGCCGGCGCGGGCGCCGTGCATGACGCCACCGCCAGCAACGACACCCGCACGCTGTCGTTCCATCACACCCATTCCGGCGAAGACCTCACCGTCACCTTCAAGCGCAACGGCCGCTACGATGACGCCGCGCTGAACTCTCTCAATCATTTTCTTCGCGACTGGCGCACGCAGGATCAGACGGTGATGGACCGTCACCTGTTCGACATCCTTTGGGAAGTCTATCGCGACGTCGACGCCAAGCAGCCGATCAACATCATCTCGTCGTACCGCTCGCCCCGGACCAACGCCATGCTGCGCCGCCGCTCCGCGCATACCGGCGTGGCGCGCTTCAGCCAGCATATGCTCGGCCACGCGATGGACTTCTACATTCCCGGTGTGCCGCTTGAACAGATTCGCTTCGCGGGGCTTCGCCTGCAGCGCGGTGGCGTGGGCTTCTATCCGACATCGGGATCGCCGTTCGTGCATCTTGATACCGGCAATGTGCGCCACTGGCCGCGCATGACACACGATCAGCTTGCGCGCGTGTTCCCGGACGGCAAGACGGTTCATCTGCCGTCAGACGGCGTGCCGCTGCGCGGATATCAACTCGCACTGGCCGAGATTCGAAATCGCAAGGGTGACGATGCCACCAGTACGAAGCCCGGCTTCCTCACCGCCCTGTTAAAGGGCAAGCAAACCGACGATGATGACGAGAGCGGCGCAGCGCCGCCTGCCGCTGCGCAGACAGCCGACGCCGCAGCGTCTAACATCACCAGACCCGGCCTTATCGCCGCCGCGGCGAGCGCGGTGAAGGACAAAATCGCCGAGATCGTGCCGCTGCCGCGCGCCAAGCCGGTCCGTACCGAGAGCTATCAGGTCGCGTCCGCCGCTTCCCTGCCCGTGCCTGCGACCGCTCCGTTGCCTGCGGCAAATCGCCCTCAAAGCATGACGGACATCATCAATGCCCGTGCGTTCTGGGATGAGTCAGCCACAACGCCGAAGCCGGCGACAGCAGAACAGATCGCGGCCCTTCGTGCACGCAACACAGCCAACGCCGAGCCGCTGTCGACCGCGTCGCTGCCCAGCAAGGTCGCGAATGCGATGGCTTACGTGCCTCCAGGAGCGCTCGACCGCAGCAAGATCGTCACGGCAAGCGCTCCTCTGCCGCCCAATCATTTCGGTGAACTGGCGCGAGGCCCGGTGGGGACGAATGTGAAGACCATCGTCAGCAAGGCGCTGCACGGCCAGCCCAGTTCTTTCACGACCATGGCGAAGGTCGTAGCGGCACGGCAGGTCAGCGTCATGTGGACGCGCGCGATGATCCTGGCACCGGACACCAACACCTCGCTGCAGGCCTCATATCTTGGTGATCAGGACATGACCGTGATGACCGAGCATTTCGCCAAGCCGACGCGCGCGGTGACGATGACATTCTCGGACGATCCGCAAATGGGCGTGGCTTGCGACCATTTCTCCGGCTCGGCCATCGCAGGCGTATCAACGACGAGCTTCGTGAAGACCGCGTCACTGCGCTAGTTCAATCGGCTTCTACCGGATTCAAACGGGCGGCACGATCCACGACCGTGCCGCCCGTTGCATAGCCTAATTTCGCAGACCGAGATCACGGCCTCGCGTCTCGGGAGAGCACAGCAACGCAACCGTCGAAATAACCGAGCAACCGATCAGCCAGAGCGCGATCAACCAGGGACTGCCCTGCGCGTAGGCCACCGCAGCCGTTGCGATCAGCGGCGAGGGACCACCGGCCACAATAGCGACGAGCTGCGCACCGATCGACATACCTGAGTAACGAACCTGCGGTGGAAAGAACTCGGCGAAATACGCAGCTTGAGGTGCGTACATTGCGCTCCATCCGACCGCCAGCGCGATGATGATCGCAAGTGCGATCAGCGCTGGCTGCCCGGTCTGAATCAGCCAGAAGAACGGGAAGGCGAACAGGCCCGTGAAGATCGCGCCCGCCAAAAATACCGGCTTGCGGCCGATCCGATCGGTGAGGCTTGCAAAAAACGGAATGGTGAACACCGTCGCGATCGCCGCGATCACGACAGCACCCAGGATCGCGTTCTCGCTCACATGAATGTATTTCGTCGCGTAAGTCAGACTGAACACCGTGAAAATGAAGAACGAGCCGTTCTCGGCGAAACGGGCGCCGATCGTCAGCAGCACCATCTTCTTGTTGTTGCGGAAAACCTCGCCGATGGGAAATTTATTGATCTCTCCCTTTTCCTCAAGGTCGGTGAAAATCGGCGTCTCATCGATCGCCATTCTGATTAACATTCCAACCGCAACCAGGACGATGCTGATCAAAAACGGGATGCGCCAGCCCCATTCATAGAACTGATCGGCCGTGAGCGATGTCAGCATTGCCATCACGCCGGTCGACAGCACCAACCCGACCGGAACCCCAAGCTGGGGCCAGGCGCTATTCCAGCCGCGGCGGTCGGCGGGCGAATGCTCTACAACCATAAGCACCGCGCCACCCCATTCGCCACCGAGTGCAAGTCCTTGTGCGACGCGCAACACCGTCAGCATCAATGGTGCGGCTACGCCGATCTGCGCGTAGGTCGGCAACAGTCCAATCAGGAAAGTCGAAAGCCCCATAATCGTGAGCGTGACGATCAGCACCGTTCGCCGACCAATCCTGTCGCCGAAATGACCGAAGATCATGCCGCCGAGCGGCCGCGCAATGAAGCCGACAGCGAACGAGCCGAACGCTGCCATCGTACCAATCAGGGGAGTGGCTTGTGGAAAGAACAGTTTGCCGAACACGAGCGCCGCGGCGGCGCCGTAGATAAAGAAATCATACCATTCGATGACGGTACCGATAAAACTCGACAGACGGGCCTTTCTCAGCATCGATCGGCGATCGACAGATTCGCCCACGCGCGCGTATTGCATGACCATTGCACCCTCCCTGTGTTTCCTCAGAAGAAGAGCGGCGCCGGCTGTTTTGTTTTTTTCCGGCGCCGGCAGTCATTTATTTCGTGTATTTGTTCTCCGTCGCGTCCTCGGCGTTGGTGAACGCCTGCTTCAACCGGATAATCGCGATGGTGATATCGGCGATGAAGCGGTTGTACATGAAGAGAATACCGGTCAGACCGGCGACCTGCTCCGCCGACAGTTTGTCGGTGAGGTCGCGCCATGCGACACCGGCCACGTTGTCAAAGCCCTTAATGTGCTCACGCGCGATCTTGCGGATACGGCGCGCCGTCTCATCATATTCGGCTGACAGCACGACGGGTTGGAGCGAATCCTTCAGGGCGAGTTCCAAATAATCGGGCCAACGTCCCAGCACGCGGTAGTCGCTGGCCGGTCCATGATGCAATGATGCATCGCGCACATCGCGAAGGATGGTCTGGGTTCGATCGTCGGCCTGGTCCGGATCGAGCAGATGGAATTTCTTGACGCCTTTAGGTAGACCGTAAGGGATCCGCTCTGCATCGCGGCCAGAGAGCTTCGCGCTGTTGCGCCCGCCCGCGTTGCGTTCATGCCATGCCTCGTTGAAAGCGGTAATCAGGATCAGGTATTTCGGGTTACCGTAATTCAGCAGATCAAGTGCGGTCTTCAGCTCCTCGATCTCCGCGTCCTTCCAGCCCATCGCCTTCAGCTTGGGGGTCGGGTTCGGCATCACCGGCCCCGGAACGATCGAGTTCAACCGGACGAGATCAGCGCCGTCTTCCGCGTAGCGTGTTGAGATGTTTGGTTTGAGCGCCGCCCACGTCTCCGGAATAAAATGCGGAAACTGCGACATTACGCGGATACCAAATGCCACCCATGGCACGCGCAAGGTGTTGTGGATGTCTTCATAGACCTCGGCCAATTTGCCGGATGCCTGATGGTGATCCACCTGCGGAAACTTCGCTAATATAGGCCTATCAAGCATAACCAAGTCCTCCCGTTATTTTTTTGATACGATACGATACAGTTTCGTATCGTATTGCAGCCTGCTGCAACTTTCAATATATTTCAGTGAAGATTCTTCAGGTGTCGTGAATTAGACAATGCCATGCGCGCACAAACAGGTTTTTCAACGAGATCCCGCACTGCAAGAACCGAAACCAAAGGTTCGGGCTCCGGACGTCCACGCGATCCGAAAGTCCACAATGACATTTTGAAAGCAGCAAGCGCGATCCTGCTCGAGGAAGGGTTTCGTTCGCTCACGATGGAGCGGCTGGCGGCCCGTGCCGGAGTTGGAAAGACTACCGTCTACCGGCGATGGTCTTCGCTGTCCGAGCTCGTGGTCGATCTGCTCGACGAAGCCAACAACGCGTGGCCGATGCCGCAAAAGGAATGCGACAGCATTGAAGAGGATTTGCGCACGCTCTATCGCAACTGGATTTCCGGCATGAACGGGCCGGGAAAGATCATTCCCATGCTGATTGCGGAAAGCGTGCAGAATGAAGAGCTGGCGTCTCTGCTCCACAAGCGATTCTTTTTGCCCAGACGCCATCTGGCGATAGCCCGGATCGAACGAGCCAAGCAACGCATGGAAGTTCCGGCAACGATCGACTCGCGTACGGTCATCGACCTACTGATGGGACGGATGTGGTATCGCCACCTGATCACGGGCGCTAAGGTCCGGCTTGAAGACGAGGACAAGGTCGTCTCGGTTCTTCTCGGTGGAATAAAGATGTAGTGCGGGCGACGCACTAACCTCAAACCTTCGGTTTCGTCAAATCCTGCAGCCGTTTTAACTCCTCGGACGGGAGTGCGGCGTTCCACTCGGCTTCCTTGCCATGCTCCGGTAGCACGCGACCGAATTCGATCATCTGGCTTGGCGGCAATTCGGAAATGTAAACCCAGGTCTGGTTGTCCTGAAAACCTGATGCCGCAGCGACTGACTGACGCAACTCCGTCATCAGCTGCGCCTTGATCTCCGGCGGTCGCCCCGAGCGGATGTGGCCATGAACGTAAATCTGCTCACCGGAAAACGGCTGGCCGCCGAGAAACCAGTTCCCCGGACGCATCTCGTTGATCAGTACCTGCGCAAAAAACGCGGGCGCACCTGTGGCCTCGGCGTGCGAACGGGTTACAGCGGCGGCGACATCGGCTTTCTGGACCGGTGTCAGGCGGCCCTCACTGACGGTCACAATATAAGTCGGCATCGATCTCTCCCGCTGCGCGACGATGCCGGATCTTCATCGGGGCCTCAGCGATGAGGGCGGCATCCTCAGTACCTGCCGTCAGGTTGCTCGGACGGCGTTTCACAGCAACACGTCGATTATTGTTTCTGAATGGAAACACTCATGCCGCTGAGGTCGAAATCGAACGCGACGCCGAGCTGTTTTCCTTCCAGTGTCAGCACCACGCCCTTGGCGTTGCGCATCTGGATTGCGCGGCCACCGGCACCGACCGCTATACCGGCGCCGAGCGCAGTATAAATGCCCTCGATGTCTGTGGGGTGATGCATATTTCGCGCGGTGCCGACCAGATCGGTCGATGATCCGCCAAACGTCAGGCCCCCGCTGATGCCGCCGATGCGGAAGGGATAGATTTGGTCACGAAAAACCAGGATTCCGGATCCGGCTTGCGCGCCGATGAACCATCCCGCCTTGAAGAACTTGAAACGAACGGTGCCGGTGTCGGCATGAGCCGGAAACATCCCCGCAAGGGAAAATGCAGCTGCGAGAGCGAAAAGCCGGGTTCTTGTGAAAACGCGAGTCCGCTGGCGAGTGAGCATCTTGATCGCATTCATTGTCACAGCCTTCATCTCCAATCGCCCGGAAAGCCCGGCATTACAGATTGATTGTACACTGAGCAGGATAAATCAGCACTACCTGTTGAGCGGCACTCCATCGCCCGCGGACTTCGTATGACGCCTTGGCCGGTCAATGACAAATTGAAGCAATCTTGTCCGGCCGCCACGCGCGCGGCCAACCGGACCCTGTGTCACAAGCGCGGCGAATGGAAACCGGCGTTTGCGGGAATACGTTCCGGCGAACTCATCCGGCCTTGCAGGCCGGACGGGCTGACCTTGATCAGAGAATCATGCCCAGTGCCTGCATATAGGTTTCCAGAATTGTTTCCTGCTCCTGGCGCTCGTCGGCGTCCTGCTTGCGCAGACGTATGATGGCGCGCAACGCCTTGACGTCGAAGCCGTTGCCCTTCGCCTCGGCGTAGACGTCACGGATGTCGTCGGAAATCGTCTTCTTTTCTTCCTCAAGACGTTCCACGCGCTCGACGATTGCCTTGAGCTGGTCCTTGGCGAAACGGTGCGCGGCGTCTTCTTTCACGGCGGCTGCGGTGGCCATCGTCTGAACTCCTGAAACTGTAATGAGGTGGCGCTGGCCTGCGGGGGTCGCGTCTTTGAGTTTTCACACTCATGCGTGCGGCCTGTCCCGTCAAGGACGACGCCACTCTCGTCCACAATGCCCACAACGTGGAAAAAAGCCGCTGATATCTTGCTGAATTTTCTTGCCTTGCGCGAAGCGCGCATGGCGGGCGATCAATGCCCGGCGGCGGCCTTTTTCATGGCCGCGATCTGTTCGGGGCTCGCCTCGCGCTGGTATTTCTCTTTCCATCTCTCATAAGGCATGCCGTACACGGCTTCCCGCCCCTGATCCTTGGTCATCGGAACACCCCGCTCGTCGGCGGCATCCTTCATCCAGTTCGACAGACAATTGCGGCAAAAGCCCGCCAGATTCATCATGTCGATGTTTTGAACGTCGGTGCGGTTCTGCAGGTGGGCGACCAGCCGGCGGAAAACCGCGGCTTCGAGCTCGGTCTGTGTGGTCTTGTTCATCGCCGTCTTGTCGCTCGCCATGACAACCTCCGATTCAACCGGCGCGCGGCGGTCGTTGCCCGCTGGGCGCTCCTCTTTTATACAGCCTGAGCAGAGATAGCGTGGAACGCGGATTTTGCCAGTCCCTCATTCCGTCCGGACCGAGGTTGGAAACCGGTAAGCAATTGAGTTAACTTGCAGATCATGAAGATAGCGCATCCCGAACAGGCTATTCGAAGGCACTTCGTTCCGATCCTGCTCGGAGCCGTGATTGCCATTTCCGCTCTTTGCACTTCGTCCGGTGCTGCTTTTGCCGATTTCCGGCTCTGCAACAATACCCCGAGCCGCGTCGGTATCGCACTTGGCTACAAGGACAGCGAAGGCTGGGTCACCGAGGGTTGGTGGAACATCAACGCCCGCGCCTGCGAGACGCTGCTGAAAGGCACGCTGGTGGCGCGTTACTATTACATCTACGGGCTCGATTACGACCGCGGCGGCGAATGGTCTGGCAAAGCCTTCATGTGTTCGAAGGACAAGGAATTCACGATCAAGGGCACCAATGACTGTCTGGCTCGCGGATTCGACCGGACCGGGTACTTCGAAGTCGACACCGGCGAACAAAGCTCATGGACGGTGCAACTGAGCGAGTCGGCCGAAACGAGCGTGCCGCGCGCGCCGAACCTGCCCGGCCTGCCGAATGCTCAAGGTTCACAGACCGGCACAACCCTTCCGCCTGCTTCGCTGCCGCCCGCCTCATCGCCTGCTCCGCAGCAATAAGGCGAGCCGCAGCAAGCCGGATTATGCGGAAACCGACATCTTCGCGATGTCGCCCGCGTTCGGAAGCGTTTCCACCTTCCAGCAAGCGTCGTGCCCCCCGGAAAATATGATTCTGAAACGATGCGGCGCCGCAGCATCGAGGCTGGCACCGGACAATGCGCTGATTTGTCTGCGGCGGAAGAGAACGTGTCCCCCCGCACACCGCACCGTGCGGGCCGTCAGGAAGCAGGCACTAAATGTCCCGGCCCTCGACCTTTTCCGTAAGGGTCTTCACAAGATCGGGCACCTTGTCGAGATGAGGATTGATCTCGAGTGCGCGGCGGAACGCCGCCAGCGCGTGCTTGTCGTCTCCGGTTTCCTGCAGAATGATTCCCAGCCCCGCAAGCGCCCCGAAGTGACGTGGCTCGCGCCGCAGCACCTCCTGGATATCATCCAGCGAGTGGGTGTAGTCGTTCTCGAGGTAGAACAGTGTCGCGCGCTTGTTCCAGGCTTCCACGTAATCGGGCCGGATCTTGATGATCGCATCGAGCAGCTTTTGCGCAATCTCAAGTTTCTTGGCCTCCAGCGCCACTTGCGCACGCGCCATCAAAAGTGCGGCGGTGTCGCTCGGCGTCTTCATCCAGATCGCCCAAATCCGCGCCTCGACCGCCCGGGCACTATCCTCATCGGGCGCGGCCTTCAGCGCGCTGAACAGAAAGTCGAGATTCTTGGTGCGGGCGGAATCAACACGCGGCAGCTTCGAGGGCGCCTGAGGGATCGATGGCTTCTCCCTCGGTTGCGCAAGGCAGGGAGACAGCGCGAGCATCGCAGCGATGGCAATGCCGCCGTTCAACTTCAGAACAGGGGACAGACGGAAACTCATTCCCCCAGTCTAGACACGGAAAACGCCGCCTGCAAAGCCAGACGGCGTCAAACGGACGTGATGGTGAGGACGTGGTGACCGCCGACAACAGCGTCTGGCAACCACCAGCCGCTAGCGATCCAGCAAAGATCAGCCCTGACGCGCCTTGAAGCGGCGCTGGACCTTGTTGATCACGTAGACGCGGCCCTTGCGGCGGACCAGACGGTTGGCGCGATGACGGCCGCGGAGGGATTTCAGCGAGTTACGGACCTTCATGGGACAATGCTCTTCCAAAAGGCCGTGTACGACAGCCTAAATTGCTTCAGTTCGAGATTGGGTAATCCGCGCAGCAGAGCCGTCAACGGATGCGGGTTTCTAAGCAGGGCGGGACGGAATGTCAATGCAATCAAGGCCTTTTCCGGAGATTTCAGCCCGCTGAAACCACCTCTTTTGCTTGGGCCACGGTCCTTTTCACTCTGAAATCATTACACAAATCCGCAAGTCTGGTCACGGACGGACTCCGTTTCGAGGCCGGGCGGAGCCGGACAGGCGTTTCGTCAGAAACTCGATCAGTGCCTCGACTCGCGCGGGCCGCGGACCACCCGGCGGCATGACCAGATGCACCGCGGCTTCCGCCTGCCGCCAGTCCTTCAGGATGACCTCAACCTTTCGGGCCGCGATCGCCTCGCCAATGATGAAATCGGGAAGATCGGCGATTCCAATTCCAGCAATCGCGGCAGGCACCAGCGCCTCGCCATTATTGACCCGGAGCGGGCCGCCGGGCCGCACCGAGACCTGTTCACCCTTCGCGTTGGTGAAGTGCCATGTGTTTTGCGTGGTGAGGTAGGTGTAGCCGAGGCACTTATGTTGGGCGAGATGCATCGGATGCGTCGGTCGCCCGTGTGCCTTCAGATAGGACGGAGCGGCAACGAGATAACGCGCCATCGGACACAGTCGCCGCGCCACCAGCGAGGAATCGGGAAGGTTCGCGATCCTTACGCCGAGATCGAAGCCATCTCCGATCAGATCGACCATCGCGTCGCTCAGGTGCACATCCACTGACACCTCCGGATATGCGGCAAGAAATTCCGGCAGCAGCGCCGCGATCACGCGAGCGCCGTACGTCATCGGCACCGCGATGCGCACCAGTCCGCGCGGCGTCGCCGATTGTGCCAGCGCCTCGTTTTCAGCCGCTTCGCCGTCCATCAGCAGCCGCGCGGCGCGTTCGGCCAGTTTTTGCCCGGCGTCAGTGAGCGCAAGCTGCCGCGACGTGCGGTTGAACAGCCGCGCGCCGAGCCGCTCTTCAAGCCGGGTGACCGCCTTCGACACCGTGGCCTTCGACAGCGCCAGTTCCTTGGCCGCGCCAGCGAACGAGCGCATCTCGACCACCTTGGCGAAGATCGCCAGCGCCTCAAAGTCCGGGAGCTTCGACATCAGGGCATCATCACATATTTAGAAACAATAAGTTTCAATAGTTTCTATTTATGCACGACAACCGAACAGATAGCTAGAGGTCATCAAATCTACATGGAGGATGACTGAGATGATTGAAGTCAGGCCATTTGAAACGCTCGGCGCCGCTGACCACGGCTGGCTCAACGCCAAGCATCACTTTTCTTTCGCTAGCTATCACGACCCCAAACGCATGTCGCACGGCGCCATCCGGGTCTGGAACGACGACGAGATCGCTCCCAACACGGGTTTCCCACCGCATCCGCACGCGAACATGGAAATCATCACCTATGTCCGCGAAGGCGCGATCACCCATCAGGACTCGCTTGGCAACCACGGACGCACCGAAGCCGGTGACGTGCAGGTGATGAGTGCGGGCTCCGGCATCCGCCACGCCGAATACAATCTCGAGCCGGTCACGACCACGCTGTTCCAGATCTGGATCGAGCCGACGAAAGAAGGCGGGCAGCCGACCTGGGGCTCCAAGCCGTTCCCGAAAGCGGATCGCTCCGGCAAGCTCGTCACCATCGCCTCCGGCTTTGCATCCGATATCGATGCGCTGCCGATCCGCGCCGATGCGCGCGTGCTCGCCACCACGCTGAAGGCAGGCGAAAGCGCAGAGTATGCGCCGCGCTCCGACCGCAAGCTCTATCTCGTCCCGGCAACCGGCCGCATCGAAGTCAATGGCATCACCGCCAATGCCCGCGATGGCGTCGCTGTCAGCAACGAGAACGCCGTGACGATCAAGGCGCTTGTCGATGCCGAGATCGTCCTGGTGGAGGCGGCGTGATGATCGACCTCCTGCTCACGATGCCCGCGTTCACCGCGGGCATCAATCTGCTGATGCATCGCTCGCTTGAGCGAGCAAAGCCTGTCGCGCGGACCAGCCTTGCCAGGCTGCGTATCCCGCGCCGCTCATGACCCACACACCCTTTACCCTTTCAAGGAGACTGACCATGACCAAGGTTCTCGTTCTTTATTATTCGGCCTACGGCCACATCGAAGCGATGGCGAACGCTGTCGCAGAAGGCGCTCGCGAAGCCGGCGTCAGCGTGGACATCAAGCGCGTCCCCGAACTGGTCTCCCCCGACGTCGCCAAGGCCGCGCATTACAAGATCGATCAAGCCGCGCCCGTCGCGAAGATCGAAGATCTTGCCAACTATGACGCCATCATCGTTGGCACCGGAACGCGCTTTGGCCGCATCGCCTCGCAGATGGCGAACTTCCTCGATCAGGCCGGCGGCCTTTGGATGAAAGGCGCCCTGCACGGCAAGGTTGGCGGCGCTTTCACCTCGACTGCGACCCAGCACGGCGGCCAGGAGACGACGCTGTTCTCCATCATCACCAACCTGCTGCACTTCGGCATGGTGATCGTCGGCCTCAACTACGGCTATGCCGGACAGATGGGCGTGAAGGAAGTTCATGGCGGCTCGCCTTATGGCGCGACCACCGTCACTGATGGCGACGGCAGCCGCATGCCAAGCGAAAACGAGCTCGCCGCCGCCCGCTATCAGGGCAAGACCGTTGCCGAAACAGCCAAGAAGCTGCACGGCTAGGCCTTATCCCGGATCGATAATATCAATGAAAAAGCGGTGCCGGGGGCGCGGCACCGCTTTTTCAGGCGGCCCTGCCGAACACCTTGCGCAGTTCGTCCTTTGCCGCCTCCAGCTTCTTGCGCCGGGTGGCCGGCAGATTGGTGCCGGCACGATTGATGTAAAACACCAGCATCGACATCGCTGAGCGATACGGATCGCTTTTGCGACGATGGCTCTGCTCTGCGGATTTCTTCAACGACCGCGCGATCGCCTTCGGGCTGCCGAGCTTGAAAACGTCCTTCTTCAGATCGAGCGCGTCGCTGGTCTGTGTGACGCGAGCCGACCACTTTTTGGCTGTTCGTTTCGATGCGCCGGTCGCTCGGCCGTTCCGCGCGGTTTTTCGCGGACGCGAGCGGATTTGTGCCGCCGGCTTACGACGCGATGTCTTGTTCCGCGCAGCCTTGCTTCGTGTTGTCTGGGCCATGATCGCCACCTCGGTTTGATGAGCGCTCCTGCGAAGAACGCCGATCTTCCCAAAACACGGAGGCCGCGAACATGTTCAATTTTTTCAGTTCGCGCGGGGGCGCGCGCTGCGTTCCTCGGATAACCGCATCCGCGGCGCCACGCCGGAGTTGCTCAGGCTGTCGGCAAGAAACAACGCCAACTCGGACACCACACGCGAATTCGACCGGCGCCCATTGGCATAGGCAACCTCGACCGCTGGAAGCAACGGCAGACCATGACTTGGCCCCAGAACACGCAGAGGCGCATGCACCAGCGCCCGCGCCAGCACGGTGACGCCCATCCCCTCGATCGCGGCAGCGCGCAGACACTCGAAACTCGGCCCGACAAAACTCATGTGCCACGCTCGATTGTGATCTTTCAGCGCAGTCTGCGCGGCACGCCGATAGGCGCATCCTTCAGGAAACAGCACCATCGGAATCGAGACACTCGACTCCGGCACGAATGTCGGGCCGCTGACCCAGACGAGCTGCTCCTTCAGCACCACCGTGCCCAGCTGCGCGCCGGCATCCTGTTTGAAAAAGGCGAGATCGAATTCGCCGCGTGCCGTGCGCTTCTGAAGATTCTCCGATTGATTGGCCTCGATTTCAAGACCGGCCATCGGATGCATTTTCTTGAAATCCGTCAGCCAATGCGTGAAATCGCGACCGAAGAAATCCAGCGGAACACCAAGCTTCACAAAACCAGTCAGCGCTTCATCCGACATCGAACCGAAGGCTTCGTCGTTGAGCTGCAGAATACGCCGCGCATATTGAAGCAACTTGCTGCCTTCGGGTGTGAGTTCGATCACACGTCCCTTGCGCCTCTCCAGAATGCTTTTACCGAGCTGGTCTTCGAGCTTGTTAATCTGCTGACTGACCGTCGATTGCGATCGACCCACACTTTCGGCCGCGCGCGAAAAGCTCATGCTGTCAGCGACCAGCAGAAATGTCCTCAGACAGTCGATATCGAAATTCATGGCGCCCGTTTCCCTGGATCCGTTATCATCATATGCGATTGCGAACATCACTTTAATCGATTTTGCCACTTTTGAAGGTGCCGGTAAAGTCGTGTCGCTGTCATCGGACAACCGGTGCCGGCCAAACTCGCGGAAAGCGAGGAGCAAAGGATTAGGGAGCTGTATCGCTTATCAGCCGCGTCACACCGGGTGATGCGACCGCATCCGAGCTTAGACTTCGACTTAACCAACGCGCGTCTCTCCAGGACGTGCGAATGAAAGTGTATGGGTTATGCGATACCGATTGAAACAAAACCAGGGGGACCACCATGCGTGACATGGTTTCGGTCGAGGCGGCGCACGCTTCGATCAAGGCGCTCATCGCCGAAAAACTGAAATATCTCGTGCCGATGACCATCATTTTCATGGTCGGATACATCGGCCTCACCGTACTCGCAGGCTTTGCCAAGGGCTTCGTCGGCATCAAGGTAATCGGCTCGTTCAACGTCGGCTACCTTCTGATTGCATTGAATTACCTGCTCTCCTGGGTACTCGCGATCGTCTACGTCCGCGTCGCCAACGGTATTTTCGATCCATTGGCTGCAAAAGCCGCCGCCGAAATCAAGGGAGCATCGCGATGAGCACAACTTTCGTCATCTTCACCCTCATCCTCGCCATCTCCCTCGGCATTACGTATTGGGCGGCGATGCGTACCCGCACCACCAGCGACTTCTACGCTGCCGACAGTCAGTTGACGTCCGCGCAGAATGGTTTCGCACTTGCGGGCGACTGGTGCAGCGCGGCTGCGTTCCTTGGCTTTACAGGCCTCACTGCTCTCTACGGCATGGACGGCGCGTTTTATGCAATCGGCCCGCTGGTGGCCTTCTGCACGGTGTTGTTTTTGATTGCCGAGCCGCTGCGCAACACCGGCAAATACACGCTGGGTGACGTCATCCAGAGCCGCATGAAGACGCGTACCTCGCTGCTGGCAACCATCGTCGGCACCGTTGTCGTCAACTTCGCTTATTTGATGCCGCAAATGGCGGGCGCAGGCGTGCTGGTGAAGCTTCTCACTGGCATCTCCTACGACTGGTCGATTATTTTCGTCGGCGTTGCGATGATCGTCTATGTCGGCTTCGGCGGCATGATCGCAACGACATGGGTTCAGATCATCAAAGCTGTGCTGATGCTTGCGGCGGGCGCCATCATCCTCGTGATGATCCTGATGCTGGTGAAGTTCAATCCGTTGACGTTGTTCGATCAGGCCGAAGCCAAAGCCGGTGCGAACTACATGCTGCCCGGCAACTATTTGAAAAATCCGTTTGACCAGATTTCGCTCGGGCTGGGTTACGCGCTCGGTCTTGCGGGGTTGCCGCATGTCATGACACGGTTCTACACCGTGCCGGACGCCAAGACTGCACGCGGCTCTGTGGTCTGGGTCATGTTCCTCGCTGGCGCATTCTTCCTCGGCACAACTTTGTTCGGTCTGGCTGCCGCTACCTATGTCGGTGCGGACGCGATCAAAGCTGCCGGCGGCGGCGGCAACCTGACGCTGCCGCTGCTCGCGCAGTATCTTGGCGGTGGTAAAGGCACATTCGGCGGCGATCTGATGCTCGGCTTCGTCTCGGCGGTGGCCGTGGCGACCATCCTTGCCGTGGTCTCCGCGCTGACACTCTCGACATCGGGTGCCATCGCGCACGACTTCTATGCCAACTGGCTGATGAAGGACAAAGCCGACCCCAAGACGGAAGTCAAAATCGCCCGCTACGCGGCGATCGCGATTGGTGTCCTGGCGATTGTGCTCGGCATCCTTGCGCAGGGCGTCAACGTCGCGGTGCTGGTCATTCTGGCGATCTGCATCGCGGCCAGCGCCAACTTTCCGGTGCTGATCCTGTCGCTGTTCTGGCGTCGCTTCAACACCGGCGGCGTCGTCGGCGGCATGAGCGTCGGCCTGATCTCATCCGTTGTGCTGGCGATGATCGGACCTGCGATGCGTGGTGCGGATGCGCTGTGGCCACTGGTCAATCCGACCATCGTCTCGCTGCCGCTGGGATTCCTCGGCTGCTATCTCGGCACGATTCTCTACGGCCGCGATGCGGAGAACGAAGCCCGCTTCGATGACTTCTCGCTGCAAGTTCACACCGGCGTCAGCCCCAACTGACAACGCGCGGCCCGGCTGCAAAGCCGGGCCGCGTTCTTCAACCCAACCGCAAGCGATGGATTAATCCCGTGACAATCAAAGCTCTTGTATTCGATGCCTATGGCACCCTCTACGACATCCAGTCCGTCGCCGCCGTGACCGACGAGGCATTCCCCGGCTACGGCGAGGCCATCACCCAGATCTGGCGCCTGAAGCAGCTCGAATACACCTGGCTGCGAAGCATGATGCAGCGCTACGAAGACTTCTCGGTGATCACCCGTGAGTCGCTCGACTACACGCTGAAGCTGCTTGGCCTCAAATACGATCCGGCCGTGTTCGAGGTCATCATGGACAAATACGTCCACCTCGATCTGTATCCGGATGCGCTGGCCACCCTCGAAAAATTGAAGGGCAACAAGCTGGCCATCCTGTCGAACGGATCCAGCGACATGCTGAACATGCTGGTCAAGAACACCGGCCTCGACAAGGTGCTCGACGCCACGATCAGCATCGACAGCCAGCGCGTGTTCAAGCCCAGTCCCCGCGCCTACGAACTGATCGAGCAAACGCTCGGCGTGAAGCCGCATGAGGTACTGTTCGTGTCATCCAATCCGTTCGACGTGAGCGGCGCGAAATCGTTCGGGTTGAGCGTGGCATGGATCGAGCGTGTGACGCCGGATGCCATGGCGGCATCTTTCAAACCGGGCATCCAAACCACCCCATTGCACATGTTCAAGGCAATGCGCACCCAGATGGATACGCTGGGATTTGGGCCGGATTATCGTATTTCTTCGCTGTCGGGTCTGCCCGATCTTCTCAAGAAAGCGGCCTGAGCGCACATCAAAACGAAAACCGGCCTCGCGAGGGCCGGTTTTTTTTATTTCGGGATTGTCGGGAGCCGTCAGCTCTTGAAATACGGTTCGACCGCGCCGGAAAATTTCATGGTGATCGGATTTCCGTGCCGGTCCTTGGCCGAGCCGACCGTCATGCGGACCCAGCCTTCGCTGACGCAATATTCCTCGACATTGGTCTTTTCGACGCCCTTGAAACGGATGCCGATATCCCGCGACAGGATTTTCTCATCATAATACGGACTGTTCGGATCGATCGACAGACGATCGGGAAGTTCGTCACTCATTATCTTTATGTCACCCCTTGCTGGGCACCGGGGTTTCACCGGTGACATCGCATTGTCATAAGGCGTTGTTCATAACCGATCATGATCGGAATGTTGAGCGGTTAGAGCCACAAACCGCCATCCCCGACCAGCCCGCACATTGCCTTCAATCCCGCAGCAGCCCATCCGTTCACGACGTTGCGATGATCGGGCATGGGGGAACCATCCAGCTTCGCCGCCGTTTGGTTTGGGTTCTAGCTTGAGCAATGCAGACGTAGGCGGGGCCGGGACAAACTTCAGCCCACAGGGGGTCATGAGATGGAAGGTTCGCGTTCGACGGCCGATGATCGGTCTCCGCCCAGCATCGACCCGGTCGATCAGCTTGGTATCAATACCATTCGCACCCTGGCGATTGATGCTGTGCAAAAGGCCAACTCTGGCCATGCCGGTACTCCAATGGGCATGGCGCCCGTAGCCTACACATTGTGGCAGGAGGTGCTTCGCTATGATCCCGCTGATCCGCTGTGGCCGAATCGTGACCGGTTTGTGCTGTCGTGCGGTCACGCGTCGATGTTGCTTTACTCCCTGATTCATCTTTCCGGTATCAAGCGGCTGAAAGATGGACAGGTGACGAATATCGCAGCCGTCACGCTGGACGATATCGAACACTTCCGCCAGATTGACAGCGTCACGCCGGGACACCCCGAACACGGTCACACCACCGGTGTGGAAACGACAACAGGTCCGCTTGGACAGGGCTGCGGCAACAGTGTCGGCATGGCTATCGCCTCGCGCTGGCTCGGTGCTCGCTACAACAAGCCAGACAGCACCATCTTCAATTTCAGAGTCTATACAATTTGCAGCGACGGCGACCTGATGGAAGGTGTGGCGTCGGAGGCGGCTTCGCTCGCGGGCCATCTCGGTCTCGACAATCTGTGCTGGATCTACGACAGCAACACCGTCACCATCGAAGGCCATACCGAACTTGCGTTCAGCGAGGATGTCGCCGCGCGATTTCGCGGTTACGGCTGGCATGTGACTTATGTCGCGGACGCCAATGACACCGACCGTGTGCGCTCCGCGCTTGAAGAATTCAGCGAAACCAAGGGCCGCCCCACCCTTATCATCGTCAACAGCATTATCGGCTACGGCGCGCCGGGCATGCAGGGCACTTCGAAAATTCACAGCGATGCACTCGGCGCTGACGAAGTGAAGAAAACCAAGGCCTTTCTCGGCTGGCCGGAGGACAAGGATTTCTACGTGCCGGACGGCGTCTACCAGCGCTTTGCCGATCGTATCGGCAAGCGCGGCGCAAAGCTTCGCGCCGATTGGGAAAAGACCTTCGCGGCCTACGCGACAGCCAACAAAACCGAGGCCGATGAAATTCAGCGCTGCCTGAAGCACGACCTCGCGGAAGGTTGGGACGAGGACCTGCCCGAGTTCAAGGCCGATGCAAAAGGCGTTGCCACCCGCGAAGCCGGCAGCAAGGTTCTCAACGCGATCGCCGACAAGCTGCCCTGGGTGCTCGGTGGCTCGGCAGACCTTGCGCCCTCGACCAAGACCAAGCTGACCGCCGAGAGCATGGGCGCGCTGGAACGCACGACACCGGGCGGCCGCAACATACATTTCGGCGTGCGCGAACATGCCATGGGCGCGATCGTCAACGGCATGGGTCTGTGCCATCTGCGTGCGTTCGGTTCGACCTTTCTGGTCTTCAGCGACTACATGCGGCCGCCGGTCCGGCTGTCCTCGCTGATGCAGCTGCCGATTTTCCATGTCTTCACTCATGACTCGATCGGCGTCGGCGAGGACGGCCCCACCCATCAGCCGGTCGAACAGATCGCGAGCCTGCGCGCCATTCCGGGCCTTGTGGTGCTTCGGCCGGCCGATGCCAACGAGGTGCGCGAGGCTTACAAGGTCGTCTTCAACCTAAAGGACAATCCGGCAGCGCTGGTGCTGAGCCGTCAGGCCATGCCGGTGTTCGACCGCAGCAAATACGGCTCCGCCGAGGGCGTGGCGCGCGGCGCCTATGTGCTGGCGGATTCCGATGCGCCGCAGGTGATCCTGATCGGCACCGGTAGCGAGGTCCAGCTCTGCGTCGACGCCCACGAGCAATTGGCCTCGCGTGGCGTCAGGTCGCGCGTGGTGTCGATGCCCTCATGGGACCTATTCGAAAAGCAGGACAAATCCTACCGCGATCAGGTGCTGCCGCCGCGGATCACGGCCCGTGTCACCATCGAGCAAGGATCGGTTTTAGGCTGGGATCGTTACGCAGGCCCTTCCGGCGAGATCATCGGTATGCATACTTTCGGCTCGTCTGCGCCGCTGAAGGACCTGTTAAGGAAATTCGGCTTCGCGCCGGATAAGGTTGTTGAGGCGGCCCTCCGCCAAATCGAACAGAACAAGGCATCATGAACCCGGTCAAAGAACTGCAAAAGCACGGTCAATCCGTCTGGCTCGACTTCCTCGCGCGCGGCTTCATCGCCAAGGGCGACCTGAAAAAGCTGATCGATCAGGACGGCGTGAGGGGCGTCACCTCGAACCCGTCGATCTTCGAGAAGGCAATCGGAAGCAGCGACGAATACGATGACGCTTTCGCCAAACTTTTGAAGGATGGCGACCGTTCGGTGATCGACCTGTATGAATCGGTCGCGATCGAGGATATTCAGCACGCCGCCGATGTCCTGCGCCCGGTTTACGACGAACTCAAAGGCCATGACGGCTTTGTCAGTCTCGAAGTCTCGCCGTACCTCGCCCTCGACACCGAGGGCACGCTCGCCGAGGCCAAGCGGCTGTGGAGCGCGGTGAAGCGCGATAACCTGATGGTGAAGGTACCCGGCACCGCCGAGGGCCTGCCCGCCATCGAGAAGCTGATCGCTCAAGGCATCAGTATCAACATCACGCTGCTGTTCTCGCAAAAAGTCTACGCACAGGTCCTCGAGGCCTATATGAGCGGGCTTGAGAAACTCGCCGCCGTCCATGGCGACCTGTCGAAGGTGGCGAGCGTCGCCTCGTTCTTCGTCAGCCGCATCGACAGCGCGGTGGACAAGGAGCTGGACACAAAGATTGCCGCCGCCAACGACGAGGACCAGAAGAAGCGGCTGACCGCCCTGAAGGGCAAGGTCGCCATCGCCAACGCCAAGCTAGCTTACCAGCACTATAAGAAGGTGATCGCCACCGCCCGCTGGAAGGAACTGGAAGCCAAGGGCGCGAAGCTGCAACGATTGCTCTGGGCCTCGACCGGCACCAAGAACAAGGCCTATAGCGACGTGCTGTATGTCGAGGAACTGATCGGCAAAGACACTGTCAACACCGTGCCGCCTGCCACCCTCGATGCGTTCCGCGATCACGGCAAGCCGCGCGACAGCCTTGAAGAAAATATCCCGGAAGCCGAACAGGTGCTCAGTGAGCTCGCCAAGAGCGGCGTTTCGCTCGATGCCGTCACCGACAAGCTCGTGGACGAAGGTGTAAAGCTGTTCGCCGATGCCGCCGACCAGTTGCTCGGTGCGGTCGCAGGGAAACGCGCCAAGATGCTCGGCGCCAAGATTGACACGCAAGCGATTACGCTGGGCGACACGCTGGCAAAGGATGTCAAGACGCTGACCGACGAATGGCGCGCGTCCGGCAAGGGTCGGGCGATGTGGAAGAAGGACGCCAGGGTATGGACCGGTCACGACGAGGCCAAATGGCTGGGCTGGCTTGACGGGGTGGAGCGTGAGCACAAGGCGCTGTCGCGTTATGAAACGTTCTCCAATTGGGTGAAGCGTGAGAAGTTCACCGACGTTGTGGTGCTCGGCATGGGCGGATCGAGCCTCGGCCCGGAAGTGATTGCGCTGACGTTTGGCCCCGCCGCGGGATTTCCCAAGCTCTCCATTCTTGACTCAACGGACCCCGCGCAGGTGCTGCGGCTGCAATCCTCGGTCACGCTCGATAAAACGCTGTTCATCGTCTCCAGCAAATCCGGTAGCACCACCGAGCCGAACGTGATGATGGAGTATTTCTTCGCTGAGGTCGGCAAGCTGCGCGAAAAGGCCGGCGATCATTTCGTCGCCGTCACCGATCCCGGCTCGTCAATGGAGAAAACCGCCAAGGCGCGGCACTTCGCTCACATCTTCTACGGAGAGCCGAGCATCGGCGGACGTTACTCGGTGATCTCGCCATTCGGTCTCGTCCCCGCCGCCGCGACGGGTCTGGACCTGAAGAAATTTCTGGATGTTGCATCCTCGATGGTACGGGCCTGCGGCCCCGACGTGCCGCCGCAGGAAAATCCCGGTATCCAGCTTGGCCTTGCGCTTGGCGCAGCGGCAAAGTCCGGACGCGACAAGGTGACGATCTCCGCATCCAGTGCGATCGGCGATTTTGGTGCATGGACCGAACAGCTGATTGCCGAATCCACCGGCAAGAACGGCAAGGCGCTGATCCCGCTGGCCGACGAGCCGCTGGGAGCGCCCGGTGTCTACGGCAACGATCGCGTGTTCGTCGATCTGCGGCTGAAGGATGACACCGCGCGCGATGCGGCGCTCAATGCGCTGGAGAAGGCCGGACATCCAGTGGTGCGGATCGCGGTCACCAGTCCAGAGCATATTGGGCAGGAATTCTTCCGATTCGAGATTGCAACCGCAGTTGCGGGCTCGGTGATCGGCATCAATCCGTTCGACCAGCCGGACGTGGAAGCGGCCAAGATCAAGACCCGCGAACTCACCGCCGAGTACGACAAGACCGGATCGCTACCGCCGGAAACGCCCGTCGTCACAGATGGCAATATCGCGATCTATACCGATACCAGGAACGCCGACGCGCTGCGCAAGTCTGGCGCCGATGGTACCGTGGGATCGTGGCTGAAGGCGCATTTCTCGCGCATCAAGCCCGGCGACTATGCCGCCCTGCTCGCCTATATTGACCACAACACGGCCGACATCGAAGCCCTGCAGACAGCGCGGCTTGCGATCCGTGACAGGAAGCGTGTTGCCACCTGTGTCGGCTTCGGTCCGCGCTTCCAGCACTCGACCGGACAGGCCTATAAGGGCGGACCCAACACCGGCGTATTCATCCAGATCACCGCCGACGACGCCAGGGATCTACCGATCCCCGGTGAGAAGGCGAGTTTTGGCGTGATCAAGGCGGCACAGGCGCGCGGAGATTTTGGCGTGCTGACCGAACGCGACCGCCGTGCGATCCGGCTTCACATCAAGGGCGACGTCGCCAAGGGCCTCGCCAGCATCAACGCGGCGGTCGCCAACGCGTTGTCATAGGATATCATCATGCAGATCGGACTCATCGGGCTCGGGCGAATGGGCGGCAACATCACGCGCCGCCTGATCGAAAAGGGAAAGCACGACGTCGTCGTGTTCGACGTCAACAGCAAGGCTGTCGATGAACTTGCCAGCCATGGCGCGACACCCGGCGCGTCGCTCGGCGATCTGGTGGTGAAGCTGAAAGCGCCGCGCACGATCTGGATCATGCTGCCCGCCGGCAAGATCACCGAGGATACGATCGACACGCTCAGTCACTCGCTGCACAACGGCGACACCATCATCGACGGCGGAAATACATTCTGGCAGGATGACGTGCGCCGCGCCGCCGCGCTCAAGGATAAGGGCATCCACTATGTCGATGTCGGCACCAGCGGCGGCATCTGGGGTTTCGAGCGCGGCTACTGCATGATGATCGGCGGCGACAAGAAGGTCGTCGACCGGCTTGATCCGATTTTCGCGACACTGGCGCCGGGCCTCGGCGACATTTCGCGCACACCGGGCCGTGAAAAACTCGATGCCCGCGCCGAGCAAGGCTACATCCACGCGGGCCCGGTCGGTGCCGGCCATTTCGTCAAGATGGTCCACAACGGAATCGAATACGGCCTGATGCAGGCCTACGCCGAGGGTTTCGACATCCTGCGCAACGCGAATATCGACGCGCTGCCGCCAGCCCATCGCTTCGACGTCAACCTTCCCGACGTCGCCGAAGTGTGGCGGCGCGGCAGCGTGATCTCGTCATGGCTGCTCGATCTCACCTCAAGTGCGCTCGCGGCCAATCCCAAGCTCGACGAATATTCCGGCTTTGTCGAAGACTCCGGCGAAGGCCGCTGGACCATCAACGCGGCCATCGACGAGTCGGTGCCGGCCGAGGTCATCACCGCGGCGCTCTACGCACGATTCCGCTCGCGCAAGGAACATACCTTTGCGGAAAAAATTCTGTCCGCCATGCGCGCAGGATTCGGCGGCCACAAGGAGCCGGGGAAACCGAAAGGATAGACTGGAATGAATGCTGACACGATGGACGCAAAGCCGAAAAGTCCCGATTCCTGCTGTTTCGTGATCTTCGGTGTCACCGGCGACCTCGCGCATCGTCTGGTCATCCCCGCGCTCTACAATCTGGAGAAAGCCGGGCTGTTGCCGGAAAAATTCTGCGTCGTCGGCGTCACACGCTCCGAGGCGGACAACAAGGACCTGAAAGAAAGCCTGCTGAAGGGTCTGGACAAGTTTGCCACCCAGACGGTCGAGAAATCCGTCGCGGACAAGCTGTTCAACTGCGTGACCGCTATTTACGCCGATCCCAGCGATCCAAAATCGTTCGATGGACTGAAGACTCATCTGGACAAAATTTGCCAGAACAGCGGCATCAACAACCAGCTGTTCTATCTGGCGGTGCCGCCAAGCGCGTTCCTGCCGATCAGCCAATCGCTCGGCAAGGCCGGGCTGTTGAAGGAAAGCAACGGCAAGTGGCGGCGGCTGGTGGTGGAGAAGCCGTTCGGCACCGATCTGGCATCGGCCAAGGACCTCAACGCCCATCTGCTCAAGCTGCTCGACGAGCATCAGATCTACCGCATCGATCACTACCTCGGCAAAGAGACGGTGCAGAACATCCTGGTGCTGCGTTTCGCCAACGGAATGTTCGAACCGATCTGGAATCGCAACCATATCGACCACGTCCAGATCACGGTGGCGGAAACCGTCGATGTCGGCACCCGCGGCAGTTTCTATGAAGCCACCGGCGCGTTGCGCGATATGGTGCCGAACCACCTTTTCCAGTTGCTGGCGCTGGTGGCGATGGAGCCGCCGTCTCGATTCGATGCACAATCGGTCCGTTCGGAAAAAGGCGAGGTGCTCGCCGCGATCCAGACCCAGACCGAAGAGGAAGCGCTGAAGAATTCGGTGCGCGGCCAATATCTGGCGGGCAAGGTCGGCAACACCGACGTGATCGACTATCGCAAATCCAACAACATCGCGCCCGACAGCAATGTCGAAACCTATGTCGCGATGAAGCTTACCATCGACAACTGGCGCTGGGCGGGCGTGCCGTTCTATCTGCGCACCGGCAAGGCCATGACCGCCAAACGCACCGAGGTTGCGATCCGCTTCAAGGAGGCGCCGTTCTCGATGTTTCGCGTGACGGAGGTGGAACGCCTGTCGCAGAACTATCTCGTCGTTGGCATTGAGCCGACCGAGGGTATCACGCTGCAGTTCAATACCAAAGTGCCCGGCCCGGAGGTGACGATCGACGGCGTGGAGATGAAATTCAAATACAAGGACTACTTCAAGGCGTCGCCGAACACCGGCTACGAGACGCTGATCTACGATTGCATGATCGGCGACAATATCCTGTTTCAACGCGCCGACAGCGTCGAGGCCGGATGGCAGGCGGTACAACCCTTCCTCGACGCCTGGAAAAAAGCGGGCGGCAAGGGACTGGGGATGTATCGCGCCGGCACCGACGGGCCGGAGGAAGCGCACGAACTTCTGGAGCGCGACGGCCGTCGCTGGCGCGCGATCACCGGCGAATGAAAGGGGCGCTGCCGAAAACCATCGTCGTGGCGGATGCCGCGACATTGGCGGTAGCCGCCGCCGAACGGCTGCTCGCACGCATCGCGCGGGACGACCGGCAGGTGGCGATCTGCCTGACGGGCGGATCGACACCGAAGCGGCTTTACGAACTGCTCGCGACATCGGCTTGGCGTGAAAGGATCCCATGGACCCGCGTCCAGTGGTTCATGGGCGACGACCGTTTCGTGCCGCAGGACGACAAGCTCAGTAATATTGGCATGGCCCGCCGCGCATTTCTGGACGAATGTGCGCCCCCTTCCAATGTGCATCCGATCCCGACGCAGCTGCCCTCACCGGATGAGGCAGCGACTGTCTACGAGAAGGAATTGCGCGCCTTCGCCGCAAAACATCGCGCTGCGAATGAGCCGCTGTTCGATCTGGTTCTACTGGGCGTTGGACCGGACGGCCACACCGCTTCGCTGTTTCCGGGATATCCCGCTGCCAGCGAAACCCGGCGATGGGTCGTGGGCGTGCCGAAAGCCCATGTCGAACCGTTCGTGCCGCGCGTCAGCCTGACGCAACCGTGCCTTGCGATGTGCGAGGAGATGCTGCTGCTCGCATCGGGTCACGACAAGAAGGAGATCCTCGCCCGTGCGTTCGCCCATGATGACCTGCCCGCCGCGCACGCGCGATCTGCCAAAGGGGAGACAATCTGGATGATCGACGAAGCCGCCGCACCACCCGGCATAGACGGCGCATGACGCAGACATCCTCGACCATCGCGGCGATTGTGCTGATCGGCGTCTCTGCGTCGGGGAAAAGCACCGTTGCCGAGGCGCTGGCCAAACGCATCGGCTTTGCCGAGGAGGACGGTGACGATTTTCATCCTGCCGCCAATATCGCGAAGATGCATGCCGGCATTCCACTGACCGACGAAGATCGCTGGCCATGGCTTTACGCCATTGCCGATGACATTGACCGGCATATCGAGGAAGACAAGCCCGTGGTCTTTGCCTGCTCGGCATTGAAGCGCGCCTACCGCGACATTCTGGTGCATGGCCGCCTGGACATCCGGCTGGTCTATCTAAAGGGTTCGCGCGAACTGATCTGCGACAGGTTCAGCAAACGTCAGGGACACTTCATGTCGGCGGCGCTGATCAAGAGCCAGTTCGACACGCTTGAAGAGCCGCAACCCGGCGAAAATATTCTGATCGTCGACATCAAGGACACCGTGGATGAGATCGTGGACGAGATCGTCGAGAAGCTGAATCTTTCCACGGCCGGAGCTTGACCCTGATGGCGCCGATCCGCCTTGTTGTCTCGGATGTCGACGGATCGCTGGTGACGCGCGACAAGAAACTGACGCCCGGCGCCATTGCCGCCGTCCACAATCTGCATCGGCGCGGCATCAAGTTCACCGCCGTCAGTAGCCGGCCGCCGTTCGGCATGCGGATGCTGGTCGAGCCTCTCAAGCTCGTTCTGCCGCTCGGCGCGTTCAACGGCAGCACCACGTTCAATCCGGACCTGTCTTTGATGAACCATCAGACTATTCCGCGCGACGCGGTCGCGGACGCGCTGGATTTTCTCAAATTCCGCAAGGTCGATGCGTGGCTGTTCACGACCGACCGATGGCTGGTCCAGCGCCCCGACGGTCCTTATGTGGCACGCGAGAAAATGACCATCGACGCCGAACCGGATGAGATCGGCGATCCGACACCGCTGCTTGACCATATTTGCAAGATCGTCGGCGTCAGCGACGATTTCGACCTGCTGGCGCAGTGCGAGCCCGACCTCAAGGCAGCGCTCGGCAAGGCTGCTCACACCGCGCGCTCACAGAACTATTATCTCGACGTCACGCCGCCTGGATACGACAAGGGCACTTTCGTCGAGACGCTGGCCAACCGCCTGAACATTCCGCTCGCCAATGTCGCGACTATCGGTGACATGGCCAATGATCTGCCGATGTTCCTGCGCAGCGGGGTGTCGGTCGCGATGGGCAACGCCAGCGATGCAGTGAAAAAACGGGCTACTCACACCACCGCATCGAACGAGGACGACGGCTTCGCCAAGGCCGTCGCGCAGATCATCGAGATCGGTTAGCCGTCACGTCTTGACGTCATTCCTGCCTGGCTCCGTCGAACGCTGGACGACCGGCTTTTGCGGATGCAGGGCAGCGAAAATATTCTGCGCGGTGTTGACCAGAGCGATATGCGTCAGCGCCTGCGGAAAGTTTCCGATCTGGCGACGCTCCTGCGTATCGTATTCTTCAGCCAGCAGGCCGACGTCGTTGGCCAGCGATGCTACGCGCCAGAACAACGTGCGCGCTTCGTCAATCCGGTTCATCAGCACATAAGCGTCTGCGAGCCAGAGTGTGCACGCCAGAAACACGCCCTCAATCGGCTGGACTTCGTCCGCCAGCGGCTCGCGGGGATCATGCCGCAGCACAAAGCCGTCGCGCAACAGATGCTTCTCGATCGCGGCGATCGTCCCGACGATGCGCGGATCGTCCGGCTTGAGAAACCCGATTTCCGGCAGCAGCAGCAGGCTCGCGTCAAGCATCTTCGAGCCGTAGGATTCGACATAGGAATTTTGCTCCTCATCGAAACCTTTTGTGCAGACGTCCTTGTGAATTTCGTCTCGGATAGCGCACCACTCATCGACCGGACCTTCCAGCCCGAATTTCCTGGCGCTCTTGATGCCGCGGTCGAACGCCACCCAGCACATCACCTTTGAGAACACGTAGTGACGCGGCGCACCCCGCCGCTCCCAGATGCCGCTGTCGGGCTCGCGCCACGCCTTGGAGAGGTGTTCGAGCAATGCCAACTCGATCGGCCATGTGTCGCCGTCGAATTCGATCCCGGTCTGCCGCGCCTGATAAAAGGCATCCATCAACTCGCCATAGACATCGAGTTGAAGCTGGGCATGCGCCGCATTGCCAAAGCGCACCGGTTGCGAATTCTCGTAACCGGGTAGCCATGGCGCTTCCCATTCCAACAGACGGCGCTGCCCGGCGATGCCGTACATGATCTGCATATCCACCGGCGAGCCCGCGACAGCGCGAAGCAGCCATTGGTGCCAGGCGGAGGCTTCCTCGCGATAGCCGGAATTCATCAGCGCAAGCAGCGTGAAGGTCGCGTCGCGGATCCAGCAGTAGCGATAATCCCAGTTGCGGGCGCCGCCGAGTTTTTCAGGCAGCGAGGTGGTCGGCGCGGCGACGATGCCGCCAGTCGGCGCGAAGGTCAGCGCCTTCAAGGTCACCAGCGAGCGCTGGATCAGATCGCGGTGCCTGCCCTTGAAATTGCCGCGGGCGGACCACTCGTCCCAGAACGCCTCGGTATCCGCGAGCGCGCGGTGCACGTCGATCGGCTCGGGCACCGGCAGGTGCGATGCATCGTAGGTCAGCACAAACGACAGCGTTTCGCCTGCCCGCACTTCAAATTCGGAAACGGTGGTCATCCCCTCGCCATGCGTTTCCACGTCGGAACGCAACACCACCATGTCGGGACCGGCAATGGCCTGCAAAGTACCGTCATCGAGCGTCTTGACCCACGGTACGCTGAAACCCGAGCCGAATCGCAGGATCAACTCCATGCGCATCTTCAAGACGCCCCGGTCGCCGCGTACGATGCGCACCACGTCGGAAGCCTGCCCGCGCGGCGGCATGAAGTCGATCAACGTGACCGTACCCTCCTTGCCGACATAACGCGTCTCCAGAATCAGGGTATCGCCGCGATAGGACCGCGTAATTCCAGCGGGCTCCTCCTTCGGCGCGATCCTCCAGCGGCCATGCTCCGGATTGCCGAGCAGCGAAGCAAAGCAGGCATCGGAATCGAACGTCGGCCAGCACAGCCAGTCGATTGATCCATCACGGCTGACGAGCGCGGCGGTCAGGCAATCGCCAATCAGAGCATAATCTTCAATGGGGGAGGACAAAACGATCCTTTACAGAGGGACGCACAAAAATTCGTGCCGGGAAACCAGCACGGGCCGCTATTAACTGCCGAAATGGAAAAAAGTTCGCGCGGCGGAGATATCACCGCGCGAACTTTCAGACCCTCGTGACATCGGATATCGATCGGTCGCCCGTGTCAGGCACCAACCGCCTCCGCCAGCCCCAGAAAACTGTCGGTATGAATATCGAAATATGGCTCGGGCGAGGTGTCGGTCTTGCCGTTCGGGCCGAACTCCAATGGCCGCGCCACGAATGCGGTGTGCATTCCGAAAGCCTTGGCGCCCTTCATATCGTACTTGTGGCAGGCCACCATCAAGATCTCCTCGGGCTTGAGGCCAAGATAGCTCGCTGCCATTCCATAGACCGACGGCGAGGGCTTGTAGCTTTGCGCGAGCTCGCCTGTGAGCACCGCGTCCATTGGCAGGCCTGCATGTTTCACGATCGCGATGGCCGCCGGCATGCTGGCGTTCGTCAGCGTCGCGAGCGTGAACCGCTTGCGCAGCCGTGTCAGTCCCTCGATGGTGTCCGGCCAGGGGTCCATCCGGTTCCATGCGAGGTTCAACTCGTCGCGCTCGGCGGCCGTGAACTTGTCCGACAGGCCGCGCTTCTCGAGCAGGTTATCAAGACCCGTGCGATAGATCCGATCGACGCGCGTATACGGCGCCTTGCCGGCTAGCACCGTATCCATGCCCATACGGTATTGATCCCGCCATTCGCTCGATATCACCGCGAAATCGAGATCGATACCCTTGGCCCTGAACATTGCCTGACCGGCGCGAAGCACCGGCTGATAGAAATCGACCGTCGTGCCCTGCAGATCGAAGGTCATCGCCTTGATGCCGCTCATGTTGAACGGTGACGCTTTTGGTTCCGTCTGCGCACCGGCCTTGCTCGCCATCGTCATCGCGGCCGCTCCCGCCAAAAATATCCGTCGTGAAAACTCGACCGTCATAGCGTTCTCCTAAACATTCGACGAGTGGATTTCGCTGATCACCGCATCGGTCACATCATTGGTCGTATTTTTGCCGCCGACGTCCGGCGTGAGGATACCCGCTCCCGTCACCCTCTCGACCGAGCGCATCAGGCGCGCGGCGCCTTCCTTCTCGCCAAGGTGATCGAGCATCTGCACGGCAGTCCAGAAGCTGGCGACCGGGTTGGCGATGCCCTTACCGGTGATATCGAACGCCGAACCATGGATCGGCTCGAACATCGATGGGTGACGCCGCTCCGGATCGATGTTGGCGGTCGGCGCAACGCCAAGGCTGCCCGCAAGCGCGCCCGCAAGATCCGAGAGAATGTCGGCCTGAAGGTTCGATGCCACGATGGTGTCGAGACTCCTGGGATCGAGAGTCATGCGCACCGTCATCGCGTCGACCAGGGTCTTGTCCCAAGTCACGTCCGGAAACTCCCTCGACACTTCCTCGGCGATCTCGTCCCACATCACCATGGCATGACGCTGTGCGTTGGATTTCGTCGACACCGTCAGCTTTTTGCGTGGACGGCCTTGCGCCAGCCTGAACGCAAAGCGCATCACACGCTCTACACCAACGCGGGTGAACACCGCCGTCTCGGTTGCGACCTCTTCCGGCAGTCCGCGATGTACGCGGCCGCCGTTACCGGCATATTCGCCCTCCGAGTTCTCGCGGACGATGACCCAGTCCAGATCGCCCGGACCGACGTTGCGCAACGGCGAGGTGATGCCGGGCAGTATCTTGGTCGGGCGCACATTGGCGTACTGGTCAAAGCCCTGGCAGATCGGCAGCCGCAGGCCCCACAGCGTGATGTGATCCGGCACATCCGGGGCACCGACTGCGCCGAAGTAGATCGCGTTGAACGGCTTGAGTTGTTTCAGGCCGTCGCTCGGCATCATCACGCCGTGCTTCTTGTAATAGTTCGATCCCCAGTCGAACATCTTGAAGTTGAACTTCACGTCACCCATTCGTTTCTCGAGGGCGTCGAGGACCTGCATTCCGGCACCGATCACTTCAGGGCCGATGCCGTCGGCGGGAATGGCGGCGATTGAGTATTCACGCATAATTCAGGTCCTTGCTTGGGATTGAAGTGAAGTCTGCTCGTCCGCGACCGCTGGCGTTTTCCTCGCGCTGCGGGAAAGGATCAGCGTGACCACCGCCGATAGCGCCATGAGTGCGGCGACAAAATACAATCCACCCGCAAAACTGCCGGTCATTTGTTTGATCCATCCGATCATCGCAGGGCCTGCAAAGCCGCCAAGATTGCCGATCGAATTGATGGTGGCGATGCCGGTTGCAGCGGCCGTGCCGGAGAGAAACGTCGTGGGCATGCTCCACAATGGCGGCTTCGAACAGCTCACACCGATATTGACCAATGTCAGCGCGGCGACCACGGCAACCATCGTGCCCGCGAAACTCGCCAGCACCAGGCCCGCCGATGCCAGAAGACACGCCAGTACGACGTGCCAGGTCCGCTCACCCGTACGATCGGAGTTTGATGCCCACCATACCATTGCGACCACCGCAACAACCGCCGGAAGCGCATTGACGAAACCGACTTGCAACGAGGTCAGACCGAACGATTTGATAATCTGCGGCGCCCAGATGCCCAACGTGTAAAGCCCGGCGGACGTGCCGAAATAGACCAGTGACAGCGCGAGCACGCGCACGTCCGCCAGACCGCGCCAGAAGCTGTGACCTGCGGTCCCTGCTTTTGCAGCGTTCTCCGCAGCCATGGTGTCGACCAGCCACTTGCGCTCGTCATCCTTCAGCCACGCCGCGCTCTCGGGGCGATCAGTGAGGAAAAACAACACGACGACGCCGAAAACAACCGCCGGAACCGCTTCAAGAACGAAAAGCCACTGCCAGCCTGCAAGACCCCAAATGCCGTGCATCTCGAGGAGTGCTCCCGAGATCGGCGAGCCGAGCGCCGTTGAGAGTGGCGCAGCCGCCATGAAGACCGCAGTGGCAGCAGCGCGGCTGCGCGCCGGGAACCAGTAGCTCAGATAAAGGATGATGCCGGGAAAGAATCCCGCCTCCGCCGCGCCGAGCAGAAAGCGCAGGGCGTAGAAGCTGTTTGCACCCTGGACCCACGCCATCGCCGCGGAGACGAAGCCCCAGCTGATCATCACCCGCGCGATCCAGACACGGGCACCGACCTTGTGCAGCGCGATATTCGATGGGACTTCAAACAGGAAATATCCGAAGAAGAATATCCCGGCGCCGAAACCGAACACCGACGGCGAGAAGCCGAGGTCCTTGTTCATCGTCAGCGCTGCGAAGCCGATGTTGACGCGGTCAACAAAGGCAATGAAGTAAAGCAGCATCACAAACGGAACGATGCGAATCGTCGTCTTGCGCAGCACGCGCGTTTCCAGCTCGCTCGCCATTGAGGTCTCCACCCGATTTCATTTTTGTCAGCGCCGTTTTCGGCGTCCGTACAAAGGCTAATGGCGCGGGAGGCCCGACCTCAATAACCATTCGATTGTGCAAATTTCTGCTATAATCCCGGCAACCGAGGGGTGACGCATGGACCTGCATCAGCTTCGATGCTTCGTTGCGACCGCCGAGGAATTGCACTTCGGTAAGGCCGCGCAGCGGCTCGACATGCTGCCAACCGCGCTTGGCCGCCATATCCGCCTGCTGGAAGACGACCTCGGCATGCGATTGCTCGCGCGCACGACCCGCAGCGTCTCGCTGACGCAGGAAGGCGAGATGCTGCTCGACGAAGCGCGCGTCCTGATCGCGAAGGCGGACAGCGTCGCGGCCCGCTTTCGCGAACAGGGCCGCAGCCAGATGCAGACATTACGGGTCGGCGCCATCGACAGCGCCGCCGCAGGCCTGATTCCGCTGCTGCTGCATGATTTCCGCAAAACCCATCCGGAAATCGGCATTCATCTGTGCGAGGAGAAGACCATCAAGCTGCTGCCGAAGCTATTGTCCGGGCGGATCGACATTGCCTTCATCCGGCCACGCCAGAACATGGACGCTCGCCTTGCCTACCGGCATCTTTTTCACGAGACGGCAATCGTCGCTGTGCCGAAGCGGCATCGGCTGGCGCGAAGGGACAGCGTGCATATCACTCATCTGGCCAACGAGCCGCTGATCGTTCCTGAACGCCGCTCGCGGCCGCATAGCCACGACCTGACAATCAAGTTGTTCGCCGAGGCGGGACTGCACGCCAACGTCGCGCAGGTCGCGGACGAGAAGCAGACCATCGTCAATCTGGTCGCCGCCGGGATGGGAGTCGCCATCGTCCCGCACTGGACCTCGCGCATGGCTGCAAAAGGCGTGAAGTATCTTCCTCTGAAAACCGCTGGAGGCGGCGAGATGAACAAGCTGCCGCTCGCCGTCGCATGGGTCGGACAGGCGCGCGATCCGCTCCGCGATGCGCTGCTCGAGATATTAAGCGAACGGCTTAATGAATATGCGCGGGATGCCTGATCCGATCAGGCCGCTGAACGGCAGGATCAACTCGCCAGCAGGACCAGATCCAGCACGGCGCTGTAATGAAACGCCGCTGCGACCAGCACGAAGCCATGCCAGATCGCATTCTGGAAGCGCAGCCGCTGCCATGCATGAAAGATCACCCCGAACGAGTAAAATATGCCGCCGATCGCGATCAGCCACAGCGTGGTGCCCGGTAAGGACTCCGCGATGGAATTGTAGGCGATCACCCCGCTCCACCCAAGCGCAAGATAAAGTCCGATCGAGAGCCGGTCGAACCGGCCGGGCCAGCGGATCTTCAGAACAATACCGACGATCGCGACCAGCCATACGCCGACAAGCAGTGAAATCCCGAGCACCCGATCATTCATCTCCGTCAGGAAGGGCGTGTAAGTTGCTGCAATCAGCACATAGATCGCCGAGTGATCGAACCGGCGCAGTGTCCATTTCACCGGTGACACAGGCCACAAATTATAGATTGCCGACAGCGAGAGCATCGCGATCAGACCGATCGCGTAAATGGAAACGGTCAGAACATGAACCGGCGTGGCATAAACGCCCGCCAGAACGATCAGCGCAGTCGCTGCGACCAGCCCGAGCGCGATGCCGGTGACATGCACCACGCCGTCCGCGATGACCTCGGCGCGATCATAGGTCCAGTGAATCGAAGGCCGCCCGGGAAACACCGGCAGCATGGAAAGCTCTTTGAACCGGAAAATCGCCATTGCCTGTCAGCCGTCTGAAGTTAATCGTTAACATCGCAAAATGCTTAGCTTTAAGACTATCCTATCAACCCTTCGGAAAAATCCGGAATCACAAATCCTGTCGGCTCGTAACTTGAATTCGGCACGCGTCGTCGCCAGTTTCACAACATGATCACGCGCCCGTTATATGTCCCCTCCCATTTGAAGAAATTATGGCACCGGGTCTGTCTGGCATTTTAGAAGAACTGCGTCTGTCAGCCCGCTCGCTGTTCGATTACGGCGGGAACGTCTTCAATCCCTCGATCCGGCTTGGCGTCACAGGCCTGTCACGGGCCGGCAAGACGGTGTTCATCACGGCACTCATCCATGGCTTCCTGCGCGGCGGCCGTTTCCCGGTGTTCGAATCCCTGTCGAGCGGCCGGATCGCCCGCGCCCGCCTCGAACCGCAGCCCGACGATGCTGTTCCGCGCTTTGCCTATGAGAGCCACCTCAGTACCCTCCTCGAACAGCGAGAGTGGCCGAGTTCGACCACCGACATTAGCGAACTGCGGCTGGCGATCGACTACCAGCGCCAGAACGGCGCGATGCGCACGCTGACGCTTGATATCGTGGACTATCCCGGCGAGTGGCTGCTTGACCTGCCGCTGCTCAACAAAACCTATGAGCAATGGTCGGCGGAGAGCCTCGCTCTTTCACGCAGCGGACCGCGCGCCATGCTGGCGGCCGACTGGCACGCCCATCTCGCAACCCTCAATCCAACCGGACCGGAGAACGAACAGGCCACGCTCAAGGCGGCTCAGCTTTTCACCGAATATCTGCGCGCCTGCCGACAGGAACAGTTCGCCATGAGTCTGTTGCCGCCGGGGCGTTTCCTGATGCCCGGCGCGCTGGCCGGATCACCCGCTCTGACCTTCGCGCCGCTCGACGTACCGCTGGAGGGCGATGCGCCAGGCGGCTCGCTTTGGGCAATGATGAGGCGGCGCTATGAATCCTACAAGGACGTCGTGGTGCGGCCGTTCTTTCGCGATCACTTCGCCCGCCTCGACCGCCAGATCGTGCTGATCGATGCGTTGTCGGCCTTCAACGCCGGGCCGGATGCGCTGCGCGATCTCGAAGGAGCGCTGTCGGGCATCCTCGACTGCTTCAACGCCGGACGGCGCACGCTGCTTAGCATGCTGTTGCGGCCGCGCATCGACCGCATCCTGTTCGCCGCGACCAAGGCGGACCATCTACATCGCACCAGTCATGATCGCCTGGAAGCGATCCTGCGCCGGATGGTCGACCATGCCGCCACCCGCGCCGAGTTCGCGGGTGCGACCACCGATGTCGTGGCGCTGGCCGCGGTGCGCGCCACCCGCGAGGCGATGGTGCAGCATGAGGACGAGACGCTGCCCTCGATCATCGGAACGCCTGTCGCCGGTGAGACGTCCGGCGGCGAAGCTTTTGACGGGAACACCGAGATCGCGACCTTTCCCGGCGATCTTCCCCTGATCCCCGATGAGCTATTCAGCACCGCGGGCAGCTTTCGCGGCCTCAGCGCAGCCGCTGCGGGCGATACCGATTTCCGCTTCCTGCGCTTCCGCCCGCCTTTGCTCGAACGCACCGGTGGCGAACCGGCGCTGCCGCACATACGTCTCGACCGTGCGCTGCAATTCCTGATCGGAGACAGGCTGCAATGAGCGATCGTCCCCATCACCGCAAACCGACGTCATTCAAGCTCGATGATCCCCGCGTCGTGGTCGGCGATCATGACGGGCACGGCAGCCGCGGCCGGGTGCATGTCACGCCAGAGCCAGAGGCACCGCTGTTGCCGGTGGCGGTCGAGACGCCGCAGCTTGCGCGGCGGCGGCGCTTCCCATGGGGGACAATCTTCTGGACCGCGCTCGGTGGCCTCGTGCTGCTCGGCCTTGGGCTTGGCGTTGCCAATCTGGTCGATGATCTGTTTGCACGCAGCCAGACCCTCGGCTTTGTCGGCGTCGCGCTGGCACTCATGGTGGCGCTGGCGCTGATCGTTATTATCACCCGCGAAGTGCTGGCGCTCGCCCGGCTCGACACCATCGAACAGCTCCATGCACGCGCCGACGCCGTCCTGATCACCGATGACCGCAAAGCCAGCGATGTCATCGTGCATGACCTGCTGAAAGTCGCGCAGGACAATCCACAGCTCGCCCATGCCCGCGCCATGCTACAGAGCCACGCGCACGACATCATCGACGGCGCCGACATGCTGCGCCTCGCCGAGCGCGTGCTGATGCCGCCGCTTGATCAGGAAGCACGGCGCCTGATCTCGAGCGCCGCCTCGCGCGTCTCGCTGGTCACGGCCGTCAGTCCCGGCGCGGTGATCGACATGCTGTTTGTGTTCGCCGCCGCCGTGCGGCTGGTGCGGCAACTGGCGCGGCTCTATGGCGGACGTCCCGGCGCGCTCGGCATGATCCGGCTGATGCGGCATGTCATCGCCCATCTCGCCGTCACCGGCGGCATGGCGGCGAGCGACAGCCTGATCCAGCAGGTGCTCGGTCATGGTGTGGCGGCAAAGCTCTCAACGCGGCTCGGCGAGGGAATTCTCAACGGCCTTCTGACCGCGCGACTCGGCCTTGCGGCGGTCGACGTCACACGCCCGCTGCCGTTCGCGGCGCTGCCCCGGCCGGTGCTGTCGGATCTGGTCAGGGACCTGATGAAGCGCGCCGATCCAAAAACAAAAGCGGCGATTGCCACTGCCGATGAGGCCGACTGACAGCTCTGCCCTCGGCGCATCGGATGCACCGAGGGATATACGGCTCATATACGGCTAAAGTCAGGGTTTCGGAGCGGTTAGTGAATTCACCTACGAACGGGGGCCGCCCGCGCCATTCGTCGCGGTCGACCGCATCCAATCGCGGTGCGGCAACGCCCGGAAGACGCAGGCAAAATTCAGCGCACGCAAGTTGCTCCCGCGATTTGTGAAATCGGAACCTGTCATTCCTTGCAGTGCAGCATGCCTGCCAAATGCGCCAATCGCCTCAGCTTTGCGCGCGTGATCCGAAGAAGTTTTGGACGTTTGACGCTTTACCGAGAATTCAAATCGCGTATCGTGCTTCGGTTGGATACGCATTTGCGGGCCGACAGCATTATATTTGGAGACTCATGGAATGGCTAAAGGGACTGTGAAGTGGTTCAACCCAACCAAAGGCTACGGATTTATCCAGCCTGCGGGGGGCGGCAAGGATGTGTTTGTTCATATCTCTGCTGTTCAAAAGGCTGGGCTGTCCACGTTGAACGAAGGACAAGCGATTGAGTTCGAGGAAATTGCCAACCGCGGCAAGACATCGGCGGAAAACCTGAAGGTTTGACGCCAATCGGCTCGCAGAGCAGCTCATCCGCGCTCTGGCTTCCCAAGATCATCGACTTCAATGCCGACATTGGCGCAGGCCATCATCGCTCAGCGGTGTGATGGCCTTTTGTTTTTTCGGACCGCTTCAGCGCGGACCCGCCATTCGCTCTTCAAGCGTGCGCCAGGCCAACGGCGACATTCGCCGCGCGCCGAACTCGAAGCTCGAACAATCCGACGCCTTATCTCCGGGCGCGAGCGCACCGCCGCAATGGGGACAGCAATTATCGTTGGCATAAGGCATGGTGGCCAGATCCCGTTCGCCATCGCGCATTTCCTCAGCGAAGAAACTGACAATATTGCTGTGGGAAATGGTCGGGTCGTTGGTCATGCTGGCACCTCGTTATATTTCGTGTGCGCAACATGGCAGCAAGATGATGCCGTATCGTTCAAGCGAACGATCAAATTTTATCGGAGATTTTCGCGGACTTTCCAGGACCGCATCAGCCGGAAATTAACGGGTGGTTATCAGGCCGCGCTCGGTCACAACAACCCATCGTCCGTCCTGACGGCGAATTGCATTGACCCGCCCCACACCCGGCAACGGATCGCCGGGGTAAACCTCAAACACGCCAAGTCGGCCTTCGATCATCGCGCCGCCGTTCGTCACGTCACGCAAGGTCCAGCCCTCGAGTGTCGGCAGCCGGCTGAATGTTGTTGCAGGAGCTGTGACGGCGGGCGCCGGTGACGCCACCTGCGCAGCAGGGGCCGGGATCGAGCCGGTGATATCCGGCGGAGATGCCTTCATCTTGCCGAGCGTCTCGCTCAGTCTGGCGAGCCTTGCCGCATTGTCCTTCGCGGTCGCCTCCGCGCTGCTCTTGAGGGTCTGCAACTCCGACGATACCTGTGCGATTGCGTCGTTAATCGAACGCTCCCGCGCAGCGTCCGCGACTTTCGCCTTGTCGTCCTTGCCGAAATGACCGACCCCCCATGTGGTGCCGGCGCCACTCAGGGCTCCGATGATCGCGGCGATCAGAACGATGGTCACCAGCGAAGGGCGGCGCGCCCGAGGCGGCGATACGTTGGCTTCCTCGAACACACGCGATGCGCTGAACACGATGTCTTCCCAGGAGCTATTGGGCGGCAGACGCTGGAGCGTGATCTCCTGGTGCATTCCCTTAGGGCGGCTTCCGGGATGCAGATCGTCACCGAATTCGTTGACGATGGCCGGGACGATCGAGACGTCCGCGCCATGGTCAGGCTGGTCGCCGTGCCGGTCATCCCGCTGTTGAGAATCGGGGTCTCCGGAATCCCGTGGATTATCGATCTCGTGATTATCCTGCGTGCTCATCGCCGAATTCCGCAAATAGTTGAACTATTTGGTAACCATCAATACCTTGCGAATTCGTTACTATTCCGCACCGAGCCACATTGTTAATGTGACGCATGACCCAAGCATCGAATACGCCGATCTACCGCGGCATGGACCGCGCCGCACTCGACGCCGCCTACAACAATACCAATGCGGTGGCCGACAGCACCGCCTGGCTTGAGGACTGGCGCAGCCGCAGCGCCAAAATGCGCACACGCAAGGACGCCACCCTTGGTATCGCCTATGGCGCGCACGAGCGCGAACGCATCGACTACTTTCCCTCCGGCGAAATCGGATCGCCGCTGTTCGTCTTTATTCACGGCGGCTACTGGGTACGGAATTCGATCGACATGTTCTCGTTTTTGGCGGACGGCGCCAACCATCATGGGATCGATTATGCCGCCATCGGCTACACGCTCGCACCCGAGGCGACGCTGACCGAGATCGTGAACCAGATCTGGGCCGGGCTGTCTTTTTTGCAAACCAAGGCCGACCTCGGCTTCGACAGCAGCAAAATTCACGTCGGCGGATGGTCGGCGGGCGGGCATCTCGCGGCGGTGACTGCCGATCACCACGCGGTGCGCGGCGTGCTTCCGGTCAGCGGCATCTTCGATCTCGAACCGCTCGCGCTGAATTACATCAACGATCAGTTGAAATTCACACCGGAGGAAATCGAGACGCTCAGTCCGATTCGTCAGCTTCAGCGGAAGCTGCCGCCGCACCGGCTCTTTGCCGGAGGCTCCGAACTGAGCGAACTGCAGCGCCAGTCGAAGGATTTTGACAGCGCCGCACGCGCAGCCGGCGCGGACACCGCCCTCAAGCTCATGCCGGGCCGCCATCATTACTCGATCCTCGATGACCTGGCGAATCCCGACGGTGCAATCGCGCTTGCGCTGGCTGATCTCGTCGCGACCGAAGCGGTATCAACCTGACATCGGCGGATGGAGGCGATCGGATATCGCGTCCATCCGGCTCACTCACCGCGGCGTCCTATTTAGCAATCATTTTACCCAATCGATTCAGCCGCCGTTAGGCGTTCGTATACGCACACCCGCTCGTTAAGCGCTCCTTTAATCGCAGTCGTATTTTCTGCCGCCCAAATTCATATTTGCCGCAGGATTGACAGTGCTGCTCGACTACAACTCATTACTTGTCGCACTCAGTTTTTGCAGCATGGGTCTTGCGATCACCTTTTTCGTGAGCTGGCTCGTTTCACGATCCGACCATGTTCTGATGACGTGGGGCATCGGCGTGTCGTTTCTCATCGTCAGCCTTTTCATTTATCGCGATTTCGTGGAGCGGTACTCTGCGGCAAAGGGAGCCCTCGCCTTCGCGTTCATGTTGACCGGCATCGTCTTCTTCATGGGCGCGGGGCGTCAGTTCACGACAAACACGTTGCCGGTCATGCGGATGATCGTCACCGCCGCGATCTCTATCGCCATGGTCGATATTCCGATCTTCGCTGGCTACGACGGGATCGGCTACATCACCCTGAATATCGCCGCGGCGGCGATCATGTTCTCGACTGGTCTCGACTACTGGCCCTGGCGCACGCAGGCGCCGCTGCTGATCCGATTGCTGATGACGCTTTACACGCTGACGTCGCTGTCTTTCCTGATGTGCGCCGTGGTGCTGGTGATCGACGGCAGCTGGGTCATGCATCATGCGCCGTCCGACTGGGCGGAAAACATCAACCTCGGCATGTGCCTGACCGGGGTTGGAGCGATGGGGGCCATTTCGCTCGGCCTCAATCAGGTGCGGCAAACGCTGCATCATAAGCGCGAGGCCGAGACGGACTCGCTTACCGGCCTGTTCAACCGGCGCGCACTGTTCGACCGCGCGCAGAAGCTGCCGGACGCGGTCGCGGTCGTCGCTTTCGATATCGATCACTTCAAACGCATCAACGACGTTCACGGCCATCAGGTCGGCGACACCGTGCTGCAGACATTCGGCAGCCTGCTGGCCTCTAGCATCCGGCAGAACGACATCGCCGCGCGTCTCGGCGGTGAGGAGTTTGCGATCGTCGTGACGAGCGACCTTGTCGAGACGGCAATGCTGATCGCCGAGCGGGTGCGGCTGGACTTCGCCGAACAAAAATTCATTTCGCAGGCGGGCAATTTTTCAAGCACCGTCAGCGGCGGGATATCGTACGCTCAAAGCCATGCGGATTTACCCACGCTGCTGCGTGAGGCTGATAACGCGCTCTACGATGCCAAGCGCACCGGCCGCAACAAGATCATGACCTATCCGGAAATCGTCAGCATCGCCCCCGCCGATCAATCCTGGGTCGAACGTGACAAGGTTGACGTCATGATACGGTTGCGCAACTGATCGTCATGAAGTCATCGCCATCGGTGACCGGTATCTGCCGTTGACTATCCTTGGCGGCGATTGGCATCACACGATCTCAGGAGACATCATGTCGCACCGCATCCTTGTGCTCTACGGCTCGTACCGGTCTGATCGGATGGGAATTCGTCTCGCCGATTATCTCGTCGCGCAGCTGCGCCAACGCGGCGACGATGCCGAATTGATCGATGCCAAGGCCATCGGCCTGCCGATGCTGGACCGGATGTACAAGGAACACGCACCCGGCACGGCGCCCGCCGCATTGGAAGAACTGGCCACCAAGATTCGCAATGCGGACGCGTTTCTCTTCGTCACCGGTGAATATAATTGGGGCGTCCAGCCGGGACTGAAAAATCTCACAGATCATTTTCTCGAGGAGTGGTTCTGGCGACCCGCGGCTATTGCCAGTTACTCCGCCGGACGTCTGGCTGGCACCCGATCAAGCTACGCCTGGCACAACACGCTGTCGGAAATGGGCATGGTCGTGATCTCCAGCACGCTGACTATCGGGCCGATTGCGCAAACACTGTCCGAAGCGGGCGAGCCCCTCGGAGAGGCCGGAAAGTTTCTGGACAAATCATTCGGCCGCTTTGCCGACGATCTGGCATGGTGGACTGAGGCCGCTAAGGCACAGCGTGCGCGCAAGGCTCCGCCGTACTAATTGTCAGAGCTGATCCCGCGTAGCACAGCGAAATGCCGCCTGTTCTACGTACCCGCAAGACCTTGCCGGTATGCATGGGCGCAGGCCAGTTGAATCGAAGCAGATTTGCCGTTTACGCGTACAGATAACCGACAGGCTTGCCTTCGGTCCGCAGAGGCCGGACGTCCTTGCGCGTAATGATCTTACCGGCGAGACCGTCAATTTCGTCACGCTGCGTTGGTGTCCAGCCGCGAAGATTATCGATACCCTTCAAAAGACCGAGCCGCAGCACTTGTGTATTCTCGCCCACGCTCAACAGCTTGATTGAACTCCCGCCGGCCGTCACGACATCGCCGGTCGCAAGTTCAAAAATCTTGCCTGCATTATCCTTGAATTCGGCCGTGCCGCGAATGACGCGATAAATGACAACCTCGCCTTTCGCGAACGAGTCGGCATCCACTATTGCCGATGTGCTCTTGGGAAGGAGCGACTGGCCACGCGGATCGGTCGCGATGATGTGGCCCGTGACAAGATGACCGCTCGGAATCTCGATTCCGATATCGCGCACATAAACGGACATCGACGATTTAATGGCGCTGCCAGCCAGAGGCTTGAACAGCGCATCAAGCGCCAGCGGATCTTGAAGCCAGAAGCCCGCATCGGCCGGGCGGTCATGCAGCGGATGGGTCCATGCCACACGCGGCGTTTCCTCTTCGTTGATCTGATCCGGTCCGACAATCGTCGGATTGGGGAACGTCGTTGGATCGGTGATGAAGGCTTCAAGAAATTTTCCGGAATAGCCCATCGAAATCGGATCCGGCACCACGGTCTGCGGTGTCTTCAGGTTCTCTTCGGTGGACAGTCCCGACCAGGTGTAAAACAGTTGGCGATGCACGATCGCGCTTTGCAGCATGACTGCGCCGGGGCCGACGTAATAGAGGCGGCCGTCGTAGTCGAAGGTGAACATGCCCGACGTCACGAGCACGAGCTGGAAGCCGCCCGGCGGCAGGTGAAGATGGAAATCGGTCGGGCCGGTGTCGGTGCGATAGATCGGCAGGTTGGTCGCGACCTCGTGCAGCAGAAACGTCTCGTTGTTCGCGTGGAAACCTTCGTTGGCGCGGTTATAGAGAGCTTGCGGGCGGTAAGTCGCCTCGTAGGATGCATCCCGGTCGCGATCGATGGCGACGAAGTCCTGAGTATTCAGGCGTAGCGAATTTCCGTTCGGCCGAGTGAGACCAGACCATTTGATATCGGCCGCAGCATGTACATTCATGGCATCCTCCAAATTCCAGGCGGAGCGCCCTTGCTCGTCTGCTTCTGCATCGCATCATGCGAATTTCACGCCACGGCCGTCCGCAATTAAAGCCGGTCGGGCGGCAGCCAAAATCGTTCACAGATGTATTTGAATCTGATGGTTGATTCCATGACGCGGCGTTGCCCGGCATTCCCTTCGCCGCGTCCAGACCCGGATGTCGAGCTTGCCAATAAGACCGCGCGCCGATAACGGCCTAGCGATCAGGCAGCCATCTGGCATGCCAGCCTAAAATTCGACCTGCAGTTCCTCGATTTCGACAGGTTCGGCGTGCGCCGCCTGGATCCATTCCTGCATTTCGGAAAGTTCGATTACCCGTTTGGCGTAGTCCGCCAGCGCCGGACTGAGCCGCACGTCATAAGTCATGAAGCGTGTTACCACTGGCGCATACATCGCATCCGCCATTGTGCGGTGACCGAACAGAAATGGCCCGCCGGATTCCTCGAGGCAATCGCTCCAGATCGCGCAAATCCGCTCGATGTCGGCCTGTGCGCGCGACCAGATCTTGAAGCCGGGAAAATGGCCCTTGATGTTGACCGGCAGCGAGGAACGCAGCGCGGTGAAGCCGGAATGAATTTCGCCGCAGATCGAACGGCAATGCGCGCGACGAATCCGGTCGGCCGGCAACAGATACTCTTCAGGCTTGAGATCATTGAGATATTCGCCGATCGCCAGCGTGTCCCAAACGGTCGCGCCCTCATGGCGCAGGCAGGGAACGCGGATCGAGGATGACAGAAGAAGGATTTCGGCGCGCGCGTCCGGATCGTCAGGAGCAATGACGATTTCGTCGAACTCCAGTCCCGAAAATTTGGTGAGAAGCCAGCCGCGAAGCGACCATGAGGAGTAGTTCTTGCTGCTGATGGTCAAGGTGGCTTTGGCCATGAATACCCTCTGCGTTACGCCGACGACCCGATTGGACGGGTCACACGTTCCCGCCTCACCTTCGGACCTCATTTTTAGGCACAGCAAACCACGTGCCAGTTAATGGGGCAGGTTCCGGCCTAATCTGGCTTCAATGTTGCATAGCAACGTCGGCAGGACATGATTTTGATGCAAGCAACGCTCTATCAAGCCTATCAGAATGCCGTCGATTTCACGGCGCCGTGGCGATCCGGTGCCGCTTCGGCGCGTGCAGCCATCCAATTGCTGCCGGGCGGCATGCCCGACAAAATGTTCAGCCGTCTGGCTGCGGCTCTGGAGCTGATTTCGCGCTCCTCACTGACCTACCGGCGACCGGATTACGAAATCAAACCCGTCCTGGTCGGCAACAGCAAATTCAGCGTCACCGAAGAAGTCGCATTCGCGACCGCGTTCGGCTCGCTGCTGCATTTCAGAAAGGAAGGCGCGCCGACCCAGCCGAAGGTGCTGCTGGTCGCGCCGATGTCTGGACACTTCGCGACGCTGCTGCGCGGGACCGTGCAGACCCTGCTGCAGGACCTGGATGTCTACATCACCGATTGGCATAACCCGCGGGATATTCCGGTGGGGGCCGGCAAGTTCGGATTGGACGAATACACCGAACATCTTATCACCTTCATGGACAAGATCGGCCCGGGGTCGCACATGATCGCGATCTGCCAGCCTTCGGTTTCAGCGCTCGCGGCCTGCGCGATCATGTCGGAAGACAATCATCCCGCGCGTCCTGCAAGCCTGACCTTGATGGCCGGTCCGATCGACACCCGCATTTCGCCGACCAAGGTCAACGAATTCGCGACGTCCAAACCGCTGCAATGGTTCGAAGACAACCTGATCAATTACGTACCGGTGCAATGCAAGGGCGCGTTCCGCAAGGTTTACCCCGGCTTCATCCAGGTGCTGGCTTTCGTCTCTATGAATCTTGAGCGTCACGTCAAATCGCATAGCGATCTGCTGGAGCATCTCGCCAAGGGCGAAACCGAGAAGGCCGACACCATCAAGGCGTTTTACGATGAATATTTCGCGGTGATGGACCTGCCCGCGGACTTCTACATCGAGACCATCCGCGCGGTATTTCAGGATCACCTTCTGCCACAAGGCAGGCTGACCTACAAAGACCGTCCCGTGAACTGCGGCTCGATCAAGCGCATGGGACTGATGACCATCGAAGGCGAGAAGGACGACATCTGCTCAATCGGCCAGACCCTGGCGGCGCAGGATCTGTGTACCAGTGTGCGCGCCTATCGCAAGGTACATCACATGCAGGCCGGCGTCGGACATTATGGCGTGTTCAACGGCAAGCGATGGAACAACGAAATCTATCCGCTGCTGCGGGACTTCATCCACGTCAATTCCTAGACTGCCGAAAGCGTGGCATTCGCGGCGAATTTCGCCTCGGCTATTTCAGACTAAAGATTCAAAACAACTGCGCGTGATCGTTCCGGAACGCGGAATGTTGACCATGCCGGGACTTGTCATGACTTATGTCTTATATATGATATAATCATACGTCGGGACGCCAGCAAAGGCGCGTGCCCGCGAAGAAAAGTGGCCGTCACACGGCCGCAAACGAGGAACGTCATGGCAGCAATTGCGACTCCCACCCCGTCCGAAAAGCGCCCGCTTTACGCGGACCAATCCGTCCAGGTCCTTGCCGCAATGCTGATCGGGATCTTGCTCGGCTATTTGAAGCCGGACATTGCAGTTGCGATGAAGCCGCTTGGCGATATTTTTCTGCGCCTGATCCGGATGGCGATCGGTCCGGTGATTTTTCTCACGGTAACGACGGGCGTCGCCAGTGTCGGTGACATGAGGCGTGTCGGGCGCGTCGGCGGCTTGGCCCTGATCTATTTCGAAGTGGTCACCACGATCGCGCTGGCGCTCGGAATGATCGTCGCCAATGTGTTTCAGCCCGGACACGGCTTCAACGCCGTCGTGACCGGTCAAACTCCCACCGATGTCCAGCATTTCGTCGACACCGCGCAACAGCACGGATTCGCGCAATTCGTCCTTAACATCGTGCCTGAGAACGTCTTCAAGGCATTCGTCGATGGTCAGTTGATCCAGATCGTATTCTTTTCGCTGGTCTTCGGGTTCGCGCTCTCCGCGCTCGGAGAAGACGGCAAGCCGATCGAGGACTTCCTGCAGAAGATGTCCACTATCATGTTCCGGATCATCGATCTGGTCATGAAATTCGCCCCGGTCGGCGCATTCGGCGCGCTCGCGTTCACCATCGGGCGATACGGCATGGGCGCGGTCGGCACGCTCGGCTACTTCGTGTTGTGCGTATATGGCGCCTATCTGTTTTTCGTGGTCGTGGTGCTCGGGCTGGTCGCGCGCTTCGCGGGCATCTCGTTGTTCCGGCTGATCGGATTCCTGCGCGAGGAATTATTGATCGTGCTCGGTACCTCCACAACCGAATCCGTACTGCTGCCGACGATGGAAAAAATGGAGAAACTCGGCTGCCAACGCGCCGTCGTGGGACTGGTGATGCCGACCGGCTATAGTTTCAATCTCGACGGCGCGGCGATCTATCTGTCGATCGCCGCGATCTTCATCGCGCAGGCCTATAATATCGATCTCAGCCTGTGGCAGCAGCTGAGCATATTGCTCGTTCTGGTGATCACCTCGAAAGGAGGCGCAGGCGTTGCCGGTGCGGCGTTCGTTGTCCTCGGCGCCACGCTGGCGTCCACGCACGAATTGCCGATCGAGGGACTTGCTCTGCTGTTCGGCGTCGATCGCATCGTCAATATCGGCCGCGCACTGGTCAATCTGATCGGCAATGCGCTGGCGACAATCGTGGTGGCACGTCTTGACAATGCCTTCGACGAACAGCAAGCGGTGGAAACCTACCGGACGTATTTCAAGCGCCCGGCCCTGAACAGCGCCTGACAACCGCCACCAAATCGTGCCCCCGGCATTGAAGCAAAAGGGTCCGTGACGGCGAACCGTCACGGACCCTTTTGCTACGATGGCATTGCTTCGCACGGCTTCAGATTCTATCTGCTTTCGATCAGCCGGAACACACGCCCGCCCGTCACCCGGTATCGGCGTCTGTCAACACACCGCGTCGGAATCGCATGATCCTTTTCAGTCAAATCCTTGGGTTGGGGCATCACGCGCCCTACCGTGACATCCCGAACTCGGAAATCGAGAGCAGTCTCGGGCTTGATGCCGGGTGGATCGAGCAACGGACCGGCATCAAGTCGCGGCGCTGGTCCGAACCGCATGAGGCGACAACCGACATCGCCAAGACCGCGCTCGAGCGTGCGATGGATGACGCCGGACTATCGGGATTGGACATCGATCTGGTCCTGCTGGCCACCTCGACTCCCGATCACTTGCTGCCGCCATCCGGCTCGCTGCTGGCGCACAAGGTCGGTGCGATCAATGCCGGCGCTATCGATCTGACGGGTGCTTGCTCCGGCTTTGTATATGCGATGGTACTGGCCGACGGATTCGTGCGCACGCAGAACAAGACCGTAGCCGTGGTCGCTGCCAACACTCTCAGTCGCCGGCTCAACCGAGCTGACCGAACCACGTCCGTCATCTTTGCCGATGCGGCTGGCGCCGTCATCATCGGTCCAACGCACGCCGCCGGCGGGTTGCGCGGAAGCCAGTTGTTGTCCGACGGCAGCAAATATGACCTGATCAAGATCGAAGCCGGCGGATCGCGCGCGCCTTACGGCCCGCAAACCCGTCCGGAAGATACGTTCATCTCGATCAGCAGCGGACGCGAGGTTTTCAGCGATGCGGTCCGGTTGATGGCTCAAACGGCGCAAGCGGCGATGACGCAGGCGAACATCACGGCCGCCGGCGTCGATCGTTTCATCCCGCATCAGGCGAACGTCCGCATCGTCGACGCGGTCTGCAAAAAGATCGGACTCGATCCGGCACGCGCCGCGCTCACACTGGATCGCTACGGAAATTCATCGGCGGCCACGGTCCCCCTCACCTTGTCGATCGAACACGCCCGCAAGCGATTTCAGCAAGGCGAGGTCATTCTCTGCAGCGCGGCGGGCGCGGGATTGTCCGCGGGGTCGTTCGTCTGGCAATTTTAGCTTCGCCGGCCCCCCGCGCTCCACGCCGTCGTTGAAAGCGGTAGTCGCCAGCGCGACATCTGCGCGGCAGATGCCATCGCATCGCTTTCTGATTGCCCGGCTCTGTTGCGAGTCGGATATGACACTCCTATGGTTCGCCCACGAAATCACCAAGGCAATCATGCAACCCTTTGCGGTCAAAGAGGCTGACATGTCCGGAGCCGACCCCGCAGCACGAACGGCCGCACTTTTCATTGCGGTGCTCCAATTCATCTTCGCGCTCGGCTGGACGGTTTATGTGATTTACCTGCCGCAACTCGCGGCGAGGGTCGGTCTTCCGCCGGGCATCGTCGTCATCATTTTGATGGTCGATCAGGCCGTTTTCACGTTTACCGACACGTTGATGGGCATCGCCGCGGACCGCATGAGCGCAATCGCGGGCCGTCTCAGCAACATGGTCGTCTGGCTGACAATGATATCCTGTGCGGCTTTTCTCCTGATGCCGTTCGCAACAGAGCTCGGCGCCAACGCCAAACCCGTGTTTCTCACCCTGATCGCGGTGTGGGTCGTGACATCGTCGGCCTTGCGAGCGCCGCCGCTGGCGTTGCTCGGCAAATTTGCGGCGAAGCCAACTGTCCCGTTTCTGGCCGGAATGAGCATGCTGGGACTTGGCCTTGCAAGTGCGATATCGCCTTATCTCGGCGTGGTATTGCGCAATATCGACCCGCGGATTCCTTTTGCCGTATCGAGCGTGACGCTGCTTGTCACCGCGTTGGCGATATCGTCGATCGAGCATCGATTCCGACAAGGCCGATTGAACCCGACGCCTCCGGTGCGAATGCCGATGCCGAAATCACGCAAGGCGGTGGCACTGATGCTGATTACCGCCGTGCTCGTGCTTGCGATCGGCTATCAATTCCACACCGGCATCAACAGCGCGCCGCTGTTCCTGCGTTTCGCCAAGCAGCCGGACCTCGAATGGCTGCTGCCTGTTTACTGGATCGGATTCAGCATTGCGAGCTGGCCGATTGGGTTCGTGACCAAACGGCTCGGCGGCATCCTTGTGATTGGAGCAGCGGGATTGCTCGGCGCCGGCGCGGTGTTTGCCACCGAGACGGCGGCTTCGCTGAACGCCATGATCGCGATGCAGTTCACCGCAGGCGCGGCATGGGGTTGCATCATTGTCAGCGCGATTGCCGCGGCAACAGCGCTCGGCAAACAAACCGGCCATGAAGGCACCATCCTGGGATTGCTGTTTTCCTCGCTCGCGCTGGCGACCTTTACCAGGCTTGCAGCCGTCGCCGGCGGCCTGTCAGGTGTTTCGACGTACCAGGCCCTGCTGCAATGGATGCCGGTCGTGTGCTGGGCGATGGCCGGCTTGGCGTTACTGGCGATCGCCGTTGCAGAACTGCGTAAACAGCAAACCGCCAACGACTGATCTGACGAAAGCCTCGCTCAGCCGAAGGTGCCGCCCGATCGAAAAACGTTGGAAGAAGACCGGTCTTTGAAGGAAGTGGTGGGCGCGACAGGGATCGAACCTGTGACCCCTACCATGTCAAGGTAGTGCTCTCCCGCTGAGCTACGCGCCCGGTCCATTTATTCGGGAAGCGTCCCTATATCGGCTCATGCGAGCCGAAGCAAGGACAGTTGCGAAACCAAAATACCGTTTTTTCAGTCTCTCAGGCCGCCAGCATCTTGTTCACTTCGCTCACCAATTCACGCAGGTGGACCGGCTTTGCCAGCACCTTGGCGTTTTTGGGGGCCTCTGAATCCGAGTTCAGTGCCACTGCCGCGAATCCGGTAATGAACATGATCTTGATGTCTGGATCGAGTTCCGAGGCCCGGCGCGCCAGCTCGATCCCGTCCATTTCAGGCATCACGATATCGGTTAGAAGCATTTCAAAGGGCTCTTCTCGCAGCCTCTGATACGCTGAGAGGCCGTTGTCGTAAGACGACACCTGGAATCCGGCATTTTCCAATGCTTTCACCAGAAAACGGCGCATGTCGTTGTCATCTTCGGCGAGGAGAATCTTGTGCTGCATGGCCGTGTCAAAAAATCCGGGGGTGGCGGGAGCGCCTTCACCCTCTATGTGACTCACAGAGGGTAAATTTCAGGTGAAAACGGCGTTCCCCTTGCTGTCACCCAACCTTGTGGACAATACTGGCGATGCAGGCAAGAAACTTTCTGGCTCTAAAAAAATCATTGCCAGACGCCTGTCGGAAGGAGCGCAATGATCAAGGAGTTTGACGACGACGCCTCTCCGCCGTTCGAAATCTTCGAACCCGCTTCATGGCGGGCGCCGATCGTTTTCAATTCGCCCCACTCGGGATCGGTTTACCCGGCCAGTTTCCTGGCCGCGACGCGAATCGACATGGAGACACTACGGCGGTCCGAAGACTCCTTCATGGACGAGATCGTCGGCCATCTTGGCGACGAGGGCTTCCCGGTGATGCGGGTGCACTTCCCGCGCTGCTATGTGGACGTCAATCGCGAACCTTATGAACTCGATCCGCGGATGTTCGACGGAAGACTGCCGAGTTTTGCCAATACACGCTCGATGAGGGTCGCTGGCGGGCTCGGCACGATTCCGCGCGTGGTCGGTGACGGGCAGGATATCTATCGCGAACGCATTTCGGTCGAGGATGCGCTAATGCGTATCGACCTGCTCTACAAACCCTATCATCGCGCGCTGCGGCGGCTGGTGACGCGTGCGCATCAGATGTTCGGTTACGTCTTGGTGGTCGATTGTCATTCGATGCCGTCGATCGGTGTCTCGCGCGAGGATAAGAAGCGTCCGGATGTGGTGCTTGGCGACCGTTACGGAACGAGTTGCAGCCCGGAACTGATCGACACGGTCGAAGACGTGTTCGCCTCACTCGGCTATAGCGTCGGCCGAAACAAACCCTATGCCGGCGGATTCATCACCGAACATTACGGCAGCCCGGGTAGCGGGATGCATTCGATCCAGATTGAACTCAACCGCGCCGTGTACATGGACGAACGCCGCCGCGAGCGCGGTCCGCAATTCCGCAAGGTCGCGGCCGACTTCTCGGCGCTCGCCGATGCGCTTGCAGTCCTCAGACTCGATGCGGAAGATCCGTTCGAAGCCGCAGCCGAGTAGTCCGCTGCATGGAGTTGCGATCATTCTCTAGGGGCATCACGCCTTAAGACATCGCTCCGCTGCTTTCCTTCCGCTGCGCGTTCAACACACCGCAAAGAAAAAAGGCCACTCGCAAAAGCAAGTGGCCTAAGTCTAGGGAGGAAACGCCCAAGGAGGGCAGCAATAGCGCAGAGCGCTATCGCACCGCAACAATATGCATCGCAACGCACCCAAAAGCAAGAAATTTTCAAGAATTAGTCATGCATTCAGCGCATATCAGGACTGTTACTGTCATCAGAAATCTAAAAAAATAATGTTATATTTCATATAGTTATAAAAACAAGTCGTCATGGCGTCGCATTTTGGACGGCCAAGAAATGAATACTCAATATCATTCTTCTTTAATTTGGCTTCATCGCCGAGGTGTATGAAATACCAGTTCTGAAAATGTTCGTGGTCAAACTCGCCGAGTCAGTAGAGGGGATTTGCCGCCCGCCCGACTTTCCTATACCGGCGGTGGTGCCTGATAGAGGACAATGAGGGACGCCGTGACGGTTGTTGACTTTACCGCGTTTATCGAGCGCCTTGCCTCGGCGTCCGGCGAAACCATCCTGCCCTTTTTCCGCACCTCGCTCAGCATCGACAACAAGAACAGCGGACGCGATCTAGATCCGGTGACTGAGGCTGACAGGGCGGCCGAAGCCGTCATGCGGCGGATGATCAAGGAGAGCTTTCCACAGCATGGCATCGTCGGTGAGGAATTTGGCGTCGAGCGGCCTGATGCGGAATATGTCTGGGTGCTCGATCCGATTGACGGCACCAAATCGTTCATCGCCGGTATGCCGATCTGGGGAACGCTGATCGCACTTAACCGCCACGGCATGCCCGCTTACGGCATGATGCATCAACCCTATATCGGCGAGCGATTTTCCGGCGACAACGGCGCCGCGCTCTATCAGGGCCGCAACGGACGGCGCAAGCTTTCGACGCGACGGTGCGCGTCGCTGGCGGATGCAACCCTGTTCACGACGAGTCCGCGACTGATGAACGCGGCGGATCGCGCGCAGTTCGAGAAGGTCGAAAGCGGAGTGCGCCTCTCGCGTTATGGCGGCGACTGTTATGCCTATTGCATGCTGGCGGCGGGTCATCTCGATCTGATCATTGAAACCGAACTGAAGCCCTATGACGTCGCGGCGCTGATTCCGATCGTGACCGGCGCCGGCGGGGTCATGACGACATGGGATGGCGAGCCAGCGCAGCACGGCGGCCGTATCGTGGCGGCCGGCGACAGGCGCGTGCACGAAGCCGCGCTCAAACTGTTACAGGGAAAGTAACCTCGGCATGCACGTCGAATTCACGCCCGCGCTGCTGGCGTTCGTGGCGACGGTCTTCCTGCTCGCAGGCTTCGTCAAGGGCATGATCGGCATGGGTTTGCCGACCGTCGCCATCGGCCTTCTGGCGACGCGGATCCCGACTCTCGACGCCATCGCCATCACCATCGTGCCTGCGATCGTCACCAATATCTGGCAAACCTTCGTAGGGCCTTATCTCAAAGACATCATGAGGCGGCTCTGGCCGCTGTTCGTCTGCACCTGTATCGGCGTCTGGTTCGGCGCGGGGCTTCTGACCGGAGCTTTTGGGCCCTATGCCACAGTACTGCTCGGCCTGCTTCTGATCGTCTATGCCACACTCGCGCTCACTAAAGTGAGATTCAGCGTCAAACCGCAAAACGAGAAATGGATCGGCGGCCTATGCGGGTTTCTGTCGGGACTGATCGCTGCGGCGACCGGCATTCAGGTGTTTCCGGGAATGCCGTTTCTGCAAGCGTTGAACATGGAGCGCAACGAACTCATTCAGGCGCTGGGGGTGTTCTTCACCGTTGCGACGGTGGCGATGATGTTCAATCTCACACATTCCGGCATATTGACCGCTGCCGTCGCCGTGCCGGGGGCGCTCGCGATGGCTACGGCCTTTGCAGGAATGTATCTGGGTCAGGTGCTGCGCGAGCGCATGGCACCCGAAACGTTCCGACACTGGTTCCTGATTTCGATGATCGTGCTCGGCGCTTATCTTGCGATCGATAAGCTGATCCGCCTTCATCTGATTTGACGACCCGCGTCACTTGAACAGCGGCGTTCCGGGCACGAACGCATCGAACGCAGCCCAGAATTGCGAGCGATAGCGATCCTGCTCCTGCAGGATTTCATGCTTTGCGCCCGCGATTACCAAATGCGAGCCGGCGCGCAGGTGATACGAAAATTCCTCAATGGCCGACGTCGATACAATCGTGTCGTGACTTGCGGCAAGCATCAGCACCGGCTGGCGGATGCGTGAGGGATAGTAGGTTTCGCGAAACTCCATGATGACGCGGAAGGCGGCGTCGGTCCAGGCGATGGTCGGCGACCCGAGGCCCAGCGTCGGGTCTTCCTCGAGCACTGCGACGTTGCGTGCATAGCGCACCGGATCGCTCGTCACCGGATTGTCGATGAACGGATCAATCCCGACCAGCCGGCTCCCGCCTCCGGGAATGTAGCTTCCGCCCAGCCCGGCGAAACGGACGGCGCGGACCAATGTGCGCACCGGCCATGATGTGGTGCGTCCCGGCAGACCGATCATCGGCGCCGTCATCACCACCCGATCGAACCAGCGCGCCCCGTCGTGGAGGACGCGCAGCAGCACCGCGCCGCCCATCGAATGCGCCAGCGCGAAATAAGGCGGCGGACAATCGGGCAGCACCACCTGATGCATGAACGCGGCAAGATCGATCTGATAATCGTTGAAGCTGCGGACATACCCCTTGCGGGCGTCCCTCAATTGCCGCGCCGAATGTCCCTGCCCGCGCCAGTCCATGATCGCGACCGCGAATCCGCGCTCGCGCAGATCGCGAACCGTCTCGAAGTATTTCTCGATGTATTCGCCGCGCCCGGTGAAGACACATACGGTCCCCTTGCGTCCGGCCGGCGGCGCAAAGCGTGCAAAACGCAATTCCACGCCATCGGATGTTTTGATGATGCCGGACACGACGTCGTCAGGCACCGGATTGGCGGGAATGGAAACGAGAGTCATGAGGCGAAAAAACCGTGCGGAACCAACGAATTGTGAATGGGTGGGAACGCGCCGGAAAACTCGCCGCAACCCCTCTTGAACAGCCTTCTGCTTAACCCATATCAGTTTCGTACTGGCCTCTCTAGGCGGTACGCAGAACGAAAACCCGGCCAAATCCGGCGGGTTGTCTGCTCTTTTGAAAAAGAGCCGCGCGTTTTGCTTGGCAAGATCTCCGTTGGTTCATGCAGCCGGAATCCGCCTTGCTGACAGACGCGTCGGTCGCTCACATTGGAGGACTGAACCATGCGTACTTTCGATCTCACCCCGTTCTATCGTTCCACCGTCGGCTTTGACCGTCTCTTCTCGCTCCTCGACCAGGCAGCGGGTGAAGGAGCCAACGGCTATCCGCCCTATAACATCGAGCGGACCGGCGAGAACGACTTCCGAATTACCGTCGCCGTCTCGGGCTTCTCGCAGAATGAAATCTCGATTGTTGCCAAGGAAAACACCCTGGCGATCAAGGGCGAGAAAGCCGCGAACGAGAACGGCAAGCAGGGCGAGGTGCTTTATCGCGGCATCGCTTCGCGCGCCTTCGAGCGCACCTTCCAACTCGCCGATTTCGTGCAGGTGAAGAATGCCTCCCTTGAGAATGGGCTGCTTCACGTCGATCTCGTCCGCGAGATTCCGGAAGCTGCCAAGCCCCGCCAGATACCGATCAGTGTCGGAACGGCGCAGGCTGCGAAAACCGTCGAGGCTGGCGACAAGGCCGCCGCCTGATCTTTCGACCTTGTCTGACGACCAAAACGCCCCGGTGCCTCGGGGCGTTTTTTTTCGTCAGGCCGTCGCGACCTTGATCGCCCCGAACCCGTCCATCGGACATTCGAGGCAGCGCTCCTCGTCGCAGAAACGGCACACACCGAGCGCCGACACCGCGTCCTTCGGCATTCGCGACAGCACAACCACTGCAGCCTGTTCGAGAATCACCTGCTGCTCTGCCGGAAGATCCTGCAAAACGGCGCTCAGCACCTTTGCACGGCGCTGAAGGAGCGAGGCGCGGCAGCCGTCGCCCGCCTCTGTCAGGTGCACCGTGACCGCACGCTGATCCTGCGCCGAAACCCGGCGCAGTGCGAGCCCTGCCCCGACAAGGCGATCGACCAGGCGGACCGTTCCGGCATGGGACAGGCCGAGCACTTTCCCAAGCTGACCGACTGACAGACCCGGCGTATGGCCGACAACCACCACGGCGGCGGCCGTTTCGCCGCCCAGATCCGTGTCGGCAAGCGCCGCCGTCCGAACCTTGTCGGCGACACCGAAGCACAGCGCCCCGAATAGGTTCACCAGACGATCAGACGGTTGATTCAAAGTCTTGCCTCCCCGCTTCGGATACCTATATCAGAAATATGTATGCGTCACGCATATATACAATGGGAATCCATCATGCACGATATGAAAAATCTCAACCGACTCAAGAAGCTGGACGACAATGCCCCCAAGGCCATGAAAGCGTTCTGGGCTTTCGATCAGGCGGTGTTTGCCGAGGGCGCGCTGTCCGTGCGGGAAAAGCAGCTGATTGCGGTGGCGGTGGCGCTGACAACCCAGTGCCCCTATTGCATCGAACTCCACACTCAGGCCGCAAAAGAAGCCGGTGCCGACGAGGCGCAGTTGACGGAAGCCGCGCTGGTTTCGGCGGCGATCCGTGCCGGCGGCACGGTGACCCACGCCACGCACCTGTTCAAGGACTGACGCTGCCCCGATGGCGGAGCCATTGTGAGATCACTGCTGGCTCCGCAGACGGATCGAAGTGTCGAGCGGCCGACGCCTCCCTTGGAGAAGTCACCCGCCAGACGCAGCCTCTATTCCAGCGTCTGCATCGCCGGCATCGGCTCGGTCGGCTTCAGTTCGACCTGCGCCGGTGCGGGCTTTGCCGCAATCTCGGGCTTCGGCGTCGCTGCGGGAGCCGCCGAGGCCTGTGCATCCATCGCAGCATCCGGCTTCGCGCCGGGCCTGGAATCCGCAGGCCCCTTTGCGGCATCTGTCGACGTCACGCTCGCCCGGGCCGGCAGGCCGGGCTGAACGGACGGATTGACCGGCCGCGGAGCCGCCGGCTTGGGTTCTATCGCTGCGGATTTGACCGCAGAATGCGCCGGTTTGGCCGCGGTGACGGCCGGATGCAGCGGCGGGGCGGGAATTCTTGCCGTGCGCGGGACCGGCGGCGGGTTCACACGTCGATAAGGATCCGGCGCGAAGGCCGCGGGCGGCGGGCCCGGCGGGCCATACATGGAATCGAGTTCTTCGTTCAGGCGCGTATCGACCCGCATCGCGGGGATAAAACGGATCGGTTCGCCGGTGCGCGCATCGACGATCAGACGGCCGTCGTCGCCATTCTGGTCCAGCACCGCGATGGTATAGACCCACCCTCGACGCATCGCGGGCCCCAGCGGCGAGTAGCCGTCTGCGCGCAACAGCTCGATCAATTCCGGCGGCGCCATCAGATCAGCATCGGGCGGCGGCGGACGGCGTATCGGAACGGCCGCGTAGCTGTCGCGATAGGCCGGGCCATAAGACCTTAGTTCATCGGCAACCCGCACCACCTGCGCGCAGGCTGCAAAACTCGTGAAAACACCCACGGCCGTAAAAATACCGGCACAGGTCCAGGCATAAGGCTTCATTCTGTTTCCTGCTCCTGATCATCCCCGGGCTCTTGATGAAGGAGCCACAAGAATAATTTCTCTTCGGAATCCGGCGGAGCTTGGGCCGGAACGCGGCCCTTTGGGGCTGAGTGTGGCCGTGAGTGAAACAGTCGGTGATAGATGCTGTGATGCATCACACGGGCGACTCCCATGTGCTTGTGTGATAGGAAAAAGTTTGGCAATCTCGGAGGTAGGACAGTAATACTGTCCCAATTTACCGGGATTTCCCGGCACGGCGGCGACTTTCGCTGCGCGACGGCAGGTCGATCGCCTGCCAATGCGAAGCAAACAGGCCTGCATTTTTTGAAGAAGCTCGTCTTCGGCGAGCGGTTCTGGGCATGATGCCCGCACGAGCCGCGAAACGCTGACGGTGCGTCTGGCGAGTAGAATGTAAAGAGCCTTTTGGTGGGGCTTTTGGGGGATGAGGATGAGCGGTTCTGAGTTCGAACGCGATGGGTTGATGGGCGACGCGGCGGACTCCGCCGGCAAAACCGCCGTGACCGAACCGCTGCGCGAACACACTTACCGTCCGGCCGCCGCCGGGATGTACGATCCCGCGCTGGAAAAGGACTCCTGCGGCGTCGGTTTCATCGCCAACATCAAGGGCAAGAAATCGCACCAGATTGTCAGCGATGCCCTGAGCATCCTGTGCAATCTCGAGCACCGCGGCGCGGTCGGCGCCGATCCGCGTGCGGGCGACGGCGCCGGCATTCTGGTGCAGATTCCGCACGATTTCTTTTCCCGCAAGGCCAAGGAACTCGGTTTCGCGCTGCCTCAGGTTGGCGACTACGCCGTCGGCTCGCTGTTCATGCCGCGCGAGACGTCCTGGCGCAGCGTGATCCAGAATATCATCGAGGATCAGATCGAAGCCGAAGGACTTAATTTCCTCGGCTGGCGCACAGTGCCGACCGACAACTCCTCGCTCGGTGTCACCGTGACGCCGACCGAACCTGCGCATATGCAACTCTTCATCGGCCGCAACGGCGAGGTCAAAACCGAAGAGGAATTCGGGCGAAAGCTCTATCTGCTGCGCAAGTCGATCTCGAACGCGATCTACCAGCGGCGCGAACGCGGCCTGTCGGGCTATTACTTCTGCTCGCTCTCCTCGCGCACCATCGTCTACAAGGGCATGTTCCTGGCTGACCAGCTCGGCAAGTATTACGCCGACCTGCACGAGGAAGATTTCAATTCGGCGATCGCGCTGGTGCATCAGCGCTTCTCGACCAACACCTTCCCGGCATGGTCGCTGGCGCATCCCTACCGCATGGTGGCGCATAACGGGGAAATCAACACGCTGCGCGGCAACGTCAACTGGATGGCGGCGCGTCAGGCATCGGTGAAGTCGCCGCTGTTCGGCAAGGACATCAGCCGGTTGTGGCCGATCTCCTACGAAGGCCAGTCCGACACCGCCTGCTTCGACAACGCGCTCGAATTCCTCGTGCAGGGCGGCTACTCGATGGCGCACGCCATGATGATGCTGGTGCCCGAGGCGTGGGCCGGCAATCCGATGATGGATGAAGAGCGCCGCGCGTTCTACGAATACCACGCTGCCCTGATGGAGCCGTGGGACGGCCCCGCCGCGCTCGCCTTTACCGACGGCCGCCAGATCGGCGCGACGCTCGACCGCAACGGACTTCGCCCCGCCCGCTATCTCGTCACCAAGGATGATCGCATCATCATGGCGTCGGAAATGGGCACGCTGACGATTCCGGAAGACCAGATCATCACCAAGTGGCGTTTGCAGCCGGGCAAGATGCTGCTCGTCGATCTGGAACAGGGCCGCCTCATTCCCGATGACGAGATCAAGGCCGAGCTCGCCAAGAGCCATCCCTACAAGGTCTGGCTCGACAACACCCAGATCGTGCTCGAGGAAATGCCGGATGCGCCTGCCAAGGCCGTCGCCTCGAACCTGTCGCTGCTCGATCGCCAGCAGGCGTTCGGCTATACGCAGGAAGACATCAACATCCTGATGGCGCCGATGGCGTCGATGGGTGAGGAAGCCACCGGCTCGATGGGCACCGATACGCCGCTTTCGGCGCTGTCCGACAAGCCAAAGCCGCTGTTCACCTACTTCAAGCAGAACTTCGCGCAGGTGACGAACCCGCCGATCGATCCGATCCGCGAAGAACTGGTGATGAGCCTCGTCTCGATCATCGGTCCACGCCCGAATCTGCTCGATCTCGAAGGCATGTCGCATACCAAGCGCCTTGAGGTGCGCCAGCCGATCCTGACCAATCAGGATCTGGAGAAGATTCGCTCGATCTCCGACATCGCGGACAATCATTTCCGTTCGCACACGCTCGACACCACCTTCCACGCCGGTCTCGGCGCGGCGGGCATGGAGCAGGTGCTGGACGAGCTTTGCGCGCGGGCCGAAGCGGCCGTGCGCGAGGGCGACAACATCATCATCCTGTCGGACCGCATGACCGGCACGGACCGGATTCCGATTCCCTCGCTGCTCGCCTGCGCCGCGGTGCATCACCATCTGATCCGCACGGGCCTGCGCACCTCCGTCGGCCTCGTGGTCGAATCCGGCGAGCCACGCGAAGTGCATCACTTCGCCTGCCTGGCCGGCTATGGCGCCGAGGCGATCAACCCTTATCTGGCGTTCGAGACCATCGTCGCGATGAAGGACCGCCTGCCCGGCGGCCTCGACGAGAAGGAAATCGTCAAGCGCTACATCAAGTCGATCGGCAAAGGTCTGCTCAAGGTCATGTCGAAGATGGGCATCTCGACCTATCAATCCTATTGCGGCGCGCAGATCTTCGACGCCATCGGCCTCAAGAGCGATTTCGTCGCCAAGTATTTCACCGGCACCCACACCCGCATCGAGGGCGTCGGCCTTACCGAGATCGCCGAGGAAACCACGCGCCGCCATACCGAGGCCTTCAGCGACTCGCAGGTCCACAAGAGCTTCCTTGATGTCGGCGGCGAATATGCCTTCCGCAGCCGCGGCGAGGACCATGCATGGACGGCCGAGTCGGTCGCAACCTTGCAGCACGCCGTGCGCGGCAACTCGCAAGACCGCTATCGCGCCTTCGCCAAGATCCTTAACGATCAGGCCGAAAAGCTTCTGACGCTGCGCGGCCTGTTCAAGATCAAGAGCGCCGAGGAAGACAAGCGCAAGGCGGTCGCGCTGTCCGAAGTCGAACCGGCGGTGGACATCGTCAAGCGCTTCGCAACCGGCGCAATGTCGTTCGGTTCGATCTCGCGTGAGGCCCATACCACGCTGGCGATCGCGATGAACCGCATCGGCGGCAAGTCGAACACCGGCGAAGGCGGCGAGGAAGCCGATCGCTTCAAGCCGATGCCCAATGGCGATTCGATGCGCTCAGCCATCAAGCAGGTTGCCTCCGGCCGTTTCGGCGTCACCACCGAGTATCTCGTCAACTCCGACATGGCGCAGATCAAGATGGCGCAGGGCGCAAAGCCCGGCGAAGGCGGACAGTTGCCCGGCCACAAGGTCGATGCGACCATCGCCAAGGTGCGCCACTCCACGCCCGGCGTCGGCCTGATCTCGCCGCCGCCGCATCACGATATTTACTCGATCGAAGATCTCGCACAGCTGATCTACGACCTGAAGAACGTCAATCCCGAAGGTCAGGTGTCGGTGAAGCTGGTTTCGGAAATCGGCGTTGGCACCGTCGCGGCAGGCGTCGCCAAGGCGCGCGCCGACCACGTCACGATCTCGGGCTTTGAGGGCGGCACCGGCGCTTCGCCGCTGACCTCGATCAAGCATGCCGGCTCGCCGTGGGAAGTGGGCATCGCCGAGACGCACCAGACGCTGGTGCGCGAACGGCTGCGCTCGCGCATCGCCGTTCAGGTCGATGGCGGTTTCCGCACCGGACGCGACGTCGTGATCGGCGCGCTGCTTGGCGCCGACGAGTTCGGCTTCGCCACCGCGCCGCTGATCGCGGCGGGCTGCATCATGATGCGCAAGTGCCATCTCAACACCTGCCCCGTCGGCGTCGCGACGCAGGACCCGGTCCTGCGCGCGCGATTCACCGGCCAGCCCGAGCACGTCATCAATTATTTCTTCTTCGTCGCCGAGGAAGTGCGCGAAATCATGGCCTCGCTCGGCTACCGCACCTTCAACGAGATGGTCGGACAGAGCCAGATGCTCGACCAGTCGCGCCTTGTCGCGCACTGGAAGGCCAAGGGCCTCGACTTCTCCAAGCTGTTCTTCAAGCAGCAGGCGGAGCCCGGCCAGACCGTCTATCACAGCGAGAAGCAGGACCATCACCTCGAAGCCGTGCTCGACCGCACGCTGATCAAGCAAGCTCAGGCGGCGCTGGATCGCGGCGCACCGGTGAAGATCGAGACCGAGATCCACAACACTGACCGCAGCGCGGGTGCGATGTTGTCCGGTGCCGTCGCCAAGATCTACGGTCATTCCGGCCTGCCGCACGACACCATCCATGTCAGCCTGAAGGGCACCGCCGGTCAGGCGTTCGGTGCGTGGCTGGCACGCGGCGTGACTTTCGATCTTGAAGGTGAAGGCAACGACTATGTCGGCAAGGGACTTTCGGGCGGCCGCATCATCGTGCGCCCCCCTGCGATCTCCGCCATCGTTCCGGAAGAGTCGATCATCGTCGGAAACACCGTGCTGTACGGCGCGATCGAGGGCGAAGCCTTTCTGCGCGGCGTCGCGGGCGAGCGTTTCGCCGTACGGAACTCCGGCGCCATCGCAGTCGTCGAGGGTGCAGGCGATCACTGCTGCGAATATATGACCGGCGGCATCGTCATCGTGCTCGGCAAGACTGGCCGCAACTTCGCGGCCGGCATGTCGGGCGGCGTCGCCTATGTGCTGGACGAGGACAACACCTTCGCGAAACGCTGCAACATGGCGATGGTCGAACTCGAGCCGGTGCTTTCCGAGGAAATGATCGCCGAGGAAGAATATTACATGCAGGCCGACCTCGAGGCGCATGGCCGCGTCGATGTGTTCGAAAACCTGCTCGACGACGACATCAAGCGCCTGCGTGTCCTCATCGGCCGTCACGCCAAGCTGACCGGCTCGAAGCGCGCAACCGATATTCTTGCGAACTGGAAAAATTACCTTCCGAAGTTCCGCAAGGTGATGCCGGTGGAATACCGCCGCGCACTGAAAGAAATGCACGCGCGCAAGCAAGCCGAACAGCCGATCGCGATCGGCGCGTAAACGAACACGACAGCGAGAGTCGTCTGGGTCTTTTGGGGTTGGTATGGGTAAGGTTACGGGGTTTCTCGAAATTGAGCGGCACGACCGCAACTATGAGCCGGTCGCCGAGCGGCTGAAGAACTTCAACGAGTTCGTCGTCCCGCTGTCGGAGAAAGAGCTTCGCGATCAGGCGGCGCGCTGCATGAACTGCGGTGTGCCTTACTGCCACGGCACCGGCTCTGTTGCACCCGGAACGCCCGGCTGCCCGGTCAACAACCAGATTCCGGACTGGAATGACCTCGTCTACAACGGCAACTGGGCTGAAGCCTCGCGCAACCTTCACTCGACCAACAATTTCCCGGAATTCACAGGACGCATCTGCCCGGCGCCATGTGAGGCATCGTGCACGCTCAATATCGACGATGCACCCGTAACGATCAAATCGATCGAATGCGCCATTGTCGATCGCGCGTGGGACAACGGTCTGCTTGGGCCCGAGAAGGCTCCCTCCAGGACCGGCAAGAAGATCGCCGTGGTCGGCTCCGGCCCTGCCGGTCTTGCCTGCGCGCAGCAGCTCGCGCGTGCGGGTCATGAGGTTCATATCTACGAGAAGCATGCCAAGGCCGGCGGTCTGCTTCGCTACGGCATTCCCGACTTCAAGATGGAGAAGCATTACATCGACCGCCGCGTGGCGCAGATGGAAGCCGAAGGCGTGGTGTTTCACTACGGCAAGGCCGTCGGCGGCACGTCGCCCGGCGCGATCGATCCGAAGCAGCTTGTGAAGGACTACGACGCGATCGCGCTGACCGGCGGTGCGGAAGCGCCGCGCGACCTGCCGATTCCGGGCCGTGATCTCGACGGCGTTCATTTCGCGATGGACTTCCTGCCGCAGCAGAACCGCCGCGTCGGCAATGAGTCGCTGAACGGCACGACGGAGATTCTCGCCGGCGGCAAGGATGTGGTCGTGATCGGCGGCGGCGATACTGGTTCGGACTGCATCGGCACCTCGCTGCGCCAGGGCGCAACCTCGGTGACTCAGCTCGAAATCATGGGTGAGCCTCCAGAGCGCGAGAACAAGGCGCTGAGCTGGCCCTATTGGCCGCTCAAGATGCGGATTTCATCGAGCCAGGCCGAAGGCGCCAAGCGCGAATACGCCGTGCTGACGCAGAAGTTCGAAGGCAAGGACGGCAAGGTCACCAAGCTGCATTGCGTCCATGTCGATTCGAAATTCCAGCCGATTCCTGGCACCGAATTCGAAATCAAGGCAGAGCTGGTGCTGCTGGCGATGGGCTTCGTACACCCCACGCACGACGGGCTGCTCAAGTCACTGAACGTCGATCTCGACCAGCGCGGCAACGTCCGCGCCTCAACTAACGACTACCAGACCTCGCTTCCCAAGGTATTCACGTCCGGGGACATGCGCCGGGGTCAATCGTTGGTGGTCTGGGCGATCCGCGAAGGACGGCAGTGCGCCGCCTCGATCGACCAATTCCTGATGGGATCGACCACGCTGCCGCGGTGAACTGAAAGAGATAAATTTTTACGTGATGAAAAGGCGTCAGTACGGCTGCTTGTGATTGTTGCGTGATGAAATTCCGCAAAACCCGTCCTCTGAAGGGCGGGTTTTTGCTTAAGCACCGCGCCCAACAAGCCCGTGCATTTGCACAAAATGCACGTGGGGTGTCGTCTCATTCAGCGCAAAACGGGATTTATGTTTAAGAATTAGCTTATGCGTCGCGAAGACGGTGCCCCGCGAGGCTTTGAAACATAGACCGGCGCGTCAGGACTCCACCGCCATCGCCCGCGCGTCGCTTGGCGTCATGCCGTGGACGACACGAAACGCACGATAGAAGGTCGCCGCACTCTCGAACCCGCAGCCATAGGCGATATCGATCACCGGCCGATGCGGCTCGGTGACCAGCATCCGGCGTGCGACATGCAGCCGTTTGAGTGTCAACGTCCGGGTGAACGTCATGCCGGTCGGCTCGAACAAATGATGCAGTTGCCGGACCGAAATCCCTAGCGAGGACGCAACCATCAACGGCGAAAGTTCAGGCCGATGGAGATTGCGGTCCAGAATGGCGCGGGCCGCATGGAGAAAACCGGCATGCAGCGCCTCGCGCGCCTCCGGCGAACTCACTCCGAGCCGGCCGCGCGCCATCATGGCGAGCCTTGCGATGTGCTGGACGTCCAGCTCGGCGGACGCCCCGCTATCGGCTGGGGGCACGCACAATACATCGAACATTGCTTTGATCAGCCGCGTTAACCGCCCGTCCCCCGCCAGCGGTTCGACGACAAGGTCATGCATCGGCTTCCCGAGCGGACAGCCCGCGAGCGGTATTTTCAATAACCGGAAGTGAAAGCCGTCGGAACGATCGGGGATGGCTGCAAACGGAGTATCGGAGTAGCCCACCGTGAAGGCGCCCGGTTCGACCCGATGAATGCGATCGTCGCCGACATCGAGCCAACCTGGACCCTTGACCTGCAAGCCGATGCAAAGACTGTCGCTCTGCACGCGCACGATATCAGATTCTGTGCGGCTCACTCGATACGAGGAGGCACTCATCTCGGCGAAAACAGCTTCACCTACGCCAAAGGATGAAAAGCGGCCCCAGAAATCTTTTCGGCGTTCTGGATCAAGCTCGATCGTGACACCGAAAAGATACTTGGCGCGTGCTTCGCACCAGTAGTCGAAGCGCTCCTGCGCAGGAAGATGATCGGTCGAAAAACTGAACATCGCATTCCAAGTTCATCCTAATCCTAAAGCATAATCGGACAAGTCGGAAGCGGATTAAGTGAGCAGGATCTTGCCCAGATGAGCGCCAGCGTAATACCTTCGGCGGGATGTCATACCTTGTTTTGAATGACGGATCGTCGATGCAGGGCTAGCTTGGTTGCATCACGCAGCCTCATCATACCGGCCATGACCCTCAACACCGAAAATGCCTATGTTTTTCGCTTCAAGAGAGGCGTCGCTGACGGCGCTCTGACAGCCCTCGCCGCACTGCTCGCATATCTGCCGGCGCAGGCTTTCGGGATCTATCAGGGCTTCTGGGGATCGATCATCGCGATTTCGGTAGTGCAGACCGAGATCGGCGAGACGGAAAAGATCGCACGCAATCAGTTCATCGGCGCAGCGATTGGGGGCTGCGTCAGCCTGATCGGGCTTTTACTGTTCGGACAGGGAATCGTCATCTACGCCGTGACGATAGCGTTGACGATGATCGTCTGCGCTCTACTGGATGTGATGAAAGCCAGCCGCCTGGCGGGCATCACCTGCACCATCGTCATGCTCGTCCCCTCGACCGGCAGCCCGCTCGATATCTTTCTCACGCGTTTCGGCGAAGTGTGCTGGGGCGCCTTTGTCGGCTTCACCACCGTCTGGGTGGCGGATCGGGTGCGGCGAGCCTGCTTCGAATAGCGATTCCCGAAAACGAAAAACCCCGCCATCTGGCGGGGCTTTCCAGTCAAGGCGCAGGCTTATTCGACGATGCGCACCACGCGGCGGGTATGCGGATCGACGATGACGCGCTGATCGTTCACCACGGCGTAGTTATACTCGCTATAGCTCGGCACCGGCCGCAGCACTACGGCGTCCGGCAGTGGCTCGCCGACCACCACACGCTCCCTAACCGTCACGGACGGCACGCGTTCACCACGCACCGAACTGATCACAGCGTCCGGGATTGCGACTGCGGTACCGACCGCCGCGCCTACCGTCCCGCCGACAATTGCACCCGGTGCGCCGAGGATCGTGCCGCCCGCGGCCGCACCATCACGCGCGCCGTCGCGGACCGGGTTCTGCGCAAGCGCGATGCCCGGCACCAGCGCAAGCGATGTCACCAAAACAACCGTACGAATCTTCATGAATTAATCTCCGTCTCATCAAAGGATGTCGGCTTAACGGGAGAGCGAACATGTCGTTCCGGCGAAGACAGCGTCACAACAACTGTCGTGCGCCCAACGCCGACGATAAAAATCTAGCGGAAGAAAAAGAATCCGGAACTTGATGCGTCCGGCCGGACGTATCCGCGCGGACGCGGCGGCAGCGACCGGTTCGGGTCGAAGAACCCTTGCGAAGAAGCGGCGGCCTGCGCCGGGCGCTTGGGCTTTGGTGCTGCCGCAGGCTTCTGCGTGCCGTCCGTCGATGGCGATGCCGTCGCGACATCGCTGGTGGCGGGTGCGTTCAGTTCTCCGATTTGACGCGGCGGCCAGCTGAAATCATCCGCGCGCCCCGCCGGCACGCTGAGCGGTTCACCCTTCACCAGTGTGCGCGAGGCGAGCGCATCGACGGATGCCGGGCGCGAACCCCCACCGCCAAGGAGTTCAGTCGATCCCGCCGACGAGGCCACCAGCGGCACCACCGGTCCGGCCAGCGGACGCGGCGGCGGCTCGCCGGGCTTCACCGCGACATTGCTGTCGGGCACCGACTGGTCGGTCGGCAGCGCGATCGGACCCGATCGTGCGGCCAGCACGCGACGGATTTCACGCTCGGTGTAATGCGCGATCTTACGCGCACCGGCCTTGGTGAAATAAACGCCGTCCGGCGAACGCAGCTTGCGGATCTGGCCTTCGAAATCCGGGCCCGACGTCATGAAGCGGCCGCTGTCATCGACAAAGCCGTCCCATACATCGACATAGGTGATGCCCATCTTGCCCGCGACATCGCGATACAGCGAGTCGAGAAACAGCATGTCGGATGTCGATTTGGTGCCGCGTACCGCAGGCAGGCCGACCCACAGCACCGGCACGCCTTTCGATTTCAGGATCGACACCATCTCTTCGATCTTGCGGGTGTAGAGTTCAACCCAGCGATCGTCACGAAAGTCGGTGATGCCGTTCGCAGACCGCGTGGTCTTTTCTGGCGCCGATGGATCCTCGTCGTCCGGCGTCGCATCGGCGTCGGCCTTGTTCGCGGGGTCGGAGGCGGCCTTCTCATCGTCCGGCTTGTCAGCGGCGGTGTCGGTCTTCGGCTTCGAATCGGCTTTGGAATCTTTCTTGGACTTGGCGTCCTTGTCGGTCTTGGATTCCACCTTCTTTTCCGCCTCGCGAATCTGAATACGATCGCTGAGCCCAAGCATGACCACGATCACGTCCGGATTTTCGGTGGCGAGAATGCCTTTGGCCGCCGCCGCCCAGTCGACCGGATCGCCCTTGGGCTGGTAGCGGATCAAGCCCGAATAGGTTTTCGCCTTGCGGACCACACCAAGCTCCGGCGTTTCCGACAGCGCATCCTCAAGACCATAGGCGAGCCAGTCGGCCATCGCGTCGCCGATCACCAGCACATTCTGTTCGGCCGGCGTCTCGCGCTGCGCGGGTGCGGGCGGCTTTGCGTAACTTTCGGGGCGCGGCGGCGGCGCCTGCCTCTGCTCACCTCCGCCGAACAAACCGTCGCCGAACGATGGCAGCAACCCCCCGCGATTGCGCTGAACGGCACGCGGCGGTTGTGACGGGCGGCCGAAGCCGAAATCGAAGAATTGCGCTGAGGCCGGCGCGGTGATGCTGACGATCAGGCCACAGGCTGCCGCGCACGCCAACAGCGTGCCGCTCTCGCGCCTGATCCTGTGCAACCAACGTTTCAACATGCTGGAACTGATCCGCAAACCGGAATGTCAAATACTATCAAATTCCGGCCCCAAAGGGGCGGACGTCAGCGGACATAGACAAGTTCTCCACCACCCGCGTCAAGACCGCGAGCACTTGATCGATTGACACGCCCTGTATATCGATTATTCTGGATATATAGAATCATAAAGCGCCATTCTTGCGCTCGCCGCACTCGCTCAATCGACCCGGCTTGAGGTCTTTCGATTGCTGGTGACCCACGAACCGCACGGACTTGCAGCGGGCGACATCGCCCGCTCGCTTGGCGTGCCTCAAAATACCATGTCGTCCCATCTCGCGATCTTGACCCGTGCGAACCTTGTCATCGCCAAACGCACGGGCCGGTCGATTGTGTATCGCGCCGGCCTCGATCACATGCAGCAGCTGATGCTTTTCGTCCTGAAGGATTGCTGTGGGGGGCAAGCCCGATCTCTGCACGCCGCTGATCGAAACCCTCACGGCATGCCGTCCATCCCGAGGGGCCAAAGCGAGCGCATGATGCCGACTTTCAATCTGGAACGCCGCCTCGCCGCAGAGGGGGTCGGTACCGCACTTCTGGTCGCCACGGTGGTCGGATCGGGGATCATGGCCGATCGGCTGACATCCGACGTAGCGCTGGCTTTTGCCAATCGATGAAACCCCAAAGGGCACGCGGCCGTGCCGTCCATCCGAACTTGTTTTCGATCTGCTCGACAGGCCTGTGGCCACCTTCGTGAAAGAGGATGGCGAGATCGTCAGCCGGCAAGACAGCGCGTCTTAACGCCCGCGCAGTTGGTCGAGAACCTCCGCGGAGGCGAAGCCGTCCGCAGGCGATCCAACAGAGGCCTGGAACGAGCGCAGCGCCTTGCGCGTCTCGCCGCCCAACTGCCCGTCCGGCTCGCCCCGATAGAAGCCGCGCCGGGCCAGCAATTGCTGAAGCTCCAGCCGCTCGGCGCGGGACAGCACACGCTCCTGCCGCGGCCATGGCTGCACGAATGGCTGGCCGCCGCGCAGCCGGTCGGCGAAATGGCCGATCGCGAGCGCGTAGGATTCGGCGGGGTTGTATCGCAGGATGGCGCGAAAATTCTGCATCATTAGAAAGCCCGGTCCCTCCGCGCCCGCAGGCGCCAGCAGGAAGGCTTTCTCGTTCGGATGCGGAAACGGCTTGCCATCGGGACGGCGCAGGCCGAGTTGCTGCCACTGCGCCAGTGTGTAAGTCCGTGCGCGGTCGGCCAGCATGTAGTTGAAGCCTTGCGGCACCACGGCCTCGTAGCCCCACGTTTGTCCCGGCTTCCAGCCGTCCTTCTTAAGCTTGTTGGCGGTGGAGGCGATCAGGTCCGCGACATCGCTCACGGCGTCGCGCCGTCCGTCGCCGTCGAAATCGACCGCGAGCTTCTTGTAGACCGACGGCATGAACTGCGTTGGACCGAACGCTCCGGCCCATGAGCCGACCATCTCGTCGGGCGTCAGGTCGCCGCGGTTCAGAATTTCCAGCGCGGACAAAAACTCGTCCTTGAAATAGCTCTGGCGGCGGCCAACGCAGGCAAGCGTCGCGGTCGAATTCAACACCGGGCGGTCGCCGCCCTGCGTCGAGTAGTTCGATTCCACGCCCCAGATCGAAGCGATGACATAGCGGTCGACGCCGTAAGCCTTCTCGACCGCATCGAACTGCGGCTTGTACTTTGTCAGGATCTCGCGGCCCTTGGCGATGCGGTTGTCGTTCACCAGGACATCGAGATAGTCCCACACCGATTTGGTGAACTCGGGCTGGGAATCCATCAGATCCATGATGCGAAGATCGGGCGTGAGATTAGCCGTGAAGCGGCGGAAGTTGTCCGGCGTCACGCCGCGGCGTGCCGCGTCCGGCCACATCGCGGCGACGCAATTGTTGAAGTTCGCGGCTGCCTGACGAATGGCATCGGCGGTCATTTCCGGGTGACCCGAGGCGCCGTCCTCGCCCGTCCATTGCGGCGGCGGATTGACCTGCGAGACGCGACGCATTGGAAGAATGGCGCGTGGTACCCCTCCCTGTGGCGCTGGGGGGACATGCGCGATCGAGCCGGTGACGTCGGACGGCGTAGCGGACACCTTGATCGCCGATGGTTTGGTATCCGGCCTGGCTGACACCGACTTCGGCACTTGGGATTTGGCCGCTGAAGATTTGGCAACGGACGACTTGGTAGCGGACGACTTGGCAGCCGACCACTTGGCAGCTGCGGCCTTATCCCTCGATGTGACTTTTACTGCTGGCTTGGCAACTGCGGACTTGGCAACAACAGTCTTTTTCGCGGGCGTGGACTTCGCCGCTGGAATTGACGCGCCCGGCAAAACAATCGGACCACCGCCTGTTGCGCTCTGGGCGCAGGCCGCATCCATGCCGAACGCCACGACCGCCGCCGCAATGATTGCTCCCCCGAAGGCGCGCATCCCGATCTCCCTTAAGAACCATCCTGCCATAAGAGGCCCGGTCGTGGTTTCCAAAAGGCTAACGGGGGAGCAATTAGCTGCGGCTTTTTGCCGAAGTGAGGCGGCGCCGTGTCACACCGGCCGCGGATTGCGCTCCTCGAAGCCGCGCTGATGCCAGTAGGGATAGGCCAGCGTCACCGCGCTGGCCGCATCGAGCTTGGCGATCTGCTCCTTGGTCAGGCTCCAGCCGATCGCGCCGAGGTTCTGCGTGAGCTGTTCCTCGTTGCGCGCACCGATGATGATCGTCGAGACGCTCGGCCGCTGCAGCAGCCAGTTCAATGCGATCTGCGGCACGCTCTTGCCGGTTTCCTTCGCGATCTCGTCGATCGCATCGACCACGCGATACACATGTTCATCCGGCACCGGCGGGCCGAAATCGGAACTGCCCGGCAAGCGGCTGACGTCCGGGCGTGGCTGGTTGCGGCGGATTTTTCCGGTCAGGCGTCCCCAGCCGAGCGGCGACCAGACCACCGCGCCAATCCCCTGATCGAGACCGAGCGGCATCAGCTCCCATTCGTAATCGCGCCCGATCAGCGAATAATAGGTCTGGTTGGCGACAAAACGCGGATAGCCGTATTTTTCCGCGACCGACTGCGACTTCATGAGGTGCCAGCCGGAAAAATTCGAGCAGCCGATGTAACGGATCTTGCCGGCGCGCACGAGTGTGTCGAGTGTGGACATCACCTCGTCCGGCGGCGTCTGCGCGTCATACCCGTGCAACTGAAACAGATCGATGTGATCGACGCCAAGCCGCTTCAACGAGGATTCAACCGCGTTGACAAGATGAAAGCGCGAGGAACCGACATCGTTTGGCGTGTCGGAAAAACGGAACGTCGCCTTGGTCGAGATCAGCACCTTGTCGCGGCGGCCCTTGATCGCGGAACCCAGCACCTTCTCGGATTCGCCTTCGGAGTAAATGTCGGCAGTGTCGAACATGGTCACGCCCGCATCGAGGCACAGATCGAGCAGCCTCCGCGCCTCGTCCGGACCGGTCGCCCCCCAGGCCTTGAGCATTCCAACACCACCGAACGTTCCGGTCCCGAATGAGAGCACCGGCACATTCAGGCCGGATGAACCAAGGCGGCGATATTCCATTGAGCAACTCCTTGCGAAAAAGCGTGTGGTCGTGTGTGTGCGAGTTCCGCCGCGACCGGACGAAAATCGATGACGACGGATGCGATCGCGAACCGCTCGAGCTCGCATCCGGCCTGCAACATGCCCCGCCCGGCGGTGCAGAACCACACACAATGAATTCAGCACGGCCGTAAAACGGGCGGCAGTAACCCTAACGGGCCGGCGGAAACCATGAAGCCATATTGTCATTGTCAACCCTTTGTTCCGATGCGCAAACCGGCTACCAACGAGCCTTGAAAAGCCGTTCGCGAAACCGGACGGCACACCACGCGTTGTCGACCAATATTCCGCCCTTCTTGTCCCGCAAGACTTTCACAAAGCCGCACACAAAAGAGCCGCATGAAAATCCGCAAAGCCGTTTTTCCCGTCGCCGGTCTTGGCACCCGCTTCCTGCCCGCCACCAAGGCGATGCCCAAAGAAATGCTCACCGTGGTCGACCGTCCGCTGATCCAGCATGTGGTCGACGAGGCCCTTGAAGCGGGAATCGAGCATCTGGTGTTCGTCACCGGCCGCAATAAAGGTGTCATCGAAGACCACTTCGACCGGCCCTATGAACTTGAGGACACGCTGGAGAGCCGCGCCAAGAAGCGCGAGCTGGAAATCCTCGAGCGCGATCAGCCGCGGCCCGGCACCACCTCGTTCACGCGCCAGCAGGCGCCGCTCGGCCTTGGCCATGCAGTATGGTGTGCACGCGAGATCGTCGGTAACGAGCCGTTCGCAGTGTTGCTGCCGGACGTTCTGGTCAAACACAAGCCGGGTGGGCTCAAGCAGATGATCGACGCGGCCAATGCCAGCGGTCTGGACAAAGCAAACATCATCGCCGTCGAGGAAGTGCCGATGGAGCACGTCCACATGTACGGCGTGGTCGGCGTCGGCAAGAAGAACGGCGACCTGTTCGAACTCAACGGCATGGTCGAAAAGCCGAAGAAGGACGTCGCGCCTTCCAACCTGTCGATCACCGGCCGCTACATCCTGCAGCCGGAAATCTTCGACACCCTGCAAAAGCAGGAGCGCGGCGCGGGCGGCGAAATCCAGCTCACCGACGCGATGCTGACGCTCGCCGCGCAGCAGCCGTTTTACGGTTTCAAGTTCAAAGGCAAGAGCTACGACTGCGGCTCGAAGTCCGGCTTCCTCGCCGCCAACATCGCCTATGCGATGGACCGAGAGGAACTGCGCGACGACCTGCTTTCCGAGATGAAGACTTACGTCAGGTAAGTCGTCATGAAGTAAGCCTGCGTAACGCGAGCAGAGTCACATCGCAAAATCATCATCCAGAATAATTATCAAGGGCCGCGCCAGCCACGCGGCCCTTGATCGTTATGCGGTCTCGTCATTCAGTTCTGGCCTGCGGGTTGCCGCTCTAGTGCGAGGGCCGCGCCGCCTCGCGCAGCAATTGCAGCGGCGCCCAGGGCTTGGTCATGAACACCGAGCCATCGGGCAGACGCCGCACCCCCGTCGTGCCGGACGTGACGATCACCCGCATGTCCGGAAATCGCCGCTTGGCCTGATGCGCCAGTTCGATGCCGTCGATGCCGCCGCCAAGCTCGACATCGGTAAACAGCATCGCGATCCGGTAGCCGAGCTCCTCGATCATGGCGAGAGCGTCCTCGCCGTTGTCGCAGGACACGACATCCATCTCGCTTTCCTCCAGCAGCATGGTCGCCAGCGAGCGTTGAACGTAATCGTCTTCCACCACGAGCGCGGTGGGCCTGAATGCTTGTCCCATCTGTCCTCCTCGCAATTCCTTCAAAGCTTGACGGAAGGTCAAGTCTCGTGAGGTCAAGACCTCGCGCGGGAGAATGTTTCAAAAGAAATGTTCGGAACATTCAGCGCGCACATGCTTAAGGCGCCGCGAAACGAACGCAGGTGTGCGGACTACTTCGGCGCGTACTGCATCAAGCCGCCGCCGAACGACCAGTCCTCGCGCTGGGTGTCGGACAGCACAATGAACACGTCCTCCTTGCGCACGCCGGCCTTGGCGTGAAGATCGTCGGCGATCTTCTGGTAGAACGCCTTCTTCACATCGAGCGAGCGCCCCGCCACCCAGGTGACGTGAATGAAGATGATGGCGGGCGTATAGCTGACGCCGAGATAGCCCTGCGCCGGGTAGATCAGTTGATCCTCATCATGCAGCGTGACGATCTGGAATTTGTCGTGCTCGGGCACGTTGGCGATCTGCGTCATTGCTTCATAGACCGTCTCGGATACCGCGCGACGCAGCTGCGGCGATGACGACTTGGCAAGATCGATGCGAACGAGCGGCATGACGGACTCCGGTTCAGGATGTAGGATGGGCCAATCGCGTAAGCGAGGCGATCAGGCGCGCAGCCGCGCCGCCTCCTCGCCGACCGAGGCGCGCACGGCATAGACGGTATCGGCGCCCTCGCCGAGCATCGTGCGCATCCGGGCCTGCGCCCTGCGCCATAGCGGCTTGGCGTCCTCAAGCGTGGCTACGCCGAGCGGCGTCAGGCTTACCACCTTGGCGCGCTCGTCATCGCCATCGGAAAACCTCACCAGCTTCATACGCTGCAGGACGCGCAGGTTGCGCCCGAGCGAGGAGCGGTCGAGTTCGACAATGCGCGCAAGCTCGCTGATGGTCGGCTGGTCCGCCTCGGACAGCCGGCGCATCACGCGAAACATCGTGATCTTCAGGCCGCTCGGCTCAAGCGCCTGGTCGTAGATTTCGGTGGCCAGATGCGCGGCCTGCCGCAGCGAGGTGCAGATGCAAGGATCGTCGGACATATGATGAGGGTATATACCCGTTTAGGGTAGTCAAGCGGAAAAGCCGAAACATTCACATGATTGGACGACTTATGGCGCTCCCCTCGCCCGTCTACAAGACGCGAACGAGGGTTTTGCGAACCTCACGCGCCTGCCGCGCGGTGAGACAAACGTGCGGGGCTGTTGACGCTCGAATCGTATCACGGCTCGGCGCTGTTCCCGCGAACGGCCTGGCTTGACGGGACTGGCTCGGGAACAGCCCGGCAAATTTAAAAATGGAGGTTCGCTTTCGTGCAAATGACGAAACAGCTCAACTGCCGTTGCGGCTGCCGAGCTGCGGGATAAACATGTCGGACCATTTCTCCGCGCCGACCTTGATAACACCAACACGCTGCATGAAATCCGCAAAGCTCTTGACGCTGTTGGGCGTGGTCGAGAATTGCGTATCCGGATCGCCAAGGATGGTCAGCACGTCCTCCTTGGAAATTTTGGTCTTGGACGAGCGGATGAATATCTCTGCCGCCTCCTCGCGGTGATCGCGGATAAAGGCGTCGGCCTCGTCGAGCGCGGCCAGCATCGCCTCGGTCATTTTGGGATTGGCATCGACGAACTTCTTGGAGGCGTACACCACATCAAGGGTGATGTTGCCGATGTCATCCACCGAGCTCGCGATTCGGTGCACCTTCGGATCCTTGAGTTCGAGATAGGAGAACGGCGGCGAGGTGAAATGCGCGGTCACGTCCGAGCGCCCGGACGTCAGCGCAATCAGGCCTTCCGGATGCGGAAGGCCGACAGTGAGAGGATCGAGCCTTGCGTAATTCTCGATGCCGAACTGCTTCGCAGCCATCATTTGCAGCACCACCGCCGACAGCGACGTTTTGATGCCGGGCAGCGCGATCTTGTCGCCGCTCTTGAAGTCCGACAGACTTTTGATCTGCGGGTTGTTGGAATTGAGATACAGCGAGGTCGCGCTCAGGGCGCTGACGCCGATCACGGCGGTGTTCGGAATGCCCTTGGCCTTCGACCACAGTGCCACGAACGCGGGCGCGCCGGAGCCTGCAAAGTCGAGCGATCCGGCCATCATCGCATCGTTGATCACATTACCGCCGTCGAGCACGCGCCATTTCACGGCCACGTTGCCGAGGCCGGCTTTCTCCGCCTGCTTTTCCAGAAGCTTTTGATCCTCCATCACGATCAGCGGCAGATACAGGATGCCATAGCCTTTCGAAACAGTGACTTCCGCCACTTCGGCGCGCGACGGAACGACCGTCCACGACGAGGCAATGACAGCGGCCAGCGTTGCCATGAGATGACGGCGAGCGATGCAGCGCAGTGTCGGGCTGCACGTGAGAGACGGACGGATCAAGAGAACCTCCAGAACAGACATGAGCGATGCAGGACATGCCGCGGCAGCATGACGCTATCGCCAGCGTTCCGGATGTTGTCTCACCCTGCGCGCTTTGACAAATATATTCATGCGCTGCGCACTTTCGGGGAGCGTCTTTGTGGAGCCGCAAAACTTCTACCGCACTGCAGCCACAATCGCGCGGGCGAGCGCACGGCCCACGCAGTCATACGCATCGCCGGACATGTGCAACCCGTCGAACGCCGACAGCGCGAAAATCGATACGCCGGACATCACCGCCTTGTGCAGCATGTCGAAGCGCGGAAACAGCGCAACATTGTCGCCGCGGGCAACGTCCGCGATCGCGCCCTGCATCTTGGCGTAATGCGTCGAGAGAATGACCGGGGTGTATTGCTGGTCCATCATGACGACGTCGGCGCCGGTGGCGCGAAGCTGCCTCACGGCGTCCGCAATGCTGTCCGAGAGCGCTGTCTCTGTTTTGCCCCAGGTAAAATCGTTGCCGCCGAGCTGCCAGATCACAAGGTCCGGCTGATGGGCGAACACGTCCTGCTCGAAACGCGCGACATTGCCCGGAATGGTGTCGCCGTTGCGGCCCGCGCTGATGATATCAAGCTGGATGCCGGGGATCAGCCGTTCAAGCTCGCTCTTCATCCGCCCCTGATAGGTCTTCGCCGGATCGTTCATCCATAATCCCACCGTGGAGGACGAGCCGATGGCGACAATCTTGACCGGCTTGTTCGCCTTCACCAGCGCGGCGACCTTCGGCAGCGGCGCGCCGAGCGTGATATCCCCGTTTGCCGCAAGGCAGGTTTCGGCGGTCGAGGCCCGTTGCGCGCGGGAGGGCGCAAGCGGCGCGGCACAAACCGCCAGAACGCACAGAATGACCGAAACGGATTTCAACGCGATGTTCCCTTCCGACGCCGTTGTCCCATCCGCAGCGCCTGTCTTCAACGCTGGATGCGAACGCCCAGCATCACGATCGTCTCGTTGGAGTTCACGTTCGGCACGTCGCTGACAAGCCAGTCATGCCGCACTGTACCCTTGATCGACAGAGTCCGCGTCAGCCGATAGGTCAGATCACCCTCGACATAATAGCGCTTGTCGAAGCGCGTGCCCTGATAATCCGTGGTGCCGTAACCGAACTTGCCGGTGCCGATCAACCAGCGGCGGAACGCATGGTCCACCTGCACATTGTAGTCCCGCGACAGCGAGCCGGAAACGTCCGCCAGCGTTGTCTCATCGATCGATGACGTCGCGGTGAAGCGCACGGTGGTGAGTCCGGTCGCGGTCCATACCAGCGATGCGGTGGTCAACAGGCCATCGAGCCGCTTTAGCCGCGGGTCCTGATAATCGCGCCAGGTCCAGCCGACCGAGAACTCGCCGGTGAGAAGGCGGGAGAACTCGAAGCTCGAACCGCCTTTGATGTAGCCGCCGGTCGAGTTGCGCTGGAAGCCCTCGAAGTCGGCGTTAAGATCGTGCACGCGCGAATCGCCCTCCACCTCGATGAATGGCTTCACGCCCGGCCGCCAGTCGTAGCTGATGCGTCCCTGCCCGCCATATTGATTGAAGTTGCGGTCGTCGTTGCTGGCGGACGTGCCGTCGGTGAGCTGCGAGAACTGATACTGGGTGCGGTCGACATTGCCGTTCACCTGCACCTGCAGGCGGTTGAAATCCTGCTCAGCGCCGACCGTGCCGCCGACGGTTGTATAGATCGGATATTTCTCAAGGCCGGCGGCGACGTTCGGCGATGTGGGGTTGTCGGTGCCGACACGCAGCCGCAACTCGGAAGTGATGCGGGTGTCGCGCGACACGTCGAGGCGGCCGTTGATCCGGCCGGTGAGATCGGGACGGTCAAGATCGATCGGCGCGGGTGATACCAGCGGCCCGGTGCAGCCCGAACTGGCGCAATCGTCGGTATTCGGCGGAAACGACTTGCCGTATCCGGTGTAAGTCCCACGCAGATCGACATTGAGCGCATGGCGTGTCCAATCCGAGGTCGCCTGCAATTCCGGTGCGACCAGATAGAACGAGGAGCCACGCGGTTGTTGGAAGCGCGCCGGGTTGGTGTCGTAGCCGCCCGAGACTTCGACCGCCTCCTTCACCAGAAAGCCGCCGACATAATTGCCGACCTGACCGAACGGATCCTCATCGGTCCGCAATCGTCGGCGCGGTGGCTGGCCGTCGGCGGTGCCGTTGAACGATGGTGACACCGGCGGCGTGACACGCGGCGGCACCAGCGGCGGCGGATTGGCCGGGTTGCCGGGCCCGACGAAAGCGGGCTTGGGCGTGCCCGGATAGGGCTTTGGCCGTTTGCGCGTGCGATTGAGCGAATCGTAGCCGGTGTCGCCCGCGCCGGAGGCAGCAGGGCTGTCGATGCTGACGGTTTGGCGCAGCGAAGGCAAATCGGTCTGCGCGCGGGTGTCACCCACGCGCCGCAGCGGCGAATCCTGCATCGGCGCAAACCCGCCTTGAACAGGTGCCAGCATGTCGGGTGTAAGCGTTTGCGCGTGGAGTTGTGCCGACCACCCCGCTGATGCCGCCGCCACCAGGGCGCACGCCAGCGCCGCGCGCCATGACAGCACGCGTTGGCCTCGCCAATGCGGCAAGCGGGGCATACGCCCGACCAGCATCTTCCAAACCTTCCAGGCAGAGCCGAAAACGTAACAAACGCAAAGAGTTGCAACGAACACAGCAGGCTGCCCGGCGGACGGGCAGCGTTAACAGAGTTAAAACAAGTATGGTTAATGAGGCGTTGAGGAACGCCGGGTTCTGGTCGCGGGATGTGCTTGAGCGTGCTAAAGAAACGGCAACAGGCGCGCTCGCGCGCCGTCTCATTCGGATACCGACTTATGGCTTCTTCTTCATCGCGGACGGCATCTTCCGTGACTACTCTCTCGCCCGCCATCGAATCCGCACTGCGCACACTCGGCGCCGAAGCCGACGGCATTCAGGCGATCGCTGCAGCGCTAAAGACTGATCTCGCCTCGGCTTTCAACGCGGCCACCGACCTCATCAAGAACGCGAAGGGCCGGCTGATCATCACCGGGCTTGGCAAGTCCGGCCATATCGGCCGCAAGATCGCAGCCACCTTCGCCTCGACCGGCACACCCGCCTTCTTCGTGCATGCGGCGGAAGCGAGCCACGGCGACCTCGGCATGATTACCGCTGATGACATCATCATGGCGCTGTCGTGGTCGGGCGAGACAGCGGAGCTGCGCAATTTGATCAACTATTCGCGCCGCTTCCGCATTCCGCTGATCGCGCTGACCTCGGAGAGCGAGTCGACGCTCGGCACCGCTGCCGACGTGGTGCTGACGCTGCCGAAAGCACGCGAAGCCTGCCCGAACAATCTGGCCCCGACCACCTCATCGGTAATGCAGCTCGCGCTCGGCGACGCATTGGCGATTGCGCTGCTGGAAAGCCGCGGCTTCAGCGCCACGGATTTCAGCGTGCTCCACCCCTCGGGCAAGTTGGGCGCGATGCTCAAATTCGTCCGCGACCTGATGCATCGGGACGCCTCGTTGCCGGTGAAGCCGCTCGGCACCAAGATGTCGGACGCTCTGGTGGAGATGACCTCGAAGGGCTTCGGCTGCGTTGCCGTCGTCGATGCGCGCGGGGTCATCGTCGGCATCGTCACTGACGGCGACCTGCGCCGTCACATGCAGCCAGACCTGATGACGCTGAGCGTTGACGAGGTGATGACGAAAAACCCGAAGACCATCAGCCCTGACCTGCTCGCGAGTGAGGCGCTCGAAATTCTCAACAGCTCGAAGATCACTGCGCTGATTGTCACACAGGACAAGACGCCAGTCGGCATCGTGCATCTGCACGACATTCTGCGCGCGGGAGTCGCCTGAGCCTCATGCGGCCCTGACGCGCAGCCGCGCGCCGTCCGCGTGCTCGATCTTCACCTGCGTCCCCGCGGGCAAGTCCGGCCCCTCGACCCGCCACACGGTGTCGCCGAGCTTGATCGTCCCGATGCCATCGACGATCGGCGTCGCAAGCGTCGTCACATGACCCACCAATTCCTTGGTCCTGCGATTTAGAAACCGGTTGTCGAGACTCCGCGAGGCTCGCCGGGCGAAATGCCGCCACAGCGGCACCATCGCGAGCGAGATCAGCGCGAAGGCGACAATCTGCATCTGCCATTGCGCCGGGAAGGCAAAAGCCAGCGCGCCCACCAAAAACGCCGCCAGCCCAAGCCACATCATGAAAGCACCCGGTGCAACGGCCTCGATCGCCATCAGTACAAGCCCGAGAACAAGCCAGCTCCAAGGGCCCAGGGTCGCCAGCAGATCGATCATCGCGGATGACTCATGTCTTCGGCGGCGTCACGCCGGCATTCGGCACCGTTGCCGGACGCCTTGCTGAGGCCGATGTTGCGCTTTCGCCAAAGGTCGCCTTCGCGATCTCGCCAATCCCGGCCAGCGAACTGAGAATGCCGGTCGCTTCGATCGGCAGCATCACGATCTTCTGGTTCGGCGAATGTGCGATCTCGCTGAACGCCTTGATATACTTGTCTGCGATAAAATAGTTCAGCGAGGCAACGTCGCCCGCCGCGATCGCTTCGCTGACCATCTGTGTTGCTTTGGCCTCGGCTTCCGCAGAACGCTCACGCGCTTCGGCGTCGCGGAACGCCGCCTCGCGTCGTCCCTCCGCTTGCAGAATCTGGGATTGCTTTGCGCCCTCGGCGCGCAAAATTTCAGATTGCCGCTGGCCCTCGGCCTGAAGAATGTCCGCGCGCTTGACGCGCTCAGCCTTCATCTGCCGGCCCATGGCCTCAACGAGATCGGCGGGCGGAACGATATCCTTGATCTCGATGCGATTGACCTTCAACCCCCAGGGGGACACCGCGGCGTCCACCACACGCAACAAACGTTCATTGATCTCGTCGCGATGTGACAGCACCTGATCGAGATCCATCGAGCCCATGACGGAGCGGATGTTGGTCATGGTCAGCGTGATGATCGCCTGATTGAGATTGGAAACTTCGTAACTCGCCTTGGCCGCGTCGAACACTTGAAAGAACGCAACGCCGTCAACCGTGACCGTCGCGTTGTCCTTCGTGATCACTTCCTGTTCGGGAATATCGATCACCTGCTCCATCATATTCACCTTGCGACCGATCCGGTCGAAGTAGGGGATGATGAAGTTGAGGCCCGGTTCCAGCGTGCGGGTATATTTGCCGAACCGTTCGACGGTCCAGTCATATCCCTGCCCGACCGTTTTGATGCCGGCGAACACTGTGACGATGACCAGAACCAACAACGCAACGACAAAGACGTCGAACCCGGACATGGCTGCTCCGAAACCGAACATGAATATCTCCAAAGTCATAATTAATGCGGCAAGCCGTACTTTATTAATGCGGCAAGCCGTACTTTATGGTCCTCGTCACGATAGGCGCACGATCAGCACTCTGCCGAGAACTAAAGAGGCTAAACCCAGCCCTGCAATTCGCGCAGCACGATTCGCCGGATCATATCGATGCCGCCTTCGCTATCATTCAGGCACGGAATCGCCGAGAAATGCTCCCCGCCATTGTGAAGAAATATCTCGGCATTTTCCTGCGCGATTTCTTCCAGCGTCTCGATGCAATCCGCCGAAAATCCAGGCGTTACAATGGCAAGCCGCTTGACGCCTTCCTTGGCCAGCCGCTCCACGGTTTTATCTGTATAGGGTTGCAGCCACTGCTGATAGCCGAAACGCGACTGGAAGGTCAGCATCAGAGTTTTCTCATCCCGGCCCATGCGCTTGCGTAGCGCCTCCGTTGTTGCGATGCATTGCGCCTGATACGGATCGCCTTTGTCGACATAGCTCTGCGGCATTCCATGAAAGGATGCGACAACTGTCTCCGGCTCAAATGGCAGCGCTGCCAGATGGGCCTCGATCGATGCCGCCAGAGCGTCGATATAACCCGGATCGTCATAATAAGGCGGAGTGAAGCGGACCGTCGGCTGCGCGCGCATCGCCTCCAGCGCAGCGGCGACCTTGTCGACGACCGTTGCCGAAGTTGATGCCGAGTATTGAGGATACATCGGCATGACCAGAATACGGTCGCAACCCTGCTCCGTCAGCGCATCGATTCGCGATTTGATCGACGGGTTGCCGTACCGCATGCCCCAATCGACCACAATACGAGTGTCGTCCAGCGTTTCTGCCAGCTTTTCAGCCTGTCCGCGCGTAATGGTCTTCAACGGCGATTCGTTGCGCGCCGTATTCCAAATCTTCAGATAATCCTTGGCTTTGCGACCGGAACGGATTGGCAGCACCAAACCGTTCAAGATGACTTGCCAGATCACTCCCTGGTTTTCGATCACGCGCGGGTCGGACAGAAATTCACGCAAATATATGCGGACACCATTAGCGTCAGCGGTATCGGGAGTGCCCAGATTAATCAGCAGCACGCCGACTTTGCCCTGAGTGGCGGTTTCCGGGGCTCGCGCTTCGCGAAATTCAACGATGCTCATGAAAAATGACGTCCCGCTGATGATGTCTCCGGATCATATAAGCCCGATGACGCCTTATCAAAAGCACGTCACACGTTCTGCGGCAACATAGCCCAGCAGCAGCCCAGCGCCGAACAGCAGCACCAAAGCAGCAGCACCGAATTCCATGCCCCGCAGGACCACCGCGCTTCCGCCCTCCGAGCCAAAGCTCAGACGGCGGGCGACCCCTTTTGCCGACACCGCGAGGATCGCGATCGAGGCCACCGTAATCGCAGTACCGAGCCCCATCAGCAGCGTCGCGGCGACACCAGCCCAGAACAAGCCCTGCGCCAGTGCGAACACCATGACCAGGATGGCGCCCGAGCAGGGGCGGATTCCGACCGTAAGCACGGCGCTTAATCCGCGCGACCAGCCTTCCGGCCCCGCCAACTGGCTGGGCTCCGGACCGTGTGCACACCCGCAATGCTCATCGTGGAGGTGGTGGGCATGTGCGCCGGCGTGGGGATGATCGTGATGGTGGTCATGATCATGGTCGCATTCCGAATGCGCGTCGTGCGCGTGGTGAAGCCCGTGAGCATCGTGGCTGTGATCATGATCATGCACATGATCCGGCGAGGGCCCTGCCGCCACTGCCAGCGCAGGCTGCGCACCGCCGTACCATGCCTTCAAGGCGCGAAAAAATCCACCGCCCTTGCCCCAGGCCAGCCGCGCGCCGAAGGCGGCTATCAACCCATAGCTGGCGATCTCGACCACGCGCTCGGCTCCGCACATCTGCCCTGCCGTCACATTGAGGAGCGCAGCGCCAATGCCGACGATCGCGATCGCGACCAGCGCCTGTAACAGCGCTGACACGAACGACAGCGCGATGCCACGTTTGGCCGTCTCCTCGTTGGCGACCAGATAGGACGAGATCACGGCCTTGCCATGGCCCGGACCGGCTGCGTGGAAAATGCCGTAGGCGAAGGACAGACCCAGCAGCGTCCAGACCGCGCTGCCGTCGCTTTTCGCCGCGCGGATGGTTCCAGCGATCTGCCGGTAGAATTCGGACTGTTTGACCAAAAGCCAGCCGACGATGCCGCCGACTTGCGAGTCCGGCGCAGCCTTCGGCGCTCCGAACGGATTGGCCGATGCCGGATCGGCGGCGTATACCCCGATAGCGGCCAGAGCAACGGCAATACCCGCGATCAGGACCGTGCGCTGGACCGATTTATTCATCAGGGACACTCCACCGTGATCTTGTTGGCGAACAGCGCGCCATAATTCGAATTATTGCCGGAGAGAAACTGCGCGTCGTTCATGGTTTGCGACGTTGTGCCGTCCGATGGCCGCTCAAAACTCATCTTGCAACCCGCAGGCGCGCCGACGAGCCGGATCGGGTCTTTATCAGCCATCTGGAAATCAATGAAGAAGCTCGGATCGAACACCTCGACCTGCAATTGTTGCGCCTTGAACGGCGTCCTGAACGGCAGTGTGAAATGCAGTGTGAGGCTGCCATTGGTGTCATCCAGGTAATAATCGACCGGATCGGTGAACTTCTCTTTCTTCTGGGAGCCGACGGGCCCGACCTTGGCAAAGGTGAAGTAGGCGTACTCCTTCAGCGACTCGACGTTGGTCTGCGCCAGCGATGCAAGCTCCTCGCGCGTGTAGACGCCCTTGGTCTTGTGCTCCAGCCCTTGCAGAGCATAAGCCGCAAACATCTCGTCGAAGGTCCAGGCGTGACGCACGCCCGTGATGGCGCCATCGGGCGCGTAGAGCAGCTCGCTCACCGCCGTAATCCAGACGTGCGGATGCGCGCTTGCCGCGAACGGCATTGTGAAAAGTGCCGCGGCAAGGATCAGACGGCGAACGAGCCTGTGCATGGACGCTCCCGCAGGGTTAAGCCGCTTCCGGCGTATCCAGCAATCCACGCCGGCGCAGCAGTGCATCCGGCTCGGGTGCGCGCCCTCGGAACGCAACATAAGCATCTTCAGGGTCACGCGACCCGCCGGACGAATAGATGTCGTCATGCAGTCGCTTGGCGACCGCCGGATCGAAGATGTTGCCCGCTTCCTCGAACGCACCGAACGCGTCAGCGTCCATCACCTCCGACCACATGTAGCTATAGTAGCCTGCTGCATAGTGATCGCCGGAGAAGATATGGCCGAATTGCTGCGGCCGGTGCCGCATCGAGATTTCGGCCGGCATGCCGATCTTCTCAAGCTCGCGCTTCTCGAAGGCATGAACGTCCGTGATCGAGGCCGCAGGCTGGCTGTGGAATTCGAGATCGAGCAGCGCGGAGGAAACGAATTCCACCGTCGCAAAGCCCTGATTAAACTTGCGCGCGGCAAGGAAGCGCTTGAGGAGATCGTCGGGCAGCGGCTGATTAGTCTGATAATGCCGGGCGAACTTCTGCAGGACCTGCGGCTGTTCCTGCCAATGTTCGTAGAGCTGCGAGGGCAATTCGACGAAATCGGTGAACACGCTGGTGCCGGACAGGGAGGGATAGACCACATCGGAGAGCATGCCATGCAGACCATGGCCGAACTCGTGGAACAGAGTGCGGGCATCGTCGGGCGACAACAGGCAAGGCTGGTTCTCGGCACCCTTGGCGAAGTTCATGACGTTGATGATGACCGGCGAAATATCGCCGTCGAGCTTCTCCTGATCGCGCAGCGAGGTCATCCAGGCGCCGGAGCGTTTCGAGGCGCGGGCGAAGTAATCGCCATAGAACAGCGCCTTGTGCTTGCCGCTCTTGTCCTTCACCTCCCACACCCGCACGTCCGGGTGCCAGACCGGGATGTCCTCGCGCTCGTTGAAGGTCAAACCGAACAGCCGAGTGGCACAGTCAAACGCTGCATCGATCATGCTGTCGAGGGTAAGATAGGGTTTGATCGCCGCGTCGTCGAAATTGGCGCGGCGCTGCCGCAGCTTCTCGGCGTAATGGCGCCAATCCCAAGCCGCGAGCTTGAAGTTGCCGCCCTCCTCCGTGATCAGTGCCTGCAACGCGTCGCGGTCGGCGAGCGCTCGGGCACGGGCCGGTTTCCAGACCCGCTCCAGAAGGCCGCGAACGTTCTGCGGCGTCTTCGCCATCGAATCTTCCAGGATGTAAGCGGCGAAGCTTGGATAGCCGAGCAGCTTGGCGCGCTCCTCGCGCAACTTGAGAATTTCAAGGATGGTGGCGCTGTTGTCGTGGTCGTTGCGGTTGTCACCGCGGGCGACGAACGCCTTATAGGCCTTCTCGCGCAGGTCGCGCCGGGTCGAGGACTGCAGGAACGGTTCGACCGACGAACGCGACAATGTCACGATCGCCTTGCCGGCCATGCCTCGCTCCGCGGCGGCCGAGCGGGCGGCTGCGATAAAGCTCTCGGACAAGCCTCCTAGATCGCCCTCGCCAAGTTCCATGAACCAGTCCTGCTCGTCACCGAGCAGATTGTGACTGAAGGTGGTCGCCAGATGCGCGAGGCGCTCATTGAGCTCGGCCATCCGGGCTTTTGCGGCCGCGTCCAGACCGGCCCCGGCGCGGTGGAAATGGGTATAGGTCCGATCCAGCAGCCGGGCCTGCTCCCCGGTGAGACCGAGGCTCTTGGCATTGGCGTGGAGCCTGGCGATCCGCGCAAACAACTGCGCGTCCATCATGATTGGATTCCAGTGCCGCGCCTGTTCAAGCGCGATGTCGCTCTCGATTTCCAGCAGCTCCGGGTTCGAGTTGGCGCCGACCAGATCGTAAAATACGGAGGATATGTTGGTCAGGAGGCGCCCGGAGCGCTCCAGCGCCGCAATGGTGTTTTCGAAGGTCGGCTCGTCCTTGTCAGCCTTGATCGCGGCGATATCGGCGTTGTGCTCGGCAAAAGCAGCGACGAAAGCGGGCGGAAAATGAGCGGGCTGGATAAGGTCAAACGGCGGGGTTTCAAACGGCGTCTGCCAGGGCTGGAGCAGCGGATTATCCGAAGGTGCAGACGTCATTGGTATAAAACTCCGTTTCAGGAACTCGAGGTGAATAATATAACATCGGTTGGGGCTTTTTTGAGCCCAAGTTCGAGTCCAAGACACTACAAAACACGACAAGATTGATCGCGGATGCTTGATCGACAGGGCTTTTTCGCAGAGATTGCGCCCGCAAACAGGACCTTATCCCATGAACGCAAAGAAGCCGGAAGCCGGATCCAAGACCGGAGCCAAAACCATCGCATGGCCGAGCGTCATCACCGTGCTGAGCGCAGCGATTCTGATCGGTGCGGAAGTGTTTGGAGCGGCCTTCGCCGGCGGCTGGGCGCTCGCGATCCTGTTCGGCCTCGACGACACCGGCGCTCACATCCTTCAGATTATTCTTTTCCTGCTCGGCGCGGCGATCATGGTCGCTTTCGTGCGCGGCGCACAGCGTGTCGAACCTTTCACGCGCGGCGTCTGAGTGTGAGAAAGCCCTGCGAGACTGCAGCGAAAGTGTGTTTGCGTTAAGCACTCTTAACGGCTGTTCATCTTGAACTCGGTTTTCGCGCTCTCGCAGCAACACTGCGAACGCGCTGTGAAGAAAATCGCCGCGCGGATAAAAAAATCCTTGCGCCACCGAGTCAAAACTCATATTTCCAGCTCTGCCCAATTTCGCACGTGCCTGTGGTCGTGTGTCAGTCGGTAGGTATCCGGACAAGAGGCCGGACAGCCGCCAAGGGGATGAAGAACCGAGGGTCGCT
>JAIENY010000067.1 GCA_019750915.1 Xanthobacteraceae bacterium
GAGCGCCGCTTGAAGAATCTCGACTTCTTCAAGAGCGTGAAGATTACCCAGGAGCCGGGTTCATCGCCTGATCGCGTGATCGTCAACGTCGAAGTCGAAGAAAAGTCCACGGGCGACTTCTCGGTATCGGGCGGTTATTCGACCTCGGACGGTTTCCTTGCGGAAGTCAGCGTTTCCGAACGTAACTTGCTGGGCCGCGGTCTGCTCGCTAAGGCCTCCGTGCAATACGGCCAGTACGCCCGCGGCTATACGCTGTCGTTCGTCGAGCCTTATCTGCTTGGCTATCGTGTCGCGCTGGGCCTCGACTTCTATCAACGCGAGCAGTTGGCCAACAGCTACATCTCGTACGACTCCAAGACGATCGGCTTCAGTCCGCGATTGGGCTTCCAGCTCCGCGAGGACCTGTCGCTGCAAGTCCGGTACTCGATTTCGTCGCAGAAGATCTCGCTGCCGTTCCAGTACAGGAACTGTTACGACCTTGGTACTCCGATCCCGTCTGGATATCTGCCGACGCCGGATTGCTTCCTCGACGGTGAGTCTTCGGTTCCTGTGAAGGCCGAGCTGGCGCAGGGCAGTATCCTGACCTCGTCGGTGGGCTATACGCTGGCCTACAACACGCTCGACAACAACAAGGATCCGACCTCCGGTATTCTTGCCACCCTCGGTCAGGATTTCGCGGGCGTCGGCGGCGACGTGAAGTACATCAAGACCACCGGCGACGTGAAGCTCTATACGCCGATCGTGTCTGATGTTGTCGGCCTGGTCCGCTTTCAGGGCGGTATCCTGAACTCCTATGGAGGTGACGGGTACATCCGCGTGCTCGATAACTTCCAGCTGGGTCCGAACCTTGTGCGTGGCTTCGAGCCGCTCGGCATTGGTCCGCGCGACCTGACCGGCGGCACGACGAACGACGCGCTTGGCGGTACAAAATATTGGGGCGCATCGGTCGAATTGCAGATGCCGTTCTGGTTCCTCCCGAAGGAAGTGGGTCTGAAGGGTGCCGTATTCGCCGATGCCGGTTCGCTGTGGGGCTACGAGGCGGAAACGACCTATCTCGGCCAGAATGTGTCGTTGGGTGATTCTGCCAGCTCGCACATTCGCTCCTCGGTCGGTGTCGGTCTGATCTGGGCGTCTCCGTTCGGTCCGCTGCGGTTCGACTATGCGGTTCCGTTGTCGAAGCAGCCTTACGACCGTGTGCAGGAGTTCCGGTTCGGTGGCGGCACCTCGTTCTGACGACAGAACGGCTGAGTAATGTGATTATTGGAATAGAGCGGCCGGATCCCATCCGGCCGCTCGATTTTAAGGCAAAACCCGTCCGATCCAGCCGTTTGGTGGCTCGACGGAGCGATCCTGCCGCGATACAGCGGGTGGCATGAACCAGCCTCAATTCTTCAAACCGGCGTCGAAATTGACCCTCAGCGAGGTCGCGGCCCTGACAGGGGCGCAGCTTGCCGATCCCGCGCACGGGTCGCAGATCATCAGCGGTATCGCCAGCCTCGATCTCGCTGGCCCCATGCATCTGTCGTTTTTCGACAAGCGCAAATACAGCGACGAGTTGCACGAGTCCCATGCCGGGGCATGTCTGGTCGGCGCCGGCCTGCAGGTCGATGTTCCCGCGCGCATCGCGGTGCTGCGCGTCGCCAATCCCTATGCGGCATTCGTTGAGGTCGGCCGGGTGCTCTATGCCGACACGCTGCGGCCTGCGTCTGCGTTTGGAACCGAGGGGATCGCCGGTTCGGCGGTGGTTCATGCGGACGCTTACCTTGAAGATAATGTCGTCGTCGATCCGCTGGCCGTGATCGGACCGGACGTCGAGATTGGTTCCGGCACGGTGATCGGCGCGGGAGCCGTGATCGGGGCCGGTGTGAAGATCGGCCGTGATTGCAGCATCGGCCCGGGGTGCTCTGTGCTGCATACGTTCATCGGAAACGATGTCATCATCCATCCCGGCTGCCGGATCGGTCAGGATGGCTATGGCTTTGTGTCCGGACCGGCGGGGCACCGGAAGGTGCCGCAGATGGGCCGCGTCCTGATTCAGAACGATGTCGAGATTGGCGCGGGCTGCACCATCGATCGCGGCGCGTTGCGCGACACCGTGATCGGCGAGGGAACCAAGATCGATAATCTGGTTCAGATCGGTCATAACGTCACCATCGGGCGGCGTTGCATCATCGTTAGTCAAAGCGGCGTGGCAGGAAGCTCGGTGCTTGGGGATGGCGCTGTGCTGGGCGCGCGGGTCGGCGTAAGCGACCATGCGACGATCGGCGCGGGAGCAATGCTGGCTGCGCGCAGCAGTGTGGTCGGTGAAGTGCCGCCGAATGTAAAGTGGGGTGGCTCGCCCGCAAAACCCATCAAGCAGTTCTTTCGCGAGGTGTTTGAGGTCGAGCGTCTCGGCCGCGAGGGAGGAGCAAAGAAATCCAAACCGCCTGGCGCGGGCAAAGAGGAACAGGCGTGATGGAAGCGCAAGCACCTATTACTGTGGAGACGGTGGACATCGCCACCATTCTCAAGACCCTGCCGCATCGTTATCCGTTTTTGCTGATCGACCGTGTTGTCGATATCCGGAGCGATTTCAGCGGCATCGGCATGAAGAACGTCACCATCAATGAGCCCTGCTTTCAGGGCCATTTCCCCAACCGGCCGATTTATCCTGGCGTGTTGATGATCGAAGGCATGGCGCAGACCGCGGGTGTGATCGGCATGCTGGCGATGGAGACGGAACGTCCTACGGCCGTTTACTTTCTGACGGTCGATAAATGCAAATTCCGTAAACCTGCGGGTCCTGGCGATACGATCACGTATCATATGAGCCTGATCGCGCGGAAACGGGCGATGTGGTGGTTTCACGGCGATGCCAGGGTGAACGATGTCACCGTGGCGGAAGCCGATGTTGGGGCAATGTTGGCGGACTGAAGATGAGCATGATTGATTCTACCGCGCGTATCGCTGATGGAGCGGTGATCGCTGAAGGCGTGACGATTGGGCCTTATTGCATTATCGGCCCCAATGTCACGATTGGCGCGGATTGCACACTGCACTCACACGTCAATATCGCCGGGCATACGACGCTCGGGTCGGGCTGCGTGGTGTTTCCCTTTGCGTCATTGGGCACGGCGCCGCAGGATCTCGGCTACCGCGATGAGCCGACCCGGCTCGAGATTGGCGATCGCTGTACCATCCGCGAGAGCGTCACGATGAATTGCGGCACCGTCAAAGGCGGCGGTGTGACCCGCGTCGGCAATGACGGGTTCTTCATGTCCTATTCGCACGTGGGACACGATTGTGTCGTTGGCAACAATGCAATCTTCGCCAACAGCGCCACGCTTGGCGGGCATTGCCTGATCGGCGATTTTGTCTACATCGGCGGTCTCACCGCGGTTCATCAGTTTACCCGTATCGGGTCGCAGGCGATGGTCGCCGGGGTGACCGGCGTGCGCGGTGACGTCATCCCATATGGCTTTGCCACCGGCCAGCATGCCTATCTCAACGGGTTGAATGTCATCGGCATGCGGCGACGCAAGTTCACCAAGGCGCGCCTGCACGCGGTTCGCTCCTTCTACAACGCGCTGTTCTTTGGCGCGGGCACTTTCGCCGAACGGCTGGAGCAGACGAGGCCGATGGCGAACGACGATCCGGCGATCGCGGAGATCATCGCATTCGTCGACGCCAATGATAAGCGCCCGTTGGCCAGACCGTTTGTCGAATCCAGCGAAGCTCATGAATGAGACCGCGCAGGGCAGGCCGGATGCGGTGCATGTTACGGCACCGGTGGCCCTGATTGCGGGCGGGGGGGCTCTGCCGTTCGCTGTTGCGGATTCATTGAAGAATCGCGGGCTTGATCCCGTGATATTTGCGCTGCGGGGGTTTTGCGATCCGCAGAAGGTTGGCGCATATCGGCACCATTGGGTTGCGCTCGGCAAGTTCGGTGAGGCGATGAGCCTGATGCGCAAGGAGGGCTGTCGCGACGTCACCTTCATCGGGACACTGGTGCGTCCGGCATTATCCGAATTGCGGTTCGACTGGCTGACGCTGCGCCTGATCCCGGAGATCATCGCCGGGCTGCGCGGCGGTGACGATCATCTGTTGACCTCAACGGCGCGTATATTTGAAACGCGCGGCTTTCGTTTGCTGGGCATGAGAGAGCTGGCGCCGGACCTTTTGATGCCCGAAGGTATTCTCACTGCGACGAAACCCGGCCGGGCCGACCTGGCGGACATCGACAAGGGACGGGAAGTGCTGCGTTCGATGAGTCCGCACGATATCGGCCAGGGGACCATTGTCATTGACGGTCATGTCGTGAGCGTCGAGGACATCGGGGGCACCGACAGTCTGCTGATGCGTATCAGGGAGCTGCGCGAGAGCGGCCGCCTGCGGGCAAAGCCCGGCAGCGGTGTTCTGGTCAAGGCGCCCAAGCAGGGACAGGATCTGCGCTTTGACCTGCCTGCGCTGGGACCCAAAACGATCGATGGCGTTATCGCGGCTGGCCTTGGTGGACTTGCAGTGATCGCCGGTCATTCGATCGTTGCGGATCTTCAGGCGATGGTTGAGACGGCGGACAAGGCCCGAATCTTCATCGTCGGATTGTCGCCGTGAGCAAGTTGGCCGGAACGCCGAAGAAAATCTTTCTGATCGCCACCGAAGCTTCGGGCGATCATCTTGGCGCTGCGTTGATGAAGGAGCTGCGTGACCGGCTCGGCGCAGGTTTGGTGTTCGAGGGCATCGGCGGACACGAAATGACGGCGCAGGGACTCGCGTCCCCGTTCCCTATTGGTGACCTGGCCATCGTTGGCGTCTCGGCGGTCGTCAAGCAACTGCCGATGATCCTCCGCCGCATTCGCGAGGCGACCCAGGCTGCCTTGCGCGCGGATCCCGACGTCCTCGTTATCATCGATAGCCCCGATTTCACGCACCGCGTGGCGCGGCGCATCCGCAAGGCCAACCCCTCGATTCCAATCGTCGACTACGTCTCCCCGACCGTGTGGGCATGGCGTCCGGGCAGGGCGCGCGCGATGGCGCGCTACGTCGATCACGTGCTGGCGTTGTTGCCGTTCGAGCCGGAGGAGCATCGCAAACTTCATGGCCCCCCCTGTACCTATGTCGGTCATCCGCTGATCGAAAAGCTTGATCGCCTGCGGCCCAATCCGGAAGAGGAGCGCCGCCGCTCGGCAAAGCCTCCCGTCCTTCTTCTGCTGCCGGGCAGCCGGCGCGGGGAGATCCGGCACCACATGGAGGTGTTCGGCGATGTGCTGACAATGATGAATCGGCTGGGCATCGAGGTCGAGGCGATCCTGCCGACCATGCCGCATCTATTGGAGTCCGTGAACGCGGCCATTGCGGGTTGGACGGTGCGTCCCCGCATCGTTGTGGGCGAAGAAGAGAAGCAGCGCGCCTTTCGGATTGCGCGCGCGGCGTTGGCAAAATCGGGGACGGTGACGCTCGAGCTTGCTCTGGCGGGCGTGCCGATGGTGACGCTCTATCGCGGTACAGCGATAGAGGCATGGATTGCGCGGCGCGTGGTGCGGGTGCCTTCGATTATTCTCGCCAATCTGGTGCTCGGCGAAAATATCATTCCCGAATATCATCAGGAGGAGTGCACGGCCGAGCGGCTTGTTCCTGCGATCCGTTCGGTACTCGAGGACACGCCGCAGAGACAGCATCAGGTCGATGCATTCGCCAGACTTGATTCGATCATGGCGACAGGACGCCTGCCCAGCCAACGCGCAGCCGACATCGTCATTGAGCAGATGCAAGCTCATCCATAACAAAAAGGCCGGTGAAAACTTCACCGGCCTTTTTGTTTGAAGCGTTTACTTCCGCTGGTCCATCGGAATGTAGTCGCGCTTGGTCGCGCCGGAATAGAGCTGGCGCGGACGGCCGATCTTCTGCGCCGGGTCCTGGATCATTTCGCTCCACTGGCTGATCCAGCCGACGGTGCGGGCGACGGCGAACAGCACCGTAAACATGGAAGTTGGGAAGCCCATCGCCTTCAGCGTGATGCCAGAATAGAAGTCGACGTTCGGATAGAGCTTGCGCTCGATGAAATATTCGTCGCTGAGCGCAATCTTTTCCAGTTCCATGGCAACGTGCAGCAGCGGGTCATCACCGTGGCCGGTTTCCTTGAGCACCTGATGTGCGGCCTTCTGCATCAGCTTGGCGCGCGGATCGTAGTTCTTGTAGACGCGATGGCCGAAGCCCATCAGGCGAACATTGCTGTTCTTGTCCTTCACCTTCTGGATGAACTCGGGAATCTTGTCGACAGTGCCGATTTCGGCGAGCATCGCCAGCGCTGCTTCGTTGGCGCCGCCGTGTGCTGGCCCCCACAGGCAGGCGATACCGGCCGCGATACATGCGAACGGGTTCGCGCCCGAAGAGCCTGCGATGCGAACGGTCGAGGTCGATGCGTTCTGTTCATGGTCGGCGTGCAAAATGAAGATCTTGTCCAGCGCGTCGGCGAGCACCGGATTGACCTGATATTCCTCGCACGGCACGCCGAAGCACATGTGCAGGAAATTGGCGGCGAAACCGAGCGAATTCTTCGGATACATGAACGGCTGGCCGATGGTGTATTTGTAAGCCATCGCAGCCAGCGTCGGAATCTTTGCGATCATGCGGATCGATGCGATCATCCGCTGCTTTGGATCGGAGATGTCTGTTGAGTCATGATAGAATGCCGCCAGAGCGCCGACAGAGGCGACCATGACTGCCATTGGATGCGCGTCACGCCGGAAGCCCTGGAAGAAACGGGCCATCTGCTCGTGCACCATGGTGTGCTGCGTAACAGTCTTGTCGAAGGCGGCTTTTTCCGCCGCGGTCGGAAGCTCTCCGTACAGCAGCAGATAGCAGGTTTCGAGGAAGTCACCCTGCACGGCGAGCTGCTCGATCGGATAGCCGCGATATTCCAGAATGCCCGCGTCGCCATCGATGTAGGTGATCTTGGATTCGCAACTGCCGGTCGAGGTGAAACCCGGATCGTAGGTGAACTTGCCCGTCTGGGCGTAAAGTTTGCTGATGTCGATGACTTCCGGCCCGACTGTGCCTGCGAGCACCGGTAACTCTATGGTTTTGCCATCAACGGTGAGCGTGGCTGATTTTGTGTTAGCTTTTGCGTCCATCATTCATCCCCGAAGACTCGTTAACGCGGATCGGAAACGGCAGGCTCCGGATCTTATGGAGCCAAGGCCAGCCATCCAGAAAACGCTCGGGGGACAGGGGTAGCTTATTGCTATGTGCACCGCAAGGCAGCGGCCGTCACGCCTTAGGTAGGGTTGACGGCGGCTTGATCCCCGAGCCGGGCGAGGCAGGTTTCCCGTCCCAGGACGGCCAGAACGTCGAAAATTCCGGGAGATGTCGTTTTCCCGGTCAGCGCGACCCGAAGCGGCTGAGCAACTGCTCCAAGTTTCATACTGTTTTGCTCGGCGAATTCCCGCATGGCGGCTTCGGTAGTTTCCGAATTCCAGGATGTTACCGTCTGCAGCGCGTCCCGCAGGCGTCCTATCAGCGATCGCGTTTCCGGCGTCAGAAGTGCGAGAGCCTTCGGGTCCATCTGCAGAGGCCGGTCGGCAAAGATGTAGTTGGCGCTGTCGACAAGTTCGATCATGGTTTTGGCGCGCTCTTTCAAGCCGGGCATCGCCTGAAGCAACTGAGCGCGGGTCTGATCATTCAGCTTGGCGGCGATGGCCGGACCTTGCGGGATGAACTGCAACAGATCCTCGAAACTCTGCACCAGCGTTTGGTCGTCGCTCGCACGCATGTAATGCCCGTTCAAATTTTCGAGCTTTGCGAAATCGAACCGCGCCGCGGAACGTCCGATTTGGGGGAGGTCAAATGCCTCGATCATCTCGGAGGTTGAGAAGATCTCCTGATCGCCGTGACTCCAGCCGAGCCGCACCAGATAATTGCGTAGCGCCGCGGGCAGATATCCCATTGCCCGGTATGCCTCGACACCGAGAGCGCCATGGCGCTTGGAAAGCTTCGACCCGTCCGGCCCGTGGATCAGTGGAATGTGCGACATCACCGGCACGTCCCAGCCCAGCGCATCGTAGATATGTTTCTGCCGCGCGGCGTTGGTCAGGTGATCGTCGCCGCGGATGATGTGGGTGACGCCCATGTCATGGTCATCGACGACAACCGCCAGCATGTAGGTCGGGGTTCCATCGGAGCGCAGCAGCACGAGGTCGTCGAGGTTCTGGTTCTGCCAGACCACGCGGCCCTGAACCTGATCCTCGATCACTGTCTCTCCGGTCTGGGGCGCGCGCAGGCGGATGACGGGCTTCACGCCGGAGGGAGCCTCGGATGGATCGCGATCGCGCCAGCGGCCGTCATAGCGCAGCGGCTGTCCATTGGCCCGCGCAAGCGCCCGCATCTCTTCCAGCTCCTGCTGCGACGCATAGCAGCGATAGGCTTTGCCCTCGGCGAGTAACTGTTCAGCAATCTCGCGGTGCCGTCCTGCACGGGAAAATTGATGAATGATATCGCCGTCCCACGTCAGCCCCAGCCACTGCAGGCCGTCGATGATGGCATCGATCGCCTCCTGCGTGGAACGCTCACGGTCGGTATCTTCGATACGCAGCAGCATTTTGCCGCCGCGGCCGCGCGCGTACAGCCAGTTGAACAGGGCTGTGCGGGCACCGCCAATGTGAAGAAATCCCGTCGGAGACGGAGCGAAACGGGTGACGATCTGGGACATTTCGGGGCGTTTTGAAAAAAGGAAAGCCACGGCCGTAGCCGGTTGAGCGGGCTCGTGTAGCATAGCATCCGGGGAGAGGGTAGCCGTGGCAGCAGGGCCGGGGATCGAACCCAACGGGACGAAAGGAACACCACCGAGCAAGGCCGGAATGTGGCCGGACAGCTCTCGCGTGGCTGTTGGCGCCCGTTCCGGGTTTGACCTTTGGCCGGTTTTTGTGGCCCGGATTCTGGAGTGGCTGCGCGCCGAAGCGGGACCCGGCCGGTTGCTGCCATGGATACCGGTCGCTTTCGGATCCGGAATTGCCCTCTATTTTGCTGCCGACCGCGAGCCTGTCGCGATGGTAGTGGTACCCGTGGCCGCAATGGCCTGCGCGGCTGCATTTTCACTCCGGCGCAGCCGCTCATTTGCGATCGCTTTGTTGATCGCTGCGCTGTTGGCCGGTTTTGCCACGGCAACGCTCAGGACTGTCTACGTTTCCCATCCCGTATTGCTGTACCGGTCGATCGGGATGCTGAAGGGCTTTGTCGAGACCCATGAGGAGAGGGAGCGGACCGACCGGTTCGTGCTGCGTGTCGTCTCAAGTGAAGGCTCCCGCGGTGTTTCGGAGTTGAAGCGCGTGCGGCTGTCGGTGCGCAAGGGTACGGCTCCCGCGGTCGGAAGCTTTGTGGAGTTGAAGGCGAGGCTGCAACCGCCGCTGCGACCGCTGCGGCCCGGCTCATATGACTTCGGCCGTGACATGTATTTTCAAGGGATCGGCGCATCGGGCTTTGTGCTCGGCGCAATCAAAACGAGACCGCCACCGCAGGGTGGCGGCTGGCTGCTGCGCTATTCGGCGTTGATGCAGGACATGCGCGATGCGGTCGATGCACGCATCCGAACGGTGTTGAGCGGTGACGGACGCTCGATTGCAACCGCATTGTTGACCGGAAGACGCGACGCCATCACCACACCGGTCAATGACGCGATGTTCATTTCGGGCCTTGGGCACGTGCTGTCGATTTCCGGCTACCACATGGCCGTGGTTGCAGGCGTTGTATTCTTCGCGGTGCGCGCGTTGCTCGCGCTCAGCCCGGCGCTGGCCGCTCGCTATGCCATCAAAAAATGGGCGGCTGGCGCGGCTTTGGCGGCAGCTCTGTTCTATCTGCTGCTGTCGGGCGCCGAGGTTGCGACCCAGCGTTCCTTTTACATGACCGCGTTTGTCCTGATCGCGGTCATGGTGGATCGGCGAGCGATTACGTTCCGCACACTCGCGTTGGCGGCGATGCTGGTTCTGATGATCGCGCCCGAGGCCGTGGTTCATCCAAGTTTTCAGATGTCGTTCGCCGCCACGCTCGGCCTTGTTGCACTGGCTCAAATTGGAATGCCGCAACTGTTTTCAGGCAGTGATAAATCCGTAAACCGCATTGCGGCCTGGGGTGGCCGCGAACTGATGCTGCTCACGGTGGCCTCCCTGGTCGCAGGACTTGCGACGACGCCGTACGCCGCGTTTCATTTTCACCGCATCACGCCTTACGGCGTGTTGGCAAATCTTGCGGCGATGCCTGTGGTATCGGCGCTTGTGATGCCCGCTGGAATCATGGGGGTGCTTGCCATTCCGTTCGGCCTCGATGCCATTTTTTGGGAATTGATGGGCATCGGCATTGACTGGATGATCACGGTCACGCAATGGGTCGCAGCGCTTCCGGGCGCGATCGGCCGCGTCACGGCGTTCGGTGTCGGTCCATTGATTATGACCACGATCGGGATCGTTCTGCTGGGTCTGCTGCGAACGCCGCTGCGCTGGAGTGGTGCTGGCATTATTGCGGTGGGAGTTGTCTGGGCTGGGCTCACGCCCCAGCCGGATATCCTGATCTCCGCGGATGGCAGCAGTGTCGGCGTTCGAACCAAAACCGGTCAGTTGCGCGTGATGCGGATATCTGCCGATGCCTTCCTGCTGCGCGAATGGCTCGCCGGCGATGCCGACGGGCGCGCCGTGACGGATACAAGTGTCACCGAGGGCGTATCATGCGACGAGGCCGGGTGCGTTGTGCAGGATAGCGGCGGCCACTTTGTCGCGCTGGCACGGACGCCTGAAGCACTCGCCGATGATTGCACGCAGGCTGCAGTGGTGGTCACGGCCCACCAGTCGCCTGCGGATTGCGCAGCGTTGGTGATCGATCGCGAGACCCTCAAGCGCCGAGGCGCGATGACGCTGATCCGAACACAAGACGGCTATTCAATCGCCGCCAACCAGCCTCGCGGTGTTGATCGTCCGTGGTCGCCTGCGATGCGCGACGATCAGGACAGCGACGGCGGGGAGACGCTGCGAACCAAGAGAACACCGCCCAAGCCGCCGGTCGACGTCACACCGTCAGATGTCGACCTTCAGGCCGAAGACTGAGGGGTTCGGGGGCTCAGTACTTCCGGTAAAGCCCGATCAGCTTGCCCTGAATGCGAACGCGGTTCGGTGGCAGGATACGCACCTCATAAGCGGCGTTGGCCGGCTCGAGTGCAATCGATGCGCCGCGTCGGCGGAAACGCTTCAACGTCGCTTCCTCTTCATCGATCAGCGCAACGACGATATCGCCAGTATCGGCGCTTTCGTTCCGCTGGATCAGCGCCATGTCGCCATCGAGAATACCGGCTTCGATCATGGAATCGCCGCGCACTTCGAGTGCGTAATGCTCGCCCGCACCGAGCATGTCCGGCGGCACGCTGATGGTGTGGCTCCGTGTCTGCAGGGCTTCGATCGGCGTACCGGCGGCGATTCGGCCCATCACCGGAACGGTGACCGGCTGTTCGCCTGTCTCATCACTGGCTGCATTGCTGCGGACCTTGCCAAGATTGCCTTCAATGACGCTCGGTGTGAAGCCGCGCCGAGTGCCGCCCGCGTGGTTGCTAGTTTCGGGGAGTTTGATGACTTCGATCGCACGGGCGCGGTTTGCAAGACGGCGAATGAAGCCTCGCTCCTCAAGCGCGGTGATGAGCCTGTGAATGCCGGATTTCGACCGCAGGTCGAGCGCATCCTTCATTTCGTCGAAGGACGGAGGAACACCGGTTTCCTTCAGGCGCTCATTGATGAACCGCAGCAGTTCGAGTTGTTTGCGTGTGAGCATCGGTCGCGTCTCCACCCCGGTTTCGGGCTCCAAGGCCCGTTGCGAGCCACGTTTTCCGGAAAGGAAAATGAGCGACTCGTTAGAAACAAATCATGAACGAACACTATATGTTCGATACATGTTCCGCAACGGTTAAAATTTGATGAATCGGTTTGTTCTAATTCAAACGGGAAGTCTGAGGATGGAGCAGCGCTCGCCTTCCAATCCCGCGGGGGCGTGGGGGCCGCGAATGATCACGGCCTGCGCGAGGGAGAGATTTCCGAGCAGCGAGGAGTCCTGAAGGTTGACCGGTGTCGCCACCGCTACGCCATCGGCGTTCGTTGACAGTCGTGCCCGAAGATATTCCTGACGATAATCGTTGGCGGCAACGGCACCGCCGAGCACGGCGGCTTCAATGGTGTGATGAACCGATGCGCGGCCGGACAGTGCGCGGATCAGCGGCACAAGAAACAGAAACGAACAGATGTAGGACGAGGTCGGATTTCCCGGCAGGCCAAGCACCCGCATCGATCCGCCACGTCCGTGCATCAGCGGCTTTCCGGGACGCAGTGCGATTTGCCAGAACGCGATTTCGATGTTTTCGGCCTCAAGCGAGGCCTTGACCAGATCATGATCGCCCACCGATGCGCCGCCGGTCGTCACCAGAATATCAGCACTGACGTCTTTCGCCTTGCGGATCGCGCGCGTCGTATCCTCGAGCGTGTCGCGCGCGATCCCAAGATCAATCGTGTCCGCGCCCGCGTCCCTTGCGAGAGCGTGGATCGCGTAGGCGTTGGACGAGATGATCTGTCCTGGCTCAAGCGACGAACCGGGCTCCTTGAGTTCGTCACCGGTTGCGAGAATGGCGACCTTTGGCTTGCGGTGAACGGCGAGGGTCGGATGGTTCATGCCAGCCGCAAGCGACAGGTCGCGATCGTTCAGCGGCGTGCCGCGTTTGAGCAGCACGTCGCCTTCACGAAAATCGATGCCGGCTTTGCGAATGTGACGGCCGGGGAGTGCATCAACATCCAGCGTGATGACGTCCTGTTCGCGTCTGACGTCCTCCTGAATGACGATCGCATCGGCACCGGGCGGCACGACGCCGCCTGTCAAAATCCGGACGGCTTCGCCTGCGCCGATGATTCCGGCGAAAGGGCTTCCGGCAGCGGCTTCGCCAATGACCTTTAGTCGCGTGCCTTTCATGGCATCGCTCGAACGCGCAGCGTAACCGTCCATAGCTGACATTGCCGCCGGCGGTTGTGTGCGGAGTGCGGCGACGTCGCGGGACAAGGTGCGATGATGTGCGTCGTGCAGCGGAACGAACTCCTCCTGAAGCGGCGACGCGTCCTTCAGCACCGCCGCGAGTGCGTCGGCGACCGGCATCAGCATACGCGAGGGCCTGTCAGGCTTCATGCTTGTAGTGTCCTGACTTGCCGCCCTGCTTTTCAAGAAGGCGGATGCCTTCGATATGAACGCCGCGCTCCACGGCCTTCACCATGTCGTAGATCGTCAGGCACGACACGGACACCGCGGTGAGGGCTTCCATTTCAACCCCGGTCGGCCCTGTGACCTTGACCGTCGCTTCGACACGGCAGCCAGGCAGTCTTTCGTCAGGAGTAATCTCGATCGTCACTTTGGATAACGCCAGCGGGTGACAGAGCGGGATCAGATCGGACGTGCGTTTGGCTGCCATGATGCCGGCGATCCGCGCCGTTCCGAGCACGTCGCCTTTCTTCGCGTTGCCTTCGGTGATGAGCTTGAGGGTCTCCGTCGTCATCACCACAAAGCCCTCCGCGATCGCGACGCGTTCGGTCGCGGCCTTGGCGGAGACGTCCACCATGTGAGCTTCGCCCTTGGTGTCAATGTGGGTGAGAGTAGGTTTTGTCATTGGCTTACGAGGCCTTCGCCAAAAGCGTGCGGGTGGCGCTGGTCACATCGGCCTGCCGCATCAGGCTTTCGCCGACAAGGAATGTATTCATCCCGACCTTACCGAGGCGGGCAACATCGTCCGGCGTGAAGATGCCGCTTTCGCCGACCATGATGCGATCCCGTGGAATCAGCGGCGCGAGTTGTTCGCTGGTCGCAAGCGTGGTTTCGAATGTTCGCAGATTGCGGTTGTTGACGCCGAGCAGCGGTGAACGCAACTTCAGGGCGCGTTCGAGTTCATCCCGATTGTGAACTTCGAGCAACACGTCCATGCCGTGATCGATGGCCGCATCCTCGATATCGCGCGCTGCGATGTCGTCGAGTGCAGCCATGATGATCAGAATGCAGTCAGCACCGTAGGCACGTGCTTCAGCCACCTGATAGGTGTCGTACATGAAATCCTTGCGCAGCACCGGCAAGGATACCACGGCGCGCGCGGCGACGAGATAATCGAGATGCCCCTGGAAAGACGGTGTATCGGTCAGGATCGAAAGGCACGTGGCGCCCCCCGCTTCGTAAGCCCGTGCCAGCGCAGGTGGATCGAAATCTGCACGGATCAGACCCTTTGAAGGAGAAGCCTTCTTGATCTCGGCAATCAGCGCGATCTCGCTCGATGCCAGCTTGCGGCGAATGGCGTCAACGAATCCGCGCGGCGCTGGCGCGCGCCGGGCTGCCGCCTCGATCTCCGAATGTGGCCGGGTGCGCTTGGCGGCTGCGATTTCTTCGCGCTTGTAGGCTTCGATCTTTTTCAGAATATCGGACAACGGAAGCTCTTCCTCAAGCATTGGAGATCGTAACAAGGCGGGACAGTTTGTCCGCCGCCGCGCCGCTGTCGATCGACTTGGCGGCCAGCATAACACCTTCCTTCAGGTCTTTTGCCCGGCCGGCCACGATCAATGTTGCACCGGCATTCAAAAGCACCACATTGCGATAGTCGTTCTTCGTGCCCTGAAGCACGGCCTTGAGCGCGGCAGCGTTTGCCGTAGCGTCGCCTCCGCGCAGATCGGCGTTTCTGATCGTAACGAGGCCGCCATCCTCCGGCGCAACCTCGAACGAGCGGATATGGCCGTTGGCAAGTTCCGCCACATAGGTCGGGCCCGTCAGCGTGATCTCGTCGAGGCCGTCAGAACCGTGAACGACCCAGGCCGACGTCGCTCCGAGATTAGCCAGAACCCGTGCGACGGGCTCCACCCATTGCCGCGCGAACACGCCGACCATCTGCCGCGTCACACCGGCGGGGTTGGACAGCGGCCCGAGCAGGTTGAAAATCGTGCGCGTTCCGAGTTCGACGCGTGTCGGTCCGACATGCCTGATCGCGGGGTGATGCGTCGGCGCGAACATGAAGGCGATCCCGGCCTCCGCAATACAGCGGCCAATCTTGTCCGGCGTGATATCGATGTTGACGCCGAGCGAGGCCAGAACGTCGGCAGCCCCGGAGCGCGACGACATCGCGCGGTTGCCGTGCTTTGCGACCGGCACGCCAGCGCCCGCAACCACGAAGGCTGCGCAGGTCGAGACGTTGACAGATCCCGAACCGTCGCCGCCGGTGCCGACCACGTCGACGGCGTCCCTGGGCGCCTCGACGCGCAGCATCTTCGCGCGCATTGCCATGACCGCACCCGTGATCTCGTCCACGGTCTCGCCGCGAACGCGCATCGCCATCAGGAGGCCGCCGATCTGCGAAGGCGTCGCCGCGCCCGACATCACGTGATCGAAGGCGGCCGCTGCTTCCTCACGCGAAAGCGGAGTGCCGGTGGCGAGCTTTCCGATGAGGGACTTGAAATCGCTCATTCACGGTCCGGCTACTGGTTACTGCTCGCCGCACCCGTCGCGATCGCATAGGCACCTTGATTGATCTTGGTGCCGATGGTGCTTTCCAGGTGCGCGACATATTGCCCGATCTGCTCATTGGTCAGGTTGCCGGTCAACGCGGTCTTCAGTTGCTTTGCGGCATCCGAGTTCGGATCCGCCTTCGGCGTGACGATGTTGGTGACGCGGAAGACAACGAAATCGTCTTCGCCGGTACCTTGCGTCTGAGCTGTGGCGTCCTTGGGGGTACGGAATGCCGCATCGACGACCTGATCGGGCAGGGCGTTCAGTTTGACATCGCGCGTAAACAGCGGCGATTTCTCGACCGGAAGCCCCAACGCGGCCGCCTCGGCAGCGAAGTCGCCACCCTTGTTCAGCTTGTCGACAAGCTCTGCCGACTTGGCCCGCAGACGCGTCGCGATCTCTTCCGCACGCCAGCGGGCGATGACCTTGTCCTTGACCTCGTCCAGTGAACGATCGTGCGAAGGCGACACGCCCAGCACATCGTACCAGACTTCGCCTCCGGGGAAGGTGAGTGCATCGTTTTCGACACCGGCGTCGCTGTTGAACGCGGCCGCGACGACATCGACCCCCGCCGGGAGTTCAGCCGGTTTGCCGTCCATCGTCCGGCCGGATCGGTCGACATCGATAGTCACCGCGCTGAGGCCGGCTTTCTGGGCCGAATCGACGATATTGGAGCCGCCGCCGCGATCGTCTTCGATCTTGTTGCGAATCTCGTCAAAGCTGGCCCGCGCACGGTCGGCTGCGATCTTTTTCTTGATCGTATCAGCGACGGACTCAAAGGTCGGGGTCGAGCCGGGTTCGATCTGGGTCACCTTGAGCAGGACCGTCGCGAGAGTGCCGGTCACGGGCTGGCTGACCTCGTTGAGCGGAAGCGCGAAGGCGGCATCGGCGACTGTATTGTCGCTTAGGACGCTTCGATCGATCAACCCGAGATCGATATCCGATGACGTGAGATTTTTCTCCTTCGCGAGGTCCTCAAAGGAGAGGCCGGCGGCGATCTTCTCACGTGCAGCCTTGGCGTCGGCAGGTGATTGAAAGGAGATCTGAAGGACGCGCCGGCGCTCAGGCTTTACGTACAGGCTGCGGTTCTGGTCGAAGACCTTACGCGCATCCTCGTCGGATACGACGATGCTCTTGGCCATCGCTTCCGGCGAAACGACGAGGTAGGCGATCTTGCGGTATTCCGGCGCACGGAACAGGATCTTGTGCTGTTCGAAATACGCGGTCAGCACATCGTTCGCGGGCGCTGCGACGTCGCCGGCCTGAGCTGCGCCGAGCTTGATATAGTCGATCGCCCGCTGCTCACTCTGGAAGCGGGTGAGTGCCTCGATTTCCGTGTTCGTCGGCTCGACACCCGCTATGACGCTGCCGGCGAGCTGGCGCCGCAGCGACACGCGCCGCTGTTCGGCGATGAACCGTTGCTCGGTGTAGCCGAATTCCCTCAGCGCCAGCGCAAAGCGTTGCGGATCGAACTTGCCGTTTGGAGCGGCGAAGGTCGGGTCGGCGGACACGATCTTCACGATCTCCGCGTCGGACAGGGCAAGACCCAGCCGGCGAGCCTGTTCATCCAGCAGAGCTTCGGAAATGGTCTCCTGCAATATCTGTCGGTCCAGGCCGAACGCGCGCGCCTGGTCCAGCGTCAACGGACGGCGAGCCTGACGACTGATCTGCTGGATCCTGTCGGTCAGCAACTGGCGAAACTGCTCAGTCGATATTTCGGTGCTGCCGACAGTGGCCAGCGTCGATGAGCCGTAGCCACGGAAGATGTCGGCGATGCCCCATATCCCGAAGCTCACGATCAGCACGCCGAACATTAGCGACATGATCGATTTGCCGAGCCAATTCGACGAGACGTTTCTTAGTCCTCGGAGCATAGGGCCAACTTGTTCAGGAGGAATGATTGAGGGCCAGCCGAAGCGGACACAGCATTGTTCCGCCTCATATAAAACGGTGGCTCCGCGGGAGCAACTGCGGCGGAGGCGTCCGCCGCAGGCATTAACCGCGCCGATGTGGAAAGCTGGGTGGACGCCGGGCCCCGGCTGGCATCGGCTGGAGGGCTCTGCTAGCGCATGAGGGGCAGGAAAGGGATTGCTGGATGCCGATGGATATTCTTCCGCTGATTGCGGGGAACTGGAAAATGAATGGCTTAGCCGCATCTGTTGCGGAACTGGATGTCATTATCCGATCGCCCCCGGAGCCGCGTGTTGAATTGCTGATTTGCCCTCCCGCGACGCTGGTCCCCTTTTTTGCGGTCCGGGCGAAGACCTCCAGGGTTCATATCGGGGGACAGGACTGCCACCCCGAGCCCTCGGGAGCCCATACCGGCGATATCGCCGCTGAAATGCTGAAGGATGCCGGTGCGAGCTACGTTATCGTCGGGCACTCCGAACGGCGGGCCGATCATGGTGAAACCGACGCCCTCGTGCGCCGGAAGGCCGAAGCCGCCCATCGGGCGGGGCTAATCGCAGTTGTTTGTGTCGGCGAAACCGAGGCAGAGCGTCAGGCGGGCAAGGCCACCGATGTCGTGGGGAACCAGATACAGGGCTCGATTCCGGGCGGTGCGACTGCGGCCAATCTCGTCGTGGCATATGAACCGGTCTGGGCGATCGGGACCGGAATGACGCCGACGACAAAAGATATCGAACAAATTCATGGGTTTATAAGACAGGAGCTAAGCAGAAAGCTGAAGGGCGAGGGTGCCGCTGTCCGTATCCTCTACGGCGGCTCATTGAAACCGGCCAATGCTGCTGAAATTCTTGCGATTCCCGACGTCAACGGCGGGCTGATCGGCGGTGCCAGCCTGAAAGCTGGCGATTTCCTTGCGATCGCCGCGGCAGCTCCCAAATAGCTCTCCGGGCAGGAGAATCCCTGCGGCGGGAGAAAGCGTCTCGGGGGTGGTATTGCCGTCGGCAATCGTGTACAGACGCGCCAACTTTCAACCCCCGCAAGCGTCTTTGCGCCGGCCTACCGGCTGCGGCGTCTTGTGACGGAAGGAACCCATGCAGACTGTTATCATTGTCATTCATCTCATGATCGTCATTGTGCTGATCGGCATTGTACTGCTGCAGCGTTCGGAAGGCGGCGGCCTGGGAATCGGCGGCGGCGGCGGCAACAGCTTTATGTCCAGCCGTGGCACCACCAATTTGCTGACGCGGACCACCGCGATTCTTGCCGCTGGCTTTTTTGTCACCAGCCTATTTCTCTCCTGGCTGGCCGGTTACACCCGGGTCCCAAGTTCCCTGATCAACCCGCCGACTTCACAACAGTCTCCTGCACCGGAGAACAACCTGCTGGACTCGTTGAAGAAGACCGACGAACCCGCAGCGCCACCGGCGCCGGCCGTTCCCCAGGCCCCTCAATCGAAGTGATCGCACGGACATAATCGGAGACGCTGCAGGCCGGTCGATCTGCTCGTCGCATCGATTGTTTTTGTTGAACATCTCACACTGACTCGCGAGAGATCTTTTTTTCGTGGGTGAAACCCGATTCGTTTTGCGAATCTCAATGACGGCGTTAAAGGTAAACTCCCATGGCGCGGTATATTTTCATCACCGGCGGCGTGGTTTCCTCGCTCGGAAAAGGATTGGCATCAGCGGCACTCGGTGCCGTCCTGCAATCCCGAGGCTACAAGGTCCGCCTTCGCAAACTTGATCCCTACCTCAACGTCGATCCCGGAACGATGTCGCCGTACCAGCACGGCGAAGTATTTGTGACCGATGACGGCGCAGAGACCGATCTTGATCTTGGTCATTACGAGCGGTTCACCGGTCGTCCTGCGACAAAACAGGACAACATTACAACTGGACGCATTTATCAGGACATTCTCGCCAAGGAGCGTCGTGGCGACTATCTTGGTGCGACGGTTCAGGTCATCCCGCACGTCACCAACGCAATCAAGGATTTCGTCGTCAGCGGCAACGACGGTTACGATTTCGTGCTGTGCGAGGTCGGCGGCACGGTCGGCGACATCGAGGGACTGCCGTTCTTCGAGGCCATCCGTCAGATCAAGAACGATCTTCCGCGCGGTGATGTGATCTACATCCACCTGACGTTGCTGCCCTACATTCCGAGCGCGGGCGAACTCAAGACTAAGCCGACGCAGCATTCGGTGAAGGAACTGCGCTCAATCGGCATTCAGCCCGACATCCTGCTATGCCGCACCGATCGTGAGATTCCGAAGGAGGAGCGGCGCAAGCTCGCGTTGTTCTGCAACGTCCGTGAAAGCGCAGTGATCGAAGCGCGTGATGCCGACAATATCTACGCGGTGCCCGAGGCGTATCACATGGCAGGGCTGGACAATGAGGTGCTGGCGGCCTTCGGCATCGAAGCCAGAACGCCGCCATCGCTCGAGAGCTGGCACACCATCAACGACCGTGTTCGTCATCCCGAAGGCGAGGTGACCATCGCCGTGGTCGGTAAATACACCGGCATGAAGGATGCTTATAAATCGTTGATCGAAGCGCTCTCGCACGGTGGAATCGCCAACAAGGTGAAGGTCAATCTCGACTGGATCGAGAGCGAGGTATTCGAGCACGAAGATCCGGCGCCATTCCTCGAGCACGTCAATGGGATTCTGGTGCCCGGCGGTTTCGGCCAGCGTGGTGCGGAAGGCAAGATCAAGGCGGCACAATTCGCGCGTGAGCGCGACGTGCCGTATTTCGGTATCTGCTTCGGCATGCAAATGGCAGTGATCGAGGCTGCGCGCAATCTCGTCGGCATTGCGGACGCCAATTCGACCGAGTTCGGCGAGACGAAAGAACCCCTGGTTGGGTTGATGACGGAATGGCTGCGCGGCAACGAGCTTGAAAAGCGCACCAGGGCCGGGGATCTCGGCGGGACGATGCGACTCGGCGCCTATGCGGCGTCGCTGAAGCGCGGCAGCCGCGTTTCGCAAGTTTACGGCGGCGCCACCGAAATTTCAGAACGCCATCGCCATCGTTACGAGGTCAACACCGCCTACAAGGACCGTCTCGAGCAGCACGGCTTGCGTTTCTCGGGCATGTCGCCGGACGGCGTCCTGCCGGAAATCGTCGAATACGAGGACCATCCCTGGTTTATCGGCGTGCAGTTTCACCCGGAATTGAAATCTCGTCCGTTCGAGCCGCATCCACTGTTCGCCTCCTTCGTGCAGGCTGCGGTGGTGCAGAGCCGTCTTGTCTGACGGGATCGGCAAAAGGACGGTCTAGCTTTCGGCTCAGAAACGCGCTTAGTCGGAGCCGTTTTGCATTTCCTCGGCCGGAGGTCCTATGAGCATCTACGAATTGCGCGTCTATCGCTGTCTGCCGGGCAAGCTGCCGGCGCTTCTGAATCGGTTCGAAACCAAGACCACCAAGATCTGGGAAAAGCATGGCATCAAGCAGGCCGGCTTTTTCACGACCCTGATTGGGGAATCCAGCGTCGATCTCACATACCTGCTCGAGTGGGAATCGCTCGCGGACCGCGAAAAGAAGTGGAACGCCTTTCAGGCTGATCCGGAGTGGATCAAGGAGCGCGCCGAATCCGAGAAGGATGGCCAGATCGTCGCCAACATCGCCAGCCAGATCCTGAAGCCGACCACGTTCTCGTCGGTAAAGTGAAAGATCGGCCGGACACATGGTCGAGGCCGCGCGGTCTCGACCACATCGTTCACGTCGTCGGCGACCTGGACAATGCGGCTGAGTTATATCGGCGTTGTGGCTTTCAGGTCAGCGGACGTAACAGGCATCCGTGGGGAACCCACAACTGCGTTGTGCAGTTCGACAATTTCTACATCGAGCTTCTGACGGTCGCAGAACCCGAGCTGATCCCCCCGCACGCGGCACACCAGTTTTCCTTTGGCGCCTTCAACCGCGATTTTCTCGATCGGGGGCAGGGATTAAGCATGGTCCTCCTCAAGAGCACCGATGCACGTGAGGACGCCCGTCAGTTTCGGGAGGCGGCAATTGGCGATTTCGATGTTTTTGACTTCGAGCGCCAGGGCATCGGGCCGGACGGCAAGCCGCTCATCCTCGCATTTTCGCTCGCCTTTGCGAGGGACGTCATGTCGCCGCACGCCGGTTTCGGGACGTGCCAGCACCACTTTCCGCAGAACTTCTGGAATGCTGCGCGACAGGTTCACGATAACGGCACGCGCGGAATTGGAGGCGTAATCCTGACCGCCGACAATCCGGCGGATCATCACATTTTTCTCAGCTCCTTCACCGGCGTGCGGCTGCTGCATTCGAATTCAATCGGTGTGAGATCACGGACGCCGCTTGGCGATTTGGAGATCATGGAAGCACCAAGCTTTCGCGATCAGTTTGGTGTCGTTCCGAAGGTTGTCGGCGAGGGTGCGTCATTTGCCGGGGTGCGGCTGCTGGTTGCGGATCTCACCAAACTCGAAGAGCATCTGCGCACAACAAACGTTGCCCATCACCGCCATGTTGGCCGTGTGGTCGTCCGGTCGGAAGATGCGTTCGGCGCAACCCTGATTTTCGAACAGAGCGCCGGACATTAACGGGTTGATCTCGCCCGCTGTACCCGGCACAACACCCGGCAAACAAGGATGCGCTCTCCATGTCACTTACGGCCTCCAAGGTTGTTTCCGTCGGTCACGTCAGGTTCGGCAATGATCTGCCGTTGGCGGTGATCGCCGGTCCTTGCCAACTTGAAAGCCGCGCGCACGGTCTGGAAGTTGCTGCCGCTTTGAAGGAGATTGCGGCGCGTCTCGGCATCGGTCTTGTGTACAAAACCTCGTTCGACAAGGCGAACCGCACCAGTGCTTCAAGCCAGCGCGGGCTCGGTCTTGCGAAGGCGATGCCGATCTTCGCGGAAATTCGCGAGACGCTCGGGCTTCCGGTTCTCACCGACGTCCATGAGATCGACCAATGCGCCGAAGTGGCACAGGCGGTCGACGTCCTGCAAATTCCCGCATTTCTCTGCCGCCAGACCGATCTTCTGCTGGCCGCCGCGGCGACCGGCAAGGTCGTCAACGTGAAGAAGGGGCAATTCCTCGCGCCGTGGGACATGACCAACGTCGTTGCCAAGATCACGAGTGGCGGCAATCCGAACGTGCTCGTCACCGAGCGCGGCGCGTCGTTCGGCTACAACACGCTGGTGTCCGACATGCGTGCGCTGCCGATATTGGCGCGCACCACCGGCGCTCCGGTGATCTTCGACGCGACGCATTCGGTACAGCAGCCGGGCGGCAAAGGCTCGTCATCGGGCGGCGAGCGTGAGTTCGTGCCCGTCCTGGCACGCGCCGCTGTCGCGGTCGGTGTGGCAGGTGTTTTCATCGAAACCCACCCCGACCCCGACAACGCACCATCGGACGGCCCGAACATGGTGCCGTTGAAGGAGTTCGAGGCGCTGCTGAAAAACCTGATGGCGTTCGACGCGGTGGCGAAGGACTAGCCCCGGCCGCGATATGGCGCGACGCCCTGATCCGGTACCCAGACATCCTTGGGCAGCCGTCCGGTCTGCCAGAACACGTCGATCGGAATTCCGCCGCGCGGGTACCAGTAGCCGCCGATCCGCAGCCATTTCGGCTTGATCTCGCGCACCAGCCGCTTGGCGATGGCCACCGTGCAGTCTTCATGAAATGCACCGTGATTGCGGAAACTGCCGAGGAACAGCTTCAGCGCCTTGGATTCCACGAGCCAGTCGCCCGGCACGTAATCGAGCACCAGATGCGCGAAGTCGGGCTGGCCGGTGATCGGACACAGGCTGGTGAACTCCGGCGCGGCGAAGCGGACGAGGTAGTTTGTGCCGCGATGCGGGTTGGGAACACGGTCGAGCTTCGCTTCCTCGGGCGAGGCGGGCAGACCGACCTGATGGCCGAGTTGAAGGGACGACGCCTGGGTGGCGGTTTTACGAGGCTTGCGTGACATCGGTTTCTCCGTTGCCGTGTTGATAGCGAAATTGGCCTTGGCAGTCACGATTCCAGTCCGCATTCCGCCTTTCCCGGTCGGGAGGCTTGCGGTAGAAGCAGCCCACAATTTGCAATTCTGAATCTCAAGAGGGCGCTTATGACCGCTATTGTCGATATCATTGGCCGCGAAATCCTGGACAGCCGCGGTAATCCGACGGTCGAGGTCGATGTGGTGCTGGAAGACGGTTCGGTCGGCCGCGCGGCGGTGCCGTCAGGCGCGTCCACCGGTGCGCACGAGGCGGTCGAACTGCGCGACGGTGACAAGAAGCGCTACCTTGGCAAGGGCGTTCAAAAAGCCGTCGAAGCGGTCAACAGCGAAATCTTCGATGCCATCGGCGGGATGGACGCCGAGCAGCAGGTGCAGATCGACAACGCCATGATCGCCCTCGACGGCACCGCGAACAAGAGCCGTCTCGGCGCAAACGCAATTCTCGGCGTGTCCCTTGCCGTTGCCAAGGCGGCTGCTGAATCCTGCGACATGCCACTCTATCGGTATGTGGGCGGCACCTCGGCGAGGCTCCTGCCGGTGCCAATGATGAACATCGTCAACGGCGGCGTGCACGCTGACAACCCGATCGATTTCCAGGAGATCATGGTAATGCCGGTCGGGGCACCGACCTTCGCCGAGGGTCTTCGCTACGGCGTCGAGGTGTTTCAAACCCTGAAAAGCGAACTGAAGAAGGCAGGTCACAACACCAATGTCGGCGACGAAGGCGGCTTTGCACCAAATCTGCCGTCGGCGGACGCAGCGCTCGACTTCGTCATGGCCGCGATCGGCAAGGCCGGATTCAAGGTGGGTCAGGATATTGTGCTTGCGCTCGATTGTGCCTCCACCGAGTTCTTCAAGGACGGCAAATACGTCTACGAAGGCGAGAAGAAGACGCGTTCGCGCTCCGAGCAGGCCAAATATCTTCAGGACCTGACAACGCGCTACCCAATCGAGTCGATTGAGGATGGCATGAGCGAAGACGACATGGACGGTTGGAAGGAACTGACCGACTTGATCGGCGGCAAGGTTCAACTCGTCGGCGACGATCTGTTCGTCACCAACGTCAACCGTCTGTCTGACGGTATCAAGAAGGGGCTCGGTAACTCGATTCTGGTGAAGGTCAACCAGATCGGCACGCTGACCGAAACGCTGGCCGCGGTCGAAATGGCGCACAAGGCTGGTTACACGGCCGTTATGTCGCATCGTTCGGGCGAAACCGAGGATTCGACCATCGCCGATCTCGCCGTCGCCACAAACTGCGGACAGATCAAGACCGGCTCGCTCGCGCGCTCTGATCGTACCGCCAAATACAATCAGTTGCTCCGCATCGAGCAGCAACTCGGCAATCAGGCGTTGTACGCAGGCCGGGCGGCGCTGAAGGCACTGTCCTGACGGTGGCGCGTGTACGGGTGTAATTCCTGCCACCAAAATGACGATATGGCGATGCTCATGCACCTGCATTTACATCGCCGTACGCTGAACCGGGTTCCTGTTTAACTCCGTCGGAAAGTTTGCCATGACCTCCAATGTCGTTGTTATCGTTGGAAGCCTTCGTAAGGAGGCGTTCTCACTCAAGATCGCAAATGCGCTGGCGAAAAGCGCACCGGCATCGCTGAAGCTCGACGTTGCGACGCTCTATGACATATCGTTCTTCAATCAGGACCTTGAGGCCAATCCGCCTGCTGACTGGCTTTCGTTTCGTGAGAAGATCAAAGCGTCCGACGCGGTGATATTTGTCACGCCTGAATACAACCGCTCGATTCCCGGCGCGCTCAAGAACGCGATCGACGTCGCGTCGCGCCCTTACGGGAAAAGCTCGTTTCTCGGCAAGCCGGTTGGCATCGTCAGCAATTCGCCCGGTCCGCTGGGCGGCGTCAGTGCCGCGATGGATTTGAAGAAACTTCTCCCGGGCATCGCTGGCCCAATTATGGGGCAGCCCGAAATCTACCTGACCCAGGTCGGCAATTCCTTTGACGAGAACGGCGAGGTGACAAGCGAGGGCTTCCAGAAGGTGCTGGACCAGTACCTCGCAGCGTTCGCGGCCTTTGTCGAAAAGCAGAAGATATAACTGGCGCTTTCGCTTCGTTAGGCTTGAATTAACCCTGTCGCAGCATCGTGCGCGAATGGTTTCGCGCGCACGACTCAAGGCCATTCTCACCGGTATCGCGTTGTATGCGATTGCCGCGGCCTTCATCGCCTATTTTGGCGTCAACGCCTACACCGGGAAATACGGTCTCAACGCCCAGGCGGAGCTCGATCAAGAAATCGCATCGTTGTCGGCCGAACTGGCGAATTTGAAGGCGGAGCGAACCCGGCAAGAGCATCGCGTCTCGCTTCTGCGTTCGGATCGCGTCGATCCGGACATGCTCGATGAGCAGGCCCGTTATCAGTTAGGCTATGCCGGGCCGCATGACCTTATCCGAATGATGCCCTCGAACTGAAAAATTTCAAAAACGTTGGCGTTCAATTTCATAAGTTGCGTATCGCTGCGGTGCAAAAATCGTTTCTTACATTTGCCGCACGACGCGATCCTTCCATGCCGTGGGGAGTTGGAGTAGAGAGATTCCATCCAACCTCTTATCCGGACACCTCATGTCATCTGGAAAAACTTCGGCGGGCGCGAGCAAGAACGGCACGCAGGCTGCCGGCAATGGCGCGCGCAACACCACAACCAACCTGAAATTCACCAAGGACGAGGAGCTGAAGGCGCTCCGCGACATGCTGCTGATCCGGCGTTTCGAAGAAAAGGCGGGACAGCTTTACGGCATGGGCGCGATCGGCGGTTTCTGTCACTTGTATATCGGCCAGGAAGCGGTCGTTGTTGGTATGCAGATGGCGCTGAAAGAGGGTGATCAGATCATCACCAGCTATCGCGATCACGGTCACATGATCGCTGCGGCGATGGACCCGAAAGGTGTCATGGCTGAACTGACGGGGCGCCGGTCCGGCTATTCCAAGGGCAAGGGCGGCTCCATGCACATGTTCAGCAAGGAGAAGAATTTCTACGGCGGTCACGGCATTGTTGGTGCTCAGGTTCCGCTCGGCACGGGTCTGGCGTTCGCAAATCGCTATCGCGGCAACAACAACGTCAGCGTTGCCTATTTCGGCGATGGCGCGGCAAACCAGGGCCAGGTCTATGAGAGCTTCAATATGGCCGAGCTGTGGAAGCTGCCGGTCATTTACGTGATCGAGAACAACCGGTACGCGATGGGCACCTCGGTGTCGCGCTCGTCCGCTCAGACCGATTTTTCAAAGCGCGGTCTGTCCTTCAACATTCCGGGCGAGCAGGTCGACGGTATGGATGTCCGCGCGGTCCGCGCTGCCGCCGAGAAGGCTGTGCAGTGGTGCCGCGAAGGCAATGGGCCTTACATCCTCGAAATGCAGACCTACCGCTATCGCGGTCACTCGATGTCCGATCCGGCAAAATACCGCACGCGTGAAGAAGTCGAGAAGGTGCGCCACGATCAGGACCCGATCGAGCAGGTGCGAAATCGTCTGCTTGAGTTGAAGGTGAGCGAATCCGATCTGAAGGCGATCGATGCGGAGGTTCGCGACATCGTCAATGCAGCCGCCGACTTTGCTCAACATGATGCAGAGCCGGATGTCTCCGAACTCTACACAGACATTTACCGCTAAGCGCGAGCGAGACTCCCATGCCAATCCAAGTTCTGATGCCTGCGCTTTCGCCCACGATGGAGAAGGGTAACCTTGCCAAGTGGCTCAAGAAGGAAGGCGAGACGATCAAGTCTGGCGATGTGATCGCCGAGATCGAGACTGACAAGGCGACGATGGAAGTCGAGGCGACCGACGAAGGCACGCTCGGCAAAATTCTCGTTCCCGAAGGAACCGCCGACGTGGCGGTGAATACGCCGATCGCAACCATTCTCGGCGACGGTGAAAGTGCCGCCGACCTCGGTAAGGCCGAGGCCCCGGCGCCTCAGCAGAAGGCTGCAGAGTCCTCGCCGCCTGCGGCGGAAAAGACTGCCGAGGCTCCGCCACCAAAGGCCGCTGCGCCTGAAGCGCCGGCGGCGGCCGCGGCGCCCGATCCGGATATTCCGGCGGGCACCGAAATGGTGACGATGACGGTGCGCGAGGCGTTGCGCGATGCGATCGCCGAAGAAATGCGCCGCGATCCCGACGTTTTCATCATGGGCGAGGAAGTCGCCGAATATCAGGGCGCCTACAAGATCACGCAGGGCGTTTTGCAGGAGTTCGGAGACAAGCGCGTGATCGACACGCCAATTACCGAACACGGCTTCGCCGGCGTCGGTATCGGCGCGGCGATGGCGGGCCTCAAACCGATCGTCGAGTTCATGACTTTCAACTTCGCCATGCAGGCGATGGATCAGATCATCAACTCGGCGGCAAAGACGCTTTACATGTCTGGCGGTCAGATGGGCTGTTCGATCGTGTTCCGTGGCCCGAACGGCGCCGCGGCGCGTGTGGCGGCCCAGCACAGTCAGGACTACACCGCCTGGTATTCCCAGATTCCGGGGCTCAAGGTCATCGCGCCTTACAGCGCAGCTGACGCAAAGGGATTGCTCAAGGCCGCGATCCGCGATCCGAACCCGGTGATCTTCCTCGAGAACGAAATCCTCTACGGCCACACCGGTGAGGTGCCGAAGCTCGACGATTACGTGCTGCCGATCGGCAAGGCGCGTATCGCGCGTGTCGGCAGCCATGTCACCATCATTGCGTGGTCGAACGGCATGACCTACGCGCTGAAGGCGGCGGAGGAACTGGCAAAGGAAGGCATCGAGGCGGAAGTGATCGATCTGCGCACCATCCGCCCGATGGACACCGAAACCATTGTCGAGTCGGTCAAGAAGACCGGCCGCGCGGTGGTGGTCGAGGAGGGCTGGGCGCAGTCCGGTGTGGCGTCGGAAGTCGCGACCCGCCTGATGGAGCACGCCTTCGACTACCTTGATGCCCCGGTCGCGCGCGTTACCGGTAAGGACGTTCCGATGCCTTACGCAGCCAACCTCGAAAAGCTGGCGCTGCCGTCGGTCGCTGAAGTCGTCGAGGCTGCAAAAGCCGTTTCATATCGCTAACGCAGGTCCAAGATTATGCCGATCAATATCCTGATGCCTGCACTTTCGCCCACGATGGAAAAGGGCAACCTTGCCAAGTGGCTCAAGAAGGAAGGCGACAAGGTCAAGTCCGGCGACGTGATCGCCGAGATCGAAACCGACAAGGCGACGATGGAAGTCGAAGCCGTCGACGAGGGCACGATCGCCAAGATCGTCGTTCCAGAAGGAACGGCTGACGTGCCGGTCAACGATGTGATCGCGGTTCTCGCCGGCGACGGCGAGGACGTGAAAGCCGCCGCCAGCGGCGCCGGCGCATCCGCGCCGCCGAAATCGCCTGAAGCGCCCAAGGAGACTTCCAAGGAGGCTCCCAAGGCTGCCGCTCCCGCACCCACGCCTGTTGCGGCAAAGCCGGTCGCATCGGCTGCCGCTCCTGCTCCCCAGCCTGCTGTTGCTCCCGCACCCGCGCCGCAGGGCAACGGTGCACGCACGTTCGCCTCGCCGCTGGCGAAGCGCCTTGCCAAGGAGGCTGGCATCGATGTGTCGCGCGTCAGCGGTACCGGCCCACACGGCCGCGTCGTCGCCCGCGACATCAACGAGGCCAAGTCAGGCAAGGGCCTGAAGCCGGCCGCATCGCCCGCTGCCGGTGGTGCGCCTGCGTTCGCGCCTGGACCGTCGGACGCGCAAATCATGTCGCTGTTCAGCAAGGACAGCTACGAGGCCATTCCGCACGATCAGATGCGCAAGGTCATCGCGCAGCGTCTGTCAGCGTCCGATCGCGACATCCCGCAATATTATCTTACGGCAGACTGCGACATCGGTAAGCTTGTTACGGCGCGTGAAGAGATCAACGCGCTCGCCCCCAAGGACAAGGACGGAAAGCCGGCCTATCGGCTCTCGATCAACGACTTCGTCATCAAGGCGCTGGCGATGGCGTTGCAACGCGTGCCCGACGCCAACGTGACGTGGACCGACGAGGCGATGCTGCGCCATAAGGTATCCGATGTGAGCGTGGCGGTGTCGATCCCGACCGGGCTGATTACGCCAATCATCCGTAACGCGCACGTCAAGTCTGTCGCGCAGATTTCCGCCGACATGCGCGATCTTGCGTCGCGTGCCAAGGCCCGCAAGCTCAAGCCCGAGGAATATCAGGGCGGCTCGACTGCGGTGTCCAACCTCGGCATGTACGGCATGAAGCAGTTCACCGCTGTCATCAACCCGCCGCAGACAACGATCCTTGCGGTTGGCATGAACGAGGAACGTCCGGTCGTTCGCAACGGCAAGATCGAGATCGCCAACATCATGACGGTGACGCTGACCTGCGATCATCGTGCGATGGATGGCGCGCTCGGCGCCCAGCTTCTCAGCGCGTTCAGGCTGCTGATCGAAAATCCGGTGATGATGGTGGTGTAAATGCTTTGTCTCTCCCCGTTCACGGGGAGAGACAGTTGTACTCTGGCGGCTGCTTATGCCGGATCCAATCCCTTCGCCTTGAACACGGCTGTTGCTTCCGGCGATTTCAGAAATTCGATGAAAGCACGCACGGCTGCGCCTTCGTCGGTGTCGGCGTCGAGTCCCGCGGCAAACGTGGTGATGTTGTTCAGGTCGCCCGGCAGAACGCCAACCACATCGACGCCTTGAGCGCCCATCACCTCAGGGGTCTGCTGAATCGCCAGTTCCACTTCGCCGCTCGCGACCAGGTTGGCGGCATTGCCGCCCGCCGGTGGATGCTTGGTCTTGGACTTGACCGCATCGGCGATACCGAGGCGCTCCAGCAGCTTTCCGACATAGACGCCGCTTGCGCCGCCCGCCGCCGGGTCCGAATAGGCGATCGACTTCGCGTGCAGTACGGCATTTTTGAACGCGTCCGGGGTCGAGATGTCCGGCTTGGGTGCGCCGGTTTTCACCACGACCGCAATGCCGGATGAGACGAGGGGAGTGACCGTGGCAGAGGCCTTGCCGTCCTTCGCCAGTCCCTGAAGAAGGGGCGGCGTCAGGATGAGCACATCGGCCTTTTCGTCGTTTTGCACGCGCTTGGCCAGGGCTGCTGCAGTGCCAAAGGTAATGGCAAGTTTGTTGCCGCTCTTCTTCTCATAGACCGGGGTCAGCTCTTTCATGGCCGTTTCAACCGCGATGGTGCTGAACACCTTCAGTTCAGCGGCCGAAGCGATGGTTGGCAGTACAACCGATGCTGCGGTCGCGACGATCCAGCACGTTATTTTTGTCATGTCATTTCCCCGGCGAAGTGTTTTCGTTGCGATAATTACAATGCTTCGCTGTTTTAATACAGCGAAGGTCGGGCGTCTTGATTGCTGTTAAGCCTTGTGAGAGACGAACGCTCGGTCCATTTTTCAATAATAAGCGCAAGTGGAGAGGCCCGTGGCTGAGACATCCTTTGACGTTGTTGTGATCGGTTCGGGGCCCGGCGGTTATGTGACCGCCATCCGCGCCGCACAGCTCGGGTTCAAGACGGCGATTGTCGAAAAAGCCTATCTCGGCGGTATCTGCAACAACTGGGGCTGTATTCCGACCAAGGCGCTGCTGCGCTCGGCCGAAATCTACCACTACATGAAGAACGCCAAGGAATACGGCCTGTCGGCGGAGAACGTCTCGTTCGACCCCAAGGCCGTGATCGCCCGTTCGCGCGCGGTGGTGAAGCGCCTCAATGGCGGCGTCGAATTCTTGATGAAGAAAAACAAGATCACCATCATCTGGGGCGAAGCATCGCTGGATGGCGGCGGCAAGTTCACGGTGAAGAAGTCGCAGGCCGAAGCGCCGAAGGGTGCGCAGGGCGAGGGAGCGTATCAGGCCAAGCACATCATCGTCGCGACGGGCGCTCGTCCGCGCGTGTTGCCCGGTCTGGAGCCGGACAAGAAGCTGGTCTGGACCTATTTCGAGGCGATGAACCCGGACAAGATGCCGAAGTCGCTTCTCGTTGTCGGCTCTGGCGCAATCGGTATCGAATTCGCGTCATTCTACCACACGCTCGGCGTGGACGTGACGGTTGTCGAGGTTCTGCCGCAGATCATGCCGGTCGAAGATGCGGAAATCGCCGGATTCGCCCGCAAGCAATTCGAAAAGCAGGGCATCAAGATTCTCACCGGCGCCAAGGTGACCAGGCTCGACAAGAAGGCCGACAGCGTTGTCGCCACCATCGATGACGGCAAGAAGCCGGTCACCGTGGAATTCGACCGCGTGATTTCGGCGGTCGGCGTGGTCGGCAATATCGAAGGTTTCGGTCTCGAAAAGCTCGGCGTGAAAACTGACCGTGGCTGCATCGTGATCGACGGGTACGGCAAGACCAACGTGCCCGGCATCTATGCCATCGGCGATGTCGCAGGTCCGCCAATGCTGGCCCATAAGGCGGAGCACGAGGGGATCGTGTGCGTCGAGGCCATCAAGGGCCTGCATCCGCATCCGATGGACAAGCTGCTGATTCCCGGCTGCACCTATTGTCATCCGCAGGTGGCGTCGGTTGGCCTGACCGAGGCCAAAGCCAAAGAAGCGGGCAAGGATATCCGTGTCGGGCGTTTCCCCTTTGTCGGCAACGGCAAGGCGATCGCGCAGGGCGAGGACCAGGGCATGGTCAAGGTGATCTTCGACAAGAAGACCGGCCAGCTTCTCGGCGCTCATATGGTCGGGTCCGAGGTCACCGAGCTCATTCAGGGCTTCGTGGTGGCAATGAACCTGGAGACGACGGAAGAAGAGCTTTTCCATACCATTTTCCCGCATCCGACGATTTCGGAGACGATGAAGGAAGCCGTTCTCGACGCCTACGGGCGCGTTCTGAACATGTGAAGCGACGTGAGGTCGTGTTCTTTTTAGGAAGGGCCAGCCGAAAGCTGGTCCTTTCGTTTTTTGGCGACAGTTGCGCTGGTGTCTTCAGGGCAACGCTTGTTGCGAACTGGTCACAGTTTTTGAACATTTAACCCTCGCCGCATGAACCCCTTGCGCGCGCCGCGATTTAGCCACACCCCTCCATGAAATCTTGTTCATGTAGCGTGAACGCCGCGACTTGCGCATGAACAGGCGAAAAACCATCTGACCGGTGGGGTTTTTCGGTTCATGGGGGGTGACGCGGCCCGGGTGAGACATGGACGCAAAGACCAGCATCAAGAGCAGGCTTCCAAGCCGCCATGTGACCGAAGGTCCGTCTCGCGCCCCGCACCGGTCTTACCTTTATGCCATGGGACTGACGACCGAGCAGATCCACCAGCCGTTCGTCGGCGTGGCATCGTGCTGGAATGAGGCCGCCCCCTGTAATATTTCGCTGATGCGCCAGGCTCAGGCGGTCAAGAAGGGGGTCGCCTCGGCCAACGGGACCCCGCGCGAGTTTTGCACGATCACCGTGACAGACGGAATCGCCATGGGGCACGAGGGCATGCGCTCTTCGCTGCCGTCCCGCGAGGTGATCGCCGATTCGGTCGAACTGACGGTTCGCGGCCACTCCTATGATGCGCTGGTCGGTCTTGCGGGCTGCGACAAGTCGTTGCCGGGCATGATGATGGCCATGTGCCGTCTCAACGTCCCGTCGATCTTTATCTATGGCGGATCGATCCTGCCCGGTAATTTCCGTGGCCAGCAGGTCACTGTGCAGGACATGTTTGAGGCCGTGGGCAAACACTCGGTCGGAGAGATGTCCGACGAGGATCTCGACGAGATCGAGCGGGTGGCGTGTCCCTCGGCTGGTGCTTGCGGCGCTCAGTTCACCGCCAACACGATGGCGACCGTCTCGGAGGCTATTGGCCTCGCGCTGCCGTATTCGGCTGGCGCTCCCGCGCCTTACGAAATCCGCGACGCTTTCTGTATGGCGGCCGGCGAGAAGGTCATGGAACTGATCGCGCTGAACATTCGGCCGCGCGACATCGTGACTCGCAAGTCTTTGGAAAATGCGGCTGCTGTCGTGGCAGCGTCTGGCGGTTCAACCAATGCTGCGCTGCACCTGCCTGCGATCGCGCATGAGTGCGGCATTGAGTTCAATTTGTTCGACGTCGCTGAAATCTTCAAAAAGACACCGTATGTCGCTGATTTGAAACCGGGTGGCCGTTATGTCGCCAAGGATATGTTTGAAGCAGGTGGCATTCCGCTTCTGATGAAGACGCTCCTGGATCACGGGCATCTGCACGGCGACTGTCTGACGGTCACCGGCCGCACGATGGCCGAAAACCTCAAAAGCGTGAAGTGGAATCCGCATCAGGACGTGGTGCGGCCGGCTAACAATCCGATCACGCCGACTGGCGGCGTTGTCGGCATGAAGGGAAATCTCGCGCCTGACGGTGCGATCGTGAAAGTCGCAGGGATGTCCATGCTCAAATTCACAGGACCGGCGCTTGTCTTCGATTGCGAAGAAGAAGCGTTCGAGGCCGTGGAGAAGCGGACCTACAAGGAAGGCGACGTGATCGTCATCCGTTATGAGGGTCCAAAGGGCGGCCCCGGCATGCGTGAAATGCTGGCCACGACCGCCGCGCTTTACGGCCAGGGCATGGGCAACAAGGTCGCCCTGATCACGGACGGGCGTTTTTCGGGCGCGACCCGCGGCTTCTGCGTCGGTCATGTCGGCCCGGAGGCGGCTGTCGGGGGCCCGATCGGTCTTATCCGAAATGGTGATGTCATCGAGCTTGATGCGGTTGCCGGTACGCTCAATGTAAAGTTGACGGATGCCGAGCTGGCCGAACGTAAGAAAAGCTGGAAGCCCCGTGAGAACGGTACGGGCTCCGGCGCTCTCTGGAAATATGCACAGCAGGTCGGCCCGGCCGTAAAAGGTGCTGTAACTCATCCCGGTGGCGCGGGTGAGAAGAGTTGCTATGCGGATATCTGAGCGTATCGTCATTGGCGTCAGTGTCGTTGTCGCGATCTTCGCGATGACGAAGACTTACGCGTTCGATGGAACCGCAACCACCGACGGCAGCACCACGACTGTGACGGTCGTGACATCGCCGGCTGGCGTGCCCGTCCTGAAAAAACCGATGCCGCCGGCCAACATTCCGCAGCAGACCTCGTTGACGTCGTTGCAATATGCCGCCGATGACGGTCATGCCGCGGCCCAATGGAAACTCGGGCGCATGTATGCGGACGGAGTCGATGTGCCGCGCGATGACCTTCGCGCCTTCGACTATTTCAGCAAGATATGTAACCAGCACGCCGACGACAATCCGGCGATGCCGCAATCGAATATTGTCGCGCAGGCATTTGTCGCGCTGGGACGCTACTACAGGACCGGCATCGCCAACTCGACCATCAAGCCGGATCCCGAACGTGCGCGCGAGATGTTCTCCTACGCCGCTTCGTATTTCGGAAATGCGGACGCGCAGTACAATCTTGCCCGGATGTATCTCGATGGCTCGGGCATTCAGCGCGATACGAAATACGGTGCGCGCTGGCTGACGCTGGCTGCGCAGAAGGGCCAGCATCAGGCCCAGGCGCTTCTTGGACAAATGTTGTTCAATGGCGACCATTTGCAGCGCCAGGCCGCGCGCGGCCTGATGTGGCTGACGCTCGCTCAGGAAAACGCAGGACCGGATGAAGCCTGGATTCACGACAGCTACAACAGTGCGGTGAACAAGGCGTCGGACGAAGATCGTGCACAAGCTCTGCAAATGCTGCAGCGCTGGGTGCAGGGCCGCCGCGACTGACGTCGCGGTTTCGGGAGCCGTCCCTAATTGAAGTTCAGATCAGCCCACACCGGCACGTGATCTGAAGCCTTCTCCCAACCGCGTACATGCTTGTCGATTCCGATGTCGACAAGCCGATCGCTCGCCGGTGGCGACAGCAGGAGGTGGTCGATGCGGATACCGTTGTTCTTCTGCCAGGCACCGGCCTGATAATCCCAGAATGTATATTGCTGCTTCGCGTCGGAGGTCGCGCGAAGCGCATCGGTCAGGCCGAGATTGAGCAGGGTCTGAAACTTCCGCCGTGTCTGCGGAAGGAATAGCGCATCCGTCAGCCACGCGTCGGCATTGTAAACGTCGTCCGGTGTCGGGATGACATTGAAGTCGCCGGCCAGCACGAACGGTTCTTCGGACTTAAGCCGCTCGCGTGCGTAGGCGATGAGCCGATCCATCCATTTGAGCTTGTAGGGATACTTCTCGGTGTTGACCGGATTGCCGTTCGGCAGATACAGGCACGCAATGCGGAATGTCCCCGACGTGTGGGAGACGACGCCTTCGATGAAACGGGCGTGCAAGTCCTCCGCGTCACCGGCGAGCTGCGGCTTGGTTTCCTCGAACCGAAATTTCGACAGCAGAGCGACGCCGTTGAATGTCTTTTGGCCGTGCGTCACCACGTTATAGCCCAGCGCCTCAATCGGCTCGCGCGGAAACGCCTCGTCGAGGCATTTGATTTCCTGCAGGCAGACGATGTCCGGTTCGCGCTCCTTAAGCCATGTCAGCAGATGATCGAGCCGCTGGCGCACCGAATTGACGTTCCAGGTCGCGATGCGCATGATCAGGTCTTGTCAGGTCAGATCGAAAAGCTTGTGCCGCATCCGCAGGATGCCGTGGCATTCGGGTTGTTCACGCGGAACGATGCGCCGATCAGATCGTCGACGAAATCGACCTCCGAACCGGCCAGGAACGGGACCGAGGTTGGATCGACGAGGACAACAGCATTGTCACGCTCAATCACCAGATCGTCATCGGCCTGTGTTGTCTCAACGTCAAACTTGTACTGGAAACCAGAACAGCCGCCGCCCTCGACGCTAATGCGAAGTTTCGCGCCTTCACCCTCGTTCTTGAGGATTTGCCCAATTCGCTTTGCGGCGCGCTCGGAAATGGTCACAGTCGCAGTCACGTCACGTCTCCATCGCGGGACGTTTGAATCTCCCGCTGGTCCATAGTTAAGTGCTGATCGGATCAGAATCAAACCCCAAAAGGCCGAGTAAATGACCGTCGGACAGGCGGCTCCAGCCGCCGTTTATCGATGCGACCCAGCCCAGAGCCGAGGTCGGCGGTTCGATGAGGCGCCAAGCCGGCATCGCAGTGCCTTCCGGCGGGACTCCGACCGGGTGATTCACTCGACGGCCTTCCGGCGGCTCAAGCACAAGACGCAGGTTTTCATCTTTCATGAGGGCGATCACTACCGCACAAGACTGACGCACAGCCTTGAGGTTGCCCAGATCGCCCGCGCACTGGCGCGTCAGCTCGGCCTCGATGAGGATTTGACCGAAACGCTGGCACTGGCCCACGATCTCGGACATCCGCCGTTTGGACACGCCGGCGAGCGGGCGCTGGATAGTTGCCTGAAGGCTTACGGCGGGTTCGATCACAATGCACAATCGCTGCGCGTCGTGACCAGTCTTGAACGGCGCTATCCGTTGTTTGACGGTCTAAACCTCACATGGGAATCCCTTGAGGGAATCGTAAAACACAACGGTCCGCTGACCGATGCAGAGGGGCGCCCGGTCAGAGCTTATGCGGAGCGCGGCATTCCTGCCGGCATCGCCGATTATTGCGAAAAGCACGATCTGGAGCTTTCGACATTCGCCTCGCTGGAAGCACAGGTTGCCGCGATCTCGGATGATATCGCTTATAACGCGCATGATATCGATGACGGCTTACGCGCGGGGCTGTTCGGGATTGGAGAGTTGAAGGCGGTGCCTTTGATCGCGGACATGATCATGCGGATCGACGCACGATTTCCCGGGATTGAAGACTCGAGGCGTGGAGCGGAGCTCGTCCGCGAACTGATCTCTTACTGGATCGAGTCGGTGCTCTGCGAAACCATGCGGCGCCTTTCAGCAGCCGCGCCGAATTCCGCCAGCGATATCCGGCGGCAACCCGGCGTGCTGGTGGCGTTTTCCGACAAGGCCGCACAAGCCGAACGTGCGATCAAGGAGTTCCTTTGGCACCACATGTACCGGCACGACCGCGTCATGGACGTCATGCGGGGGGCGGAGCAGGTGGTCGCCGACCTCTTTGCCCGGTATTACGACCACCCTTCGGATTTGCCGGCCGAATGGGCTGAGCCCGCAACCCAGGAAACGGAAGGCGATGTGGCTCGCCGGATCGGGGATTTTATCGCCGGGATGACCGACCGTTATGCCATCACCGAACATCAACGGCTTTTTGACTTCACTCCGGATTTGCGTTAGGCGCGCCGGACCAATCAGCCAACCACAGCCTTCCCAAAGGAGAAAACGTTGCCTGCCTCGACCAAACCGGCCCATCTTTATGCTGATGTTCTGGCGCGCGTTCATGGCATTTGCCGTGCGCTCGTGGCGGATGGCGTTTTGCCGGATACGGTCGATCTTTCGCGCATCGTGGTTGAGCCTCCGAAGGATCCTACGCATGGCGACATGGCGACCAATGCCGCGATGGTTCTGGCCAAGGAGGCCAAGGCCAAGCCGCGCGATCTGGCCGACAGGATTGCGGACAAGCTGCGCGCCGATCCGGTTGTTGCAGGGGTCGATGTCGCCGGGCCTGGATTTATCAACCTCACGCTGAAGCCGGCCGCGTGGTTCGATGCATTGCGCGGCATCGTCAGGGACGGCAACGCTTATGGCCGTTCCGCAATTGGCGGCGCGGAAAAGATCAACGTTGAATATGTCTCGGCCAATCCCACCGGGCCGATGCATGTCGGTCATTGCCGTGGCGCAGTGTTTGGTGACGCGCTGGCGAGCCTGCTGTCGTTCGCGGGCTACGATGTCACGAAGGAATATTACATCAACGATGCTGGCGCGCAGGTCGATGTTCTGGCGCGTTCGGCGTTCCTGCGTTATCGCGAGGCGCTCGGCGAAGACATCGGGGAGATCCCCGAGGGTCTCTATCCAGGTGATTATTTGAAACCCGTTGGTGTGGCGCTGGCGAAAGAGCAGGGTGACAGACTGCTCAAACAACCGGAAGGCGAATGGCTCGCTTTGGTTCGAGCTAAAGCGATCGCCATGATGATGGAGATGATCAAGGCCGATCTGGCTGCGCTCAACATCAAGCATGACGTATTTTTCTCGGAGCGTTCCCTGACCACGGGCGTCGACCAGGTCGGAGCCACGATTGCAGGGCTGCGGGACAAGGGCGACGTCTACGAAGGCCGCCTGCCGCCGCCGAAAGGCGCGCCGGTCGAAGACTATGAGGATCGTGAGCAAACGCTATTCCGCGCGACGGCGTTCGGCGATGACGTCGATCGTCCGCTGAAGAAGTCGGATGGCTCGTACACCTATTTTGCCTCAGACATTGCCTACCACAAGAACAAGTACGACCGCGGCTTTCGCAACATGGTCGACGTATGGGGCGCTGATCACGGCGGCTACATCAAGCGCGTGCAGGCAGCGATCAAGGCGGTGACGGGCGGCGAGGGTTCGCTTGACGTCAAGATTGTGCAGTTGGTGAAACTTCTGCGCAACGGCGAGCCGGTGAAGATGTCGAAACGCTCGGGTGATTTTGTTACGCTGCGCGAGGTCGTTGATGAAGTCGGCTCGGACGCCGTGCGGTTCATGATGCTGTTCCGCAAGAACGATGCGGTGCTGGACTTCGATCTGGCAAAGGTGCTGGAGCAGTCAAAGGACAACCCGGTTTTCTACGTGCAGTACGGGCACGCACGCGGACACTCGATCTTCAAGAATGCACGCGAGACAGTTCCGGCCCTTCCGGATACGGATCAGGGCAGGCGTGATTTTCTCGCAGATGCGAAGATCGAACGGCTCGACGACCCTGTTGAGCTATCGCTGATCCGGCAGCTGGCGCAGTATCCGCGCATGCTGGAGGCAGCCGCTCTTTCTCACGAGCCGCACCGAATCGCTTTTTATCTCTATGATCTGGCAAGCGAGTTTCACGCGCTCTGGACCAAAGGCCGCGACCTGCCTCATTTACGCTTCATTATCGATAATGATGCAGAGATAACAACCGCGCGGCTGGCCTTGGTGCAGGGCGTCGTCTCTATTCTGGCATCGGGTCTTGCCGTTCTTGGCGTCCATGCTCCGAATGAGATGCGATAGGTTGGGATTGCTGCCGGGCCGGAGACAGGCAATGGCAGCGACAGGCGGCGGTTTCGATTAGAATATCGATCCACCGTTCCCGTAGGGGATGCAGGATCACATGTCAGATCGATACCGCGACCGGCCGTTCCCGCCCGACAACAATCTCGGGCGTGGTGCTTATGGCAACTCCACTCAGGAAGATGGCGACCCTCTGGCGGAACTTGCACGCCTGATCGGACAGGCGGATCCGTTTTCGAACTTCGGCAGGGATTATCAGAAGGCTCCGGCGCCGCATCAGCGAGCCGAACCGCCGGTTGATCGTTATCAGGATGATGGACACGGCCATTACCAAGATGATTATGCGCAGGGGCAGGAGGACCTCCCGGCTTACGACGAGGAACTGCCGCCCGGGCCACCTTCGTGGATACGCCACGCCGCGCCGGCGCAGCCTGAGCCTGGCTATGCCGACGACTACGATCAGGTCCCGCAGGGGCATCGCGTCAACCGGAACACCAATTACAAGCTGGGGTACGAGCAGCCGGTCTTTGGTCAAAATGAGCAATACGCCCCAGATCACGCTCTCGATCAGGACTTTGCGTACCAGGCGGATCCGCGCCTGACCGACCCGCGCCAAGCCTATCCGGCTGAATCGCGATATGACGACCTCCTCTACGGCGAGCAGCCGCAGCAGCAGACCGAATACTACGGATACGACCAAAACTATCAGGATCAGGATCTCGATCAGCAGTATGCGCAGGAGCCTCAGCCCCAGCGCAAAGGCGGCATGATGACAGTTGCGGTTGTGCTGGCCCTTGCAGTGGTCGGCACCGCAGGCGCCTACGCCTATCGATCCTTTGTTGGATCGCCGCGCAGCGGAGAGCCGCCGGTCATCAAGGCCGATGCCGGGCCTAACAAGGTCGTTCCCAACAATCAGAATGCGAACGGCAAGCAGATCTATGATCGCGTTGGCGACAGCGGTTCGGGCGAAAAGGTCGTTTCCCGCGAGGAGCAGCCGGTCGACGTGGACAGTCGTGCACCTGCCGGACCTCGAGTCGTCTTTCCGCCTCTGACGCAGAACGCCGCGCCGCCAACGCCCAGTTCGGTGGTCCCCAATACACGCCCGACAGGCCCGGGAGTTGCTAACGGCACCTTGAACGGGGATGCTCCGCGGCCGGTCAAAACACTGACCATCCGGCCTGATCAGGCGGACTCATCGGCGGCACCCGCAACAACCGCGAGCGCGGTGGCACCCGCTCAGGCCGCGCAGAGGGCCCAGCAGCCCACGCGCGGATTCCCTGGCGCAGCGGGAGCGCCGATCGCACTTGCGCCGCAGACGCCCTCGGCGCCGGAACCGCGCAACCGCGTTGCCTCCCTTAACCCTGCGACCAGCGCCCCTTCGGCGACCGGCTCTTACGTGCAAATCTCCTCGCAAAGGAGCGAGGCCGATGCGCTCAACTCTTACCGGGTGCTGCAAAGCAAGTATTCGGGCATCCTCGGCTCGCGCCAGCCTGTTGTTCGTCGGGCTGACCTTGGTGAAAAGGGCATATATTACCGCGCTCTGGTTGGACCGTTCGCCAGCACAGACGAAGCCACTCAGTTTTGCGTGAACCTGCAATCAGCAGGGGGAAAGTGCATCGTCCAGAGGAATTGACGGTGCTTTCCTTGGCCCCTTTCTTGACCCTTGGGGAGCGGGCAGGCTAATCGCGCCTGATGGCAGTACGTGCGTTTATCGTGGGTGTATCCGGCCTGACCTTAACCGGTGAGGAACGCGACTTCCTGCGCCAGGAAGAGCCCTGGGGCTTCATTCTGTTCAAACGGAATGTCGATACGCCGCAACAAGTTGCTGGCCTGGTGAAGGACTTACGGGATGCTGCGGGGCGTCCGGACGCGCCGGTGCTGATCGACCAGGAGGGTGGCCGGGTGCAGCGTCTGGGACCGCCACACTGGGTGCGCTATCCTTCTGGCGCTGTCTTCAGCCAGCTCTACGATCGGGATCCAAAAACCGGAATGCGGGCTGCGTGGCTGAGTTCCCGGCTGATTGCCGCCGATCTGGCGGAACTCGGAATAACCGTGGATTGCCTGCCGTTGGCCGACGTTCCGGTTGCCGGCGCCGACGCTGTTATCGGCGATCGCGCCTACGGAACCACGCCGGAAAAGGTCACTGAAATTGCCCGGGCGGTTACCAATGGTCTTGCGGACGGTGGAGTGTTACCGGTCCTGAAACACATTCCCGGTCACGGCCGCGCGACCGCTGACAGTCATTTGCGCCTGCCGACCGTGGATACGGCAAAGAGTGAGCTTGAGCGGACCGACTTCGTATCCTTTGCCAGGCTTGCCGATCTGCCCATGGCGATGACCGCACATGTTGTGTTTAGCGCGCTCGATCCCGCCCAACCGGCGACGACATCTGCGACAATCATCAGGGATGTGATTCGCGGATCCATCGGGTTCCAAGGATTGCTGATGAGCGATGACGTATCGATGAACGCTTTGACCGGATCGATCGCTGAACGCACCAGCGCCAGCTTCGCGGCCGGATGCGATGTCGTGCTCCATTGCAACGGAAAGCTCGACGAAATGCGTGAGGTGGCGGCTGAGGCGCCCACGCTTGCGGGTGAGGCATTGGCTCGCTCTGCGCGGGCGTTGGCATCGCGCAAACCCCCTCAACCCTTTGATCGCGCCAAAGCGCGCGCCGAACTCGACGATCTGATCGCCCAGACAGGGACCGCCATCGCATGAGCGCTGAAATCCTTTCATTCGAAACCGGATTGCCGACCGAGGCAGATCTCGCCGAGGGCGAGCCAGCGCTTGTTGTCGACGTCGAGGGGTATGAGGGGCCGCTTGATCTTCTGCTCGCACTCGCGCGCCAACAGAAGGTGGATCTGCACAAGATTTCGATTCTCGCGCTCGCCGATCAGTATCTGATCTTCATCGAGGCCGCGCGGAAGCTGCGGCTTGAGCTCGCGGCGGACTATCTGGTGATGGCGGCATGGCTTGCGTATCTAAAATCGCGCCTGCTGTTGCCGGAACCGGCGATGCCGGATGGTCCGAGCGCCGAGGATTTGGCGTCCGCGCTCGCCGCACGGCTGCGGAGGCTTGAACAGATCCGGGAAGCCTCGAATCGCTTGATGACACGGCCGCAACTGGGCCGGGACATTTTTCCGCGCGGCCTGCCGGAACAGATCGCGCAGATCAAGCATCCGCAATGGAATGCGACACTCTACGATCTGCTGTCGGCTTATGCCGTGCAGCGCCAGCAGCGCGTGCTCGCAACAGTGCATCTGGCCAAACGCACGGTGTGGTCGCTGGCCGAGGCGCGCGCAACGCTGGAACGGCTTGTCGGCGTCACCGAGGACTGGAGCTGCCTCGACGAATATCTGATGAACTATGTGATCGATCCGTCGCAGAAGACGACCGTACTCGCATCGAGCTTCGCATCGGCGCTGGAGCTTGTGCGGGAAGGCGTGATGGACATCCATCAAAAGGAAGCATTCGCGCCGATTTATTTTCGTAAGCACTCGGCGGGTGGCGGGCAGGCTTCGTCTGTATCCGAAACACCGGTCGAGTAAGTGGAAGAAGGAGAGCCCATCATGGCGACCAATCTGGCAACCAAAGCCGTCAAGACGGAAGAAGTCTTGGAGGAAGTTGCTACAGAGCTCGTTCAGGAGGCTGCTGTAGATTCTTCCCCGACAGAAAACGCCGCCCGTCCCGAAGAGTTGCGCCTTCTTGAGGCCATGCTGTTTGCCTCCACCGAGCCGCTCGCTCAGGCCGCGCTGGCAAAGCGTTTGCCGGACGGAGCAGACGTGAAAGCGCTGCTGGAGCAGTTGCAGGCGGACTACACGTTGCGCGGTGTCAATCTTGTGCGTGTCGCCGACAAATGGAGCTTCCGCACTGCGAGCGATCTCTCCTGGCTGATGACGTGCGAAAGCACCGAGACGCGTCGCCTGTCGCGCGCGGCGATCGAGACGCTGGCAATCATCGCCTATCACCAGCCGGTGACGCGCGCCGAGATCGAAGAGATTCGCGGCGTCGTGACCTCGAAGGGCACGCTCGATGTATTGCTGGAAACGGGCTGGATTCGCCCGCGCGGCCGCCGCAAAACGCCCGGCCGTCCGTTGACGTTCGGAACCACTGAAGCCTTTTTGTCGCAGTTCAGTCTCGAACAACTTGGCGATCTGCCGGGACTCGACGAATTGAAGGGAGCGGGTCTTCTCGACACGCGTCTGCCGACCGGCTTCAACGTGCCGATCCCATCGGACGATCCTTCGCTGCGCGAGGATGAAGATCCGCTTGATGCGGGCGATACCCTTGAACTTGCCCTGACCGTGCCCGTCGAACCCGAAGGCGAGGGTGAGAAGTAATTCAGTGTTACGGCAGTTTTTCCGAAAACTGCCGTAACCAGCCTACCTAACGCTTTTGTAACCTTGCCGGCGGGCAAGAGCCTGTAACGCGTTGGCTTTTGCATCGTAATACTATGCAACCTGCGCAGGCTGATCGGCGGATCGCTAAGGGTTTTGGCAACATCGCGTTGATGAACGCGCCATCGAGAACAGGGCGCGGTATCAGATATGCGAGAGTTTTAAAATGCTGCTTTTCCTTTTGGCCTATATCGGCGGTGTGCTGACGATCATCAGCCCCTGCATCCTTCCGGTTCTGCCTTTTGTGTTCGCCCGGGCTGATCGCCCCTTCATGCGTAGCGGGCTTCCGCTCCTTGTCGGCATGGCGCTGACTTTCGCGATTATCGCAACGCTGGCCGCAGTCGCCGGTGGCTGGGCCGTCGCCGCCAACGAGTACGGGCGGATCGTCGCCCTCGTGCTGCTGGCGTTTTTTGGTGTCACGTTGTTGTTTCCGGTACTGTCGGATCGGCTGACGCGTCCGCTGGTCGCGCTCGGCAATCGTTTGTCGCAGTCGGCCGATACCACCGAGAACGGCAGCGTCGTATCGTCGCTTCTTCTTGGCGTCGCGACCGGGTTGCTGTGGGCGCCCTGCGCCGGACCTGTGCTCGGCCTTATTCTGACAGGCGCTGCGCTTCAAGGCGCAAATGTGCAAACGACGCTGCTTTTGCTGGCTTATGCGTGTGGTGCCGCCACGTCGCTCGCACTGGCCCTGGTTGTCGGCGGTCGGGTTTTCGCCGCGATGAAAAGCTCGCTGGGGGCGGGTGAGTGGGTACGTCGCGGTCTGGGTGCGGCAGTCCTCATTGCGGTGGTTGCGATCGGGCTCGGTGCCGACACCGGCTATTTGAGCAATCTTTCGTTGGCGCAGACATCGTCGCTTGAGCAGGCCTTGCTCGACAAGCTGAATCCAAAATCGACGACCGGAAGCGAGAAGTCGTCCGATCCGGGAATGATGATGGCCAAATCGGACGCCGGAGAAAAGGCGCTGCCTGTCGAAGGGACGTTGCCGTCGCTGTCGGGTGCTGTCGAATGGCTGAACTCGTCCCCGCTGTCTGCTGAACAGCTTCGCGGCAAGGTCGTGCTTGTCGATTTCTGGACCTATTCCTGCATCAATTGCTTGCGGACGCTTCCTTACGTTCGGGCATGGGCGGAAAAATACAAGGATCAGGGGCTCGTGGTCATCGGCGTCCATGCTCCGGAATTCGCCTTCGAAAAGAATATCGACAATGTGAAAAAGGCGGTCGCCGATCTGAAGGTCGATTATCCCGTCGCCATCGATAACGACTACAAGATCTGGCGCGCGTTCGGCAACGAGTACTGGCCCGCGCACTATTTCATCGATGCCGAGGGGCGCATTCGTCACCATCACTTTGGCGAGGGCAATTACGCTGAATCCGAACGGGTCATCCAGCAGTTGCTCCAGCAGGCGGGACACAAGGTCGCATCGGCCGACGTTGTTTCGGTCAAGGCGACGGGGGTGGAAGCTGCGCCCGGCAAGAGCGGGGTGAAGTCACCGGAAACGTATGTCGGATATGAGCGGGCCGAGAACTTCGCATCGCCGGGCGGTATGGCGCGCGACGAAACTCGCTCTTACACGTCCGGCCAAACCCAGATGCTGAATGACTGGAGCTTGACGGGGACCTGGAAGGTCGGCGGCGAGGATGCCGCTCTGGCCACACCGGATGGCAGCATCGTCTATCGTTTTCATGCGCGGGACCTGCATCTTGTGCTCGGACCCGGTGCTGACGGAAAGCCCGTTCGGTTCCAGGTGACAATCGATGGCAAGGAACCGGGAGATGACCGTGGCTCGGATGTCGCCGCCGACGGCTCTGGAACAGTGACTTCTCAAAGATTGTACCAATTGGTCCGGCAAAAAGGATCGGTAATGGACCGCACCTTCGAGATACGATTCCTGGACCCCGGCGTGCAAGCCTATGCGTTCACGTTCGGTTAGGCCGGTCCTGCAGATTATTCCAGCCGGAAGACGAATTAACGGTCGTGACGGGAAAAGGGGGGTACGCTGTTTGGCGTACTCCTAAGTCCTTGTTTTCGACACCTCTTGCGCCTAATTTCAGGTAGAGAGAGGCCGGTGGGTCCGGCGCGTATATTCGAAAGGAAGCGGCATGGGTTCGATGAGTATCTGGCACTGGATTATCGTGATCGCGATTGTCCTGTTGCTGTTCGGCCGCGGCAAGATTTCCGACCTGATGGGCGACGTCGCTCAGGGCATCAAGGCCTTCAAGAAGGGCATGGCCGAGGACGATAAGCCGGCCGAGAAGCAGGAGCCGGTGCGCAACATCGAGAATTCCCCGCAGGCTTCGACGCCGCCCCACGATGTTGGCGGCAAGGTCGTTTGAGGCAGGTAACGCGCGACAGCTTTGCTCTTCGCGCTACGGGATGATGTATGTTCGACATCGGGTGGAGTGAGCTGCTCGTCATCGCGGTTGTCGCGCTGGTTGCTATTGGTCCGAAGGAATTGCCCGGCGTGCTCCGCATGATCGGGCAATGGATCGGTAAGGCCCGTCGTATGGCATCCGAGTTTCAGGGGCAATTCAACGAAGCCATGCGCGAGGCCGAAATGGCCGATATCAAGAAATCGTTCGATGACGTGTCGGCGGCTGCGCGCAGCCTGAACCCGGTCAGTCTGCTGACTTCGGCGGCGAAGGACGTGGAGGATGCGGTCAGGATCGAACCGTCTGCCCCCGCCGCTTCAGTGGAGCCGATGACAGAATCAACCTTTGTCGAGGCTGATGCGACCACGCTGATGACGGAAATTCCCGAGCCGATGACAGAGACGCCGGTACCTGCGCCTTCGACACCTCCTGAAACGCCGGACGCCAAAGCGTCATGAGTGCGGAAGATATTGAATCCAGCAAAGCGCCGTTGATGGAGCATCTGATCGAGCTGCGTTCGCGGCTGGTCAAGGCGCTTTTGGCATTCGGCGTTGCTTTCATCCTTTGCTTCTTCTTCGCCAAGCAGATCTACAACATCCTTGTCTGGCCGTTTGTCTGGGTCGCAGGGCCGGAAAACTCGAAATTCATCTACACGGCGCTGCTCGAATACTTCATCACTCAGTTGAAGCTCGCTTTGTTCGGTGCGGGTTTCATCTCGTTTCCGATCATCGCCACCCAGATCTACAAATTCGTCGCGCCCGGCCTGTACAAGCACGAACGCGGCGCGTTTTTGCCATATCTGGTCGCGACGCCGTTTTTCTTCGCGTTGGGCACGTTGCTGGTTTATTTCGTCGTGCTGCCCATGCTGATACGTTTCTCGCTCGGCATGCAGCAGGCGGGTGGGGCGGAAACGGCGCAGATCGCGCTGCTGCCCAAGGTCGGCGAATACCTGTCGCTGATGATGTCGTTGATTTTCGCGTTCGGTATCGCGTTCCAGTTGCCGGTGATCCTGACACTGCTCGCCCGGATCGGTATCCTCACCGCCAAGCAATTGCGGGAGAAACGGCGCTATTTCGTGGTCGCTGCGTTTGTTATCGCGGCGGTGCTGACACCGCCGGATATCATCAGCCAGATGTCGCTCGCGCTGCCTTTGCTGGTGCTCTACGAAGGCTCGATCATCGCCGTCGCGATCCTGGAAAAGAAGCGTGATGCGCTGAACAAAGACTCCGGTAAGCCGCCGACCACGCCTGAACCGCCTCCGGCGCTTCCCGCCGCGGAATAACCTTCTGCCGTTTCCTTCGGATATTGTTCGCTCGACACCCTCGATTCGCCATGCCCGGGCTTGACCGGGGCATCCGCGCCTTGTTTTAACGCGCTCATTCTGGAGACAGACGTGGATGGCCGGGATTCGGCTAAAAGCGCTCCGCGCTTTGCCCGGCCATGACGCAGGACATTTGCCATGCATGACATTCGATCGATCCGCGAGAACCCGGAAGCGTTTGACAAGGCGCTGATGCGCAGGGGCCTTGAGCCGCTGTCGGCCTCGTTGCTGGCAATCGATGAGAAACGCCGCGCCGCGATCCAGGAGTCCGAACAGGCTCTGGCGCGCCGCAACGCGGCCTCCAAGGAAATCGGTGAAGCCAAGAAGAACAAGGACAGCGCGCGGGCGGATGCCTTGATGGCGGAGGTGGGCGAGCTCAAGACGAAGCTGCCCGAGCTTGAGGCGGCCGCAAAGCGGCACGAAGAGGAGCTTAAGACCGCGCTGGCGCAAATCCCAAACCTGCCACTCGATGAAGTGCCGGACGGTGCGGACGAACACGGCAACGTGCAGCATCACGTCTATGGCGAGGCACGCAGCTATGCGTTCAAGCCGAAAGAGCATGTCGAGCTTGGCGAAGGCCTCGGCCTCATGGATTTCGAGACGGCGGCGAAGCTGTCGGGTTCGCGCTTTGTGGTGCTGAAGAGGGGGCTTGCGCGGCTCGAACGCGCGATCGGTCAGTTCTTCCTCGACGTGCACACCGGCGAGCATGGCTACACCGAAATCAATCCGCCGCTGCTCGTGCGCGACGATGCGATGTTCGGCACCGCGCAGTTGCCGAAGTTCGAAGAGGATCAGTTTTTCGCGGTTAAATGGGATTTGGTGAAGGCCGGTTGGGCGGAAGGTCTTGAAGGCACAGAAGATGACGACGCTCTCTTCAAATCGCTTGGGCATGAAGGTGTATTTCGTCATTTTCTAAACTTACTTAAAAATAATCGCCTTGGTCTCATTCCCACCGCCGAAGTGCCGCTGACCAATCTCGTGCGTGAATCCATCCTCGACGAAGAGGAATTGCCGATGCGTCTCACGGCGCTGACGCCGTGTTTCCGCGCGGAGGCCGGCGCGGCGGGACGCGATACGCGCGGCATGATCCGCCAGCATCAGTTCACCAAGGTCGAGTTGGTCTCTATCACGACGCCCGAGGAATCGAAGAACGAGCACGAGCGCATGCTGTCGTGCGCCGAGGAGGTTTTGAAGCGCCTCGGGCTGCATTATCGCGTGATGACGTTGTGCACCGGCGACATGGGCTTCGCCTCACAGAAAACCTACGACATCGAAGTGTGGATGCCGGGACAGGGTGAGGGCGGCATGTTCCGCGAGATTTCGTCGTGCTCGGTGTGCGGTGACTTTCAGGCGCGGCGCATGGACGCGCGCTATCGCGGGCCGGACAACAAGCCGCGCTTCGTTCATACGCTGAACGGTTCGGGTACGGCGGTCGGCCGCGCGCTGATCGCCGTGATGGAAACTTATCAGCAGGAGGACGGCTCGATCGCCGTTCCGGACGTGCTGCAACCATATATGGGTGGCCTCAAGGTCATCGCGAAGGACAATTGAGGCCATGCGAATTCTGTGTACCAACGATGATGGCATCCACGCGCCGGGCATCAGGGTCAATGAGGAGATCGCGCGCCAGTTGTCGGATGATGTCTGGATCGTCGCGCCCGAACTCGATCAATCCGGCGTGTCGCATTCGCTTTCGCTCAACGATCCGCTGCGGCTGCGCGAGATCGACAACCGGCATTTCGCCGTGCGTGGCACGCCGACCGATTGCGTGATCATGGGTTCGCGCCATGTCATGCCCGACTGGCCGGATATCGTGATCTCGGGTGTCAACAAGGGCCGCAACGTCGCCGAGGATGTCGTTTATTCCGGCACCATAGCGGGCGCACTTGAGGGCACCATTCTGGGGCTGCCTTCGTTTGCGTTGTCGCAGGAGTTTGGCGGACGCGCGAACCGCGACAAGCCGATGTGGGATGTGGCGCTGAAGTACGGCGCGGGCGTCATCCGCAAGGTGATGAAACTCGGTGTTCCGGCGGACACCGTGATCAACGTGAACTTCCCGGCCTGCGAGCCCGAAAGTGTGCGGGGCATCGTCGTGACGCGGCAGGGCAAGCGTAATCAGGGCTTCCTGCGCGTCGATGGCCGCGAGGACGGGCGCGGCAATCCTTATTACTGGATCGGCTTTCAGCAGTTCGAGAAGATTGATCCGCCGGGCGAAGGCACCGATCTTGCGGCCCTCGAGGCTCACTACGTATCGGTCACGCCGCTGCGTCTCGATCGCACGGATGTTTCGTTTTCCGAAGAACTGCGAAAGCTGTTTTGAGGTCAGGCGGCTTTGCCGCGCAGCGTGTGGTCGATCATCTTCGCCAGCGTGTCCATCTGGAAAGGTTTTTGCAGCGCCGGGCGGTCGCGGAATTTTTCCGGCAACCCCTGCACCCCATAACCGGTAGCGAACACGAATGGGCGGTTGCGCAGTTGGACGGCTTCGGCGACCGGGGAAATCACCTTGCCGTTGACGTTGACGTCAAGGATGGCGATATCGAAATTCGTGCATTGGACCAGGCGCACGGCCTCGTCGATATCGCCTGCCTCCGCTGCGACCCTGTAACCAAGCTCCTCAAGCATGTCGGAGACCATCATGCGGATCATGACTTCGTCTTCGACAAGAAAGACCGATTTGCGTTCGCTCGAGATGCCGCCAGGCATGCTATCCCCGATTTTCTGCGGAGAAATTCGATCCGCAGTGCTAACAATAGGGTCTTTTCAGGGTGACGTCACCTATTCCCACGGCGCGGGAAAGGCCAAATCTTGAAGGATTTGAGCTAATTTGGGCCGTTAGAGATCAGTCGGCAACCCTGATGCAGTCGTCCCCCGAGAAGTTGAACTTCCAGCTCAGCCTGCGGCGCAGGGGAATCAGCGACCAGGCCGTCCTCAAGGCAATGGAGGATGTGCCTCGTGAGGTGTTCGTGGAGCACGCAGACATCGACGCTGCTTATCACGACACCGCCCTCGGGATTTCCTGCGGCCAGACCATCAGCCAGCCTTATGTTGTGGCCTACATGACCGAGCAGCTGCGTCTACACCCCCGCCATCGCGTGCTGGAGATCGGGACCGGCTCCGGATATCAGGCGGCGATCCTGTCCCGGATGGTGCGGGATGTCGTAAGCCTTGAGCGCTATCGGACGTTGGCGGAGACGGCACGCCGCAGACTGGCGTCGCTGGGCCATGACAATGTCGAGGTCGTTGTGGCTGATGGCATCGATCCGCCGCAGACACTCGGCACGTTCGATCGCATCATCGTCACGGCCTCGTTGGAGGCGATCCCCGATCAGCTCAAGGAGCGGCTGGAGCCCGAGGGGATCCTGATCGGGCCGGTCGGTCCGCAGGACGGCTTGCAGAATCTGGTACGTGTCAGGCGAACCGAACGCGGTTTTGAGGAAGACAAGCTCATTGGGGTGCGCTTCGTGCCGGCACTGCCGGGTCTGGCCAAAGAACTTTGATTGGAACCCGAATTCCTACCGTCGCGGTAACCATAAAAATCTACTAGTCCTTTGACTCCAATGGCATGGCGGGATGCTTAAAGGGTTGTTTACGGACGACATGTTTACTCAAAACAGTGCCAGTTGCGTACCAGTGAGTAACCATGACCCGTCTTCCTTTGTCAGGCGCGCGCCGCGCCCCGCAGTTTGCGGTGATGGCGCTGGTGTCCATCGCATTTGGTGGATGTAGCGCTGATTACGATTCCCGCTTCTCCAGCGATTCGTTCCAGAATCCGTTTGCCTCGCAGCGATCCGACGCGACCGGCTCGGTGCCGAACAACCATTATTCTCAGCGTGAGCTTCCACAATACCGGCGTCCGGCGAGCGCCCCCATTGTGTCCGCGCCATTGTCTTCTCCCGTTGCGCAGAACGTGACCGGAGGCGGTCGCGGTATTGGGTCTTATACGCCCCCTGCTGGCAATCCGATTGAGACGACCGGCAGCGTCGCGCCTCGCTCGGTCGCGGCGAACCCGCAGGGCTGGTCGCGTGACGGCGGCACCCGCATCATTGTCGGCTCGGCGGACACGCTGGATGTCATCGCGAAGCGCTACAATGTGCCGGCGGCCGCCATCCTTCATGCCAACGGCTATAACGGTCCGCGCGTTTTGTCGCCGGGCCAGTCCTTGATCATTCCGAAGCGGACCGTGACGGCACGCAACGAGCCGTCTGCTATTCCGACCGCGCCGGCGAACCACGCAGCGACTGCGCAGGGCAGTGTTCACTACGTGAATCGCGGTGACACGCTGATGAATGTCGCGCGCCGCAATCAGATTCCGGTTTTGCAGCTTGCGCGTGCCAACAATCTGCCAGTCACCGCCCAACTTCAAATTGGCAGCAAAATCATTGTCCCTGCGGGGGCATCCTCACCGGTTGCTGCTGCTGCCCCTGTTGTGCCAGCGCAGTCCGCCGCGCTGCCTCCCGTGACACAGCCTGCAACGGTCGTCGCAACCGCCGAACCTGCCCAGAAGGCACGTCTTGCGACGGAAACCAAAGAGCTTGAACAGTCGCAATCGCCTGTGAAGGCGGAAGCGACCAATGCACTGCCGGCATTTCGCTGGCCGGCGCGTGGCCGTGTGATCGCGTCGTACGGTGCGAAGACCAACGGCAAGCAGAACGACGGCATCAACATTGCCGTGCCGGAGGGCACGCCGGTGAAGGCGGCCGATGATGGCGTGGTCGCTTATGCGGGCAATGAACTCAAGGGTTATGGCAATCTGGTCCTGGTGCGGCATGCCAACGGCTATGTCACCGCGTATGCCCACGCGAGTGAGCTGATGGTGAAGCGCGGTGATACGATCAAGCGCGGCCAGGTGATTGCCAAATCGGGTCAGACAGGAGAGGTGGGGTCTCCGCAGCTTCACTTCGAGATTCGAAAAGGATCTTCACCTGTCGACCCGCTTCAATTCCTCAACGGCGCCTGATGGCGCCGTTTTCTTTTCAGCTGATCTCCGATACGAAATCGATGAAGGCCCTTACCTTGGCGGGAAGATGCTGCCTCGAAGGGTAGATGGCATAGAGCGGATAAACTTCACCGTTCCACTCTGGAAACAGATCGACCAGTTTTCCCCGCTCGAGCAATTCGCGAACCGAATTCTCGGTGACTTGTGCGATACCCGTCCCAGCTGCACATTCGGTAATCAGCGCGTTGCCGTCGCTGAGCGTAATGCGTCCACGAACGTCAACTTTCAAGACTTTGCGTCCGTTCTGAAATTCCCAGTCGAACGCTCGCCCCGAGGCCGGGTCACGAAACAGGATGCAGGCATGGTGCTTGAGATCGCTCGGCTGTTTCGGACGACCGTGCCGCTTGAGGTAGGTCGGAGAAGCGACCGTCAGGATACGGGTCTCCATGAGCTTGCGCGATATCAGTGCGGGTGAAGCCTGATCGCCCAAGCTGATCGCAACGTCGATGCCGTCCGCCACAAGATCGCCGGTACGGTCATCGGTAACGATCTCGATCGAGAGCTCGGGATGGCGCGCAAGCAACGTTCCGAGATGCCCGGCAAGAACGCGGGTCGTTACGAGGATGGCGACGCGTGCGCGCAGATGTCCGCGGACAATGTTGGCTGATCCCGATGCATGCACCGCCGCTTCTTCGATCGCGCTCAATGAGGGCTTCACACGCTCATAAAACCTTCGGCCTTCCTCGCTCAGGCGCACGGATCGCGTCGTGCGCTCGATCAGCCGCGCCCCGACCCGCGCCTCCAGACGCGCCAGCGCGCGGCTGACACCTGAAGCCGTGATCCCGAGCGCGTCCGCGGCGTTCACAAGACTCCCGTTTTCCACGATGGCCGTCAGCACCCCCACGCCGGTCAGAAGGCGGCTGTCAAACGTCACGGCAACTCCTGATTTTTAGTCATTAATGATCTGACATAAACGCACTTTAGTCACAAGTCATTCGAGACGATAAGCCGCCCGGAGAAGCCGCCGGGCACGGTTCCCACGTCAGGATGCGTGACGGGGCGCGGTGAAGCCGGACCGGAAGCAATGATTTCGGAGAGAGGAGCGATTTCGATGCATGCGATCATGGGCATCACTGGTCAAGTCGGCGGCGCGGCCGCCCGTGCGCTGCTTGGCGCGGGGCAGCCAGTCCGGGCCGTTGTCCGGGACGTGGACAAGGGAAAGGTCTGGGCCGACAAGGGGTGCGAGGTTGCCGTCGCCGATATCGACGATCCCGCGTCATTGACGAAGGCTTTCACCGGAGCGAGCGGCGTTTTTCTGATGTCGCCGCCGAACTACGATCCCGAACCGGGCTTTCCGGAAATCCGGCGGCGCATTGCAACCTCGACGGAAGCGATCGTGAAAGCCAGACCGGGAAGGGTCGTGTTTCTGTCCACCGTCGGCGCGCAAGTCACAGAGCCGACACTGCTCAGCAACTCCTGCATGATCGAGGGAGCACTTCGTTCTTTGCCGGTGCCCACCGCTTTCCTGCGCGCCGCCTGGTTCATGGAAAACGCCCGATGGGACGTCGAGGACGCGCGCAAGGGCTTCATCCGGTCATTCCTGCAACCGCTGGATCATCCTATCCCGATGGTGGCGGCGAGCGAGATCGGCCGCACCGCGGCCGATCTGCTGCAGGAGACATGGACGGGCAACAGGATCATCGAACTTGAGGCCGGTCGCCGTTATTCGGCAAACGATGTGGCTGCGGCCTTTGCCAGCGCACTCGGCCGCCCGGTCAGGACGGAGCCGATCCCCCGCGAATCCTGGGAGGGCTTGTTTCGTACCCAGGGCATGAAGAACCCGACGCCGCGCATTCGGATGCTGGACGGCTTTAATGAGGGCTGGATTGATTTCGAAGGAGGGCGCGCCGAAGCCCGCCGGGGCACAACCTCTTTTGAGGAAGTCGCCCGGCGACTTGTGGCGGGCGGTGCCGGCTAACCGGCGTTTGCTTCTTTAAAATGCACGAGACGCGCAGAAACTGTGCTGCTGTTGCAACCAGAAAAAGAAAGGAGAGATATCGCGTCTCTCCCAGCTTCATGTCAGCAGTGAATTAACGTCCCTTGGTTACAGGATTTGCTCGAAAAACTATGGAGTCGAGGTGTGACTGTTGCACAACCGTCAGCTCTAAGGTTTATTTAGCGTCGAGCGGAACGAGTTTTGCCTAGCTTCCTTGTTGCGTTTGCTGGCTGAGGATCTTTTCATGCGTGTCGTGGCGTCTCTCGTACTGGCATCTTCGATCTTGGCCACGCCGGCGCTTGCCGACGCTTTCCTGAAGCGAGAGCCGTTGATCCTCCCGCCCTACGTCTCCGTGCTGGTGGATACGGGGACGTGCGGAGCGGGTCGGGTCATGAAGGTGAGGGGAGCCATCCCCGGTCGTGAACGCCAGCGGGTTTGCGTTCCGATGGGACCAGAGCAGGCCCGTAACGGCAACCTGCTCTAGCTTTTCATTTTGCGTTCAGCCGGACACCCAAACGGCCAGCGACCTCCTGAACGAACTGCCAGGCTACGCGGCCAGACCGAGAGCCTCGCGTTGTCGCCCATTCCAGGGCCTCGCGTTCGAGTTCCGCTTCCGGGATCCCCATGTTGAAGTGCCTGGCATAGCCCATGACCATGTCGAGGTATTCTTCCTGGCTGCACTTGTGAAAGCCGAGCCACAGACCGAAGCGGTCCGACAACGACACTTTCTCCTCGACCGCCTCGCCCGGATTGATCGCCGTCGATCGCTCGTTCTCGATCATGTCCCGCGCCAACAGGTGCCGGCGGTTTGAGGTTGCGTAGAGGATGACGTTTTCGGGCCGTCCTTCGATGCCGCCTTCGAGCACTGCCTTGAGCGATTTGTACGAGGCGTCATTGCCGTCGAACGAAAGGTCATCGCAGAACACGATAATCTGGAACTCGGACTGGCGCAGCAGTGCCATCAGCATCGGGAGGCTCTCGATATCCTCACGGTGAATTTCGATGAGTTTCAGGCGACCGTTCACCCCGTCCATCGCGTTGACGGCAGCATGCGATGCTTTCACCAGCGAGGATTTTCCCATGCCGCGCGCGCCCCAAAGCAAGGCGTTGTTGGCGGGCAGTCCTTTGGCAAAGCGCTCGGTGTTTTCGATCAGAATGTCGCGCATCCGGTCTACGCCCTTCAGCAGGCCAAGTTCAACGCGGCTGACACGGGGCACCGCAATCAGGTGCCCGTTGGGTTGCCAGACGAAGGCGTCAGCCTCCTTTAGTGATTCCGGAGTTGAGACCTGTTCGGCCGCCTTCGGCAGGCCGGCGGCGATTGCTTCCAGCGCCAGCGCAATCCTCTCGTCTATTCCGCGCGGCGCCGCGCTCTTTGTCGCGGGCTTGGCTCTGGAAGTGGATGGTTTGCGGGAGGCGGGCTTGGCGGGGACGCGAGTCGCGGCTTTGACGGGCTTTTTGGCCATGATTCCAGTCTGTCCAGGGAAATGTGGCGGCACCCTATGCGAGGCTCGGCCCCGCGGGCAAGCTACGGAAATGTAAGGCTGCTCAGCGTTGCAATTGGGGCAGTGGCCGTTATAGTCCGCGCAAATTTGACCCCCCAGGGGCCATGAACCGGCCGGTCCGGTCAGGCCATTATCCAAGGATTTGTGACGTATGTTTATTACTCCCGCCTACGCCCAGGCTGCCGCTGCGGGTGGCGATACCAGCAGCATGCTGATGTCGCTGCTGCCGTTCGCGCTGATCTTCGTGATTATGTATTTCCTGATCCTGAGGCCGCAGCAGCGCAAGGTGAAGGACCACGCCAATCTTGTGAAGAATATCCGCCGCGGTGACACCATCGTTACCAATGGTGGCCTGGTCGGCAAGGTGGTCAAGGTCGTGGATGACGATCAGGTCGAAGTTGAAATCGCTGACGGCGTTCGTATTCGCCAGATGCGGCAGATGATTTCCGGTGTTCGCTCGAAGGGCGAGCCGGCTAAGGACGAGGCCGCGAGCTAAGCGGCAGCGTGATCCCTAAACCTGCGATCTGACGGGTTCTTTAAATGCTCTATTTCAACCGCTGGAAGGCTTTAGCGGTCATCCTGACGGCACTCGTCGTAGGCCTGTGCGCGGTTCCGAACTTCTTCCCCGAGGCCACCGTGAAGACCTGGCCGGCCTGGGCGCAGCGCAGGCTTGTGCTCGGCCTGGATTTGCAGGGCGGTTCACACCTTCTGCTGGAAGTCGATGCCAACTCCGTGAAAAAGGACCAGCTTGAGCAGGTTCGCGATGACGTACGCCGTCAGCTGCGCGATGCCAAAATCGGCTACACTGGCCTTGGTATCAAGGGCGACAATGTCGAGGTGCGGGTCAAGGATGCTGACCTGACCGCAGCGTTGGCCAAGCTGCGCGAACTGTCGCAACCGATCGCTGGCGCGTTCGGCGGTAACGGCCAGCGCAGCCTCGATGTCATGGATGCCGGAGGAGGTCTCGTCCGTCTGACGGTGTCTGAAGCGGCGATCCGGGAGCGGGTCAGGCAGGCAGTCGATCAGTCGATCCAGATCATCGAACGGCGTGTCAACGAACTTGGCACCGTCGAACCTTTGATCCAGCGTCAGGGCTCAGACCGCGTTCTGGTGCAGGTGCCCGGCTTGCAGGACCCGACTCATCTGAAGCAAATCCTGGGCAAGACCGCCAAGATGGATTTCCGGCTGGTCGATACGAGTGTTTCGCCTGAGCAGGCGCTTCAGGGCAGGGTTCCTCTGGATTCCGAAGTGCTGAAGGGCACCGAGCCGCCTCACGTTCCATATGTCGTGAAAAAGCAGGTTCTGGTTTCGGGAGCGGACCTGACCGACGCCCAGCCGAGCTTCGACCAGCGCACAGGCCAGCCGGTCGTGACGTTCCGCTTCAATTCGAGCGGGGCGCGCAAATTCGCCCAAGCGACGACCGAGAACGTCAAGCAACCCTTCGCGATCATTCTCGACAACGAAGTGATTTCCGCTCCGGTGATCCAGGAGCCGATCACCGGCGGATCGGGTCAAATCTCGGGCAGCTTCACCGTGCAGCAGGCGAACGACCTTGCTATTCTGCTGCGCGCCGGCGCGCTGCCGGCACCGCTCACCATCATCGAGGAGCGCACCGTCGGTCCGGGTCTGGGGCAGGACTCGATCGCTGCTGGTGAGCTTGCGTCTTATGTCGGCTCCGTCCTCGTCATCGTTTTCATGACGCTGACTTACCGGCTGTTCGGCCTGTTTGCGAACATCGCGGTCGCAATCAACGTGGCGATGATCTTCGGCATTCTCTCCCTGCTCAATGCGACGCTGACGCTGCCGGGTATTGCCGGCATCGTGCTTACTGTCGGCATCGCCGTGGATTCGAACGTGCTGATCTATGAACGTATTCGAGAAGAGGTGCGCAATGGGCGCAACGCCATCTCGGCGATCGATGCTGGTTTCAGCCGCGCGCTTTCGACCATTCTTGACTCCAATATCACGACGTTCATCGCCGCCGCGGTGTTGTTCTACATCGGCACCGGACCGGTTCGCGGATTTGCCGTGACGCTCGGTATTGGAATCGTCACTACCGTTTTTACGGCCTTTACGGTCACGCGCCTGATCGTCGCCACCTGGGTGCGATGGAAACGGCCGCAGACCGTGCCGATCTGAGGATATCGCTGTGACAACGCCCCATATCGTTATTCTTGGCCTCGCGATCTTCATTGTCGTTCTGACGGTGCTGAGCATCTACGGTGTCATTCCTTCGCTGCGCGTCGTACCGGACAACACAAATTTCCATTTCATGGATTTTCGCCGCTTCAGCTTCCCGACCTCGGCGCTGCTGTCGATTCTTGCGATCACGCTTTACTTCACCCACGGCCTGAATTTCGGGATCGACTTCAAGGGTGGCACGCTGCTGGAAATCGCGGAAAAATCCGGGCCAGCCGATCTGTCCAAGCTGCGTTCTGAACTCGGGGCGCTTGGTCTCGGTGACGTTCAGTTGCAACAATTCGGCGGACCGTCCAACGTGTTGATCCGCGTCGCGGAGCAACCGGGTGGCGATGCCGCGCAACAGGCGGCGGTGCAAAAGGTCCGTGACACCCTCGGCGATACGGTCGATTATCGACGCGTCGAAGTCGTCGGACCTCGTGTCTCCGGCGAGTTGTTGGCCTACGGCACGCTGGGGCTGATGCTCGCGATCGGAAGCATCCTGGTTTATCTGTGGTTCCGGTTCGAATGGCAGTTCGCGCTCGGCGCGATGGTGGCGAACGTCCATGATCTCGTGCTGACCATCGGTTTCATGTCGATTACGCAGATCGACTTCGATCTGACGTCGATCGCGGCGCTTCTTACCATTCTCGGCTACTCGCTGAACGATACGGTTGTGATCTATGACCGTATCCGCGAACTGCTGCGGCGTTACAAAAAGATGCCGATGGAGGATTTGCTCAATCAATCGATCAACTCGACGTTGTCACGCTCAATCATCACCCACGTCACGGTGACGCTTGCGCTGCTTGCGCTGCTTCTGTTCGGCGGTAAGGCGATCCACTCCTTTGCCGCAACGATGATGTTTGGCGTCGTGCTGGTCGGTACCTATACCTCGATCTTCATCGCCGCGCCGATGCTGATCTATCTTGGCGTCGGCAATCGTCGTGGCAGTGCCGACGACAAGCCGCCGAAGCCGTGAGCAGGAAACGGCCTGACGTCGCACATTTCCCGCGCCCTGCGCCGATCGAAGCATACGGGCAGGGCGGTTTCCGTTTTGCCGACATGTCACACCGCGGCTCCCTGATCTGCCTGCCAAGCGGCATCTGGGCATGGGATGTTACGCGGGCCGCCGATATCGACGAGGCCGCCTTTGCCGGTGTGTTCGAGAACGCAGGTCTGATCGACACTCTAGTTATCGGGACCGGCAAGGACGTCTGGCTGCCGCCGGCGGCGTTGCGCGAGCGGCTTCGTGCCCAGCGTATCGTCATCGATCCGATGCAAACCGGCCCCGCCATTACCACATACAACATTATGCTCGGTGAGGGCCGACGCGTCGCAGCGGCTCTGATAGCAGTATGACACAGAAAAATCCGGTCAATGACGACGCCGCCTATTGCGCGGATCTTGTCCGCTCGCACGACTTTGCGGGTTACGCGTCGGCGCTTTTCCTGCCGTCGCAGGCCCGGCGGCCGGTGCTGGCGTTGCATGCCTTCGACATCGAGCTGCGGCGTATCCGTGACCACATCACCCAGCCGCTTCCGGGCGAAATCCGGTTGCAGTGGTGGCGCGATCTGATCGAGAGCGAAGCGCGAGGAGATGTCGAGAGCAACCCGGTCGCTGCTGAGTTGATCGAGGCGATTTCGCGCCATGAACTGCCGCGGCAACAGCTTTCACGTCTGATCGATGCGCGCGTGTTCGACCTCTACGACGATCCAATGCCTTCGCTCGATGCGCTTGAGCGGTATTGCGACGATACCGACGGACAACTGTTCTCGCTAACGGCGCGGATTATGGGCGATGCGTCTGAAGAAATGGAGGAGGTGGCGCGCCACGCCGGCACAGCACAGGGGCTTGCCCGCGTGATTTCTTTGCTGCCGGTTCACGCAGCGCGGGGGCAGCTTTATCTGCCGGCGGACGTTCTCAGACAAGCAGAGGCGCAGGAGGCTGATATCTTCGCAGGACAACGCACGCCTGCGTTGCAGGTCGTGCTCGATCGCCTCGGCGGCGCCGCTCAGTCGGCGCTGGATGCGGCGATGGACTTGTTGTGCTCAGTGCCTGAGGAAGCGTCGCGGGCATTTATTTCGCTGACTTTGGTACAGCGCAATCTGCAGCAGATCGGCCTGCGCGACGAAGATGCCTTCGCGCGCACGCCGCCATCGAGGTTGCGGGTTTTGTGGACGCTATGGCGGGCTTCGCGGGCGCGGTGTTTCAAGCCGGCAGAACCCTGAGCGTTACGCCGCTGCGGTCATTCGAATTTGATCCGCGACCCAAATATCAAATCGGCCAACGCGCGGGCTCCCGCGCCAAGCCGTTCAGCGCATGAAAGCTCCCGATCAGCAGGAACTTTCACCCGCCGTTCATGGAACATCCGTTTATTATCAGCCCAACGAGACATCACTCCGGGGCCGTAGATGCGCGCCGCAATTCTCGCAAGCTGTCTTTTGCTGGTCGCTTTCTGTCTCGATGGCATTCCGGCGTATGCAACATCCGTCGATCAAAGCACGGTTTCCGTCGGCGGAGTTTCCGCGGCCCTGCTGAAGCCCGCGCATCCACATGGAGGGATCATCCTGCTCTCCGGGGGAAGTGGTATGATCGGGGTTGGTCCCGGTGGCACGATCTCGAAAGGGGGCAATCAATTGGTGCGCACCAGGCTGGCTTACGCTTCGCGTGGTTTTGCCGTCCTCGTTCCCGACTGTTGTGTCGATGTTGCAGCCGCAGTCAAATACATGCGCGACTTCGGGCATGTGACGCTTGTGGGGACAAGTCGAGGGACGCTACGTGCCGCGCGTGGCATCGCTGCGGGCGCCCGGCCTGACCGGCTGGTTCTGACCTCCGGCTTTCTTAGTAATGCTTCGGGGGATTCCAATAATGTGATGAACCTTCTGGGCTCGCCGTCCGCGCTGCCGCCGACGCTGATTGTCCATCATCGGCAGGATGGTTGCCGCGTGACAGCACCTGCGGGCGTCGCGCCATTCCTGGCCTGGGCCAAGGACAAGGCACACGCTGTCTGGCTCGATGGCGGAGCCAGCGAGGGCAGACTGTGCGGCGCACGGGCGCATCACGGCTTTAATGGTCTCGACGGTCAGGTGGTCTCAGTTGTCGCAGGCTTTGCCGCGCGGTAGATGCGTGCCAATGAATGTAATCAGTGGGCCGCCATTCACACCGTGAAGATTTCCACGTCGCTCTTACCGTAAATTTAAGCGGCATCCGCCATGTGCAGATCGTCCATGATCCAACGGTCCAGATCGGCCAACGCGCGGGCACTCAACGCCTGCTTTTTTGCGATCGTCTTTTCGTTGCCGCGCAGGCGTGTGCCATCCGGTTTTCTGGTCGGAGCGGATGCGAGCGGTGGAAACAATCCGAAATTGATATTCATCGGCTGGAACGAACGCGGCCCCACGTCCAGTGTCTCGATATGGCCACCGGTAATATGATTAAGCAGAGCGCCAAGCGCAGTGGTCGCAGGTGGCGGTGTCACGGCCTGTCCGGTGAACTCCGCCGCCGTGAACAACCCGGCAAGCAAGCCTATACCGGCTGACTCGACATAACCTTCGCACCCGGTCATCTGTCCCGCAAACCGAAGCCGAGGCTGTGTTTTCAGCCGCAGTTGCGTATCCAGCAGCTTCGGCGAATTCAGAAACGTGTTGCGATGCAGGCCGCCAAGGCGAGCGAATTCGGCATGTTCCAAACCGGGGATCATGCGCAGGGTCTGCGTTTGCGCGCCGTATTTCAGTTTGGTTTGAAAGCCGACGATGTTGTAGAGCGTACCGAGCTTGTTGTCCTGACGGAGCTGCACCACAGCGTAAGGTTTCACAGTTGGGTTATGTGCATTGGTGAGGCCGACCGGCTTCATCGGGCCGTGCCGCAACGTCTCAACACCGCGTTCCGCCATCACCTCAATCGGAAGGCAGCCGTCGAAGTATGGCGTACTGGTTTCCCATTCCTTGAAGTCGGCTTTTTCGCCGGCGAGGAGCGCTGCGACAAAGGCGTGATATTGCTCCTGCGACATCGGGCAGTTGATGTAATCGGCGCCATTGCCGCCGGGACCGACCTTGTCGTAGCGCGACTGGAACCACGCGACATTCATGTCAATCGAATCCCGGTGCACGATCGGTGCAATGGCGTCGAAAAAGGCGAGGGAGTCTTCCCCGCTCAGATCCCGGATGGCGTCGGCTAGCGCGGCTGAGGTGAGCGGGCCGGTCGCAATAACGACGTTCCGCCAGTCTTCCGGCGGCAGGCCGCCAACCTCACGGCGGTCGATGCTCACGAGGGAATGGCTCTGCAGAGCCGCGCTCACGGCCTCCGAAAAGCCCTCGCGGTCGACAGCGAGCGCGCCTCCGGCAGGCACCTGATTGGCGTCGGCAGCGCGCATGATCAGAGAATTCAACTTGCGTAGCTCTGCGTGAAGCAGGCCGACGGCGTTGTTCGCGGCATCGTCAGAACGAAACGAGTTTGAGCAGACGAGCTCGGCCAGTTTGTCGGTGCGATGGGCGTCTGTGCCCCGTACAGGCCGCATCTCGTGGAGAACGACCCGAATCCCGCGTTGTGCGATCTGCCAAGCTGCTTCGGAACCGGCAAGGCCACCGCCGATGATGTGGACGATGTCTGAAGTTGGAGCGTTTGTCATGACAGACACCTACGGTGCTGCCGGCCGTAGTGCAACGTAGATCGCTTAAATGGGATTCTGCGGGTAAAAAAGACAACGCCCGCACGAAGCGGGCGTTGTCTTGACCGAATACAATCAGGCTTTAGCTGCGGGTAAATCCGCCAGCTGCGACGCGCTCGATATCGGCGCGATCGAGACCGATGTCAGCCAATTCACGAGGGCTGAGCTCTGTGAGCTCGTTATAGATCCGCCGATAATCACGGACGGTCTTGATCATCCGAATAAGAGAGAGAAACATTTTATTCTACCTTCTGAATATGTATTCAGCCTTTAAGCTGATCTGTGAGCTAAAATAGAGGATTCGTGCTGGTATACCAGCGCAATTGCTGCGATGCAGCTAAAACAAAAATGCATACCGAAAGTAATGAATTTGTATTCATTATTTAGTAATAAAAGGGCCGCATAAGGCGGCCCTTTTATATCATGCGGCGGTTCGTTGGGTGTGTCTGCCCTCGCGGACCTCTTCAACGATCTTGGCAGAAAAGGCTTCGAGGTCGCCCGGATTGCGGGATGTGACAACGCCGTTGTCGGTGACGACTTGAGAGTCCTCCCACTTACCGCCCGCGTTGATGACGTCGGTCTTGATCGATTTGTAGGAGGTGACCCGTTTGCCCTGGATAATACCGGTTTCAATCAGAAGCCAGGGAGCGTGGCAGACCGCGGCCACCACTTTCTTTTGGTTGTAGATATCTTTGATAAACGAGAGGGCCTTTTGCTCGACGCGCAGCAGGTCCGGATTGATCTGGCCTCCGGGCAGCACGAGCGCGTCATAGTCGCTAGGTGAAGCCTCGTCGATAGTCTTGTCGACCCGCACGGAGCGGCCCCAATCTTTCTTGTCCCATCCCCTAATTTCTCCGGACTGGAGAGAGACGATGTCGACCGTGGCGCCGGCCGCCTTGAGTTTATCGCGAGGCACCTCCAGCTCCGCCTGCTCAAAGCCGTGAGTTGCGAGAATAGCGATCCGCTTACCTGATAGTTGCATGAGATGTTCCTTTCGTTCGGCCCGCCTGCGCGACCAACAGAAGAAGTTGCTCTGTGTTCCGCAGGAACTTTTCAAAAAACTGTTCCGGAACAAAGGGAAGAGGGGCCCTGATTAACGGTGCTCTCACTTTTTGTGTTGTACGTAGATTGACGAAGCATAGGCCACTCCGAACCCCTGTTTTTGAAGGCGACCAATGGTTCTTGTCTCTCCTCAACACACTTCGTCGCCGTCTAAATTTCAGCGTTTTGTGGATACTTTCGTCTTCGAGCCCTATGCGGAATTTCCGCGAAAGCTCGTGGTGCTCGATCTCATCGAGCGACTGTTCATGTGCGTTGTCTATTGCCAGTTCGTCGCTCGGATGTTGCTTAGTCTGCAGTTTCACATCGAGGCTGTCTTGATCATCATGGCCGAGACGTTGCCTATTGTTCTTATTCTCGGACGAAAACCATCTCGCACCATGTCCGAAAACCGCATCGACTGGATTTTCGGACTTCTCGGGACTGTTGGGCCGCTTTTCGTTGTGGCCACCCATGTCAACGAATTGATTCCGGTCGCATCGATTGGATATGCGGTAACAATTTTAGGAATGACCATTCAGGTCGCCGCGAAGATCTGTCTGGGGCGGAGTTTCGGGTTGGTTGCGGCCAATCGCGGGGTTAGAGTCCTGGGGCCGTACCGGTTTGTTCGCCATCCGATGTATGCTGGATATATGATCTCTTACGTCGGCATCCTGATGATGCTGCCTTCAGCGATCAATGCAATCATCTATGCCGCTGTTACAGTAATTCATGTGATCCGAATCCGGCGCGAGGAACGTGTCCTTGTTCAGGACCCCACGTACCGTGAATTCATGTCAAGAGTCAGATACCGCTTGATCCCTGGCGTTTTCTGATTTCCCGACCGATCCTGTCGGACTAGCGGCGACGCTGTGTAAGCGTCGCCGCTAACGATAATTCAACCACCACTTATCCACGCGAACAGACTGGCCGGGAAATCCGCGGCAAAACGCTTCGCCTTCGGTGGCTGAGGTTCGGGCTGATACGGATTCGGGATTGGCTCGACCGTCTTTCGGTAAAGATGCCACGTCGCATGACCGACAACCGGTATCACGACCGCCAGTCCGACAAAGAACGGAAGTGAGCCGAGCAGCAGCAGGCCCGCCACGATCAATCCCCACGCGGTCATGACGGCGGGATTCTTGGCGACCGCCTTCATGGAGGTGAGCATGGCCTGCGGCATGGTGCCATGCCTGTCGAGCAGCAGAGGAAATGACACGACACTGACAAGCAATGCCAGGAACGCAAACAAAAGACCGACCCCACAACCGGTTGCAATGAGGAGCCAGCCCTTCCATGTCGTCAGAACGGCGCCAATGAAGTCAGGCATGCTTGCGGCAGGCTCATAGCCGAAGGTCGAAATGTAAATGGCCTGAGCTGTCGCAATCCATACCATGAACAGCACCATCAACAGCAGGCCGAGCCCCAGCATTGCTCCAAGGGAGGGAGACGACAGCACGCGCAATGCATCACTTGCACGCGGTGTCTCGCCTATTTCTCGTCGTCGGCTCAACTCGTACAAACCGATCGCAGCGAACGGCCCTAGAAGGGCAAAGCCTGATGCCAGAGGAAACAGCAATGGCAGGATCGAATAGCCTAATGTCAGGCGTGCGATAACCAAGCCGATGACAGGGTAGATCAGAGCCAACATAATCGCGTGAGTGGGCATGGCCTTGAAGTCATCCCAACCCAGCTTCAGACTTTCGGCTAAATCGGAGAGGCTGAGACGCCGCACGATCGGCGTGGCCTCATAAGGGCGGTAAGGGGCGACATAAATGACAGTATCAGGTTGAGAAACAGACATTGCAATTGCTCCCGGATCGTAACAGAGGGGTCGCTCCCGCAAATTAGCGACGGGGAGCGTCGTCCATTCCGTTGAGATAACGTCGGAACAAATCTTTGGTTCGGTGCGTTGGTGTTAGCATTCTTGCGTTTGTGGGTGGCGAAGGTCAGCGTCATTCCATTGTCACTGGTTAAGCCAAGAGTGCATTGGCAAAGTGGACCCAGGGCGGGTAGGCTGCGGCGGACGACACGGGTGCCGTCAATCTCGATTTGTCTTTAAATTAAATTCCATTGGGAGTTCAGCATGAGCATCTTTTCAAAGATCATGGGCGCAATCTTTGGCACAAAGGCCGACGCGGCCGAGCCTGCGGGTGGTGCAGGGACTGCGGCGGGTGGTACGGCAACCGCGGCTCCTGCTCAGTCCGTGGATGTCGCACCGATCCTGGACAAGGCGGTCGCGGCCAAGGGCGAGAAACTGGAATGGCGCACTTCAATTGTCGATTTGATGAAGGCGCTGGACATCGACTCCAGCTTCGCCGCGCGCAAAGAACTGGCCAAGGAGCTTCACTACACGGGCGACACCAATGACTCGGCGTCAATGAACATTTGGCTGCACAAACAGGTCATGGACAAGCTCGCTGCAAACGGCGGCAAGCTCCCGCCGGACATCAAGCACTAACCGCCTGTCTTCTTAGTCGCCAGATACAGCAAAGCCCGCTTGAGCCAAAGCGGGCTTTTTGCGTTGCGGCATAAGGTTTTAGCATTTTGTTGAAGTGACGCAGGAATGCAACCAGAGTATGTGATCAGCGCCCAGCGGGTGTGGGGCCACTCGGCTCCGCCAACAAGAAGCACAGAGAAAATTGCATGACACAGATTGATCGACGCATGGTGCTCACGGGAGGAGCGGTTGCGCTTGGAGCAGCGGCATTCTCGGAAACGGCAGCGGCTGAGGGAGCCGCTAAGACGGTCTTCGATGTTGCGCAGGTAACGATCCCGATTGCGGGTAGCAACGAGGTTTTTCCCGTTCGCCGCATTTATTGCATCGGCCGCAATTACGCTGCTCATGCAATTGAACGGGGATCTGACCCAAGCCGCGAGCCACCCTTCTTTTTCCAGAAGCCGACGGATGCCGTTCAAAACGTCAAGGTCGGAGAAGTTGCGGATCATCCTTATCCATCTCTGACAAAGAACTATCATCACGAGGTCGAATTGGTCGCCGCGCTCAAGTCCGGTGGGACCAACATTCCGCCGGAAAAGGCGCTGGACTGCGTTTATGGTTATACCGTTGGCCTCGACATGACGCGCCGCGATCTGCAGAATGAAATGTCGGGAATGAAAAAGCCTTGGGAGATCGGAAAGAGCTTCGATCACGCGGCGGTACTTGGTCCGATCCAGCCGGTGAGCAAGGTCGGTCATCTGACCAAGGGGAAGATTTCGCTCGCGGTCAACGGCACCGTTCGCCAGAACTCCGATCTGGATAAGATGATCTGGAGTGTTGCCGAACAGATATCGAAACTCTCGGAAGCTTTCGAACTCAAGGCTGGCGACATCATCTATTCGGGCACGCCTGAAAACGTCGGCCCTGTGGTCAAGGGCGACGTTCTGCTCTGCAAGATCGACACACTCCCGGATATGTCGATCAAAATCGTCTGAATAAAGAAGCCCGCCGATGGCGGGCTTCTTTACGCAAGCAGATCGGAGAATTCCGAGTGTCGGGCGAGGTAGGCGCGTGCGAAACTGCACTGGCCGATTACCTTATGACCGTCGGCTCGGATGATCTGCAGGGCACCGTCTACCAGCTTCGAGGCGATGCCGCGTCCGCGCAATTGATCAGGTGTCTCGACATGCGTGATGACGACCACGCCATCGGCGAGGCGATAGCTGGCAAATGACGTCGCGCCGTCTGCATCGAGCTCGAAGCGGTGCAGCGTCGTATTGTTCCGAACCGTATCAGTCACGCCCTGGCTCTCCGTGTCATTTGAGGAGATCGGCATATTCCGGATGCTTGGCAATGTAGCCATTCATGAATGAGCATTGCGCAACGACCTTCAGTTCCTTGGCCCGGGCCTGCGCGAGTGCGGCCTTGGCAAGCTGGGAGCCGATTCCGCGTCCGCCAAGCTCCTTAGGCACTTCGGTATGGGTGAAGGTGATGACACCATCCGACAACTCGTAATACGCGGCGGCGATGTGGCCTTCGACATTCATTTCGAAGCGATGTTCTGCTTCGTTATTTACGATATCCGTCATTTTCTACTCCGCCGCTTGTTCGCCCTTGTGCTTGCCTGCCGGTTGGCCTTTTTTCAAGACCGGCGCCAGAAACTTTCCAGTATAGCTCCGTGGAGCCTTGGCGATATCTTCGGGGGGGCCCCACGCGACAATTTCGCCGCCGCCGTCGCCGCCTTCCGGTCCGAGGTCGATGACCCAGTCCGCGGTCTTGATAACTTCCAGATTGTGTTCGATCACAACCACGCTGTTGCCCTGTATGACGAGCTCGTGAAGAACCTCGAGCAGCTTGGCGACATCGTGAAAATGCAGACCAGTCGTCGGCTCGTCCAGGATGTACAGCGTGCGTCCGGTCGCGCGCTTGCTCAATTCCTTGGCGAGTTTCACGCGCTGGGCCTCGCCGCCTGAAAGTGTTGTGGCCTGCTGGCCGACATGAATGTAGCCGAGGCCGACACGCTGCAGCGTTTTGAAAGTTTCCCTGACACGGGGTACCGCCTTGAAGAACTCGGCGGCCTCTTCAACCGTCATATCCAGTACGTCGGCGATGCTCTTGCCTTTGAACAGCACTTCGAGCGTTTCGCGATTGTAGCGTTTACCCTTGCAAGTGTCGCAGGTGACATAGACATCCGGGAGGAAGTGCATCTCGATTTTGATGACTCCGTCACCCTGGCAGGCCTCGCAACGTCCGCCTTTGACATTGAATGAGAACCGGCCGGGTTCGTAACCGCGCGCCTTGGATTCGGGTAGTCCGGCGAACCATTCGCGGATCGGCGTGAATGCGCCGGTATATGTCGCAGGGTTCGAGCGCGGAGTGCGTCCGATCGGTGACTGATCGATATCGATGATCTTGTCGATATGCTCGATACCCTCGATGCGGTCATGAGGAGCGGGGGCTTCGTTCGCTCCGTTAAGTTTACGCGCAAGGGACTTGTACAGCGTGTCGATCAATAGGGTCGATTTGCCGCCGCCGGATACGCCCGTGACGCAAGTGAACAGACCGAGCGGAATCTCGGCTGTTACGTTTTTCAGATTGTTGCCATGCGCGTTGATGACCTTGAGCGTGCGACGGGGATTTGGAGGGCGCCGTTCCGGAATGGGAACGAAAAGCTCGCCGGTCAGATACTTTCCGGTGAGCGAGTTCGGGTTGCTCATAATCTCGCGCGGTGTGCCTTGCGCGACGATGTAGCCGCCATTCACGCCCGCGCCCGGACCCACGTCGACCACGAAATCAGCGAGCGCAATGGCGTCCTCATCGTGTTCCACCACGATCACCGTGTTGCCGAGATCACGGAGGCGTTTCAGGGTGTCCAGCAGGCGGGCGTTGTCGCGCTGATGCAGTCCGATGGACGGTTCGTCAAGCACGTACAACACACCAGTCAAACCAGAGCCGATTTGTGACGCAAGACGAATTCGCTGGCTTTCGCCGCCGGACAGAGTGCCGGACGAACGCGATAGCGTGAGATAGTTCAGGCCGACGTCGAGAAGGAACGACAGCCGTTCGCGGATTTCTTTCAGGATGCGGACAGCGATCTCATTCTGCTGGTTGTTCAAAAGCCGCGGGATGCTTTCGAACCATTCACCAGCCCTGAGAACCGAGAGCTCGGACACCTCGCCAATATGCTTGCCGCCGATTTTGACACAAAGTGCTTCGGGTTTCAGCCGGAACCCATGGCAGGCGTTGCACGGAACGTCGGAGAAATATTTTCCGAGCTCTTCGCGCGCCCACTCGCTTTCAGTCTCCTTGTAGCGCCGCTCGATGTTGGTGATGACCCCCTCGAAGGCTTTCTTGGTGTCATAGGAGCGCGTGCCGTCTTCGTAGGAAAACTTGATCTCGTCGTCACCTGAACCATAAAGGATGGCCGTCTGGGTCTTCTTCGCCAGGTCCTTCCACTTGGTGTCGAGCGTGAACTTGTAGAACTTGCCGAGCGCCTGAAGGGTTTGCACGTAGTAAGGCGAGGATGATTTCGCCCAGGGCGCGATCGCACCCTTGCGCAGCGTGAGGTCCTTGTCGGGAATGATCAGTTCTGGATCGATATGCTGCTCAACGCCGAGCCCGCCACATTCAGGGCACGCGCCGTAAGGATTATTGAATGAGAACAGCCGTGGCTCGATCTCCGGAATAGTAAACCCGGAAACCGGACAGGCAAACTTCTCGGAGAACAGAATACGCTCCGGTCCGCTCTTGTCGTGAATCTTAGCGGTCTTTTTCTTCTCGGAGGTGGCCGCGTCGGCTGCCGGCGCATCGGCGTATTCGATCACGGCAAGACCGTCCGCGAGCTTCAGTGCGGTCTCGAACGATTCAGCAAGCCGCTGCCCAATATCGGACCGCACCACGATGCGATCGACCACCACATCGATGTCGTGAGGAAACTTCTTGTCGAGGACCGGGGCTTCAGCAAGCTCATGGAATGCGCCATCGATCTTGACCCGCTGGAACCCTTTCTTGAGATGCTCGGCCATTTCCTTGCGGTATTCACCTTTGCGCCCGCGGACCACGGGAGCGAGTAAATAGAGGCGCGTACCCTCGGGGAGCGCAAGCACGCGATCCACCATCTGCGACACGACCTGACTTTCAATCGGCAATCCCGTTGCAGGCGAGTAAGGAACTCCGACGCGCGCCCACAGCAGGCGCATGTAATCGTAGATCTCAGTGACGGTGCCGACGGTCGAGCGTGGATTCTTCGACGTCGTCTTCTGCTCGATGGAGATTGCCGGAGACAGGCCGTCGATCTGGTCGACGTCGGGCTTCTGCATCATCTCGAGAAACTGACGCGCGTAAGCCGAAAGCGACTCGACGTAACGGCGCTGGCCTTCGGCGTAAATCGTATCGAACGCCAGCGAAGATTTTCCCGAGCCTGACAGACCGGTAAACACCACCAGCTTGTCGCGGGGAATTTCCAGATCGACGTTCTTCAGATTGTGCTCGCGGGCCCCACGAATAGTGATGGCGCGCGATGCGCTGGCAGATTGGTTGCGCTTTGCTTTGATGACTTCATCCATGATCGATTCCAACGCGAAGGGCGCAAGCAAGAACGCCCTCGTGCCGGAATTTTCCGGCACCTGGCGTTAAAGCATAGGGGAGCAGTTGCTCGGAACATAGGAAGAACGGGTGAATATTACCAGTCCTGCCGTGGCGATGATCACCGGATTTCGCGGTTGCGCCGTCGGTTCTTCGGAACTCAAACAAAAAGGCCGGCTGCGAAGCCGGCCTTTTGCAATCTCTGGGTCAGTTGATCTCAGTAGCGCGAAGCCGCGACTGGACCACCCCAGTTGAAGTGGTAGTTGATACCAGCCTTCACGGTGTGAACGTCGTCGCGGAAGCTGACCGACGAGGCCGACGGGAAGGTCAGAGCGGTGTTGTCGAAGTTGTAGTACTGGTATTCGATCTTCGCCGACCAGGCCGGAGCGAACATGTATTCAAGGCCGCCGCCGACGGTGTAGCCGGTGTTATCTCGGCTCACGAGAACCGGAACATTGCTGTCGACCTTGGCATCACGGAACGCGACACCGCCCTTGGCGTAGATCAAAGTCTGGCCCCAGGTGTAACCGAGACGGCCGGTGACCGAAGCCAGCCAGTCGTTCTTCACACTTGCAGCTTCGGGAAAGCTGGTAACGAAGGAATGGCTGTTGCTCGACAGGGCGCCGATATCGCCTTCGATACCAACCACCCAGTTCGGAGAGAACTGATAGTTGTAACCAACCTGGCCGCCACCGAAGAACGCGCTGTCGGTCCGGCTACCAAGCGCGGCAGGATCGTTGGTCGAGAAACCGCTGCTGCCGTCGAACGCGCCGCCGACAAAGCCACCAACGTAGAAGCCCGTCCAGTTATAGATAGGCGCCACGATTGGAGGCGGGGCCTTCGTGTAGGTACGAGCGGGAAGGTCAGCCGCGAAAGCAGCGGTCGAGCTCAGAGCCGCGACAGCGGCTGCAAAAAGGATCTTCTTCATCTGTATTCTCCAAGTATCCGCTTCCCCAGCGAGCGAAGCGGCTTTGATCCAAATCGCGGTGCCCCCGGGCAGGTACGACCGCTGTTGAATTCTTTCTGTTGCCCGCGAATATAACTCCGAGAACTCTAAAATCGCGTATCTGAAAAGCCACACATGCCAAAAGCAAATAAGGCAGAAAAGTGATGCTAACCAGTTGGAAACCATAAGTTTTTGGAACTTTTATTTTTCAAATTTTGTCGTTTTTGTGGGAACCTTTTACGGGTTCCCTGAATCGCGTCTTGCAGAGAACAAAAAGGGTACATATAAATACCTGAAATCGCTCGGCTTGGGTGTGGATGGATTTCTCAAAGCCTCGCGCGGGCGCCGGGCGCGGTATACGGTCCGGCTTCAATCGGGGCGTCAGGCCCTTTGGTGAACACAATTGCGCACCCTGTGTGCGAAGCGGAGACGGCGATGGCTGGCAGCGTCAATAAGGTCATTCTGGTCGGGAATCTGGGTGCGGACCCGGAAATCCGTCGGACGCAGGATGGGCGTCCGATCGCCAATCTGTCGGTCGCCACCTCCGAGACGTGGCGGGACAAGAACTCCGGCGAGCGCAAGGAGAAGACCGAGTGGCACCGCGTCGTGATCTTCAATGAGGGTCTCTGCAAGGTCGCCGAGCAATATCTGAAGAAAGGCGCAAAGGTTTACATCGAAGGTGCGCTGCAGACCCGCAAATGGCAGGACAAGGACGGCAAGGACAAATATTCGACCGAAGTCGTCCTCCAGGGCTTTAACTCCACGCTCACCATGCTCGACGGTCGTGGCGGCACGGGCGGCGGCTCCTTCGCCGAGGACAGCGGCGACTCGTTCGGCGCTAGCGGTTCCTCCCAGCGCAAGTCGCTTCCGCCGAGCGGCGGCCGCGACGACATGAATGACGACATCCCGTTCTAAGGATGGTCAGCCAAACGCGCCCCGGCTGCCGTCGATCACGAACTGCATCGCCAGCGCCGCGAGGAGTACTCGGAGCAGGCGGGATAACAAAACGCTACCGGTAACTCGGAGTGCAGTTTCCGATAAGCGCCGTTCCCATCAAAATTGCCGCCGCCATGATGGATGCGCGAAAGCCGACCCGCCGACGCTCCCTGTGCGGCAGACCCTGCGTCACTGACAGGAATGCGGGAATGATCCCGACCTGATCCACGACCCAGGTGACGAGACTCCTAAGAGCGTAGTCCAGAACCATTGACTGTACCAATCTGTGGCGGCCTGTGGAGTGTATTCCAAAGACCGCTGTGCGGACAGAATTGCAGCTTGGAAAGCAGGTTTTGAAGGGCTTTCGAGGACGATTGTCTGCGACCTGAGTGACTGCTATCAAGTCTATGAAAATACTTCGAAATTTCGGCTGTCTTTTGGTGCGATTACGGTTGGCTCGGCGGTAAGATTCACCTATATTTTCGAAGCATTTTTCACCCAGGATTCGCACCTTTGACCGATACGAAAGATCCGCCGGACGATAACGGTTCCTCGTCCGGCGACGTCGATATCAAGCCTGTTTCCATCACCGATGAGATGCGCCGTTCGTACCTCGATTACGCGATGAGCGTGATCGTGTCGCGCGCGCTGCCCGATGCGCGCGACGGTCTGAAGCCGGTTCATCGCCGCATTCTTTACGGCATGTACGAGAACGGATTCGAGTGGAACAAGCCGTATCGAAAGTCGGCGCGTACGGTCGGTGACGTCATCGGTAAATACCATCCGCACGGCGATCAGTCGGTGTACGACGCGCTGGTCCGCATGGCGCAAGACTTCTCGATGCGTGTGCCGTTAATCGACGGCCAGGGCAATTTCGGATCGGTCGATGGCGATATGCCGGCAGCGATGCGTTACACCGAATCGCGTCTGCAGAAGATCGCGCATTCGCTGCTCGACGACATTGATAAAGACACCGTCGACTTCCAGCCGAACTACGACAACTCCGAACGGGAGCCGAAGGTTCTGCCGGCGAAGTTCCCGAACCTCCTGGTCAATGGCGCAGGCGGCATCGCTGTCGGCATGGCGACGAACATTCCGCCGCACAATCTTGGCGAAGTCATCGATGCCTGCATCGCGCTGATCAACAATCCGGCGCTGACCATCGAAGAGCTTATCGGCATCATTCCCGGACCGGATTTCCCGACAGGTGGCATCATTCTTGGGCGCCAGGGTATCCGTGCGGCTTACCAGCTTGGACGCGGATCGATCGTGATGCGCGGCAAGGTGGCGATCGAAACCATCCGCAAGGATCGCGAAGCGATCGTGGTTTCCGAAATTCCCTATCAGGTCAACAAGGCCACGATGGTGGAGCGCATCGCTGAACTGGTGCGTGACAAAAAGATCGAGGGCATTTCCGACTTGCGCGATGAATCGGATCGCGACGGCTATCGCGTCGTCGTTGAACTGAAGCGCGATGTGGTGCCCGATATCGTGCTCAATCAGCTCTACAGGTTCACGCCACTGCAGACGAGCTTCGGCGCCAATATGGTGGCGCTTGACGCAGGCCGTCCGCAGGTGATGAACCTGAAGGATCTGCTGACGATCTTTGTCGCGTTCCGCGAGAGCGTGGTGTCGCGCCGGACCAAGTTCCTGCTGAACAAGGCCCGGGACCGCGCGCATATCCTGGTCGGCCTCGCGATCGCCGTGGCGAATATTGACGAGATCATTCGTGTGATCCGCACCTCGCCAGATCCTGCCACCGCCCGCGATACGTTGATGTCGCGTGTCTGGCCGGCCAAGGACGTGGCCGCGATGATCACGCTGATCGATGATCCTAGGCATAGGTTGAATCCCGATGGCACCGCACGCCTGTCGCTGGAACAGGCCAAGGCCATCCTCGATCTGCGCCTGCAGCGCCTGACCGCTCTGGGCCGCGACGAGATTTCGGACGAGCTCGACAAGCTGGCTGTCGAAATCGCAGATTATCTCGATATTCTGCGCTCCCGTGCGCGTGTGCAGTCGATCATCCGGGACGAATTGACCGCGATCAAGAGCGAGTTCGCGACGCCGCGGCGAACACAAATTATCGAACAGGAAGGCGAGGTCGAAGACGAGGACCTGATCCAGCGTGAAGACATGGTCGTCACGGTCTCGCATGCGGGCTACGTCAAGCGCGTGCCGCTCTCGGCGTATCGGGCGCAAAAGCGCGGAGGCAAAGGCCGCTCCGGCATGCAAACCCGCGAGGAGGATTTCGTCTCACGCTTGTTTGTTGCATCGACCCACACGCCGGTGCTGTTTTTCTCTTCGCGCGGTCAGGTTTACAAGGAAAAGGTCTGGCGCCTGCCTGTTGCCGCACCGAACGCACGCGGCAAGGCGCTGATCAATATTCTGCCGATGGAGCAGGGCGAACGCATCACCACGATCATGCCGTTGCCGGAGGATGAATCGTCGTGGGCGGATCTTGACGTGATGTTCGCCACCACCGGCGGCAATGTCCGCCGTAACAAGCTGTCGGACTTCGTTGACGTTCGCCGTTCCGGCATCATCGCGATGAAGCTCGAAGACGGCGAAGCTATTGTGGACGTCCAGATCGCGACCGAAAATGACGACGTGCTTCTGACCGCTGCTGGCGGCCAGTGCATTCGCTTTCCGGTCACCGATGTGCGGGTCTTCAGCGGTCGTACCTCGATGGGCGTGCGCGGCATCTCTCTGAGCGAAGGCGACAAGTTGATCTCGCTCACCATCCTGCGTCATGCCGAGGTCAACGCCGACGAGCGCGCGGCCTATCTTCGCCGCGCCAATGCGGTGCGCCGCGGCGGTGTCGAGGATGAGGCTCCGGCCGACAGCGAAGAGGCGACGGGCGCGATCGAGCTTGGCGAGCAGCGTTATGTCGAGATGTCGGCGAACGAGCAGTTCGTGCTCACGATCAGCGAAAATGGTTACGGCAAGCGCTCGTCATCCTACGAATACAGGACAACGGGTCGGGGCGGCAAAGGCATCGTCGCGATGTCTGTCAACAACCGCAATGGGCCGCTGGTAGCCTCGTTCCCGGTTGAGGATTCCGACCAGATCATGCTGGTTACAGACAACGGACAACTTATTCGCTGCCCCGTCGAAGACATCCGCATCGCGGGCCGTTCGACCCAAGGCGTTATCGTGTTCAATACGGCGGATGATGAGCGCGTTGTCTCGGTCGAACATTTGACGGAAGAAGCAGACAACGGCAACGGCGGTTAGCCGCCTAGCGGGCCGTAACGAACCGCACGTTCGTCGCGGCCTGCTTGGGGGTTGGATGTCGAAGACAACCGCTGGAAATGTTCGGCCAGTCCTGCTCCGCGCAGATGTCGCTGGCGAGCGGAAGCCTGTCCGCCTTTGCCATGGCCACGGGACCATGGTTTCCCGGGCTGGCGTCCGCGACGTCAGGGGCAAAGCCCGGAAGGAGAGTGACGGCAAGTCCCATGAAGGCAGCAATCGCTGCGTAAGCCAAAATCCGCTCCGTGATTATCCCGTTCATCATGGCTACCTCCCTCGCAATGCCGCGTCGCATCAATGACGCACAAGGCCCGGTAAAGTTCGCGGGCCCGGAGCATCTCCGGAGGTAATTTTATTAGTAACCCTATAGGAACCGGCTCGCTTGCGGGGCGGGACCCGGCAGGCTAGGAGGGTGCATGCCTCATGTCGCGCTCTATCCCGGGTCGTTTGACCCCGTCACCAACGGCCACATGGATGTGGTCCGGCAGGCGTGTCATCTCGTCGACAAACTGGTCGTTGCCATCGGAATCCATCCAGGCAAGGCGCCGCTGTTTTCCGTGGACGAGCGTATGTCGATGATCCGTGAAGTGTTCGCGCCGATCGCGGCGCACTCCGGCTGCCAGATCGAATGCATTACCTTCGACAACCTGACAGTGACGGCGGCCCAGAAGGCGGGAGCCTCGATCCTGATCCGGGGGCTGCGCGACGGTACCGACCTCGACTATGAAATGCAGATTGCCGGCATGAACCAGACGCTGGTGCCCGAGGTTCAGACCATCTTTATTCCCGCTTCAGCGACTGTCCGCCCGATCACCGCCACGCTTGTTCGCCAGATTGCCGGGATGGGCGGCGATGTTTCGGCCTTTGTGCCGGGCCCGGTTGCCACCCGCCTCAGGACCAAGTTTTCCAGGACATGAGATTTCCGGTGGCGCGCCCGTGCCATCGTCCCCACATCGACCCTCAGTCTTCAAACGGAGCTTTCATGATCAGAATTTTTGCCGTTCTCGGCGCCCTGCTGTTCGCGGTGCCGGCTTTTGCCCAGACGCTGCCGGCCGGCCTCGACAAGTCCAACGCGCTCGTCATCGACACGACCAAAGGCCGCGTCGTCATCAAGCTGCGTCCCGATCTGGCGCCGAACCACGTTGAACGTATCAAGCAGCTGGCGCGTGATGGCTACTACAACAACGTGCCGTTCCATCGCGTGATCGAAGGCTTCATGGCGCAGACCGGGGACGGGCAGAACTTCAATGGCACCGGCGGTTCGAAATATCCCGACCTCAAGGCCGAGTTCACCAACACGCCGTTTGTGCGCGGCACCGTGGGCATGGCGCGTGCGGGGAGCCCGGATTCGGCAAACTCGCAATTCTTCATCTGCTTCGGCGACGCGTCATTCCTGAATGGAAAATATACCGTTGTCGGCAATGTCGTTTCGGGCATGGAAATTGTTGACAAGATCAAGCGCGGCGAACCGGTCCAGAATCCTGACAAAATGACCAAGGTTCAGGTTGCCTCCGACATCAAGTAAGTGGCTCGCTCAGCGAGCCTCAACACGGAAAGAAAGATTATGACTGACATTACCGAAAACACGCTCATTCTTGATACAACGCAGGGTCCGGTAACGATCGAGATGCGTCCCGATCTCGCGCCGGCCCATGTCGCACGTATCAAGGAGCTGGTACGCGAAGGGTTTTACGACGGCATCGTGTTCCACCGCGTGATCGAGGGCTTCATGGCGCAGACCGGCTGTCCGCATGGCACCGGCACCGGTGGTTCCGGCACGAAGCTCAAGGCCGAATTCAATGGCGAGCCGCATGAGCGCGGCACCGTGTCGATGGCGCGTGCTGCGAGTCCTGACTCCGGCGACAGTCAGTTCTTCATCTGCTTTGAGGATGCCTCGTTCCTGAACCGTCAGTACACGGTCTGGGGCAAGGTTACGTCCGGCATGGAGAACGTTGACAAGATCAAGCGCGGCGAGCCGGTGAAGGATCCCGACAAGATCATCAAAGCGCACATGGCGACTGACGCCGAATAGGCGGCGGTCGGCCTCAAGGATGTTTTGCCCGGTCTTGGCAGTCTGCCTTGTGCAGACTGCTAAATTTGTTTGTGCTGGCGCGCTTTGCGTTTTAAGCGACAGCGACGGGACGTGGATAGCCGGGCCCCCCCGTCCGGCCGTGAGTTTCATATAAAAGACGATGCGTACCGACCTGTTCGATTTCGATTTGCCGCAGGAAAATATCGCCCTGCGCCCAGCGAACCCGCGCGATGCGGCGCGGCTGCTTGTGGTGCGTCCGGGCGAGGGCGTCGAAGACCGGATTGTGAAAGACCTGCCGTCGCTGCTTGAGCCCGGCGACCAGCTTGTGGTCAACGATACGAAGGTGATCGCGGCGCAGCTATCCGGACGCAGGCTGGGTGGTGTTGTCGAGCCTCGGATCAATGCGACACTGATCAAGCGCCTGGATGGTTCGCGCTGGCAGGCTTTGGTCAAGCCGGCGCGCAAGTTGACGACAGGCGATGTCGTTCGTTTCGGCACGGACGGGCGGGTCTGCCTGCTTGGCAATCTTGATGCGACGGTCGAGGCCAAGGGCGAAGCAGGGGAGATCACACTGTTGTTTGACTTTGCCGGACCGGTGCTCGATCAAGCGGTCGCCGAGCTCGGGGCGCCTCCGTTGCCGCCTTATATTGCCTCCAAACGCACGCCGGATGAGCGGGACACCTCCGATTATCAGACGATGTTCGCGGCTCATGAAGGCGCTGTTGCCGCACCGACCGCAGGTTTGCATTTCACGCCGGAACTTGAAGAGGCGCTGAAGCTGCGCGGCGTCGGCATCAACCGGGTGACGCTGCATGTTGGTGCCGGTACGTTCCTCCCGGTGAAAGTCGATGACATCGCCGATCACCGGATGCATGCCGAGTGGGGAACGATTTCCGCGCAGACCGCGAGTGCGCTGAATGCCGCAAAGGCGCGTGGGGGGCGCATCGTCGCCGTCGGCTCGACCTCGCTGCGTTTGCTGGAGAGCGCCGCGGATGAGGACGGCACCATCCGCCCGTTTGCGGACGAGACCGCGATCTTCATTTCGCCGGGCTACCGCTTCCGTGCCGTCGATATCATGATGACGAACTTCCATCTGCCGCGCTCGACGCTCTTCATGCTGGTATCGGCGCTGTGCGGCCTTGAGACGATGCAGGCGGCCTATGCCCATGCCATCGCGAACGGCTACCGGTTTTATTCCTATGGCGATGCCTGCCTGCTGTTTCGTGGTAATCCCCGGTCATGACAGTTCCAAATCACTTCAGGCTGCTCGCGCAGGACGGCGCCGCCCGCACCGGTGAACTCGCAACGCCGCACGGCAAGGTGCGAACGCCGGCTTTCATGCCGGTCGGGACTGCCGGCGCGATGAAGGGCATCCATTGGCGAGACATCCGCGAAACTGGCGCGGACATCGTGCTCGGCAACACCTACCATCTGATGCTGCGGCCAACGGCGGAGCGGATCGCAGCTCTGGGCGGCTTGCAGAAATTCACCACCTGGAACGGCCCGATGCTGACCGACTCCGGCGGCTTTCAGGTCATGTCGCTGGCACAGCTTCGCAAGGTGACAGAGCAGGGCGTCAAATTCCGCTCGCATATCGATGGCGCGGCGCTGGATCTGACCCCGGAGCGGGCGATCGAAGTGCAGCGGATGTTCGGCTCCGATATCGCGATGCAACTGGACGAATGCGTTCGCCTGCCGGCGGAGCGCGCCGAGATCGACCGTGCGATGCAGCTTTCGGTTCGCTGGGCGGAAAGGTCAAAACGTGCGTTCGAGACCGCTGCGCAGGGCCATATGCTGTTCGGCATCGTGCAAGGCGGCGATGTGCCGGATTTGCGCCAGCAAAGCGCACGGGCGTTGGTCGATCTTGGTTTTCACGGCTATGCCATCGGCGGGCTCGCTGTCGGTGAACCGCAGGCGGTCATGCTTGCGATGATCGAGGAAACCGCTCCGGTGCTTCCACAGGATCGCCCGCGTTACCTGATGGGTGTCGGCACTCCGGACGATATGATCGAAGCGGTCGCGCGCGGAATCGACATGTTTGATTGCGTATTGCCGACCCGAAACGGCCGTCATGGCCATGCCTTTACGCGGAAGGGGGTAATCAATCTGCGGAACGCCCGTCACGCTGACGATCCGCGTCCGCTGGACGAGGATAGCCCATGGGCTCCGGCGCGGACTTATTCACGCGCCTACCTGCACCATCTTGTCAAAGCGGGCGAGGCGCTCGGAGCAATGCTGCTGTCGGAGATCAATATCGCGTATTTCCAGGCGCTCATGTCCGGCCTTCGCGAGGCGATCGCCGCCGGAAACTTTCAGGAGTTTCGCGAAAAAACGCAGGAATCCTGGGTGGCAGGCGACATCCCGCCACGCTGACCTGCCTCACGCGCGCTACAGTGCGATCGAAGCAGCCTGTACTTTGGGAAGATGGTGGTTGGTCACAAATCCATGGCCACAGGTTTCGCATGTCCACAGGTAGCTGATCACATTGTCCGCCAGCAGAGCCGAAGCTTCGGCGGCGATCATGGTATCGGCGCAAATCGTGCAAACGAGCTGGCTCGCTTTGCGCGTGACGTCCGACACCGAACGCGATGGTCTGGTCGATTGGAATTCAGCAGTCGCCGTCATCATGACCTCCTCGCGTTTGAATTGGATTTGTAGTGCAATTTAAATTGCCGGCCAGCTCAGGCCGATCTTCGCGGTAACCTACACCGAGAGTTTGAATATTTCGCAACACAAATTCGTTCCTTTGGCGATTTCTCATTCTCGCAGCGCACACGAATTTCTGAACGGTGATTTACCCTTGCTCCTGAAGGAAAAAACGCGATCTAATGTTCGCAATGATTTGAATACATGTGTTCATGGAGTGCGACATGCTGACGCCGGATCCTGCGATTTCATCTCGCCGCGTCGGTCGTGGCGGCATCTACGACAGCATCGTTGACGCTGCGGGTAACACGCCGATCGTTCGGCTCAACCGGCTGCCTCAACAACGAGGCGTCAACGCCACGATTTTGGCGAAGCTCGAATACTTCAATCCTACGGCGAGCGTGAAGGACCGCATCGGCGCTGCGATGATCGTCGCGATGGAAAAGGCGGGTCACATCAACAAGGACACAGTGCTGATCGAGCCGACCTCCGGCAATACCGGGATCGCACTGGCCTTTGTTGCAGCTGCGCGTGGCTATCGGCTGAAACTGGTCATGCCGGAATCGATGTCGATCGAGCGGCGGAAGATGCTGGCTTTTCTTGGCGCGGAGATTGTATTGACCCCGGCCGGGCAAGGCATGAAAGGCGCGATCGCGACAGCGGAAGAGCTTTTGCGCACCACACCGAATTCGGTGATGCCACAGCAGTTCAAGAACCTGGCTAATCCCGAGGTTCACCGGCGCACCACGGCCGAGGAAATCTGGAGCGATACCGGCGGGAATGTCGATATCTTCGTCGCGGGGGTCGGTACCGGCGGCACCATCACCGGTGTCGGGCAGGTTCTTAAGCCGCGCAAGCCCAGTCTGCGGGTTGTGGCTGTGGAGCCCGCCGAAAGTCCGGTGCTGTCGGGCGGCCAGCATTCGCCCCATAAGATCCAGGGGATCGGCGCAGGCTTTGTACCGGACATTCTTGATCGCTCGCTCATCGACGAGATCGTGAAGATCGATAGCCACACCGCGCTGGAGACATCGCGGGCGTTGGCTCGCAATGAGGGAATAGCGGGCGGCATCTCGTCGGGGGCAGCGATCGCAGCCGCGCTCGAACTTGGCAAACGGGCGGACAATGCTGGCAAGACCATTCTCGCCATTGTTCCGTCCTTTGCAGAGCGCTATCTGTCAACAGCACTGTTTGAGGGAATTTAGCGGCGTGAACGCCAAGCGCAGTAAACCGAAGACCAAGCCTCAGGCGAAGCCGAAAAAGCCGCGCGAGCCGAAGCCTTTCGAGGACGCGCCCTTCTGGGTCGATCCGTCAGACGATGGCGATATGGCAACGCCAAAACCGGAACTCGACGAGCAGGAATTGAAGGAGCAGGAGGAGCGACAGTAGTCTGCTCGGAGATGTCATTCCTATGCGGTGGCGCGACGGACGTTGGTTCCAGCGAGCACTGGTGTTTCGACCGATATTCAGAGCTTGCCGCTTCGTCCGCGTCTGCCAAAATCCGCGGATAACCCTTGTGTGCGGAGGACAAGCTTATGGCTATCTCCACCAAGACCGAGCGTTCGCTGGTGTCTCACGATGAGTTTGAGACGTTATCAAAAACGCATCAGCCGGCGCTTTCCGAAATCGATGACGGGACGCTCGCTTCACTTCAGAAAAGCATTCGCGATCTGCGTGCAAAGGAGCGCACGCTGGTTCGCGAAATCCGGCGAGGCATCAGTGGAAGAAAAGATACGCGTGGCGGCAGCTTTCCCGGAAACGCCGAGCGGCCCGCGCGGCGCAAGCAGGTTTTTGCAGGCGCGCTGAAGCGGCTGAACGGCGAGCTGACCAGGCGGCGGGCTCATGAGGCCCGGCAAGTTATGAAGGCTTCGCTTGAGCAAGCGCTGGAGCGTAAACGCAAGGCCCCGTCAAAACGTTTTCCAGTTCCGGGCTGGACGGCAGACGGTGGAATGAAGGTGAAGGAAAACAAACGGCCGCGTAAGGTCCTCGATCCCGCCAATGTCGGAAGGGCATCGGCGACGACTAAAGTGGCCCAAGCCAGGAAGAACGCACGGCCAACTAAGAAAGACCGGCCATAACGATCACAGCTTGAATCACAAAGCCTGGCGCTAGCCGGGCTTTGGCGATCCCTGACGGGCTGTCTTAGTACTTGCCGAGGAAGCCAGGCCAACCGAATTTGTAACTGATGCGCGCTGTGACCGTATCAGTCGTAGGATCGAACCGGACCAATTCAAACGGAGCGCCTGAAACGATGCCGGTGGTCTTGGGTTCGAGGCAAATAGCCCGGCTATGTCTCTTTATTGCGGCGCGGCCAGATGGCTACCACGACGAGGAAAGCGACGATCAGCAGGATCATGATCATCGTCTGCACAATGTCGAAATTCAGGGAATCGCGAGCCACGAACAGGCCGGCTATGGGAGCCGCTATGAACGTCAGAATGCGCAGGATCAGGGCCATAGGCACCTCGGCTTCGCTGCACCGGTGGTTCCACCATCATAGCTCTTAGAGGGGGAGCGGGCGAATCCGAATTCGCCCGACGCTTTCAGCGCGGAAAAGCGATGGCGCAATACGGTGCGGGATAAGGTCCGGAAACACGGACGCAATTGGTGAGCGCGGAGGGACTCGAACCCTCGACCCCATGATTAAAAGTTTTATCGAGCGCTAATTCACAAGCCATTGGACCCGCAGCGGAAGTTTAAGAAACCGCTCTAACGCGCTGAATTTCAATAGACAAATCACGACGTCTTACGTCAGGCTATGCCAGTCTACGTCAACGCGGGCCGTTTTTTAGACGGACACAGCACGGACATGGGACATGGCACAAAAGCTCACTGCGGACTTTGTGAAATCGATCGCGTCGCCGACCGTCGGCAATAAAATCTTCTACGACACTGAGGTCCGAGAGTTTGGTCTGAGGGTTACGGCGAATGGTGCCAAGTCCTTCATCTTGAATTATCGCACCCAATCGGGCCGTGAACGTCGCTACACGATCGGCCGAGTGTCGGCTTCCGGCATCGGTATATCCCTTGCGGAAGCGCGCACCTCAGCTGCGCGCTTGAAAGTTCGTATACGCGAACAGGGGTTCGACCCGCTCCAAGTCCTGGAAGACGAACGGTCGGCGCCGACGATTGCTGACCTGTGTAAGAGGTTCTTAGCGGAACATGTTGGGAAGCGGAATGCCGCCACGACCTCGGCTGAATACATGGCGGCGATTGAGCGTGTCATTTTGCCGCGCTGGCGCAGCCGGAAGGTCGCCGAGATCGAATTTTCCGACATCGATAGGTTGCACTGCGAAATCACCGAGCGCGGGACCCGGAAAGGCGGCGGACGCGGAGCTCCTTACCAGGCCAATCGCACGGTGGCGTTGCTCTCGAAAATGTTCAGCTTGGCGATCCGCTGGAAGTGGCGAGCAGATAACCCTGTGCGCGGCATCGAGCGAAACGCTGAAACCAAGCGCAGACGATATCTTACACACGAGGAACTGGCCGCCCTGCTGCGAACGCTTGATGAGCGTGATGCTGCCGTCGGGTCGTCGGTCTTAAAGCGTCGGCGCGAGCACACCGCCAACCAGATCGTCCGTCTACTTCTCCTTACCGGGGCCCGGAGTGGTGAGACCATGGCCATGAGGTGGGGAGAAATCAATTTCAAGAAAGGCCTCTGGACGAAGCCGAGTGCTCACACAAAACAAAAAGAGGAGCATGAGGTACCGCTGTCTGCACCAGCTCTGCTGCTGTTGAAAAACATCAGAGACCAACTGCCAAAAACACCCAAGGCGGAGGACCCCGTTTTCCCGAGCTACGGCCTGGAGGGGACTACGACCAGGAAGCTCACGCCGCAAACCACGATGAAGAAGTCTTGGTCATCAATTCGGCAGCGCGCGACCGTTCTATTTCTCGAGTCCGAAGCCGAGGGTGAGGGGGCTGCACTTGTTTCGCATCTTCGGAAATCACTCAAGCGGGAGCCCACTTTAGCAGAGGTCAACGGCGCTGCAGAGTTCGCCGGCATCCAGTTGGCTAAGGGGTTGCGAGATCTTCGGATCCACGATTTGCGGCACTCCTACGCGAGCTTCCTTGTCAGCGAGGGACTATCGCTGCCCACCATAGGAGCTCTTCTCGGACATACCCAACAAGCGACTACCGCACGGTACGCACATCTCTTCGACGATCCGCTTCGAAAGGCCACCGAGCGAGTTGGACAGATAGTTTCTGTCAGCACTGGTCCTGACACGGTCGTCCCGCTGCGGAGTGCCGAACATGCGGTTTGAGGATGCGGTCGATATAGATGACGTGTTTGATCTGAACTACCTCGCTGAAAAGCTAAAAAGAGGAATTGCCCTGGATGAGGAAGAACTCCAAGTCGTCGTGCATGTGTTGCAGCGTGGTCCGGTCCCGCTGCCGAAGAGTCAGCAAATTCAGGTCCGGCGCAAATGCATCGCCCATTACGTCGCAACTTTGACGGGCACCGGAATGCAGCAAAAGCGCGCCATAGGCGAGACGATGGACGAGTTTTCCGTCTCCAGAACCACCGTTACCGATGCAATGGCCGCAAATATTGATCTGTACCGAAAACAAAGGGATGCGGTGCGGGAAATAAGGCGTGCGGGGAGAGAGTCCAAACCCCGGCAGCATGTCCGGACTCGATTTCAGTTCTTGTCCAACGATGTCGCGCCTAGGTTGGTCCCAACCTGATTTGGCGCGGGGTGGGACATGGACGTAACGAATTGCTCGGTTCTTGGTGATGAATGGATCGACAGAGACGAGCTGGCAAAAGAACTTAAGGTGTCGGTGCGAACGCTGAATCGATGGACGTTCGCTGTGGATGGAATCCCACACGTAAAGATCGGCGCCAAAACGCTCTATCGTAGGAAGAGCGTAACCGGTTGGCTTGCTGACCGTGAAACACGTCCTTCACGGCGCCGCGGCCGCGCCGCCTGAAATGAATGGCAGACAAAAAGTTGACCAGCCCCGGGGTGGGGGCTGGCCCGGTATCGTCTGAGCTTAGCAGCCGATTTGATACCGTATCCGACAGCCTGCGTCCAGATATACAGCCAGGGCCGCGATATCGCGCGCACATAGGCCACGCGGGTGTTCGCTGATGAGGATTCCAGCAACCGCACCTCCGAGCGTTCGAATAAGCGAGATAGGTCGATTGCTCTCAAGCCGTTATCCAAGTGGCGTCGTTGATAACGACGATATCGGCATGACCCGGCTTCGCGCATTGCTTGATCACCTTCTTCTCACCGGTAATAGCCACAAAATGCTTCTGGCAATCGCGGGGTGGGCGCCCTGGATTGAAGTCGATCGTCGAGAGGAGGTTCTGCGCCGGTGCATGAACGCAGGCCGTGAGTGGACGGCTGGACAGCTTGGTGTGCTGTTCAAAGTGACGCTCGAAGAACGCTCAGCTCTTCGCCTCAGAACAATTCGGCCTGCCGGCTTCGACGACCAGGCTATGAAGCAGTTGCGCCGCTCGTCAAAGGCCGCGTGTGAACGGCGGCGCCGCCAAGCTGTGTCTGATAAGGCGAGGGTGGGCAGCAAGGCAGCTGCAGACGACAACGCGCTGTCGGACCGCGACAAGACGATCTATGCCCAGACTGTCGAGGAATGGCGTTCGACGACCGAGATCGCGACGGCAATCAGGAGCTGGCCGGAATTCAAGCCTCTCGATTTTGGGTCCGTCCGGAAAGCCGTGGTCCGGTCCTGCTCAAATCTAATTGCCGAAGGATGGCTTGAGTCCGATCTCCGTACCGGAAAACGTCGGCAACCGATCCTTTTCGTTCGTCGCAAAACTTTGAAATTTCCGACTGTCCACGCGGATTTTGTCTCCGAGACACCGGGACAAGCAAACGGAGCAAGATTGTGAAATTCGAACTGTGTTCGGCAGACATCGCAACATGTTGAATTCGATGTGTTTCGATCGAGACATCACAGGCGTGGACAGTCGGAAGTTAACCGGGACAAACGTGCGTGGACAAACGGTAGAAACCACCGTGGACAGTAATAGAACAACTGTCCATGCGATCTTCGAAGCGTCGCGCAGGCCGTCAAGGCCGACAGCGCGGCGGGCATATGGATCTCTCCATCAATGTACCTCGCGCATCGGCTTCGCCTCGCTTGGTGCTTCAGCTGTTCGAAAGGAGAACGACATGGGTCGCAGAAATTGGGATCGTCCATCTTTCCAGCGCCGCGGAAAGCAAACTGAGGGATTGGACGGGGCTGACGTGCCTCAAGAATTCAGGTTGCCTCCGCGCGCTCCATCACAATCTAAAACAGAACTGCGAGCCGAGACCGACAAGCTCGTTGCCGAATTCAAAGCAAAACGCCTGACGGCCAAATCTCAAGAACAACCTTCCGGGCCTCAAACTGATGGTCGGCCACCCTGGGAGTGAGATGGTTCGCAAATACATCTGACTAAATGCAAACAAAAGTAGTCGGATGTACTTGTCGCCTACTGTCGTTAGTTGTCATTCGCTGTCGTGCACTGATCTCTAATCAGTTTTCGAAATTCAATTTGTGCCGGTAGGTATTGATTTTTTAAGATTCACGCGTCACCGTGTCAGTTGGGTGTCGCCGAGTTTGCGCATTGAGTACACCGAACTTAACAGTCGGATACCAACGCGATGTCGAGCCGATCAGCCGCCATTCCCGACCACTTAGCGAGTCCAACTCTTCGCAAGCCGTCCGTAGACGGGCGCACGCTTGTGGCGCGTCGGCGACGCGCTTTGATTGCGACGTACATCGAAGCATTCGGAGGAAAGAGCGCGATTACCGAGGCGCAGCTCGTGGACGTCAGGAAGGCGGCGGAGTTGACGGCACTCGCAGAGCAGGTGAGGGCCCAAGCGATGCGGCAAGGGGTTACATCCCTCGGCGACCTGTCCGATGTGGTCAAAATTGAGAATGCGGCTACTCGGGCTGTTCGGGCACTCAACCTTCCCAGGAGCCAAGTTCCGAAGCGAGAGACAATCAGCGATTTCTTGGCACGTAGAGCGGCTGAGAAAGTCAGTGGCGATGCTCATGAGGACAAACCATGACTGTTAGCATCATCGAAGCCATGGACGAGCCTCAGCTCTTCATGCCTTGGTTTTCGGGGGAAAGCTGGAGCGGCTGGCGCGTGGTCCTTAAGGCAGCGTTTGCGCTACCGATGACCGGTGACGAGATCGAGTTTTTCCGGTCGATCGCCGACCGAGAGCCTCCCAGGCAGCGTGTAAAGGAGCTGTGGTGCGTTGTGGGGCGGCGCGGGGGCAAAGACAGCGTCGCCTCGGTGATCGCGGCCCACAGCGCGGCCTTGTTCGACAGCGCGGCATATTTGCGGCCAGGCGAGCGGGCTCAGGTCATGTGTTTGGCCGCTGACAGGGATCAGGCAAAGATTATTTCCAGTTACGCGCGCAGCTACTTCATCAAGACCGTTCTCTTGAAACAGCTTGTTCAGCGAGAGACAGCCAGCGGCTTTGAGCTGACGAACGGGGTCGATATCGCGGTCGCCACGAACAGTTTCCGGTCTGTCCGTGGGCGGCCAGTGCTTGTTGCCGTCCTGGATGAGGTCGCGTTCTGGCGCTCGGAGGAAAGCCAAAACCCTGACGAGGAGGTGTACAAGGCGCTCGTACCCTCGCTGGCAACAATTCCGGGCTCGATGCTCGTCGGAATATCGAGCCCCTACCGGAAAACTGGTCTGCTGTTCCGCAAGTTCAGGCAGCACTATGGGAGAAACGACGACAACGTCCTTGTGATCCGCGCGCCGACGCGCACGCTCAATCCGACTATCAGCCAATCCGTCATTGACCAGGCACTTACGGACGATCCAGCCGCTGCGCGTGCCGAATGGCTGGCGGAATTCCGCGACGACATCGGTGGGTGGCTGGAACGGGAGATCATTGAGGCCTCCGTCGACGCCGGTATTGCCGTGCGACCTCCCAGAGCAGGAATCAGTTACCGCGCTTTCTCTGATCCGTCAGGCGGCCGCGGCGATAGCTTCACGACAGCGATCGCGCATGACGAGAGAGGCATTGCGGTACTTGACTGCCTGATTGAGATAAAACCGCCGTTCAACCCATCCGCCGCAACGGCCGAAATATCTGAAACGCTGAAATCATACCGCGTCAACCGTACCAAGGGTGACAGATACGCGGCCGAATGGGTCGTCGCTGCATTTTCAAAGTGTGGCATCAACTACGAGCATAGCGACCGAGATCGATCGTCGCTTTATCAAGATGCGTTGCCGCTCTTCACGAGCGGCCGCGTGCGTCTTCTCGATAATCAACGCCTGGTCAGTCAGTTCGCCTCGCTCGAGCGAAAGACGTCGTCTATGGGAAAGGACCGTATCGACCACGGACCTGGCGGTCACGACGATCTTTGCAACGCGGCGGCCGGCGCGCTGGTGAGTCCGCGAAAGGCGCCGCTAATCGTTACTGACGAGATATTGGCTCGTTCACGTGAGTTACTGCCGTACAGGATAAGACGAGTGAACGCATAGAAAGGAACCCCGATGCGTATTCCAATGCCATCGCCGCACGGTACAAACCACGCCCGACTTTTCATCTACAAAAAGCCGACGGCAGCTTACGACGCCCTACCAAAGGAAGCCATTCCGAGCGACTTGATCAGCTTTCTCCAAGACAAGCTTTCGCCGGAGGATCTTTCCGAATTTTGCGAGCTTGCGGGTATCGACCAAAACGAATGGACCGCAACAGACAGCGACATGCCGAAAAACGGCATCGATAGGCCCGCGAGGCCAGCAATGGACCATCTGTCCCGACACCGCTCGTTGAAGAGCGCAGCCGACGCGGACTTTTTCAGGCGTTATCCGGGTGCCAAAAATATTACGGTCAATCGCTAGCGATGCGGCATTTGGTCAAAAGCAAACGTCATCGACTTGCTTTGGATCGCGCCTCTGCACGCTCTTACGACGCCGACGGCCGGCTACACGTTGCCGTCTCGAATATCAGTAAGGCGAACGTTTGTGGGTATCTGGGCAGAGAGATACCCGACTTCGAGCGTTCTGGGCTCGATCCCGATCGGATGTACCAACTGCTGCGAGATCCTGAGGAACTGGCGAGGGCAGCCAAGACGTTCAACAATCTTCCCATCCTGTCACGCCATGTTCCGGTCGACGCGACCGATCATCAGCCCGACCTCGTGGTTGGATCAACCGGCACCGACGCGCACTTCGTAAATCCATATCTCACCAACAGCCTAGTCATTTGGTCGATCGACGCCGTCCGCGGCGTCGAGACCAGTCAGCAACGCGAGCTCAGCAGCGCCTATCGATACGTTGCGGTCATGTCAGCCGGAACGTTTGCCGGTCAACGCTACGACGGCCGCATGACCAAGATCGTCGGCAATCATGTTGCCTTGGTCGAGGAAGGCCGGGCTGGCAGCGATGTTGTTGTCGGTGACTGTGCCGCTCGACCACTCGTTCATCACGACATCAACTTCAACCAACGCTTTCCGTGGGCAGCACGGATCAAACTCACATAAGGAGCGAGTTATGAAAGACATCGAAAGCCGGGCGCAGACGGAAGACGTTTACGAGGTCGCCAAGCGAAACCTCGAGGATGCGATGCGGCGGCGACAGGAAATTCTGGACCATAAAACGACTCTCCAGGCTGGTTTGAACGAACTCGAGAAGCGATCCCGGGAGGTCCGCAACAAGATCGATGATCTGGAGAAGGCGGCAACGGAAGCAAAGAAGCACGCACCTGATTTTTTGATTGCCCAGGCACTGGGTCAGGATTCCCAACTGCCGGAAGGAACAAAAGATATAAGCAAGCTTTTGGAGGATTCCGAAGAGTTGCTCGACAACATGCGAATTGCCCGCGCCAGACTCGAAGAGCAGATTCGGAATATCGATACTTGGGCCATCGATGGGAAAATTGAGAACTGCAAAGCGCAGGTTGTCGCGACCAGCCCTCAATTCCGAGAGCTATTAGATCAGCGAGAAAAGTTGCTTTACGTCGATGCTTTCATCGATCGTCTCTGCGAGCAATTTCCCTCTGTGCGAAATGTCGTCGACGAGTCAGCGGAAGTGCTTGAGGGGCTGGATAACCGCGCGCGAGAATCACTTGAGCGGTTTTTATCCGGAGTCGGTCTCAAACTGCAGACACTGAACTAGGAGCTTTCCATGTCCGACGTAGATGCTTTCATCGTTAAGACCAATAAGCGCCTCGAAGCCATGGAAGAACACATTGCCTCGGTTCAAGCGACGGCCTCTCGCTGCGAGGCCAAGCTCAACTGCATCTATACCGCGATCGTTGCCGTGCGGAATGAATCACCGGCGCGTGCGCTACCGAGCGAACAGCCGTCAGCTGGGCAGCAGTAAGGAATCCGATGACAACGATTATCGACGAACTTGTCGTCACCCTCGGTCTAGACCCGGCAAAATTCAATAAAGGACAGCGTGAGGCCTTAGATAATTTCAAGCGAACTCAAGATGAGTTCGTCAAAGGCAGCCAAAATGTCGAGATATCTGCCGCGCGTAGCGTCAGCACTGTGGGCGCGTTTCGAACTGCGGCTGTTGAATTATTTGCGGCCTTCGAGACAGCGAAGGGCATTGGAGAATTCGTTGCCAATTTGACGACTGCAAACGCTGCTCTCGGGCGCGTGTCGCGAAGTACCGGTGTCTCGGTCACCGAAATTAATCGTTGGCAACAAGCTGCCGGCATTTTTAACGGCGACGCCGGCGCTATGGCCGAGAGTATTAAGACCCTTTCGGATGCCTTTCAGGGACTCAAATTTGGTGAGATTTCACCGATTATTACAACGCTACGGGCGATATCGACCGCCGGTGGAACGGCGATCGACGTCAGTAAAGGCGTGAACCAGTCGCTGATCGATATCGCCACGAATATCGAAGCTATCGAAAAGTCGCATCCCGGCTCGTCGGGGTATTTGTTGCGGAAACTTCCATTCGACAGCGGCACGATTGATCTGCTGATGAGTGGAGCGAGCAATGTGCGGTCGGTGCTACAATTAGTTGACCAGCTTGGTCCGGCCACTAATCGCGATACAAACGCTTTCGGAGAACTGCAGAAGCGGATCAACCTGGCCAAAATCGCAGCTGAAAGTTCCGGCCGTCACGCGGGCACGCCGCTCGCTGAGCAGGCAGTCAACACTATCGATTATCTCGGAACCCACACTTCAGAGCAGCTCGTAAATGGTGCGGTCGATCAGTTTAAGGCTGAGTACGACAAGACCGGCTTTTTCGGTGCCTTCTGGAATCTCGTTAGTGGAAAGGCAGGCACTTCGTTCGGAGCGGGTTCGCCGCAGCCGGTGACGAGCCTCGCCTTGCGAACGCCGTTTACGAGCCAGACTGACAAAGAGCAATTCATCCGGGGGGAAGCCTTGCGCCAGGGCATTAATCCGGACGTCGCATTGGCGGTAGCAAAGAGTGAGGGCTTTGGAAGCTATATCGGCGACCAAGGCTCGAGCTTTGGTGCGTTCCAGCTTCACTATGGAGGTTTGGCACCTGGAGGCAATAAAGTACCCGGGCTGGGTGAGTTGTTCACGAAGGAGACCGGTCTCGACGCACGAGACCGGTCCACTGAGAGGGAGCAAATTCGCTGGGCGCTAAGTTATGCCGCGAAGAACGGTTGGGGAGACTGGCACGGATGGCGAGGTACACGCTTCGCCGGCATCGGTCAGTCGCAGCAGAGCAGCGGCGGCAACACCGAGATCACCGTCAACGGAGGAATCCACGTGCAGGCCGGTCCTCAGGCGACTGGAGCGCAGGCGGGCGAAGCCGTTCGGGATGCCCTGACACGTCAGACCAGGACAGCACAATCGAATACCGGACAGCAGTAGACCACGCGCCGCGGGCCGTCGCGTGGTCGTCCCGACCGTCCTTCGAGTCGGGCGACGTAGGTCGGCAAGAGCGTCGTAAATCCATCACCGACAACCTGTGAGGGCCGCTCCTTGCCCCTGCGACAGGCCGAGAGCACCCGGCGCTCCGGATGTACGAGCGTCGGGTACTTTCACTGAGCGTTGGCGTTCGCGAGTTCGTTCGTTTTGCTCATTACACCGCTTGCAAAGTCACAGGCCGGGTCGAGCCCAAATCTCATCACGCGCTCGTTGAAATCTGACGCGCCCTTCATCATCCATTCTTTGATCGTGTCTGGGTACGCTTCCGAAAAGGCTTTCATTTCCCTGCCGCTGACCAGGGAAACCGCTGCGGCTATCGCTGCGCGATCGTCAAGTTTGCATGCCTTACTTGCCCTCAACAGAAAACCGCTGATGACATAACGAGCTCGGTATTCTTGTCCCGCATCCTGAGAGTTTGCTGTATCGGACAGAAAACATAGCATCGACAAAACCGCGACGGGCGAAATAACTTTGGCAAAATTGAGCATTTTACGTCCGATCAATTGAAACGCGTCGATCGTCTTCCAGTAAATGCCTCTCGTCAAATACGAAAACCGGTAGATTTACCGGTCGCGACAACAAACATGTTCGGCGAATGCCTACGACGAGGATGCAGAAATCTGTTGCCATCGCAGTTCGCCGGCCGCCGTAATTGCGAAGAGACCGGCGCCCCCCGATGTGATGAAACCATGCAGCTCAAGCCAGCGCAGCGAACTGTGCCGATGCATGGTTAAGTCAACGGGATTCGGGCGCGAGTGGAAGCATTCCTCGAGCGCGTCTCTTTCGCGCTTCGTCATAGGCCTTCTCTTGATCTCTTCTTGCAATGCCCTGTTGGCTGCCGCCATCTTCTCTCTAATATCGGACTGGGGTTTTAATGGTTGATCGGGCTTCTCTTCACCTAATAACGTGGGATGACGAAGGTCTTGCCAAACGTCGATCGCCTTCGTGTCGAAGTTGCCGGTCGTCGGGTCCGGTGACGGGAAATTGCGCTTCAGCAGATCGGGGAGCTTTTCAGTGAACGCTTCCAGCGTCATGCCCATGATGCGCGCCGCCGCAATCGGCGGCACGTCCCTGGCCGTGACATGGTAGCGGTGCCGCGGCATTTACCGCACGCTGCCCCATGGATTAGTCACGTCCTCAGACGGCAAATCCTCGAAAGCCTCGTCAAGACGGAATCGGTCCCAGACCACACTGCCATCCACACGCTTCGGCTTGGGCATTCGACCATCTGCCACGAGTTGCCCGAATTTCGAAATGCTAAGTCCGACGTAAATGGCCGCATTATCGCGGCGCAGACCGCGAGGTGCATAAGCCTGGCCGGGTCGGGTTATTTTGGTCACATCGAACTTTACAATGACACTTCCCTTATTTCCCTCTCTCTGGCTAGCTATACCCAATATTCACAAGAGCTTTGAAAAAGATGAAATGTCTGTCTTTGATCATCGCAACCGCGGTTGTTTGTGCCGTTTCACCGGCGAATGCCGCGGAAGCCAGTTGCAGCGATTACTTGGCTGCCATCAAGGAAGATCGAGCGCTATTTGACGGCTTTATTTACGGATACGTCACCGCCAAGATGCGTCAAAAGGGGGACGTTGCGATAAATGCCGCGACCATAAAAGTAAAGCGGATGACAGAAAAGTATTGCCGAGCAAGTCCGGAAGACAGGGTCTCTAGTGTAATTGGCGTATTCGCCGAGACGGCTGCGCGTGAGCCATAGACCTTTATTTCGGCGAGACTTTTAATCCCAACTCGACCAACCTTCGGATGGCTTCTGACCGGCTGGGGCGGTCGTCTCGCCGAGATGCCCAAGCGTCGATTTTAGCTATCGTGTCCTCTGGCCAGCGCGTACCCACCTGCACCCCCTGACCGGTGGCCGGGCGCCCGGGTCTTTTTTTGGTACCATTCTTTCTTTGGATTTTCATTTGTTTATGGTACCATAAAAGCAAGCCGAGGCAAGGCTGCAACCTTGCTCTCGGCTCTGACCTGGAAAATGGAGTGACCATGTCCCAAGCTAAAGTTGTCTATAACACGTGCCAAAATCTTATGACATTGGATGATGTCGCGTCTGACGCGGCCCATCTGAGCCACTTGCTTGATGTTTTGGTGGAGGAGGCCATTAACATGCCACGGCGTTCCGACGGATCCCACATCGATTCTCTTGATCGGGTAGCCGCGCTCTTGTGGGTCGCCCGCGACGTCTCGGAAAAATTGTCGGGCGACGTAAGCATCGCCAACCAGCGTCTCACTTGTGAACGAAAAAATTCATGCGTTTGCACTTTAGCGACCGAAGGAGTTGCTGGAAGCAGCATTTAACTTGCTGATACGCCGGAGGGTTTCCTATTCCAGCATGGGACAGCCCGCTTTCCCCATTTGCATTGGCATTAACCTTTTGCGATATGGTAGCGCATGCGCGATTCCGACGTACGAGCATTGATGAGGGCTTGGCTGACGGCGCACTATGCCCATGATTCAAGTTCGCGCTTCGTTGAGGAGATGTGTGTATGGAACGGATCCGCGCGCATCGACATGGCCGTAATTAACGGCCAGCTGCATGGATACGAGATCAAGAGCGAGCGAGATACGCTCGGTCGCTTAGACGACCAGATGGAGTTGTATAACCAAGTGTTTGATCAAATCACACTGGTTGCGGCTGACAAGCATTTGACCAAAGCCGCCGAGCGTGTGCCGCAGTGGTGGGGTCTGACGGCCGTGCAAAAAGATGACGACGCTGAAAGCCACCTGAAGCTCAATGCGATCAGAGAACCGCGGAGAAATCCGTCGATCGACAAGGTTCAGATAGCCCGTCTTCTATGGAAACCGGAGTTGATCGCGATCCTCGAAAGCGTGGGCCTCGCAAAAGGCGTTCGCTCGAAATCGGTAGACCATCTTTGCCGGTTGATTGCTGGCGCACTAGACGAACGTGCGCTGTCCGCGCACGTTCGAGCTTCGTTAAAAGCTAGACACGGTTGGTTAGGGCAACATTGCAGCAACGTAAGAGAGATGACGGCTCGCGCCGATTGATGCCCACGTCGTGCGGTTGCCCGGTGTAGTCGTGCCGCCGCCAATTGCGAGGATGCGATCGTCGCCCCAGCACATCGGGAGCCCGCCGAACTGGGCTTCCGTTGCCAACGCCTGGGCGTGAGCGCGATACTGGGTGGACATAACCACACCAGTTTTTCCGCTCGTAGGCTGCCCCTTCCGAATGATCCAATCCTTATCGACAGTATACCGAACGCTGACTGTCGCCTTAGTCATCGCCATTCCGGGAGGGTCTGCCAGATTAGGCGTCGCCGTTCCGTAGTCCGAGAAGTCCAACGTGTAAGGAACGAGCTTTGCGGTTGCGTTCCAAACGTCCCAGCAGCGGCGAGGCACAACTGACCGGCCGGCCGGGAGGCCGCCGTGATCTTTGGGGGCTGAAGATGCAGACAGCGTCACAGAACGCCATACGCCTGGTGCGACGTAGGTTCCCATCGCAGAGGACACCATCGGGTGCAAAAGTGACTGATCATAACCGTGCACCTCTTTGAGATCTACGATGAGATCGATCTCGCGCGTGGGCCACCCTTGCGCGGCGGCATAGCTCGCCGCATGCTTGAGATCGGCGAGGCCGACTTTCAAAACAAGTCCAGGGGCGAAGGCGCCGACCATGGCTTTAACGGCATGGAGGTAGGGGCCAACTTCACCATATTCGATTGAAGGAATCGCCTTAACGCCGCCCGCCCCGATGGTCCCGAGCATATTGTTGAACCATGCTGTGGTGCTCGTAGCGCCGACGTTGTAGGTACCGTCTAGTGCCATTGCGCGACCAGCCCACGAGGCGCTGACGTCTTGGGCGAAGCTGCCGGGCGGTTTGGCCACCATGTTGATTACAGGCGCAAGGCGAGACTTGGCCGGAATGCTGAGATGGTTGAGTGCAGCTGCTTCACCGCTTTTGCTGCGAAGCTGCGGCCGGTAGAGGTGTTTTGTAGTAAGCATGTTGCTCGTCCTTTTGACGAATGGACGGGCAGGGGTGTAAAGTGTCGCTTGACATTGGGCCAATGTGCCCCCAATTGTTTGCCATGTGATCACATGTTCCCGCTGCCCAGTGGGATTTGGGCCGGTTGGTGCTAGAACACCAACCGGCCTGCTTGCTGCCTGAACAATGACAGGCCTGCTTTATGTGGGGGGCTGTAAGTTCCCGTTCAAGGCATTTTGATTAAAATTAGTTCCGTTTCGCAACACATTGAAAAATAACAGATATTTTTTTGGCCGCCTGTTTGCGAACGGATGTTGGTTCAACGGATGTTGGTTCTCTGTGACGCCATTGATAGAGACGTTAAAAAGCCCTTATGGTTTTGGCTATCCGCGGAACGCTCGCAAAAACATCAGACCGAAGGCGAGAAAAATGACGGCATTGGCAACCCAAGCGAAGATTCCATGCAGGATCGACGGCGGGGCCGGCAGCGGTGCCATCTCCTGAATCGTCGGCTCGTGTCTTTCTGATCTTTTCCTCAGGCCCAACAATTCCGACCTGCTCACCAACCCGCGTGAAGTCTTGTACGACCTCGGTGTTCTCGGCGGATTTCGTTTGCGCCTGTCCATAGGGTTGAGCTTCGGATGCCGCACCACGTTCGTCATTCGGCCTCACCGACGCTAGAGGAATCCCGCACAGAAATGTGCAGTTCCTTCTCGCTTCAGTCAATTTCCCCAATAATCAATAAGCTTGTGGTCAGCACGAGCGTATAGGTCGATCATCGCCGTAAGCATGTCGGCGGGCACTACGTTCTCAGCTATCCGCGTAGGATCTTCGAACGGATCACTTGTGCATGCCCGCCGAAACTTGGTGATTTCGCTCGACAGGTCTACCGAACCTTTCGTTTTGCGCGATAGTGTCGTCGAAGCAATGCCAAGAACCTGAATCTTGTGCTTTGTTTCATTGATAGCGGCGATACGATCACTCCCTGGATCTGCCACCCAAGCCTTGGAAGCCGCCGTAAACGCTTCGTCGACGAGGCCTTTAAGATCAGAGCAGCAATCCGCGACTTCTTTGCGAAAATCTCGTCTCGCCGAAAAACAATGTGCGATCCACAAACCTAATAACGCGACGATAACCCCGGGAATCGCCGGTGCATAAAGCTGAGGGTCAAGGACTCCTGGCTTTGCCGGAACGAGCTGTACTTGAATAACGGTGCCGTTCTGGACGCTCACCTGAGCCGGTTGGCCAGGCGTTACCGTCGTCGCGTCCGCGATTTTCGGCTTTGAGGGGGATGCAACCTCCACTCGCTTCATGCAGGACGTTTGCTTGCAGCCACAAATTGCTCTGCCTCACGGATCGATTCCCACGCTTCGACTTTGTAGCTCGCGTCCAGGACCGAAATAATATGCAACCGCTTCTGCAGGTCGTCCAATCGAAAGCCCTCATTTCGAACGAGGCCGCCAAATACCTCGTCGAGAAACGAAGAGCCGAAGCCAGTGGTGCCATCGAGATCCACCGTGACGGAGTCGTGTTCTCGCAACGCGCGCGACAAAAGCGGTCGGAATTTCTCGCCGCTATATGGACCCTGAACGATATATCGCGGGCCTGGATACGGACTGAAATCGCGTGCCACTGAAATCGTTTTGTTATGCACCTTCAACCTCCACGATGGCCGGATTTCGAATTCGCCATTCGATGAGTGTGCCGCCGATTGACTGATCATATTCGAGGACCTGTTCTTTTTGTTTTGAATAAATGTACGATCCGCGGCTTGAAAGAATGCGAAGCTCGCCGTCCTCGCAAGTATCGACGAATTTTTTCATGTCGCGGAAACCTTTACCGCGGCCTGACAGCCCCGTCGACGTTCGATGTAGTTCGGTTGCCGCTGCGATCATATTGCTATCGCTCGGATGTAATTTGAGCGACCTCAATGCCGTAATCCTATCGTACAGATCTATGCCGAGCGTACGTGGAATCCCAATGCCCTGATCGCAAAAAATAATCATCATTTCGTGCGTTTTAGGGTCAATAAAGCCCAAAACCCACCACCGCCCACCCATCGTCGGTAATTCCGGGCGGATTTTATAGGCGTGTTCTTCGGCATTCCCCATAGCTTCTTTCAAAGCTCCAACCATTCGACCCAGAGCGAGATCGGTCATAGGAAAGGCGCTGTCGGTCACAAGGCCACAGAAGGCGGCCGCAAATTCCGGATTTACGCTGTTGAAGGTGCGAAAAGGAACGAAGAAGGGCCTGTCGGGATCTTCAGGGCCTTGGCTTTCAAATTCGTCGTCGACATCGATCAGTCTGTAGAACCCCATCTCCCGCAACTGCAAAAACGTGGATTTGTTGTCGGGAAAAGTTCCGTTCACCATGTGGCCCGTTCTGGCCGCTCGGAGATTTCTGCAGCGATAAATCTCTGCCGTTAGCAACAGTGTCGCCGCGGGTTCGAGCACTTGGACCCGGTCAAAATACAACATGACAGAGCGATTCTCCTGCAGTACCGAGCGCCGCAGGATTTCGAGGCAATCTATCGTCTCGTCGAAATTGTTTTTGAGGGAAAGGACTTCTGGCACCAGAATTGGAACTCGCCGAAGAGTGCGGGCGGGTACATTAAAATGCCCCTGGCTCGCCAAACCCGTACGCGACAAGAACGCATGGTGCTCATGGGCGTACTTGATTTCCTCTGCGTGGCGTTTGACGAACCGCTGTCCGGCGGAGGACGCGCTGATCGAATTTCCACGCTCGGCTTGGCGCTTTAAGAATCGCCGCTGTTGCTCAGATAGCTTTTTCATTCAGTGGACGGGCGGACACAGTGCGGACATGAAGAAATCAGGTCTTTCACCGTGCGAGGAGTGAAACTAAGTAGCTGATAAAATTGAACAATTGGTGAGCGCGGAGGGACTCGAACCCTCGACCCCATGATTAAAAGTCACGTGCTCTACCGCCTGAGCTACGCGCTCACTCG